>NZ_OZ026453.1:0-1103341 GCF_964019525.1 Spiroplasma endosymbiont of Eupeodes luniger
TGAATCATAAAAAAATGTGAGAGCAAGTTAAAACAAAATTAATGGGTGAAACAATTGATCCAATTATTTTTAATACTTATATTAAAAATACTAATATTCATTCAATTACTAATAATAATGAATGTATCATTTTAGTTCGGAGTGGTTTTGCAAAAGAAATTTTAACAAAAAATTTAACTAATAAAATTCAAATTATTATTAATCAAGTTAGTAATCGCCCGCTAAGTGTTAAATTTCTTGAACAATATGAAATTGAAAATATGCCTCATCAACAATATGATGAATGTGACGATAATTTAAAAAGTAATAAAAAAAAATTTACCTTTACTAACTTTGTTAAAGGAGCTTGTAATCAAGATGCTTATCAAGCATCATTAGCTGTTGTTAAAAATCTTGGTGTTAGTTGAAACCCATTATTTATTTATGGAAATTCAGGACTAGGTAAAACACATTTATTACACGCTGTAGAAAATGAAATTATTAAAAATAATCCTAATATTAAAATTCGCTACTTATCCTCAGAAGAATTTGGTCGTATGTTTTTAGAAATATATAATCATGGGATTGATGCAATTGAAGATTTTAAGGATTCTTTTAATAATTATCAAGTATTATTAATTGATGATATTCAATTATTAGCGAAAAGAAACAAAACTAATGAAATCTTTTTTAATATTTTTAATCGTTTTATTGATGACAATAAACAAATTATTCTAACTTCTGATAAATATCCTGATGAATTAGATGGTTTTGAACAAAGGATGGTATCACGATTTCAAAGCGGATTAAGTGTTTGTTTAGATGCTCCTGATTTTGAAACAGCCTTAAATATCTTAAACCTAAAAGTTAAAGAAGTTAATTATAATGCAACGGTTTTTGCCAAAGAAGTTTTAGAATTTATTGCCTTAAATTTTAATACTGATGTTCGGAAATTAGAAGGAGCTTTAAATCGGATGATTTTCTTCTCAGTAATGAACATTAGTGCTGAAAAAATAATTGAATTAGAAGATGTTAAAGAAGCATTTAAAAGTTCAAATATTATTATTGACAAGCGAGAAAAAATTACTATTAAAAAAATTAAACAAATTGTTGCCGAATATTATAATATTCCTGTTAAGTTGCTGATTAGTAAAACTAGAGTTGCAAACATTACCGTTGCCCGTCATTTAGCAATGTTTTTAGCAAGAACGCTTATTGATGAACCGTTTTCACGGATTGGGATTGAATTTGGTGGTAAAGACCACTCAACGGTAATGAATGCCTGTCAAAAAATTGAGATTTTAATTAAAAATAATAAAGAATTTGCTAAAGTAGTTCATTTGCTAATTGCTAAATGTCAAGGATAAAATTTTTTAAAGCAAAAAAGTTATTAACAAAATTGTCAACAAATTATTAACACTAAAAATGTATGATACTATAAAATAGTTAGCGGTATTTGGAAGTTATCCACATTGTCCACAGTATACTACTAATACTACAATAAATATAAATATAATATATAAGGAGTCACTCTAAATGATTATTACTATTTCTCGCACAAGATTATTAAATGAAATTAATAAAATTTCACGAATCATATCATATAAATCACCATTACCAGCATTAACAGGTCTATTATTTGAAGTTAAACCTGATAAGTTAGTTTTAATTGGTTCTTCGGGAACGTTATCAATGCAAGTTGAAATTAAAGTTAATGAAAGTAGATTACAAATTGAAGAGTTAGGAAAAACTTTAATTAAAGTGCGATTTGTTAGTGAAGTAATTCGAAAAATTGAAAGTGAAATTATTCGTATTGAAGTTGTTGAAGGTAGTGTAATTCGTATTAATGCGAATAATTTTGATTCACAATTAAATACCTTAGATGTTAATCAGTATCCTAAAATTTTATTTGATACTAGAGGGCAAGAATTTATTATTAGTGATGGCGTTTTAAAAGCAATTGTTAATCAAGTTGGATTTGCAATTGATGAACAAGAGAGAAATATTATTTTTACAGGGATTCATTTTTTGTTTAGTAAGGGAAAATTAAAGGTTACAGCTACTGATTCATTTCGGTTAGCTAGTAAAGAGATAAATTTTCCGTATTATAGTAAGGATGATTATGAAGTTATTATTCCAGGAAAGGTAATTCAAGAAGTAAATAAGATTAGTGAAAAAAATAATAATGATGTTACGATAATTATTAATGAAAGAAATGTTGTTTTTAAGATTAATAATACAATTTTACAATCAAAAATTATTGATGGTAAGTATCCTAATATTAATAAAATTATTCCTGAAAGTTATAATAGTAAGATTGTGATTAATAATCGTGATTTATTAAATGCCATTGATCGTGCTAGTGTATTAAGTCACGAAATTAGTAATACTACAATTAAGTTAAATATTAGTAATGATAAAATTAAGGTGGAGTCTAGTTCTACTGAGATTGGTAATTCTAATGAGCATTTAAGCAAGTTTCAGTTATCTGGTGAGATAATGAATATTGCGTTTCGCTCACAGTATATGCTTGATGCGATTAGAGCTTTTAAGACTAGTGATTTAAATATTAATTTAACAACCGAAGATAAACCAATTATTATTACTAGTGATGAAGATCCAACATTATTACAGTTAGTCTTACCAATTCGAACTTATTAGTTAAAAAATTAAAAATGCGAGTTTATAAATTTTATGTTATGAATCCGCATTTTTAATTTTTAAGACTATTTTAAGACATTTTTATTGTGATATATAATTTTTTATACTTGTGGCTTTGTTTGTATTTCCTAAATGTCCTTAAAAGTGGTATAATTAGTTATATTCGGTGTAAATTTATAGTAGTAAAAACATCAATGTGTGATAGGAGAGATTTTAGTGTTGAAAAGAAAATATGATGCATCTTCAATTCAAATTTTAGAAGGTTTAGAAGCAGTTCGTAAACGACCGGGAATGTATATTGGAAATATTTCTAAAGAAGGATGACATCATTTAGCATGAGAAATTATTAGTAATTCAATTGATGAGGTTATGGGTGGCTATTGTAACGAAATTAAAATTACTTTGTTAAATGATAATGAAATTATTATTGAAGATAATGGTCGGGGAATTCCAGTTGATATTCATCCTAAAAGTAAAATTTCTGTTTTAGAAACAGTATTTACTGTTTTGCATGCTGGTGGTAAGTTTGATGGTCAAACCTATCAATTATCTGGTGGTCTTCACGGTGTGGGAGCATCGGTTGTTAATGCTTTAAGTAGTTATTTATATGTTACGGTATATCGTGATGGTAATATTTATGATTTAAAATTTCATAATGGAGGAAAAATCAAAGAAGCTTTAAAAATTATGGGCACAACTGACAAAAGAGGAACGGTTGTTCGTTTTATGCCGGACATTAGTATTTTTGATGAAGGTCAGTCATTTAATTACACAACTTTAAAAACGAGATTAAAACAATTAGCATTTTTAAATAAGGGTTTAAAAATTATTCTTATTGATGAAAAAGCACAACGCCAAGTAGTATTTCAATATTTTAATGGTCTTCGTGATTATGTTGCTGATTTAAATAGTGACCGCATTGTTATTCATAAGGAAATAATTTATAGTGATTACCAATATGATGATACTCATATTGAATTTGCTGCGCAATATAATGATACATATCATACGCAGTTATATTCTTTTTGTAATAACATTAATACTTCTGAAGGTGGAACCCATGAAGAAGGATTACGGTTGGCACTAACAAGAGAAATAAATAAATATGCATTAAATAATAAGTATATTAAAGGTAATGAAGAAAAATTATTATGAGATGATTTAAAAGAAGGTTTAGTTGCTTTACTTTCTCTTAAAATATCTGATCCACAATATGAAGGACAAACAAAAGCTAAATTAAGTAATAAAGTCGCTAGACAAATAGTTTCTAATGCGATTGGTAATGTTATTAAAAATTTTCTAATGGAAAATCCACAAATTGCGAAAAATATTTTAGAAAAAACATTATTAGCTTTTAGAGCAAGAATGGCAGCAAGAAAAGCTCGTGAAATTACTCGTAAGAAAAATTTACTTGATGTGGCACCACTACCAGGTAAATTAGCTGATTGTAGTAGTAATGATGCTAAGATTAGTGAACTTTATATGGTTGAAGGTGATTCGGCTGGTGGTACTGCGAAAATGGGGCGAGACCGTAATTTTCAAGCTATTTTATCATTAAAAGGTAAAGTTCTTAATGTTGAAAAAGCAAGAATTGAACGGGTGTTAGAAAATGATGAAATTTTAACAATGATAACATCATTAGGTTGTGGTGTTAATAAAGATTTTAATATTGACCGGTTACGATATCATAAGGTAATAATTATGACGGATGCTGATGTTGATGGTGCTCATATTAGAACGCTATTACTAACATTTTTTTATCGTTATATGCACGAATTAATTGTCGCTGGTTGTGTGTATATTGCACAACCCCCACTATATAAAATCCAAGTTGGTAAAAAGAGTAATTATGTATATTCTGATCAAGAATTAGAAAATTTTAAAAAATCATTAAAAGATGATCAAAAATTTAGTATTCAAAGATATAAAGGACTTGGAGAAATGAATGCTGAACAATTATGAAGTACGACAATGAATCCTGAAAATCGCCAGTTACTAAAAGTAACAATTGAAGATGCTAGTATTGCTGATATGACTTTTATTATGTTAATGGGTGAACAAGTAGAACCGCGAAAAACATTTATTGAAGAGAATGCCCAGTATGTTAAGCGTCTTGACATTTAGGAAGGTGAAATAAATGAATTTAGATAAGCAACATAATATAAAAGATATTGATATTAGTAAAGAAATGCAAGAAAGCTTTTTAGAATATGCAATGTCAGTTATTGTTTCCCGAGCGATTCCTGATGTTCGTGATGGTTTAAAACCAGTGCATCGCCGAATTTTATATGCTATGTATGATTTAGGAATAACTTATGACAAACCATATAAAAAATCAGCCCGAATTACGGGAGAAATTATTGGGAAATATCACCCGCATGGTGACACTGCTGTGTATTATTCAATGGTCAGAATGGCACAAGAATTTTCATCACGCTATCCGTTAGTTGATGGTCAAGGAAATTTTGGTTCAATTGATGGCGATAATCCAGCCGCGATGCGTTATACGGAATCACGAATGAGTAAATTAGCTAATGAATTAGTAAGCGATATGAATAAGGATACAGTTGATTTTGTTGATAATTATGATAGTACCGAACGAGAACCGAAAGTATTACCAGCATCTTTTCCTAACTTACTAGTTAATGGTTCAAAAGGAATTGCTGTTAGTATTACAACGGATATTCCGCCACATAACTTAAATGAGGTTATTGATGCTTTAATTTATGTGTTGGAAAATCCTCAGGTTACAATTGAACAATTAATTTCGCAAGATATTGTTAAAGGACCAGACTTTCCCACGGGAGGAAGTATTATTGGTAATCAAAGAATTAAAAAAGCCTATTTAACAGGTCGTGATACGATTACGGTACGGGGAAAAGTAAGTGAAGAAACATTTAAAAATGGTCGTAAAGCTTTAATTATTAATGAAATTCCTTATCAATTAAATAAAACTCGCTTAATTGAAAGAATATCGCACTTAGTAAAAAATAAAGAAATTCAAGGTATTTATGCGTTACGCGATGAATCTAATCACGAAGGGATTAGAGTAGTAATGGAATTAAAAAATGATGTTAGTATCAAAATTTTATTGAATAAGTTATATAAAATGACACCGTTACAATCAACACATTCAATTAATTTAATTGCTTTAAATAATGGTCGTCCCAAACTTATGAATTTATTACAAATTTTACAAGCATATTTAGAACATCAATTTGTTGTTTTAGTTCGAAAAACTAAGTTTGAATTACAAAAAAATCAAGACCGTGCTCATATTTGTGAAGGATTAGTTATTGCTTTATCTAATATTGATGCTATTGTTCGTTTAATTAAAAAAACAAATGCACCAACAGAAGCAATTGACAAATTAGTTAGTGAATTTGCGTTAAGTAAAATTCAAGCTCAAGCGATTTTACAAATGCGTTTGCAAAGATTAACTGGTTTAGAACAAGTTAAATTAGAAGAAGAATTACAAACATTAAATGATGAGATTGCTCAATGTCAAAAAGTTTTACAAGATGTCAGTGAACAAACAAAAATTATTAGTAAGCAGTTAATAACAATTAAAAATAATTATGGTGATCCGCGAAGAACAATTATTACTAGTGATGAAGAGGATATTACCATTGATGAAATATCGCTAATTAAAAATGAACCGGTAGTTATTATTTTTTCTGAAAATGGTTATATTAAGCGATTAAATTTAGATGAATATCGTACTCAAAAACGCGGTGGGACGGGTGTTAATACAATAAATTTAGGTGAAACTGATGATACCAGAATAATTATTATTGCTAATACGCACGATGATATTTTGTTTTTTAGTGATGTCGGTAAAGTATATCGTTTAAAAGCTTATGAAATTAGTAGTTTTTCACGCGTAGCAAGAGGAACGCCAATTATTAATCTAATTAATATTGAACGAAAAGAAAAAATTAAAACTTTAATTGCCGTAAATTCAGAAAATAGTAAACAGTATTTATTTTTTATTACTAAAAATGGGATTGTGAAACGCACTGCTATTGGTGAGTTTGATTCAATTCGTAAAACAGGTAAAATTGCAATTGATTTTAAAACTAATGATAGTCTTGTTGAAGTTTTATTAACAACTGGTGATACGAAAATTATTATTGCTACTAGTAATGGTAAAGCAATTCATTTTAATGAAAAGGAAATTCGTTTATTACAAAGAAAAGCCACAGGAATTAAAGGAATTATGTTAGATAATGATTGCTTTGTTATAGGGGGTTGTACTAGTGCGACGGGAAGTAATATTATTACTATTTCTGAAAATGGTTTAAGTAAAATAACGCCTTTGCAGTCATTTCGTTTAACAAAAAGAGCTACTAAGGGTGTTAAAGCAATGAAATTAACTTCTAAAACGGGTGATATTGTTACGATTAAAGCTATTAAAGGTAATGAAGAGATGCTAATTGTTACGAATAATGGTATTGGGATTCGTGTTAATTTGAGTGAAATGAAAATTTCTCAAAGAAATAGTAGTGGTGTTAAACTAATTAAGTTAAAAACAGAACAAAAGATAAAAACTAGTGCTATTATTTCTGTTAACTAGAATTATTCTTTAAATAAGAAAGGGTTTGTTAAAATGATTGATATAAATTATTTATCAGAAAATATTGATGAAGTTATTAAAAGTTTAACAACCAGAAATGCTGATTTTTTGTATTTAAAAAAAGTTAAACAATTAAATATGGAACGCAAACAAATTATTACTAAATTAGAGCAAAACCAAGCAGAACATAATAAACAATCAAAATTAATCGCGTCATTAATACAAAAAGAGAAAACTAATGAAATTGAAGTCTTAAAAGAAGATTTGGGAAGTAATAAGTTATTAATTGAAACATTAAAACAGCAATTACTAGTTGTTGAAAGTGAAATTAAGGATTTGTTATTAAAAACACCAAATATTCCTGAAATTACTGTTCCCATTGGGATAAGTGAAGCCGATAATGTTGAAGTTAAAAAATGAAATGAAAACAAGGCTTTAAAATCAAAGCATCCGCATTGAGATATTGCAAAAGAATTAGATATTATTGATTTTATTCGGGCAACAAAAATAACTGGTAGTCGTTTTGTTATTTATAAAAACGCTGGTGCCCGCTTAGTTCGTGCCTTAATTAATTTAATGTTAGATGTTCATTATCAATCTGGTTATGAGGAAATTATTCCACCAACAATTGTTAATGCAAATTCATTAATTACTACGGGAAATCTGCCTAAATTTAAAGAAGATTTATTTCAATTACAAGAAAAAGATTATTATTTAATTCCTACGGCAGAAGTACCAATAACTAATTTATATCAAGATGAAATTATTGATGGTCATAAGTTACCATTAAAATATTGTGCTTACACCACTTGTTATCGTTCTGAAGCGGGAGCAGCTGGTAAAGATACGCGGGGAATAATTCGTTTGCATCAATTTCATAAAGTTGAGTTAGTTAAAATTACTAAACCAGAACAGTCATATGATGAATTAGAAAAGTTAACTAATGATGCTTGTAAAATTTTAGAACTTTTAGAACTACCATACCGCGTTATTGAACTTTGTACGGGTGAATTAGGATTTAGTGCTGCAAAAACTTATGATATTGAAGTTTGAATGCCTTCACAAAATAAATATCGTGAAATTTCTTCTTGTTCTAATTGTGAAGATTTTCAAGCCCGAAGAGGAAAAATTCGTTATAAAGCAAAGTCACAAGATAATGCTAAGTTAGTTCATACATTAAATGGTTCGGGATTAGCAGTTGATCGCTTGGTAGCGGCAATTTTAGAAAATAATTATCAATCTGATGGTAAAACGGTTGTGATTCCTAAGATATTGCAAAAGTATTTAGGAGGATTAGAAAAGATTACCGTTTAAGGAAAAAAGATGTTTCACGTGAAACATCTTTTTTTACAATTTTGTTTTATTGATTGGATTTAATTGATAATTTAGATTAAAGATTTTAAAATTTATTGCTATTTTTCCTAATTATGTATTATAATTAACATAACCATTACAATAGTAACCTCTGAATCTGGTCAGGACGAAAGTAGCAGCCATAAGGAAAAGTGCTATGTGTAGTGGTATTTTTTTATGCTAAAATAAATTAATAAAATAGGAGTAAAAAAATGCCACATATTAAATATATGAAAGTAGCCATATCCCTTGCTAAAATCGCATATCAAAATGGCGATGTTCCAGTTGGAGCAGTAATTGTTGATGCGAATGGTAGTATTATTGGTCAAGGTTATAACTCTAAAGAAGTTAATAATAATCCGTTGGAGCATGCGGAAATGATTGCTATTGCTAATGCCGCTAAAACATTAGGTCAATGAAGACTAAATGATTGTGTTTTATACTCAACTTTAGAACCGTGTTTAATGTGTACAGGAGCAATTTTGCAGTCGCGAATAAAAAAAGTTTTTTTTGCTGTTAGTGACCCTAAGTTTGGTACTGTTGTTTCACAAAATCAATTATTAGATAAAAATAAATTTAATCATCAGGCTTCATATGATAAAGGGTTATTAGAATTGCCAGTAAAACAAATTTTACAAAGGTTTTTTCAAGAAGTTCGTAAAAATTAATAATAATAATTGTAAATAAAATTTTTTTGACTGCCATAATATTATATAATTTTATTGAGACTATAATCTTAATAAGTATAAGGGTGGATTACTAAATGAAATATTTAACGCTATATCGAAAATATCGTCCCAATAAATTTAGCAAAATTATTGGTCAAAATCAAATTGTAACTTCGTTACAAAATGCAATTATTAATGATAAGTTTAGTCATGCTTATTTGCTTTGTGGACCAAGAGGGGTTGGTAAGACTTCAATTGCTAAAATATTTGCTAAAACTGTTAATTGTTTAAAAATAATTAATGGTGAAGCTTGTAATGAATGTTATATTTGTGAAAGTTTTAATAATAATTCTTGTCTTGATTTATTAGAAATTGATGGTGCTTCAAATAATGGTGTTTATGAAATTAGAGAATTAAAAGAAAAGATATCGTTATTACCATCCCTTTGTAAATATAAGGTATATATCATTGATGAAGTTCATATGTTAACGATTAGTGCTTTTAATGCTTTATTAAAAACATTAGAAGAACCACCACGACATGCGATTTTTATTTTAGCAACGACAGAAGTATATAAAATTCCTTTAACAATTGTTTCTCGCTGTCAAAAATTTGATTTTAAATTAGTTAATAAAAATAATTTAGTGCAAAATTTAATAACAGTGTTAGAACAAGAACAAATTCCTTATGAAAAAGATGGTTTAGAACAAATTGCGCTTTTAAGTTCGGGAGCCGTTCGTGATTCATTAAGTATTTTAGAACAAGTAATTGCATATAATCGTGAAGTTGTTAACTTAGCAAGTGTTAATATGCTTTTTATGATTCCAAGTAAAGCTGAAAAAATTGCGTTTTTGTTAGATATTATTAACAATAAGACATTAAAAGTTTTGCAAACTATTAATAATTTTCTTCAAGTTGGTGTTGATATTAATAATTTAACAATTGATTTAATTAATATTTGTAAAGAAATTATTATTTATAAAGGTACTACTAACAAAGAAATATTAATGATTTTAGATCCTGATGATTCATTACCGTTTAATATTTTGACACAAGAACAATTATTGAAAATTATTGAAAATTACTTAGAGGCGTTAAATAATTATCGTTTTAGTAACAATGCAATAATGTATTTTGAAATTGCTTCGTTTAAAAATATGAATTACTTTCAAAATATGGCTTCAATAGTAACGACTGAGGTTAGTCATCCTGATGAAATAATTACTACTGTTGAAAGTCAGCAAGTTGACAATAAAAAAGAATCATTAACATTAAATGATTCTGAGTTATCAGTAGCCATTGATGATTTAAAACCAGAGACCAATAAAATAATTATACCACAAAATGATAGTGAAAATCAAGATGAAAAAGATGAAAATGTTTCTGAAACTAATAATATTAGTTTTATTAATAAACCTTTTATTTGAGAAATCATGGATTATCTTAATGTTTTATCGCAAGCTGATAAGTATTTAAGAACAGAATATAGTAATCGTTGAAATTTGGTTAATGAGTATTTAACTCATAGTTCATTTCAGAAGATTGCTAAAATGTTAGTTGATACAACAATTGTCGCTGCCATGAAGGGGGCAATTATTTTATCTTGTCCTATTGAACACCAAGCAACAATTATTAATAATTATAGTTTTACTAAAAATATGCAAGAATTTTTGAAAGATATTTTGCTTACAAAAAATTTAATTATTATGGCGGTTCATACGCCAGAATTAGCATATATTCGCCAAGAATATTATCAATTACGAATTGCTAATAAGTTGCCAACGCCATATGCGCTTAATTTTAAAGATTATTATCGTCAAGAAGAAGATATTATTGTCAAAGAGAAGTTATTAGATAATTCAGTTTATCAAACGGTGCAAGAATTATTTGATAATATTATTTTAATTGACTAATTTAAAGAAGAATCAAGTAAATGACAATGCAATATCCTGAAATTTTAGAAAAGTTAGTTGATATTTTAAAAAAAATTCCAGCAATAGGGAAAAAGAATGCTGAACGGATGGCTTTACAAATATTTTTGCAAAAATCGGATTTTATTAATAGCTTAGTTACCACATTACAAGAAGTGCGGGACTCATTAATATTATGTAGGCAATGCAATAATATTAGTAATGAAAAAATATGTACGATTTGTCAAGATACGAAAAGGGAACAAAATGTGCTTTGCATTGTTAGTAATTGACAAGATTTATGAGCATTAGAAAATCATCAACTATTTAATGGCATGTATCATATTTTGATGCAAGAAATTGATTTACAAAAAGGTATTTCACCAAATGATTTATCTTTAGATTTATTATTAACTCGTGTTAGTAATAAAAAGTGACAACAAATAATTATTGCTACTAGTCCAACAATTAATGGGGAATTAACAGCGCAATACATTAATGAATTATTAAAAAATTATTCTGATGTTACAATTACTAGAATTGCTCACGGTTTACCAGTAGGAGCAACAATTCATTATGCTGATCAGTTTACATTTAAAAAGTCATTAGAAGGTAGAAAAAAATTATCGTAAGGAGAAATTAAAATTGTGAGTTCAAAACCATTTTTTATATCATTAGAAGGAACTGAAGGTTCGGGAAAAACAACTGTTGGGCAAATGCTAAAAGAAAAATTGCGTCAAGAAAATTATGATGTGATTTTAACTCGTGAACCAGGAGGGGTAAAAATTTCGGAACAAATTCGAGAAATTATTTTAGATAAAGGAAATTCCGAAATGGATAAATGAACGGAAGCGTTGTTATATATTGCTGCTAGAAGACAACATACGGTTGAAGTTATTTTACCAGCATTGCAAGATAATAAAATTGTTATTTGTGATCGCTTTATTGATTCAACTTCAGCTTATCAAGGTTTAGGTCGTGGTTTAGGTATTATAACTTTAAATGATATTCAAAATACTATTATTGGTAATGCCAAGCCGGACTTAACAATTTTTTTTGATCTTGAACCAGAAATTGGTTTAAAACGGATTAAAGATTTTAGAGCGACATCAGAATTAAATCGCTTGGATTTAGAACAATTAGACTTTCATCAAAAGGTTTATGAAGGATATCGAATTTTACTTAGTCAGAATCCACAACGCATTAAAGCAATTAATGCTAAACCAGATATAAAAATAGTTTTTGAACAAGTATGAGTTTTAGTACAAAAACATTTGCTTGCTTTAAATATGAATGTTAATTAGTTAAGTATTACAAATTTTATTTTTATTTACTTTTTATTTAAAACTATTATTAATCAAACTATTTAATTGGAGTTAAATACACGAATGTTGAATTTTAAGATGTTATCAAAAAAATTTATTACGACAATTGAAAATTATTTAATTAATAATATGTTTCCGCATTCGCTAATTATTGCTAGTAATAGTGATGAAATTAATTATCAGTCAGCAATATATTTAACTTGTCGCTTAGTATGTGAAGATGTTAGTTGGTGTGAGGGGAAATGTAATAATTGTCAACGCGTAATTAGTAATAGTTATCCTGATTTTGTTATTTTAAATTTATGTTCTGAAAAATTAAAAAAGGAAATGGTTCGTGAAATTATTAGTAAATTTAGTTTGTCTTCGTTAGAAGTAACAAATAAAAAGATTTATTTAATTCAAAATATTGAAGATGGTAGTTTGGAAGCTAATAATAGTTTATTGAAATTTTTAGAAGAACCACCAATTAACACGTATGCTATTATTACTAGTAAAAGTATTAATCGTGTTTTACCAACAATTATTTCGCGCAGTCAAGTTTTAAAATTACTACCAATTGATTTTGAGATAGTGACGATAAAACTTATTAATGAATGAAAAGTTACTTTTGAGGATGCTAAGTTAATAAGTAATTGTTTTTTTGATTGAAATGAAATTGTTGGGAATGTGGATTATGCTAAATTTTTGGAAATCAAATTGCTAGCATTAGATTTTATTACTAATTTTATTAATCGTAATAATGAAGATAATTATTTATTGTCTAGTAAAATTAATAAATTAGAGAAAAATTATTTATCTTTATTTTGAAAATTAATAATTTTAATAATGAAAGATAGTTTTTTAGAACTTCCACAATATTTTATTACGCAACAAAAATTTATTAAGGAAGTTACTAACAAAATTGCTAATAAACAAAATTATTTTTTAACGGTAATTTATGAATGTTTAGAAAGATTAAAGTTTCCTGTTAATAAAAATTTACTTGTTGATTACTTTATAATTATGATGTTAAAAATTTAAAAATGGAGTTATTATGAAAAAATTTTATGAAAGTCTTGATATTCAAGAAAAATATTTATTAGGAATTTCTGGCGGAACTGATAGTATGTTTTTGTTAGATAATTTGTATCAAGCAGAATTTAAAATTTTTGTTGTTCATATTAATTATCAAAAAAGAACTAATAGTTTGCAAGATGAATTAATTGTTGTTAATTATTGTTTAAAAAATAATATTGAATATGCTGTTTTACGAGTAAAACCAGAACAATATCAGAAAGAAAATTTTCAAAATCAAGCTCGGAAAATTCGTTATGATTTTTTTATGAAAATAGCAAAAAATCAAAAGATTTTTAATCTTGTTATTGCTCATCAATTTAATGACTTATTAGAAACTTATTTATTGCAAAAACAAAGAAAAAGTTTAGTTTCATATTATGGTTTACCTTTTAAGCGAAAAATTAAAAATTTAATAGTTTTTCGTCCAATGTTAGAAGTAAAAAAACAAATGATTCTTGATTATTTAGAAAAAAACCAATTAAATTTTCAAGTTGATGCTAGTAATGAATTGGATATTTATGTACGCAATGTTATTCGGAAAAAAATTGCTTGTTTTTCAAATCTTGAAATTAATAACTTATTACAAGAAATTAATGAGAAAAATATCCTTTTAAAGGAAGAACAACAAAAAATAAGAAAATTATTGGTGTTAATGACAATTGATGATAAAATCAATTACAAGTCGTTTTTATTATTAGAAGAAAAATGACAACAAAAGTTAATTTATCAATATTTATTAACAATTGATGATGAATTAGTAACTAAAAATTATTTAAAAAGAATTTTAAATAGTGTCCTTAAAAGTAATAAGCCAAATATTCATATTAAATTAAATGATCAATGAATTTTTATTAAAGAATATGAATTTATATATTTAAGTAAACCAATTATTAAGGATAATTATTGTTATACAATTACTAACTTAAAAAATTTTAAAAGTCGTTATTTAGTATTAAAATTAAAAAATAATGGTAAAAACAAAGGAATGGGATTTTTTGTTGCTAATGATGAGTTTCCGATTTATGTTAAATGCAATGCGTCTAATGAAAAAATTAAAACTAAGAATGGTACCCAAAAAATTAATCGGTTATTTATTAACAATAAAATTAGTTTTCAGAAAAGAATTAATTGACCAGTAATATATAATTGTCATCAACAATTAATTGCGATTCCAATGATGGCTGTTAATGCTAATCATTTGGAAAACAAAAGTAATTGATTTATGTTAAAATAAGTTAGTAATTATGAAGAGAGGAAAAGATTGTGCAAAATCGTAAAAGAAATTTAGGTTTTATTTTTATTACTTTACTGTTCGCATTATTATTAGGGATTCTAATATGATACCTTTTAAAAGGTGGTTATGAGTATCCTGATTTTAATGACCTTAAAATTTGACTTAAAGAAGGTAAAATTAAAAACCAAAATATTACTGCTGTTAGTTGAAAAATGGGTCAATCATTAGGAAATTATACATTATTTGGAACTTTTAAGTTAAATAATGGGCAACGCTATCAATTTCAAATGGTTTTAGTTGATTCAATGTGAAAAACAGTTAATGACTTGCTTAATGGTGAAGAAGTAAGTAGTATTTTTAAAGGTAAATTACCAACAGTATATAATCCTAATGAATCAAGTCTTTGAACTGAATTATTGCGAATGTTACCTTTCTTATTATTAATTGGAGCATCAATATTTCTTACTTTAAGAATGATGCGTTCTCCTGGTGGCGGTGGCGGAATGAATTTGTTTTCAATGGGGAAAAATAAAGCACGCCAAACAGAATCAAAAGTTAGATTTACTGATGTGGCGGGAATAAATGAAGAAAAGCAAGAATTAGTGGAAATTGTTGATTATTTAAAAAATCCGACAAGGTATGCACAAATGGGGGCAAGAACACCCAAAGGGGTTTTATTAGAAGGTCCTCCGGGGACAGGGAAAACCTTGTTAGCAAAAGCAGTAGCAGGTGAAGCTAATGTTCCTTTCTTTTCAATTTCTGCTTCAGAATTTGAAGAGATGTTTGTTGGTGTGGGTGCATCACGGGTTAGAGAATTATTTAATAATGCGAAAAAAAGTTCGCCGTGTATTATTTTTATTGATGAAATTGATGCAGTGGGAAGAAAACGCTCATTATCAATGGGGTCAGGAGCTGGTGAACAAACTTTAAACCAATTATTAGTGGAAATGGATGGTTTTGAGACGAATGCGGGTGTTATTATTATTGCTGCAACTAATCGTGTTGATGTTTTAGATCCAGCCCTTTTAAGACCAGGGAGGTTTGATCGTACGATTCAACTATCATTGCCAGATATTCGTGAACGGGAAGCAATTTTGCGACTCCATGCTCGTAATAAGAATTTATCAGCTAAAATTGCTTTTAATCGGATTGCTGACCGAACCCCAGGATTTAGTGGTGCCCAATTGGAAAATGTGCTTAATGAAGCGACATTATTAGCGGTGCGAAAGCGACAAACTGTTATTGATTTAGCTGATATTGATGAGGCTATTGACCGTGTTGTTGGTGGACCTGCTAAAACTTCAAGAACAATTACGGAAAATGATAAGCAAGTGGTTTCTTATCATGAGGCGGGACATGCTTTAATTGGGTTAAAATTAAGACATGCATCTAAAGTTCAAAAAGTAACAATTATTCCTCGTGGAAATGCGGGTGGTTATACGATTATGACACCAAAAGAAGAGAGTTTTTTACATTCCCGCGATAATCTTTTGGCAACGATTACTGGTTATTTAGGTGGAAGAGCATCAGAGGAATTAATTTTTGGTTCTGAAAAAATTACTACAGGAGCACATGATGATTTAGAAAAGGCAACTAATATTGCCCGCCGAATGGTTGTTGAATTTGGAATGTCTGATTTGGGATTACGACAATTTGAAAGTGCAAAAGATGAGTATATGGGTGTTAATAGTGCTAATAAATTTTCTGATGATATTGCACAAAAAATTGATGCTGAAATTAATAAATTTTTGGATGAATGTTATCTTGAAGCAAAAAAAGTAATTAAGCAGCATCGTAATATTTTAGAATTAATTGCTGAATCGTTAAGAGTTTTAGAAACAATTACTGCTGAACAAATTGAATATATTGATGAAAATGAAAAGTTACCACCAGATGTGGTAGCTGCTAAAAAAACTCAAGAAGAATTTCGGGAAAAAGAACTTCGTGGTGATGTTATTGAAGCAAAACCTAAAGGGAGAAATTCTGATATTTTATCATCAGATATTAAAACTGATGATAATAAAGATAAAGAAGATAAATAATAATCAGTGGTATAATTAGAAAAAGTAGGGAGTAAGTGTAATGGCAAAAAAGCGATCTTCAAAAAAAACCGAAAATGATAAGAGTATTGTTTCATTGGAAAATAATAAAGCACTTTTAACGACGATTAAAGAAAATTTAAAGTTACAAAAGAAGATGACTAAAGCTTGTTCCAAAAGAATTTTAAAAGGTGAAATTATTTCTACCTTAGGTTATAAACCGGATTTAAAGAAATTTATTATTGAATTGCATAATGTGGAAAAGTCTTATGTAATGGGAGAAATTGAATATAAAGTTTTAAAAGGGATTGATTTAAAAATTAGTCGTGGTGAATTTGTTGTTATCTTAGGACCTAGTGGTAGTGGGAAAACAACATTATTAAATATTATTTCTGGTTTAGATAAAGCTTCAACTGGTGATGTTTTTGTTGATGGTCATAACTTAACATTGTTAAAAAATCGTCATTTAACTGATTTTCGTTGTAATTATGTTGGGTTTGTTTTTCAAAATTATAATTTACTAGATACTTTAAGTGCTAAAGAAAATGCTGAAGTTGGGGAAAATTTAGCTAAAAATAAAAAGCGAGTAATGACATTGGAAGAAATTTTTGCATCAATTGGTATGTCAGCAGAAATGGATAAAAAGCCTTCGCAATTATCTGGGGGGCAACAACAAAGAGTTTCAATTGCGCGAGCAATTGCTAAAAATCCTTCAATTTTGTTTTGTGATGAACCAACAGGGGCTTTGGATGAAGAAATGGGACGAAAAGTTTTAGAAATTTTGTTAGATATTAATAAAAAAGAAAAAACAACGATTGTTACTGTTACTCATAATCCTAATATTGCTCAGTTAGCAGATATTGTTATTCATGTGAGAAATGGTATTATTGATGAATTAAAAGTTAATAAAGACCCTAAAAAACCTAAAGATATAAAATGAGCTTAATAAAATTGTATTAATAAAACAGTTACTGCTACTGCTACTGCTACTGCTACTGCTACTGCTACTGCTACTGATACTGATAAGGATATTATTATTTAAGGAGTGAAAAAACAATGTTGCTTCTCTTTATTAACGGATTACGATCAATTAATAAAAAATGAGTGAAGTTTTTTGGACTAATTGTGTTGATATTTTTATCAGTAAATGTTTTTTCTGGTATTAATCAATCTAATCGTGACTTGTTAAGAAGTTTTAGTGTTTTGTTAGATAAAGGTAATTCACATCATTTTTCTTTTTATCCGCTTAATCAAATGACTTTGAAAAATTGCGAAGCAACAATTAATGAATTTTCTGACGAATTTATCAAATATAAAAAAGATAATAGACTTCTTGCATAACCTATTAAAAAAATTACAAATATTTGTAAAAAGACAGTAATAGAAAAATATAATTTTAATTAATTATGTCTTTTATCTAAAAAATTAATATTTTGCCACAACAAAAAACGAATTTATTATTTAAATTCTTTAATTTTAAATAAATCTTTTATATTAAATTAATAATTGCAAATTATAAATTGAGGCAATTAAATTAAATCTTAAACCAAATCTTTTTCTACGATTACGATATTTTTCTGTCATAATTTTAAATTTTTTAAGAATAGCAAAAATATTTTCAATAATAATTCTCATTTTTGAAACTAGTCTATTATGTTTTTTTGTGTTTTATTTAAATGGTTTTTCTTTGTTTTCTTTGTAGGTATTAGAACATTATTGTGAATTTTTTGTATTCCTTGATAACCACTATCAACTATTAATTTGGTATTTTTTAAAATTGGGATTTTTGATTCTTTAAATAAAGCATAATCATGTTTTTTCCCAAGTGAAAAACTTGTTGCAATAATTTTTCTGGTTTCTTGTTCGATAATTACTTGTGTTTTAATGGTGTGTTTTTTCTTTTTACCAGAATAAGATTGTTTTTGTCTTTTTTTGGGCGTTGGATTGGAGTTTCGGTAGCATCAATAATAATAGTTTTATCATTAAAATAATCATTTATTAGTGCTTTTTTACCAGCAAGTTGTTGAAAATCAGAGTTTTTAATTAAAATATCTTCAATTCACTTGATATTGCGATAACAATTAGCTTCACTAATTCCGAAATTTTTACCAAGATGAAAATAAGTCTGATATTCTCGTCAATATGATAAAGTCATCAATAATCTATTTTCTAGTGATAATTTATTAGTTTTACCAACTTTTTTAAATTTTTCTATTTCAGCTACTTGTAAAATATCTAACATTTTATTAAAAGTGGATTTTTTTATTCCTGTTAATCTTAACCATTCTTTATCATTAAGAGTATTAAATTTATTATTGTTCATATTTTGATATCCTCATAAATTATATTTTATAAGAATATTTTAATAAAAAAGGTATCGCAAGAAGTCTAATAAATTAACAATGGCAATTAATAATTTATTTTCTTTTAAAGAAAGTGTTACCATTCAGCAAACACAAATGGTTATTGAAAACTGATTTATTTTACGAGAATTAGCGAATCTTTCAAAAACAACTAAAACTGATGATGAGGGTAATGTTAGAAAAGTAATTACAACAAATGTTGGTTTTAATTTTGTTCCTTATCAAGATAATGAATTACCATATTTGTTGCTTCTTGGTGAAACTATTAGTAATAATAATAAAGCATTAGGAAGTTTGATGGTTCATAGTGTTGATTTTGAACATTACAAAGCGTTTTTAAAATTAGAAGATGAGAATGAAAATAATTTGTATCCATTAATTAGAACAAGAATTAGCCAATTGAAATGAAGCTAAAGATATTAATAAACCAATACCATTAGTAATTAATTCAGTAATGGCAACTTTGCGTGATTTAAAGATTAATGATTATTTTGTAATTGAGTTTAAATATAATGATACTATCCAAAAAGTAAATTTTAAAATTGTTGGGATTGCTGATTTTTATCAAAATTCTTATGTATATGCACCACTTGATGCGATGCGTTTTGTCTTTGGTTTGGATGAGAATTCTTATAATGCTAAATATTCACAACAAGATAATTTAGAAGTTCAAGATTGAATAACTTTAAGAACTGATGGTAATAATAATTTACAAGGTTTAAAACCATTGTTAAATTCATTATTGGATATGAGTGCTATTAAGCAAATTGCTTTGAAGTATAATAATATTATTGCAATTATAACATTTTTTGCAACGACAATTTCTGTGGTTATTTTAGTAATGATTACTAATATTGTTATTACTGAGAATAAGAAGATGATTATTGTTTTTCAAACTTTAGGTTATAAAATTCATGAATTGTCAAATATTAGACTTCTTGCGATACCTTTTTTATTAAAATATTCTTATAAAATATAATTTATGAGGATATCAAAATATGAACAATAATAAATTTAATACTCTTAATGATAAAGAATGGTTAAGATTAACAGGAATAAAAAAAATCCACTTTTAATAAAATGTTAGATATTTTACAAGTAGCTGAAATAGAAAAATTTAAAAAAGGTGGTAAAGCTAATAAATTATCACTAGAAAATAGATTATTGATGACTTTATCATATTGACGAGAATATCAGACTTATTTTCATCTTGGTAAAAATTTCGGAATTAGTGAAGCTAATTGTTATCGCAATATCAAGTGAATTGAAGATATTTTAATTAAAACCTCTGATTTTCAACAACTTGCTGGTAAAAAAGCACTAATAAATGATTATTTTAATGATAAAACTATTATTATTGATGCTACCGAAACTCCAATGCAACGCCCAAAAAAAGACAAAAACAATCTTATTCTGGTAAAAAGAAAAAACACACCATTAAAACACAAGTAATTATCGAACAAGAAACCAGAAAAATTATTGCAACAAGTTTTTCACTTGGGAAAAAACATGATTATGCTTTATTTAAAGAATCAAAAATCTCAATTTTAAAAAATACCAAATTAATAGTTGATAGTGGTTATCAAGGAATACAAAAAATTCACAATAATGTTCTAATACCTACAAAGAAAACAAAGAAAAACCATTTAAATAAAGCACAAAAACAACATAATAGACTAGTTTCAAAAAATGAGAATTATTATTGAAAATATTTTTGCTATTCTTAAAAAATTTAAAATTATGACAGAAAAATATCGTAATCGTAGAAAAAGATTTGGTTTAAGATTTAATTTAATTGCCTCAATTTATAATTTGCAATTATTAATTTAACATAAAAGATTTATTTAAAATTAAAGAATTTAAATAATAAATTCATTTTTTGTTGTGGCAAAATATTAATTTTTTAGATAAAAGACATAATTAATTAAAATTATATTTTTCTATTACTGTCTTTTTACAAATATTTGTAATTTTTTTAATAGGTTATGCAAGAAGTCTATTATTATGAGTGCATATATTCCAACCATTATTATTGCATTTTTAGTTGGCGTGCCAATAAGTATTATTATTTTAAAAGAATTATTTATCTTTGTTGCGAAATTAACTGAATTTAGTTTACCGGTTAATTGACAGTGATGACATATTTATAGTAGGGATTGCTATTGAGTTAGTAGTATATTTGGTATCATATTTTGTTGGTGTTTTTAAACTTCATCAACAAAGTATTGTGCAAAAAATTAAGAAATTTCAAGAATAGAATTTTTTAATGTATAATTTAAACAATGCGAAAAAAGCAAGGTAACAATTAACATATTTAAAAGGAGTTTAATAGTGAAAAAAATGAAATGACAAGGTTTTAATTTTGGAAAACTCAAAAACTATTATGTTCTTAAAAACGCTTTTAAGTCAGTTTTAAGAAATAAGATTCAAATGATAGGGTTAATTCTTTTAATAGTTTTAACGGCAGTTATTTTTACTTTAATGTATACAACAACACAAAGAATTAATAATTCTTATGAGAATTTTATTACAGCATCTAATTTACATCATTTTGTTGTTGATTTAAGAAATAAAAATCGGATTCCTGGAAAAGAAGCTGATGAAACTGATGTTAATGTTCAAAAGGCATTAGTTGAGAAAACTGCTTATGTTCAATGAGCAATGGAAAAAGTCAGAGTTGCTAATGAAAAAAATAATAATTTTGTGTTTGCATATCGTGAAGGACGAATGGTTTCTCGTGTTATTGATAATAATGTAAGTTTGTTTAAAGTTATTGCTCTTGAAATTCAAGATACGATTGATAAATTAGTTATTACAGAAGGTCGCAATATTGAATCTGAGCAGGAAGTGGTGTTATCGCCTGAGTTTGCTAATGAAAATAAATATCGTGTTGGTGATATTATTTGTTTACAGTCAGAACAGTGTGATGTTAATAATCTTGATAATAATGCTTTAGAAATTGTCGGGCTAGGAACTTCTGTTGATTATATGTTTCCCCAACTTGATTTAACAACGCCAATTCCTAATCAAGCGCGTGAGGGGATGGCATTTGTTCATCCGCACCAATTAGGACTTTTTAGTCCTAATAAAAATAGGCAATTAATTGAAAAAGGTATTAAATGACAATATAATAAAAGTGTTGAAAAAATTTCGTTAAGTTCTGAAGTTGATCGTGAAGGATATTTTGTTGCTCAGTGAGGTGCTGGTAGTGAACAAAATATTTCCTTAATTCAAAAACAATTACAGGATTATTTTCTTAGTAATGATAGTAATAATGATTTTGTATTTGCGGTTAATGATGCCAATTATCCTGAATATGATTTTAGTGGTCGTGTTAATACGCTAAAAACAATTTTGGTTGCTTATCAAATTATGGCAATTGCTTTGCTATTAATGGTGCTTATCATTGCTGGATTTGTGATTGCGTTAGTAACAAAAAAACGCGTTCAAAATTCTCGTACGCAAATTGGTGTTTTAAAAAGTTTAGGTTATTCTTCGTTTAGTATTGCCCAAGGGTTTTTAGTATATCCATTAATTGCTGCTATTGTTGGGGGAATTATTGGATATTTAGTTGGTATTTGTTTACAAATTCCTATTATAAGTGTATTTAATTGATATTTTACGCTTCCATTAGGGAAATTTAGTTTTAATTGGCTATCATTATTGTTTTCAACTGGCGGAACTTTTCTTTTATTAGGTTTAATAACAATTGTGGCCTCAATTTGATATATTAAAGGTAGCCCTTTGAAATTATTACATCCCGAAGAAAATATGGGAGCAACGATTTTAACAAGATGATTTAATTATTTAAATCGTGGCAAACGATTTACAACGCGGTTTCGTTGAGCAGTTTTTTCAAAATCAATTGCGAAGATGTTAACAGTAATGATTACAATGGTTTCAGCAACATTGTTATTAACATTTTCCATTACGGGACCAAAAGCTTTACAAGATATGCGAACCGCAACTTATAAGGGAATTAATTATGAATCAATTACTGAATATGAAACTCCGATTTGAAATTCAATTCTTTCATCGTATGGTGTTTATAATCCAGAAATTAAAAATAATCAACAAGGAATTGATGGTGATCTTTATTCACCAAAATTAATGGTTGAAGAGAAAATCAAGCCGAATGTAAAACGATATCGTCCGGAATTTGTAGAATTATTAAAACTTGTAACTTTAAATTATCGTCTTTTTGATTTAAATTTTTATCTTAATTCAATTTTAACGAAGTTAGAACCAACAGCTGAATTCACACCGTTTAAAAATATTACTTGCATGCTGGCAGTTGATGATTGGAACAATAAAACAGAAGCCGATAAGGCAAGACATACAATTACTGATTGTATCATTAGTGCTACGACAAAAAGGGCGCCTTATTTTGTTCGTAGTAAGTTATCATCATTAGAATTAACTTTAAGAAAAATTGAAGTTAGTTTAGCAATTGATATTTTACAGTCGGGAGATTTAATGAATCCTACTGCAGAGTTTACTAATGGTAATCCGTTAACTTTACAAGAAAATAATGGCTTTATTGATGAAATGAATGTTGCTGCTACTAATGATGCTGATTATAAAAACCGCTATGACGTGGTATTAAAAATTTATGAGGAAATTAAAAAACGACTTAATAATGGTCAAACTAATAAGCCAAATAAAGATGATGAACAATGAAATCGGTATTTAAATAAGGTAGTAATAAAACTGAAAGCAATTGCTAATGAGTGAGGGCTTACTAAAACCTTTAATATTCAATTTGGATTGACACCTTATAATCCTGATGAAGATGAGTTAGCAACTTATTTTAAGCCTAATATTGAAACAATTTCTCGTGGTAATATTACTTATGAAAATAAAAAAAAGTTAAAGCTTAAAGCTTATGGTATTGAACGAAGTAGTAAAATGAATCTTTTATTAGATAAAGATAATAATAATCTTTTAGAAGCAATGTATGAAAATCATTCGCTTAATGCGGAAATTATTCCTGTAGTTATTAATCAAACTATTGCTAAACATCTGCAAATTAATCAAGGTGACATTTTAGATATTAATCCTAATAAGCAATCATTATATTCTAAAGCTGCTACGGCTGATAGTAAGATTGTTGACCTGAAAAATTGGAATCTAAAAGAATTAGAAAATGGTTTACAAGAAGTGAGAAATAATGATATTGAAAAAGAAACAGTATTGTATTTTTCATTCGATACTGATCCTTCAGCAATGTATAAAAAAATTATTAGTGGTGATGTTTATATTAAAACTGAAGATAATCAAAATCAGAAAATGCGCGTTATTGGTATCCAAGAAGGTTATGGTGATCCTAAAATGTTTTTACCTAAATATTATGCTGATGTGATGTTAGGTTATATTAAAAAAGGTAAAAGTTGAGAGCTTTCAGAACATTATGAGAAAATTAAAGATATATTTCAAGAAGTTACTCACTTTGGTAATGATACAACGCCAGAATTTAAGCAAAGATTTCCTAATATGACATATGATGAGGCTGTGCAGGCGATGTTTCCTTTGTTTAATGCTAAATTTTCATTAAATAAAAATATTACTGATATTACTGATAGTATTAGTGTGGCACAAATGTATGGTGATTTTACGCAGTTAACATTAAAGGGTATTATAACTAAGGATAAGATTTCTGGTGATTTAGTTCAAAAATATATTGGATTAGGACAAGGAGCAATTGCTTTTGCAATGCCGATTGCAACACATCAATCTGTATTTGATGAAATTAAAGGTATTGCTGATTCAATATTATGGGCTTTTATGGTGATTTCTTTATTAATATCATTTGTGACAATTTTAATTACTTCTAATATAATTATTACTGAAAATAGTCGGTTAATTGCAACAATGAAAGTTATTGGTTATAGTGATTATAAAATTAATTGATTAACATTAGGAATGTATTTACCCATTGTGTTTATTGCTTTTGTTATTGGTTTTCCTGTGGCTTGGGTAATTATGAATCAGTTAGTTAATTATTTAGCATTGAATTCAACCTGAGTTATGCCGTTTTACTTTAGTTGAGGACTAATCTTTGCGGTTTTAGTGATTATTTTAGCAATTTATGCGATTACATTTGTTGTTGGTTGATTTATTTTAAAATGCGTCAATCCAATTGAAGCTTTAAAAACAAAGGATTAATTTAGGTATTTAAATTAATGGAACATAATTGTATAATAAAATAAAAAGGAGTTGGTTTAAGTGCGAAAAAATTTAATTGTTTTTTCTTTGTTAGGAACATCACTAGTAACACCTAATTTAATTAATTATCAACAGAGTAATCGTGAAAATGTTAGACAAATGAAAGTATATCGGGATATGAAAAAAACATTATGTTAATACAAAGTTTTATGCTGAGCATACAGGATATGAATATATTCCAATATATAATTTTCATTATGTAAATAATTTTATTAAATCATATTCTGCTTTAAGAAATATGATGATTACGGTTATTGAAAAATATCAATATCAAGGTTATAGTAATTTTCTTTGAAGGCAATTTTGAAAATGGAAAAAAGAATCGCAGGTTCCAATATATGCTGAGGAATTAGTAAAACGATTTTATCATCATATTGCCCCAACATATTGAACCTTAATTTAGTTTAATTTGTACCTTATCATTAAGCGATGATAAGGTATTTTTTGTTATTAAAACACAAGTGGTTTTTTGATGTGCATAGTGTTATTATTTAGTAAGAACAATTACTAAATAGAAGGAGGATTAAAGTTATGCGAACAATTATTATTGGTGGTGGGGCATCGGCAATGACTTGTGCTAGTAAATTACGAAGAAATGATGTAACGATGGAGATTATTGTTTATCAAGCAAGTAGTTATGTTTCATTAGGCGCTTGTGGAATTCCATATTATATTGCTGAAGAATTTGATAATGTTAATGATTTATTAGCAAGAACACCAGATTGATTTGAAAAACAAAATATTCAAATTTTTTTAAACTCGCAATTAACTGTGGTTGATTTTGATAAAAAAGTGGTTACAATTTGTAATCAAGTAACTTCTGAGATAATTACTAAACAATATGATAATTTAGTTATTGCTACGGGGGCGATGCCAATTGTTCCTAAATTTGAAAATGACCATTTAGGAAATATTTTTACAGCCGTTAGTAAAGAAGATGCTTACAATATTAGAAAACAAGTTAAAGATAAACAAAAAATTGCTATTATTGGTGGTGGTTTTATTGGTTTGGAACTGGTTGAGGCATTTAGTCATTTGCAGAAAGAAGTTATTCTAGTTGAGGCGTTAGAACGAGTTGGTGCTAAAGCTTTTGATGTTGAGATTACTACTATAATACAAGAATATTTATTGGCAAAAACTGTGCAAGTGCATTGTTCCAAACAATTATTAGGTTTTCAAGGCGAAAATGATGTTCAAGCAATTGTATTAGCAAATAATGAAATTATTGCTGCTGATTTAGTAGTTTTAGCATTGGGATTTCGTCCGCATACGCAATTATTTAAGGATACGGGTTTAGAAATGATGGATAATGGGGCAATTGTTATTGATCATCAAGGAAAGACTAATATTGCTAATGTTTATAGTGTTGGTGATTGTGCAACAATTACTAATTTAGTAACTAAAAAACAATCATATCTTCCTTTGGCAACAACAGCAGTTAAATTAGCTCGCGTTATTGCTAATGTTATTGCCAATCTTGATGATCGCTTAGAAGGAACTTTGGGAAGTGCGATTTTACAAATTGTTGATTTGCAAGTTGCTCGGACTGGATTAAGTGAATGAGAAGCAAAAGCAATGAATTTTAACTATCAAACAATTATCATTGATGATTATGATTTACCAAATTATATGTCAAAGCAAATGCCCTTAAAATTAAAATTGCTTTATGAAGTTGATTCCTTAAAATTATTAGGAGCACAAATTGTTGGTTATAATAAAGCAGTTTTAAGAATTAATGCTTTAGCGGTTGCGATTTGCAAGCAAATGACATTACCAGAAATTGCCAAGTTGGATTTGGTATATGCACCACCTTTTGGACGCACTAGTGATATAATTCATATTGGTGCTAGTAAAATTAAGAAATAATTAAAGGAGAAGTTAATTTATGTCAAGAAAATTTTCAGAACAGGAAGTTGTGCGACGCGATAAGTTAGAGCAATTAGTTAAAGAGAACCATAATCCGTTTGCTATTTCTAAGGTAGAATACACGCATACTACTGCTGAATTTAAAGAACAATATGATGTATATAGTAAAGAGCAATTGCAAGGAAAACCAGATGTGATTACGATTGCGGGAAGAATTAGGGCTTTAAGAACGGCTGGCAAAGCAATTTTTGCTAATGTTCAAGACCAAGATGGTCAAATTCAAGTTTATCTTCGTTTTGATGAAGTTTCTAAGGAGGAATTTCTTGCTTTTGAACAATTAGATTTAGGTGATATCATTAGTGTTACTGGTGGGGCAATGAAAACACAAGTTGGGGAATTGACTTTAAGACTGGTAGCGTTTCAATTGCTTAGTAAGGCATTAAAACCGTTGCCTAATAAACACGATGGTTTAAAGGATACCGAAGAACGATATCGTCGGCGATATGTTGATTTGATTGTTAATGAAGAAGTTAAAGCAGTATTTATTAAAAGAACGCAAATATTAAATTTAATTCGGCAATATTTACAAACAAGAGACTATTTAGAGGTGGAAACGCCAGTTTTACAACCAATATTAGGTGGGGCAACAGCGAAACCTTTTAAAACGCATCATAATACTTTGGATATGCCATTTTACTTGCGAGTTGCTCCTGAATTGTATTTAAAAAAACTTCTTGTCGGTGGTTTTGAGAAAGTATTTGAAATCGGTCGATTGTTTCGTAATGAAGGTATGTCAGCTAAACATAACCCTGAGTTTACTGCGATTGAAATTTATGTTGCTTATCAGGATATGAATTTTATGATGCAGTTAACCGAAGATTTAATTAGTTATTTAGTTAAGGCAATTTTGCCTAGTAGTGAAATAACTTACGATCATCAAAAAATTAATTTTCGGCAATGAAATAAAATGAGTATGGTGGAAGCAATTAAAAATGTTAGTGGGGTAGAATTTAATCGCGAAATGACATTAGTGCAAGCACGAAAGTTAGCTAAAGAGCATAACATAACTTTGGAAAAGCATCAGCATACGATTGGTCATATCATTAATGCATTTTTTGAACAATTAGTTGAAAAAACCTTAATTCAACCATCATTTATTTATGGATATCCACTGGAAGTGTCGCCATTAGCGAAAAAGAGTTGTTCTGATGAACGGTTTACTGATCGTTTTGAATTATTTATTGGCGGTAGAGAGTATGCTAATGGTTATTCTGAATTAAATGATCCCATTGACCAATATAATCGTTTTGAACACCAGTTAGCATTAAGAGATTTAGGTGATGAGGAAGCTAATGAAATGGATTTAGACTTTGTTGAAGCCTTAGAATATGGGATGCCACCAGCTGGTGGTTTAGGAATTGGTATTGACCGCTTAGTAATGTTATTAACGGAACAATCATCAATCAAAGATGTATTATTATTTCCTCATATGCGAATTAAAGAATAAGAATTATAAGCGTTAAAAAAGAGTAAAGAATTAAATTCTTTACTCTTTTTTGTTAATTTGAAGATGTTATAACCCACATTGCAGTTGAGCACTGCAATTATCGCAGGGTATTGCATCCTCCCGCTTCAACGATGTTGCCTTCATTGCAGAAAGCACAGAGGTCGCCGATATTAGTTCCACGGGTGCGGTCTTGTTTAATGCCACGGTATTGGTTTGTAGGAAAGGCGTTGCTAGGGGGACTAGTGATAAAGGGTGTTTCTAATGGTGACAGACTGAGTTGTTCTTGGATTGGTTCGCTGTCATCGGTTAGCGATAGCACTTGGGCGTTTCTTGATCCATCAACATAGACAGTACCACCTTTGGCACCGTTTTTGTATAAGTGTATATATAGTTTTTCCACATTTTTAACGGTATAGCCAACAGGAGCATTAACGGTTTTGGAAATTGATGAGTCAACTCAGCGTTGAATAATACATTGTACATCAGCATGAGCAATGGGAGTTAGTTCCGTCGCGCTAATGAAAATATTAGGTAGCGGTTTATTAACATATTCGGGATGATATTTTAGTCATTCGTCAACGATTTTAGCATTAACTT
Source organism: Spiroplasma endosymbiont of Eupeodes luniger (assembly GCF_964019525.1). NCBI lineage: Bacteria > Bacillati > Mycoplasmatota > Mollicutes > Entomoplasmatales > Spiroplasmataceae > Spiroplasma > Spiroplasma endosymbiont of Eupeodes luniger. The sequence goes on from NZ_OZ026453.1 coordinate 29,360, forward strand.
TAATATTTTTACCAAGGCGGCCACTCCGATAAAAGTTAAAAGCAAAGTATGGTTCTAAGCCAGTAGAAACACCAACCATTGTTCCTGTTGTTCCGGTAGGAGCGATAGTTAGTAAGTGGGAGTTATGAATCCCATATTTTTTAATAGCATTACGAATTTCGGGGTTCATTTTTTTCATATAACCCGTATTAATAAAGGCGTTGTGGTCTTTTAAGAAGGGAAATGAACCCTTTTCTTTGGCAATATTTACTGATGTTAAATAAGCAGTTTCGGCTATTAATTGAAATACTTTGTTAACAATGCTATTTCCCTCAATTGAACCATAAACAACATCGGTTCATATTAATAAGTCGTGTAATCCCATAACGCCTAAACCAATCCGACGTTCACCTAAAGCTTGGATTTTGTTTAATTCTAAAAAGTAAGGGGTACTGTCAATAACATTATCTTGTAAACGAATAGCAATATATAACGGTTTCTTTTAACTTATCTCAAAGAATTTCTTTTGTATTGCGGTTAACAAAGTTAGCTAAGTTAATTGCCCCGAGATTGCATACTGAATAAGGAGCAAGTGGTTGTTCACCACAAGGGTTAGTAGCGACAACTTTCATACCATAGGCTTTAGCGTTAGTCATACCGTTGGCTTGGTCAATGAAAAATAGTCCAGGTTCGGCTGAATAGGTAGCACAAAAACTAATTAAGTCTCATAAGTCGCGAGCTTTCATTTGATAATAGCTTTTAAGTTTGAATCCCATTTGTTCTCATTGTTTAATATCACCAATCGTATGTCAAAGGGCATCGTATTGTTCTTTTTCTTCTTGTGAATAGTTATCTAAGTCAGGGAATTATAAAGTTCATTGGGCATCATTTTCTACCGCTTGCATAAAGGCGTAGCTAATGGTAACAGAAATATTGGCACCGCTTAAAAATTCAGGACGATTTACTTTTCATTCACTGCCATCTAAGAGCTTTTTGCGGGCGGTTTCAACACAATATGAAGAGCTACGGTGTTTTCGTTTTCAATAATAGCTTCTAATAATTGTTTTTCAGCTGGTAGTATTGCTTCAAAACGGAGTTTTTTAGTTGCTTCTTCGCCGATTGCTTGGTCTTGTGAATTTTCTTTTAATCATTTTAAAATTTTGGGGTTTTGCATTTTACAAACGATAAATTTAATAGTATCAGGATGTCAGTCGGCTAACATAATCATTTGGGCTCCACGACGACTGCCACCTTGTTCGACTAAGTGTGTTAGTGAAGATAAGTCGTTTAATCATGATACAGAACCAGATAATTTGCCACCCACACTTTTAGCAACGGTTCCTTTGGGTCTTAAAGTTGAACCATTGCTACCAACCCCACCACCATGAGACATAATTTCCATTACTTCTTTACGATGTTCAGAAATACCGTTTCTTGAGTCTTTAATCATTGGCGTTACAAAGCAATTAAAAAAAGTAACATCAGAGTTGCTTCCCGCACTGTAAACAATTCTTCCTGCTGGAACAAAGTTAAGATTTTTTAATTGTTCATAAAACTTATTTTGTCATTGCTCTTTGTTGTTAGTTTCAACAGTTGCTAAGTTAGTAGCAACGCGAAAAGCAATTTGATCATAAAATAATTCTAATGGTTTATCAAGTTCATGTTTTTGTTTAGTAACAATAGACTTCTTGCGATACCTTTTTTATTAAAATATTCTTATAAAATATAATTTATGAGGATATCAAAATATGAACAATAATAAATTTAATACTCTTAATGATAAAGAATGGTTAAGATTAACAGGAATAAAAAAATCCACTTTTAATAAAATGTTAGATATTTTACAAGTAGCTGAAATAGAAAAATTTAAAAAAGGTGGTAAAACTAATAAATTATCACTAGAAAATAGATTATTGATGACTTTATCATATTGACGAGAATATCAGACTTATTTTCATCTTGGTAAAAATTTCGGAATTAGTGAAGCTAATTGTTATCGGAATATCAAGTGAATTGAAGATATTTTAATTAAAAACTCTGATTTTCAACAACTTGCTGGTAAAAAAGCACTAATAAATGATTATTTTAATGATAAAACTATTATTATTGATGCTACCGAAACTCCAATCCAAAGCCCAAAAAAAGACAAAAATAATCTTATTCTGGTAAAAAGAAAAAACACACCATTAAAACACAAGTAATTATCGAACAAGAAACCAGAAAAATTATTGCAACAAGTTTTTCACTTGGGAAAAAACATGATTATGCTTTATTTAAAGAATCAAAAATCCCAATTTTAAAAAATACCAAATTAATAGTTGATAGTGGTTATCAAGGAATACAAAAAATTCACAATAATGTTCTAATACCTACAAAGAAAACAAAGAAAAACCATTTAAATAAAGCACAAAAACAACATAATAGACTAGTTTCAAAAATGAGAATTATTATTGAAAATATTTTTGCTATTCTTAAAAAATTTAAAATTATGACAGAAAAATATCGTAATCGTAGAAAAAGATTTGGTTTAAGATTTAATTTAATTGCCTCAATTTATAATTTGCAATTATTAATTTAACATAAAAGATTTATTTAAAATTAAAGAATTTAAATAATAAATTCATTTTTTGTTGTGGCAAAATATTAATTTTTTAGATAAAAGACATAATTAATTAAAATTATATTTTTCTATTACTGTCTTTTTACAAATATTTGTAATTTTTTTAATAGGTTATGCAAGAAGTCTAATATTGTTTATTACTGAGTTTTGTAAAATATTCGGGTCAATACCATTAATATATTCGTTTTCAATTAATATTGCATAGTAATTATTTGCTAATTGTTCTTGAACATATCCAATTGCTCGCGTGGGAAATGTGGCATCATCACGAACAATTGTAACTACTAAATCACCAACTTTGAGACTTGCTAATGTTTTGTCTTTTTGGGAATAACGGTCAAGCATTATCATTCGTGACACCCCACTATGAACAATAGACTTCTTGCGATACCTTTTTTATTAAAATATTCTTATAAAATATAATTTATGAGGATATCAAAATATGAACAATAATAAATTTAATACTCTTAATGATAAAGAATGGTTAAGATTAACAGGAATAAAAAAATCCACTTTTAATAAAATGTTAGATATTTTACAAGTAGCTGAAATAGAAAAATTTAAAAAAGGTGGTAAAAATAATAAATTATCACTAGAAAATACATTATTGATGACTTTATCATATTGACGAGAATATCAGACTTATTTTCATCTTGGTAAAAATTTCGGAATTAGTGAAGCTAATTGTTATCGCAATATCAAATGAATTGAAGATATTTTAATTAAAAACTCTGATTTTCAACAACTTGCTGGTAAAAAAGCACTAATAAATGATTATTTTAATGATAAAACTATTATTATTGATGCTACCGAAACTCCAATCCAACGCCCAAAAAAAGACAAAAACAATCTTATTCTGGTAAAAAGAAAAAACACACCATTAAAACACAAGTAATTATCGAACAAGAAACTAGAAAAATTATTGCAACAAGTTTTTCACTTGGGAAAAAACATGATTATGCTTTATTTAAAGAATCAAAAATCCCAATTTTAAAAAATACCAAATTAATAGTTGATAGTGCTTATCAAGGAATACAAAAAATTCACAATAATGTTCTAATACCTACAAAGAAAACAAAGAAAAACCATTTAAATAAAGCACAAAAACAACATAATAGACTAGTTTCAAAAATGAGAATTATTATTGAAAATATTTTTGCTATTCTTAAAAAATTTAAAATTATGACAGAAAAATATCGTAATCGTAGAAAAAGATTTGGTTTAAGATTTAATTTAATTGCCTCAATTTATAATTTGCAATTATTAATTTAACATAAAAGATTTATTTAAAATTAAAGAATTTAAATAATAAATTCATTTTTTGTTGTGGCAAAATATTAATTTTTTAGATAAAAGACATAATTAATTAAAATTATATTTTTCTATTACTGTCTTTTTACAAATATTTGTAATTTTTTTAATAGGTTATGCAAGAAGTCTAATGTTAAATGAGTTGTCAATAGTTTTAATATGGGGGAAATATTTTTCAATATCACCATTTAATGAATTAATTAGTTTTTGACTATACATAACAATTAAATTCCTTTCTTTATTTTATGACTGTATTATTTAGTATAGCGAATTATTTTTATAGTGCGAGATATATTTTAAATTTTTTCTTAAACAAAAAATTATGCTTCTGTTAAGACAAATCTAGCTTGGGAAATTAAAGTGCTGATTAGGTATCAACAGAATAAAAATAAAAGTAAATAATAGTATTATTATGTTGAGGATTGTTATATAATTACTGTTGAATTAATAAATTCCCATATTAATTTCTTGTTCTGTTAAAAGAACCAATAATATTTATTGTCCAGAGGAGGTTGAAGTGATGAATAAGTACGAAATTATGTATATTATTAATCCAGAATGTAAAGATATTAAAGCATTGCAAGAAAAGATGCATAATATTTTAACACAAACGGGAAAAGTTGAAAGTGTTACTGATTGAGGGCTAAGAGATTTAGCTTATCCAATTAATCATAAAAATAAAGCTTATTATACAATATTAAAAGTTGCGGTTAATAAAGAAGCAATTAATGAGTTTATGCGTGTTGCTAAAATTGAACAAGATATCTATCGTCATTTAATTATTAATCTTGATAGTGAACAAAATTATAGTGATAAAATGACTGCTGACTTAAAGTTAAATACTAATGAAAATGATGAGCGACCAAGTCGTTATAGCGGTGAAAGAAGACAAAGACCTTATGTACCGCGTGAAACTTATAAAAAACCTGAAAATAAGTAAATACCATAAAGGAATGAATATATTATGTTAAATAAAGTAATTTTAATTGGTAGAATTACTAATGATTTAAATTTACGGTCAGCAAAAAATAATAAATCATTTTTATATTTTACAATAGCCATTAATAATTTTAATAATCAAGCAGATTTTATTAATTGTGTTGCTTGAGAAAAGGTAGCAGACTCAATGTATAATAATCTTCGTAAAGGTTCATTAGTAGCGGTTGAAGGTCGCATTCAATCAAGAAAACAAGAACAAAATGGTGTGTTAACAACAATTACTGATGTTAGAGCGATTAGTGTTAAGTTTTTAGATTCAAGAGGTAGTGGCGCTGGGGTTGGAAATTCTCGCGATGCTGCGACACCGTCATTTGTTAATGATTATAATTCTCCCGTTGAGAAAAAAATTGATGATCAGGCATTTGATCTTGATAATATGAATTTTAATTTTGTTAATAATGCTGTTGATAATAAGGAACAAGGGGAAAATAGCGAAGGTGCAAATTTAACATTTGATAATGATGATGCTATTGCGTGAGGAGAGTAAATTATGGAAAATAAGCGTATAAATGTAAATCGGTTTAAAAAGCGAAAAAAACCATGTTTTTTTACAAAAAATAAAATTAATTACATTAACTATAAAGATGTTGAAAAATTAAAAGAATATATTTCTGCTAATGGACAGATTTTAACAAGAAGAGTTAGTGGTAATTGCTCTTTCCATCAAAGAATGGTGGCAATGGCAATTAAAAGAGCAAGAACCGTGGCTTTATTACCATATCTTGTAAAATAATTAGGGTTGATTAGCATACTTAATATTTGTATTAAGTATGCTTTTTATATATTAAAATTAGTAAGTAATGTATTATATATAATGCAAAAAATTTGTGATGTGGAGTGTTAACAAGTGAAAGTAATTTTATTGAAAGATTTAAAAAATTATGGTAAGAAAAACGATATTATTACCGTTGCTGATGGATATGCAAAAAACTATTTATTACCACAAAAAATAGCAATTGTGGCTTCAAGTCAAGCTTTAGTACAGTTAGGAAAACAACAACAAAAATTTGATAATGAAGTTAATGAAAAAAAGCTTGAAAATGAAGCATTAAAATTAGAAATTGAAAAGCTAATTTTAAATTTTGATTTGAAAATTAATAAAAATAAGGTATTTGGAACAATTACTAGTAAACAGATTATTGAAAAATTAAGTCAAGAGTATAATATTCAAGTAGATAAAAAACAGTTAGTTAATTATCAAAATATTAATACTATTGGTATTAATGATATTAATATTAAATTATTTAATGATATTTTTGCAATTTTGAAAATTCAAGTTGTGGGTAAAAAGTAATGGCTATTACTAATAATTTTTTATTAGAAGATGCTGAGGTTAGTATTTTAGCGGCAGTTATTAATTCTAAAAATGCTAGTGATGAGGTTGTTGCTCTGCTTAATGAGAATGATTTTATTAATTCCCGTCATAAATTAATTTTTAAAGCCATTATTTCGTTATATAATCATCAATTACCAATTGATTTACCAATTTTAACTGATATGTTAGTTAAACAACAAAGTCTTAATCAGGCTGGCGGAGTGGAATATTTGACTTTGATTACGCAAAGTTATATTAGTGATGCTAATTTAGATGATTATTTAAAAATTATTGTTGAACGGACAATGTTAAGAAATTTGCAAGTAGTAACCCAAGATATTACTAAGAAAATTAATACTGAAATTAGTGTGTGAGAACTTTTAGGAATTGCTGAACGACAGATTTTGGAAATTGCTAATAATCGTAAAAAAAATGAGTTTAAAAGTACTAAGGATGTTGTTGATGCGACATTATCTAAGATTGAGAAGTTACAAAATAGTGATAATCAATTAACAGGTTCAGATAGTGGTTTTATGCAATTAAATAAGATTACTAATGGCTTTCAAAATGGTGATTTTATTATTTTGGCGGCGCGACCATCAATGGGGAAAACAGCGTTAGCATTAAATTTTGCTGTTAATTGTGCACGAGTTTATAAAGATAGTGCTGTGGTCATTTTTTCTTTAGAAATGCCAACTGAACAACTAATTTTAAGAATTTTAGGTTCAGAAACAAAAATTGGTTCAATGCAAATTAAAACGGGAAAAAATTTAACAAGTCGTAATTGACAAGATTTAACTAGTGTTGGTAGTAAATTAAAGCAAAGTAATATTTTTATTGATGATTCGCCGGGATTACGAGTGATTGAGTTAATTTCTAAATTAAGAAAATTAAGTCGTAATTATGACTTAAAACTGGTTGTTATTGATTATTTGCAATTATTAGCTGGTGATGGTGAGAATCGACAACAAGAAATTTCTAATATTTCTCGAAGTTTAAAGGCATTAGCCAGAGAGTTAGAAGTTCCAATTGTTTGTTTGTCACAGTTATCGCGAAAAGTGGAATCAAGAGAAGATAAACGACCATTAATGTCTGATTTGCGTGAATCAGGCGCAATTGAACAGGATGCTGACTTAATTATGTTTCTTTATCGTGAAGATTATTATGAAAAGAAAGAAGATAGTTTGAATGAAGAATCACATAAAGCACAATTAATTATTTCTAAGCATCGTAATGGTCCCACTGGCATAGTAGAATTACTTTTTTTACAAAAGTATGGTAATTTTATTGATTATAATAAGACTGTGAATAAAAATGAAAAGAAAGAAGGAACACAATATGAGAAGAATGTTTTCAATAATTAGTCATTTAATGACTAGTTTTGTAACGATATTTACTATTGTTGCTTGTAGTATGAAAACCCATCCGATTACGATTAATATTATTAATGCTGGCAGTGAATCAACAATATTTGATAAGATTTTTCGTGCTGAGACGGTTACGAAGACAATAAATAGTTTATTTTATACTTATAAAAAAACTGGTAAAACAGCGTGAGTAGAAACTAATAAAGAGAAAGTAAAACAATTAAATAGTGAATTAGCAACGCAATTTTATGCTGATTTTTATACAAGGTCAGGGGATACCTTTTCTTATCAGTTTGATATTAATAATTCGTTTGTTAATGACAAATTAAATTTTAATGGGGCAGAGATTAAAGTAATTGATGGTATTAAGGCAGAAGTAACGGATGATAAGACAGCACCTAAAGAAATTGCTTTTGATTTTTTCTTTCAAGGTATTGCTCAGAAGTATAAGTTTAGTGGTACTGTCAATTGAAAATATAATATTATGAAACTTAATCCGAAGGAAGAAACAACTGATAAGTTGATATTTTTTTGAGACTATCAGAGTGATTTAGCAGACATTAAGATTAATAATTTTGTAAAAGTAACTTAATTTGATATTTAATTATTAGACTTCTTGCATAACCTATTAAAAAATTACAAATATTTGTAAAAAGACAGTAATAGAAAAATATAATTTTAATTAATTATGTCTTTTATCTAAAAAATTAATATTTTGCCACAACAAAAAATGAATTTATTATTTAAATTCTTTAATTTTAAATAAATCTTTTATGTTAAATTAATAATTGCAAATTATAAATTGAGGCAATTAAATTAAATCTTAAACCAAATCTTTTTCTACGATTACGATATTTTTCTGTCATAATTTTAAATTTTTTAAGAATAGCAAAAATATTTTCAATAATAATTCTCATTTTTGAAACTAGTCTATTATGTTGTTTTTGTGCTTTATTTAAATGGTTTTTCTTTGTTTTCTTTGTAGGTAGTAGAACATTATTGTGAATTTTTTGTATTCCTTGATAACCACTATCAACTATTAATTTGGTATTTTTTAAAATTGAGATTTTTGATTCTTTAAATAAAGCATAATCATGTTTTTTCCCAAGTGAAAAACTTGTTGCAATAATTTTTCTGGTTTCTTGTTCGATAATTACTTGTGTTTTAATGGTGTGTTTTTTCTTTTTACCAGAATAAGATTGTTTTTGTCTTTTTTTGGGCGTTGGATTGGAGTTTCGGTAGCATCAATAATAATAGTTTTATCATTAAAATAATCATTTATTAGTGCTTTTTTACCAGCAAGTTGTTGAAAATCAGAGTTTTTAATTAAAATATCTTCAATTCATTTGATATTGCGATAACAATTAGCTTCACTAATTCCGAAATTTTTACCAAGATGAAAATAAGTCTGATATTCTCGTCAATATGATAAAGTCATCAATAATCTATTTTCTAGTGATAATTTATTAGTTTTACCACCTTTTTTAAATTTTTCTATTTCAGCTACTTGTAAAATATCTAACATTTTATTAAAAGTGGATTTTTTTATTCCTGTTAATCTTAACCATTCTTTATCATTAAGAGTATTAAATTTATTATTGTTCATATTTTGATATCCTCATAAATTATATTTTATAAGAATATTTTAATAAAAAAGGTATCGCAAGAAGTCTATTATTTCCATAATTCTTTTAAGAGTTATGGAAATTTTCTTAGTTGATGCTAGGTTTGCTTCTTTGTGATAAATATGTTATAATTAACTAGGAAAAGGTATAAACTAGCAATAAATGAGTTACTATTATTTTTTAGGTAATTTTAGTTTATATTGAGTAAAAATAAGGTATTAAAGCTATGAATAAAATAATTAAATTAGTAATAACATTTATTTTAGGTATTGGTGCTGGAGCAGGAATTGGTATTGGAACATTAGTTGCTTGCTCGGGCTCTTGAATTACGGAACAAGAAATAAAAATTGAAGTTCAAGATCAAAAAATTAAGCAACTAATTGCTAATCTTGAAGCAGAAATTAAAATTAAAACAGAACAGTTAGAAGTAGCAATTAATGATTTAAAACAAAAAGCAATTAATTTAGGATATAAAGAAGTTTTAAAGGATTTAAATACTTTACAAGAACTTGTTGATGACATTAATCATAAAGATAAAGCGATAATTTCTGATGAGGAAAATGAAATTGTTAATCTTAAAAAAGATATTGATGTCCAAAAAGGTGTCCTTGATGATTTAAAAGAGAAACTTAACGATTTAATTACTATAAAAGGTGATGCTAATGTTTAAGCAATAGACTTCTTGCGATACCTTTTTTATTAAAATATTCTTATAAAATATAATTTATGAGGATATCAAAATATGAACAATAATAAATTTAATACTCTTAATGATAAAGAATGGTTAAGATTAACAGGAATAAAAAAATCCACTTTTAATAAAATGTTAGATATTTTACAAGTAGCTGAAATAGAAAAATTTAAAAAAGGTGGTAAAACTAATAAATTATCACTAGAAAATAGATTATTGATGACTTTATCATATTGACGAGAATATCAGACTTATTTTCATCTTGGTAAAAATTTCGGAATTAGTGAAGCTAATTGTTATCGCAATATCAAATGAATTGAAGATATTTTAATTAAAAACTCTGATTTTCAACAACTTGCTGGTAAAAAGCACTAATAAATGATTATTTTAATGATAAAACTATTATTATTGATGCTACCGAAACTCCAATCCAACGCCCAAAAAAAGACAAAAACAATATTATTCTGGTAAAAAGAAAAAACACACCATTAAAACACAAGTAATTATCTAACAAGAAACCAGAAAAATTATTGCAACAAGTTTTTCACTTGGGAAAAAACATGATTATGCTTTATTTAAAGAATCAAAAATCCCAATTTTAAAAAATACCAAATTAATAGTTGATAGTGGTTATCAAGGAATACAAAAAATTCACAATAATGTTCTAATACCTACAAAGAAAACAAAGAAAAACCATTTAAATAAAGCACAAAAACAACATAATAGACTAGTTTCAAAAATGAGAATTATTATTGAAAATATTTTTGCTATTCTTAAAAAATTTAAAATTATGACAGAAAAATATCGTAATCGTAGAAAAAGATTTGGTTTAAGATTTAATTTAATTGCCTCAATTTATAATTTGCAATTATTAATTTAACATAAAAGATTTATTTAAAATTAAAGAATTTAAATAATAAATTCATTTTTTGTTGTGGCAAAATATTAATTTTTTAGATAAAAGACATAACTAATTAAAATTATATTTTTCTATTACTGTCTTTTTACAAATATTTGTAATTTTTTTAATAGGTTATGCAAGAAGTCTAATGATTAAATATGTTAGTTGTGACTTTTTTTTCGTTAGGAATTTGTACTAATTTAGTTGCTTGTTCTTCACAAACAATGACAAAAGATTTTATTAAGGAAGAAATTACGAATAATCAGTTATTAAATGAGGAAGTCAGTGCGTTAAAAAGAAAAATTGCGATTTTAGTAAATGATTTTCAGGACTTAATTAAGAAAAACAATGTTACTAAAGAAAGAATTGAGCAATTAGAACAAAAATTGCGAGAAAAAATTGCTCAACAAGAAAGCGAAATCGCGCAATTAATTGAATATGTTAACGAATTAACTAAGTTAGTAAATAGTTTTGGTAGTGGTGAATTAGCATATATTGCTAAATTGCTTAAAGATAATGCAACTTTGGAAGATAAACTGCATCATATTAGAACGGAAATGGCAAGATTGTTAAATAAACAGGAATTAATTGCTAAAAATGATGCTTTAAAAGTAAAAATTGTTTCTACATATTTAGAACAATTTAATGACAATAATCGTTTTGATTTAAGGGGATTAAATACTTTACATAAAAGAGTTGATGTTCTTAATAAAGTAGAAGAAGCTTTAAAAATGAAATTTCCCAAGATTTTTAAACATACTGAAAATCTTCGTGTTTGAGACAAAAATAAATTTTTAAAAGATGAAGGTTTTGATAAATTTCAAGATGGTCAGATCGGATTAAATATTAATTTTAAAATTGGTAATAAAGAGTCTGATTGAATACGCGTGTATTTTAAAAATATTGAAAAATCTGATGATAATTTGTTTAATGAGGTTAAAAAATATTTAGAACAATTTAATATGGAAAATCCTTTTGCTTTATAAGGTGTGAAATCAACTAGTAGATGAACTGATGTGTTGAAAAGATTAAAAAATAACTTAACTGAAAAATTTGGTGTTGTTGCTAAGAGAATTGAATTAACAATTGATAAGCTTTATGATGTTGTAAGTAATGGTTTAAAAGATGGTAAAAATAATAATAATGTTAGTTTTAAAATTGGAACCAAAGATTTACAAAATATCCGAATTTATTTTAAAGATATTAAGAAAACTAATATGGATTTAATTAACGAAGTTAAAGAATTTTTAAAGAAATTTAATGAAAAAAATCGATTTGATTTAAAAGGTATTAAATCAACTGATTCTTGAAGTAAACTGCTTGTTAAAGCAAAAGAAACATTAGATAATGAATTTGGTAATGAAATTAGTGGAATTAATTTCACAATTGATGATTCATCGGCAGAAATTGATGATTGTTCATTAGAAGATGGTGAAAGTGCTGTGTGGATTAGATTTAATATTGGTATTGAAAAGGGTACAGTTGAAGTGTATTTTTAAAATTAATATTAAATTTTCTTAATTATATATTTAAATATTTGTTATAATTAATTTTTGTACCATTATTATATTTAAGAATGGTGTCCTTTTGCTTTTTTTAAATTTGTGATATAATTCAAAATATATTTATATTAATTTTTACAGAAAGGACAGCGTTGTTATGTATATTTTAGTGGAACAACGAGGCTATGTAGTTTATAATCTATATGATCAAGAAGTAGCAATTTTTATGCTAATGCCAGAAGCTATTGCATTTATTAAAAGACAATATCATATGCCACAACAAATAACAATATCACATAAGCAACATTATCCTGCTTTACCAATAATAAATAATTATTGTCCAAATCAAAATGTACCAATATTACAAAATCCGTATCATCAACCACCAATCGGCAGACAACATCCATATCCATATGGAACATCAATGGTAAATGATAATATGTATCCAAATAATAGCAATTTTGGTGGTAATGACCCTCGCCTACAGCCACAGCAGGGACCTAATCCTAATCTAGTTGTTAGAGAAAAATTTGAACCAACAATTAATATGACTAATAGTATGTTAAATGAGCAGTTATTTAATGAACAAGAATACCGATCACAATTGAATGGTCATAGTTTACAACAATCAGGACAAAAAGTTGATGAGCGAAAACTTAAACTTGATAAGTTTCGTCAACATTTGGATGATGTCGTTAAAAAAAAGCAATTAAAGAGTAATGGAACCGAAAACAAGTTGGGGGTAAATAGTAAACCAAGTAGTTTTGCGTTTAATAATGCTAAGCAGTCAAAGATTAATTCATCAGTTTCAATTGATTTAGAAAAAGCTGATGTTGAACAAAAATTGAAAAGTGGTTTTACTATTAGTAATATGGATGCTTTACAACAAGGTAATGAAGAAGAAAACTTTATACATAATAAAAAGATTAAAACTTGAGTATGGGTTGTGCTTATTATTTTGGCAGTGGTAATTGTTAGTTTTGGTATTTTAGGAGTTTTAGTCGGAATAAATGTTGGTGGTATTAGTGATAAAATTAAAGAATTATTTATTGGTTAATTAAAAATATGTTTCAAAATATTCATCCTAGTTGGAAAGATTTTCTTATTAGTCAAATTACTCAACCTTATTTTATTGAATTAGTTAGCAAAGTATCATTAGCATATAAAAATAATCAGTGTTATCCACAGCCACAAGATATTTTAAGGTTATTAAAAATTGTTAGTTTTAATGATATTAAAGTAGTTATTTTAGGACAAGATCCGTATCATCAGCCAAACCAAGCTAATGGTTTGGCTTTTAGTGTTAATCACGGTGTTAAATTGCCACCAAGTTTAAAAAATATTTTTGTAGAATTGGAAAATGATTTAGGAATTATTGTACAAAATGGTGATTTAACTAAATGAGTCCGAAGTGGTGTTTTTCTTTTAAATACTGTTTTAACGGTACAAAAAGATCAGCCATTTTCACATGCTAATTTTAATTGGCAAGAATTTACTGATAACCTCATAAAATATATTGACAATTATCATAATAATGTTATTTTTGTTTTATGAGGCAAAAAAGCACAAGCAAAGATTAATTTAATTAATGACCAAAAGCATCTTATTCTTATGGGAGCACATCCTTCACCGCTGGGAGCACATTATGGGTTTTTTAATCAGAAGTATTTTAGTAAGATTAATGAATACTTGATAAAGCATAATAAGAAGCCGATTGATTGGCAGTTATAGTTTTTCTTTAGAAAGGAAACTACATTAATGATTTTCTTTAATAGTAATAAAAATGGTTTGTCGTTATTTGATATTAGAACAGCGTATATTGTTGCGGGAGCATTAGTTTTAGCAGCATTATCTTATATTTTAATGACAGGGCTTTCAATGTTTATAAAAAAAGAACGATATCGTGGACTTCGTTTGACAACGAAAAATATTGCTTATATTGCTATGTTATCAACGGTATCGGTAGTAACAACTGTTGTTATTGCATTGTATATGCCAGCAGCGGTTTTACCGCCGATTAGAATAGCTATTGAAGGTTTGATGATTAAGATTACGGGTTATATTTTTGGTCCCGTAATTGGTATTTTGTGTGCTTTGATTACTGATATTTTAGTAATGATGTTTGTTCCTTCATATATTCATCCTGCGTATATTGTGACGGTTATTGGTTTTGGTTTTATTTCTGGTATTGCTGGTGATTTGCGGCGAATGTTTCATCAAAAGTCATGAATTTTAATTTTAATAACTAATATTTTTATTATTGGTTTTGGAACAACTGCTTTAGTAATGACTTATTATGCTCCGCAATTTGCTGATTTTGCTGTTGATGAAGTTCCTTTTACAAAAACTGTTCCGATTAAGAAATGAATTATGATGCTAATTATTAGTATTGGGACAGTTTTAATTTTAGTTGTTGTTTGGGCAACTTGAATGTATTTTCGTTTTATAAAAAAGGATACAAAAGGTTTTAATGATTTAGTTCCGATTATTTTGTTAGCAGTTATAAATGAATATATTGTTACGGTGTTAATTGCATCTTGGGGGGATGTCAGTTTGTTAACTAATCGTACTGAGGATTATGGTTTAGCAATGATTCCACGATTGGCGATGGCACCAATTAAAATATTTTTTAATACGGTAATTATTTATATTACTTGAAAAACTATTAGACCATTAATTAATGAAGATCGTTAGCATTTATAAGGAGTGTTATTTAGATGAAAAGGCTAAATGTTTGGTTACAAATTACAAAGTATTATTTTCGTAAAAATTTTTATTCAATTTTAAAATATTTAAAATTGGATTTTAATAAAAATTTCAATACTCGTAGTATTGCCTTAGCAGCCGTAATGTTAGCATTAACAATAGTTATTGTTAAATTTTTAGGTTTTAGTTTAAAATTGGGTGTTGGTGGTAAAGGAACAATGGTAATTGGTTTTGGTTTTATCCCTAATGTGCTTTTTAGCTTTTTACATGGACCATTTTTTGGTTTTATTTTTGGTTTTATTTCCGATACAACATTGTTTATCTTAAAACCTACATTTTATAGTCCAATTATGGCAATTCAAGAACCAATTGTTGGGGTTCTTGCAGGAATTGCGGGAATTGTTTATAGTAAACTTCGTAATTGTCAATTTGATTTTAAGAAGTATTTGTTATTTTTTACTGTGATGCAATTTATTTTGGTTGCTTTATTAATTTTAAGTTTTTATTTAATATTTTTCTCTGATTTTGTTTACTCTTTTTCATTGAAAAATAATAAAGTTTTTAGTGTTAAATGAGATTTACTTTATATGGTAATTTCTGGGATTTTTATTTCTACTTTATTTATGGCTGTGGAATTAGTTTTAATTTTAATTTTGTGAATAACTTGAAATAATCAAAAACAAAATAGTGTTACTGAGAAATTTAATAATGCATTGATTTTCATTATTATTATTATTTTACAATTATTTTTAATATTAATTAATTCGTGAATTTTATCGCCATTACATTTTTTAGTATTTTATGATATTGATTATTTAGTTTCTTTATTACCACGATTAGTTAAAGAATTATTATTAATGCCATTACGAATTGCAATATATTTTATAATTTTTAAAACAATTTTAAAAATTTATTATGATAAATATTTTTTGCAAAAAGAACTTAATTCTCATCAAGAAAATGTAGAGTAGGGATATAATGAAGAATTTTTTTAAACGATTTTTTAGTAAAAGTAAAATATTGTTTTTTACTAGTGTTGCTAATGCTTTAGTTTTGTTAAAAGATTGAAAATTTGTTTATAAGTTAATGACATTTTTAATTTTATTTAGTTTCTTTTTAGCTGGTTTCGTTTATGGGGTATTTATTGAATATTGATATATTAACCCGAAAAATTCACAACTTGATATGCCACGGTTATATAATTTTAATGTTTTAGTTAATTTTTGGTCGGTGCAAACTAATATATTAGCTTGTTTATATTTCTTTTATGCGTTACTTTATCATAATAAAACGGCAACTAATAAGTTTACTAATTTGACAACTCAAACTAGTATTGCAATATATATTACAGTAACAATGGTTTTATTTTGGTTGTTAGTATTTTATGGTGTGGGAACAGGGATATCGTATGAATTTGCTTCTAATGCTGATCGGGTTATTGGCATTACAATGCATGCCATAACCCCATTATTAACATTAATTTACTTATTATTATCGTTAGGGAAAAGTCAGATTTTATATAAAAAATATTTTACTCGCCAAATATTTTGAATGTTAGGATATCCGATTGGTTATCTCATATTTATTAATTTAAGGGCTAAGTTATTATATGATGATGGTATTAGGATTTTTTTATTTCCTTATGAGTTTGTTGATTTTTATCATCCGATATTTCCTTTACCAGTAGTTTGAAATAATATTTTGTTAGTAGGATTGGGAATATCATTTTTAGTAGGGATAAATGTTATTTTGATTGTTATTAATAATGTAATTTATAAGAAGACAAAACATATTAGTAAAAAGTAAGTTGATTAAACAAATCATCAGATAATAATTTTAATGATTTAGGTTATCGTTTTAAAGATATGGCGATAACAGGCCTTATCAGTCCCGCATTTTATTCTTGACATAGATAGGAAAATCTAGTAATATTATCGTTAATATAAAAAGAATGACATCATTGGTTATTCATTTTATAAAGTGTGCTTTCTAAAAAAATAATTGGCACACTTTTTTATAAAAAGTTTGAGGTTATAAGAAAAAATATGAAAAGAAACCTACTTAAAATAATTTTATCTAAAATAACAATAATAAATTCAGTATTATTTTTAGTGGCTTGTAATTCAATGTCGCTTAATTTTGTTATTGCTCAAGCGGATGCCATTAAATCATTGAATTATTTAAAATATGATAAACATAGTTATAATTCGCAATATTTATTTGCTTTTATTGAAGGATTATTTCATAATGCTCCGGCTGATCAAAAATCAAGTAATGAAGTGTTAGAAATGACAAAAGTAAATGGCAATCAGGTTGTTGTTATTAAGGAAATGGATATTAATAATGAAAATTTAGATTTAGATAAGGTTTTAACAAATCCTAGTCAATTAAATCAGCAATTAAATGCTATTGCTAATGAAAGTACAAGAGTAATTTCTAGTACAACGGAATTTTGGTATGGCGTTGCGAAAGATATTTTTGTTGTTAATTATGCTGATAAAGTAAATAATAATGAATCACGAAAATTTAAAGAATTTATTATCAAACTAAGATATGCACCGTTTGCTAATAAAGATTTACCTTATCGCGAAAATGGTCAAGAGTTTTTTTAGGAGCGACCAGCATTGTGACATGATGGCAAAAATGTTTTGGCATCTGATTTTGTTAATAGTGTTCGTTATGTTTTGGATGCTAGTAATGGTTCTGCTAATGTTGATGATTTAACGGATACTACTAAAGTGGGAATTAATAATGCTAAAGCATATTTAGACAAAAAAGTTAGTGAAGATAATTTGGAGATTAAAGCAATTGGTAATGACTTATTATATATTAATTTTGCAACTGGTTTTAATCCGACAGCAGTTCCAAAGTTAACGGCGGATTTTATTAAAAAATTGTTTTCTCCGGCGTTACTTCCTTCAAGAAAAGATGTTATTGCAAAATATGGTAATCTTTGAGGTATTTCTAAAAATACAGTTTTAGGTAATGGTGCTTTTAAAATTTATTGTACTGATTTTGATAATGATACGGTTTTTCTGAAAAATGAAGATTATTGAGATCGTGAAAGATTTTAGGCTAATGCTTGAAAATATAAAGTAGTCCAAGATATCGTAACATCATCAATTTTATTTGAATCGGGTGTTGTTGGAAAATCAGATATTCCCAAAGAATTATTACCACGATTTTTAAATAATCCCGTCTTACGCCGTTTTTTATTTCAAGGAATGTCAACAAGAGATTCAGAATATTTAGCTTTTAATAATACAAGTAATAAATTTGATAATGAAAAGGGCGGTATTTACGAAATGCCATTCAATATGGAATTGATCGCCATGAGTTTTTGCTTAGTCAAAATGATAATGGGGGTATTCCGGCTGATACTTTAACAACTTTATTAAGTCGTAATGATGGTAATGATATGGCTTTTAGAGAAACTTTAGTAACTGATAATGGACAACCAAAGTATGAAGTGGATGTTGTCGGTGATAATGCAAAACAGGATCGAGTGCCGTTAGCGTATTATCGTTTTGATCAACGAGTTTTTTATGATAAAGTGCAAGCAAATATTGATCGTACTGATCGTTTACATAATAAAGCAATTGCCCAAAAATTTTATAATAAATATCGGTTAATGAGTAGTGGTAAAGAGACATTAACATTATTATATGATTTATCAGCATCAACAACTGCTAGTTATGCGATGTTGCTTTTAAAACAAAAAATTGAACGCAATTTTCCAGAAATTAACATTAAATTGGAAGGGCAGGCGCGGTCAATCTTTTTAAGCAAATTAGGCGTTGGTGAATATGATTTATTATACAGTAGTGTGAAAGGTAAAAAAATTAATGCTTTTGATTATTTAGAAATTCTTGCTAAGGTTTGTTACGATCAGGGTGATTTACGATATGTACAAAATCCTACGGGAACATGAAATTTTTATGAAAATTTTATTAAAAAATTTAATTCTGTAACAGAACTTAGAAATTCTAATTCATTTTTTAAAGACTTTGAAGTTACTCCATCTGAATTTTTGTGGTTAAATGCTTTATTTACACCGTATGATACTAATGGTAATAACTTTGCTGTTAATGGTTTAGTGAAAAATGGGGAAAATAATATTGATAATTTTCAGCAATTAAATGCTATTTTGCAAAATAAGTTTGGTGATGGCTTAGCGAGTTTATTTGATAAAGAAACTGGTTTTAAAATGCCCCAAAATAAAGATTATGCTATTAGTGGTTTAGCAACTTTTGCCCCTCATATTGCTTTTCGCATTTATGCGATTTTAGAAGCGATAATTAAATTAGAATCACCCTTTATTATGCTAAGTAATTCTAGTGCTGGATGAGCGGGAGAAAGAATTTTGTGTTATTCATAAGCAGCAGGGACAAATATGCCTGAGGTGCAATGAGGATATAATTGTCAAAATAAACCAAATAATTCAATCTTTTCTTTAAAAGGATGTGAGGCATTTAATAAAGATGATTTAAGTATCTAGAAATTAGTAAGGAGAAAATAAAATGTTATTAAGTTATAATTTGCAACAGTCTATAAAGAAATATGTGTTTTTGATTGTTGAATTTATTGTTATTGCTTGAATCGTGTTAACAATTGTTTTCTTTTTAATTAATGCGATTCGTGGTAATGAAGCAGCTGTTGATCCTAGTTTATCTAAAGATGCTCAAAAAATAATTCGTGACCATTTAGGTTTAGATCTTAATATTTGAGTAAGATATGGGAAATATTTTGCTAATTTAGTTACTAAAGGGCAATTAGGAATTTCAACATTTTTGTATCCCCAGCAATTAGTAGAACAATTTTTATTTCAAAAGTTATTAGTTTCCTTTCGCGTTGGTTTTCTTGGTTTAGTTATTGCTTTATGTATTGGTATTCCTTTATTCCCTTTATTATTACTTTAAGTCGCAGCACAACTATTAACTATGAGGGTCAAACAACACTTAACTTACAAACAAGATTTAATGCTGAAACTATTAAATGTGAAGAAAATATTACTGAAAAAGGCACGGTTAGTTGTCGTCGTGGCCCTGTTGTTATTGCGGCGACTGATAATTTTGTTCGTAAATTATTAGAATATGATGCTAATAAGTTTACTAATGATACTAGGTCCTCATTAAATGTTCCCATTAAAGTTAGTGATTTAAAACAAAATACGCATTTAGTTAGTGTTTATCGAAGTGGTTCAGGACTATTACCAGATTTGGTAAATTGATTCTATAATAATGTTCCCTGAGGAATAGAAATTTTAACTTTTGAAAAAATTTCAATTGTTGGTGATAGTCCGCCCCCTTGGGTACCAGATTATAGTTTACGAGGTATGTCAATGGGGCGTTTATGAGGTAAAAAATTAATGAGTGTTAAAGTTTTATTACAAACTATTTTAAGTGGTGTAGAAAATGAAATTGCTGACTTTTTTGCGGGAAAAGGCAATAATCCTTTAAGAAATAAACTTGATTCATTAAAACATTAGACTTCTTGCGATACCTTTTTTATTAAAATATTCTTATAAAATATAATTTATGAGGATATCAAAATATGAACAATAATAAATTTAATACTCTTAATGATAAAGAATGGTTAAGATTAACAGGAATAAAAAAATCCACTTTTAATAAAATGTTAGATATTTTACAAGTAGCTGAAATAGAAAAATTTAAAAAAGGTGGTAAAACTAATAAATTATCACTAGAAAATAGATTATTGATGACTTTATCATATTGACGAGAATATCAGACTTATTTTCATCTTGGTAAAAATTTCGGAATTAGTTAAGCTAATTGTTATCGCAATATCAAATGAATTGAAGATATTTTAATTAAAAACTCTGATTTTCAACAACTTGCTGGTAAAAAAGCACTAATAAATGATTATTTTAATGATAAAACTATTATTATTGATGCTACCGAAACTCCAATCCAACGCCCAAAAAAAGACAAAAACAATCTTATTCTGGTAAAAAGAAAAAACACACCATTAAAACACAAGTAATTATCGAACAAGAAACCAGAAAAATTATTGCAACAAGTTTTTCACTTGGGAAAAAACATGATTATGCTTTATTTAAAGAATCAAAAATCCCAATTTTAAAAAATACCAAATTAATAGTTGATAGTGGTTATCAAGGAATACAAAAAATTCACAATAATGTTCTAATACCTACAAAGAAAACAAAGAAAAACCATTTAAATAAAGCACAAAAACAACATAATAGACTAGTTTCAAAAATGAGAATTATTATTGAAAATATTTTTGCTATTCTTAAAAAATTTAAAATTATGACAGAAAAATATCGTAATCGTAGAAAAAGATTTGGTTTAAGATTTAATTTAATTGCCTCAATTTATAATTTGCAATTATTAATTTAACATAAAAGATTTATTTAAAATTAAAGAATTTAAATAATAAATTCATTTTTTGTTGTGGCAAAATATTAATTTTTTAGATAAAAGACATAATTAATTAAAATTATATTTTTCTATTACTGTCTTTTTACAAATATTTGTAATTTTTTTAATAGGTTATGCAAGAAGTCTATTATTTGTTTACTACTTATACTACTTACAAAATGGCTTGATATGCTAATGATGAATCTACTAGTTATCATTATGGTAGTTGAGTTGAAAGTCGGAGATTTCGCGAAAGAATTAATAAAACGGTTACTTGAAATTATTTAACTAATCGTTTTGATAACATTAATAAAAAAGAAATTACGATTCCTAAGATTTACAATCGTGAAGTTGCTTATAATTATTTAGATGAAATATACGAAGAGCAATTAGGATTGGTAGGAAAAACAACGCTTGATAAAAATGAAGATAAAACAAAATTATCGTATTTAGATTTATTTGTGTTAGCAAATGATATTAAGAAATTAAGTACTACCAGTTCATTTGCGATTAAAAATGAAAATAATAATTGAATTTTTGATGGGATTGATACTTATAGTAATGTTGAGAAAGAATTAACGGTATTTCAATTAAAAAATTCTGATTTGTTTACGAAATTTAAAACGATTGAAATTTTTTTACCACAAAGTAGTTAGAAAAAAGCAATTGGACAATTAACAAAGAATGATGTTAATAAGGCAATGGATGTTGCTAATGGGAGGATTAATCGTTTAATTGATTCAACAATTAGTTTTAATGGTTATTTAACAAGTTGAATTCAACAATACTTTTTAAAGTTTATTATTCCAATTTTGTGAACGAATGATGAAAATTTTAAAGTCGCGAATTTTGATTTTTCAAAAATTAATTATGATGATTTAATTACAGCTTATAATGCCGATGAAGTCAAAAAATCACTGTGGGCGTCGTTAGCAATTAAATATTCTGAATTTGAGGATGATAATTTTGAAACATCAAAAAAAGTTACTATTGGTTTACAAGGCCAACTTTCTCATTTGGATTATTTTAATCAAATGCGAATGTTTCTAACTCGTGATTGATTACCGTTAACACTTAATAACAGTTTATTTACGCAATCTTTTCACGGAAAACAACAAACTGGTTTTAATAACCATAATCCAATTTTTAAAGAATTGGCGCTTTTAAATGCGATGGGTGCTAATCCTTATGTCTTAGATGAAGATAAACAAATAAGTAATCAGATTAAAGTTGATACTGGTTTAGTAAATGCTTTGCAAAAAGTTTTAAGAATGGATGAAGATGTTGTTATGGGACATTTGTCATCATATAGTGAACGAAGTATTATTTGAGGATATATGGATGCTAATGCTAATTATGATTATTTAAAACTAACTAATCGTGAAGTACCATCACGATTAGTTAAGATTACAACTCAAGATGATTTAGATAAAAATTATAATTGCATTGTCACTGATGAATCGTGTAATGAAGAAGATCGGCATTCACTAATGAGTAATGAATATATTAATAATGAACAAATTAATAAGCAGAATATTGATGGTGTGCCGTCACAAACATTATTAAGTAAAATTACGGGTAGTGATAATAAAAATATTGCTTTAAAAAAGTCGCTTAAGTTATGAATGACTGATTATGCATTAATCGCTGATTATGCTAATGCTGTTGTTGGCGTTGGTGATTATTCGGCAGCGTTTTTTAATAGTCATTCGTAAAAAGAAAAACCTCTTGTTGTTAGTGAACAAAGAAAACACGATGCTGAAATTAAAAATAATGATTGACATATTTTAAATAGTAATGGTAATATTATTGCTTATGCGGGATGATGATTTTATTCTCGTAATAATGATAATAAACTATACTTTAAGGTTTTAGAACAGTCGTGAACTAATAAATAAGTTAGCACCAAAAAGTGAGGTTGAATAACCTCACTTTTTAAATGGTACTAAAGATAATACTAATTGCAAATGCTAAATTTAGTATCGCAATAAAGAAAGTTAGATTTAATAGTTTTTTTACTTGTTGTAAATATTTTTCGTATTTGTCTTCATTAGACTTCTTGCGATACCTTTTTTATTAAAATATTCTTATAAAATATAATTTATGAGGATATCAAAATATGAACAATAATAAATTTAATACTCTTAATGATAAAGAATGGTTAAGATTAACAGGAATAAAAAAATCCACTTTTAATAAAATGTTAGATATTTTACAAGTAGCTGAAATAGAAAAATTTAAAAAAGGTGGTAAAACTAATAAATTATCACTAGAAAATAGATTATTGATGACTTTATCATATTGACGAGAATATCAGACTTATTTTCATCTTGGTAAAAATTTCGGAATTAGTGAAGCTAATTGTTATCGCAATATCAAGTGAATTGAAGATATTTTAATTAAAAACTCTGATTTTCAACAACTTGCTGGTAAAAAAGCACTAATAAATGATTATTTTAATAGACTTCTTGCATAACCTATTAAAAAATTACAAATATTTGTAAAAAGACAGTAATAGAAAAATATAATTTTAATTAATTATGTCTTTTATCTAAAAAATTAATATTTTGCCACAACAAAAAATGAATTTATTATTTAAATTCTTTAATTTTAAATAAATCTTTTATGTTAAATTAATAATTGCAAATTATAAATTGAGGCAATTAAATTAAATCTTAAACCAAATCTTTTTCTACGATTACGATATTTTTCTGTCATAATTTTAAATTTTTTAAAAATAGCAAAAATATTTTCAATAATAATTCTCATTTTTGAAACTAGTCTATTATGTTGTTTTTGTGCTTTATTTAAATGGTTTTTATTTGTTTTCTTTGTAGGTATTAGAACATTATTGTGAATTTTTTGTATTCCTTGATAACCACTATCAACTATTAATTTGGTATTTTTTAAAATTGAGATTTTTGATTCTTTAAATAAAGCATAATCATGTTTTTTCCCAAGTGAAAAACTTGTTGCAATAATTTTTCTGGTTTCTTGTTCGATAATTACTTGTGTTTTAATGGTGTGTTTTTTCTTTTTACCAGAATAAGATTGTTTTTGTCTTTTTTTGGGCGTTGGATTGGAGTTTCGGTAGCATCAATAATAATAGTTTTATCATTAAAATAATCATTTATTAGTGCTTTTTTACCAGCAAGTTGTTGAAAATCAGAGTTTTTAATTAAAATATCTTCAATTCATTTGATATTGCGATAACAATTAGCTTCACTAATTCCGAAATTTTTACCAAGATGAAAATAAGTCTGATATTCTCGTCAATATGATAAAGTCATCAATAATCTATTTTCTAGTGATAATTTATTAGTTTTACCACCTTTTTTAAATTTTTCTATTTCAGCTACTTGTAAAATATCTAACATTTTATTAAAAGTGGATTTTTTTATTCCTGTTAATCTTAACCATTCTTTATCATTAAGAGTATTAAATTTATTATTGTTCATATTTTGATATTCTCATAAATTATATTTTATAAGAATATTTTAATAAAAAAGGTATCGCAAGAAGTCTAATGATAAAACTATTATTATTGATGCTACCGAAACTCCAATCCAACGCCCAAAAAAAGACAAAAACAATCTTATTCTGGTAAAAAGAAAAAACACACCATTAAAACACAAGTAATTATCGAACAAGAAACCAGAAAAATTATTGCAACAAGTTTTTCACTTGGGAAAAAACATGATTATGCTTTATTTAAAGAATCAAAAATCTCAATTTTAAAAAATACCAAATTAATAGTTGATAGTGGTTATCAAGGAATACAAAAAATTCACAATAATGTTCTAATACCTACAAAGAAAACAAAGAAAAACCATTTAAATAAAGCACAAAAACAACATAATAGACTAGTTTCAAAAATGAGAATTATTATTGAAAATATTTTTGCTATTCTTAAAAAATTTAAAATTATGACAGAAAAATATCGTAATCGTAGAAAAAGATTTGGTTTAAGATTTAATTTAATTGCCTCAATTTATAATTTGCAATTATTAATTTAACATAAAAGATTTATTTAAAATTAAAGAATTTAAATAATAAATTCATTTTTTGTTGTGGCAAAATATTAATTTTTTAGATAAAAGACATAATTAATTAAAATTATATTTTTCTATTACTGTCTTTTTACAAATATTTGTAATTTTTTTAATAGGTTATGCAAGAAGTCTAATATAATTAGCTGATTGTTTTACTTCTTCAAAGCAATACCTAAGAAAACTAAACGCGACCTAAATGATTTAATAATTAGAATTTTTTAAAAAAATATTTTATAATTAAATTCCAAGTTTAAAAGACTACAGATTAACATTTGGAGAAGGGTGTTGATTGTTCGATAATTTTATTAATTAGTAAAAATTTATGAAAGGAATTTAATTAATATGAAAAAACTTTTAGAATTATTAGGAACAATTGCGATTGCTAGTAGTACGGTGCCAACTGTTATTGCTACTAGTTCATTACAAAAAGAAATTAAAAAAGTTGGTGATTTAGATGAATTAAATTGAACGCACTTAACTAAAATAAGAAATAAAAGAAACACAGAAAATGATAAAACTAAAAATGTATTTAAAACTTATGGAGCCGATAAACCAACAGAGGAACAAATCAAAAATAGAGTAAAAGAAAAAAATCAGTCAGTAGATATAACAAAAATTAAAGTTGAAAATATTACTGTAAATAGTGCAGTAATTAGTATAACTGGTTTTAGTGGTAAACTAACAATTGATTTTACAGTTGATAAGTCTGTACCAATAAATATAATTATTAAAAATACTGATTTAGGAGAAATTGATATAAATAAGTTTGGTGGTGGTAATTATGATGAAGCTTTATTTAAAAATTTTTTAAAACAATTAAATCCGCAGTTAGATATTAATAAAATCAAAATTGAAAAAATTCACCTATATGGGGGCACAATTACCTCAATTGATACAAGTATTTATACTGGTGAAATAAATTTTAATTATTCTATACCACTAAGATTATATATTGAAAAAAAGGAATTAGGCTTAATTAGAACTGATGGAGTTCATAAACCAACGGAACAGCAAATTAAAGATAAATTAAAAGAATTAAATAGAAAATTAGAAAATGTTATAGATGATTTTGAAATTAAAGATATAACATTTGAAAATACAGAAATAACTTTTAAAAGAAAAGACGTTTTAAGTGGTAGTGCAAAACTTAATTTTATATCTAATGTTAATTTAAATAAAATTATTACAAATACCACTTTAGGTGAATTTAAAACTAGTAATTTATCTAATCCAACAGAGCAACAAATCAAGGATAAATTAAAAGAACTATATCCTAGTATAGATATAAATAAAATTAATATTTTAAATATTACTTTGACTAGTGCTCAAATTAAATCAAATAATTTAAATTTTTATACTGGAAATATAAATGTTAATTATACTGTTTCAATAGAGTCGCTTAATTGATAATAATATTTAAAAAATAATAAACCAACTAAAAAAAGGAAAATAACAATAATCAAAAAAATATTAATTATTTTAGGAGTAATCAATTTAATCACAACTGAAACAACAAGTTAAATACTTTGTAAAAAATAATTATTCAAACTTCTAGAAACTATTTTGTTAAAAATTTTTGTAATGTTTGAAACGGGGTTTTAGTATTTAAAGATGAATGACGGCGTTCAAAGTTGTAAAAGTAATAATATTTGTTTAAATAATGTTGAAGTTCATTTTGGTTTAATTTTGTATCCTTAGAATAAAATAATTTGGTATAATATTGATGAAACCGCTCGATTTTACCGTTACTCTGTGGCGAACGAATCGGTGTGGTTTTGTGGACAATTCCGTTCCTCGAAAGAAAGGTTGTAAAAGGCCTTTCTTTTACTTTGTACGATTTTTTATTACTTCAGTTATTAGTAGTAAATTCTGGAGCATTATCAGTTCTAATTCGCTTAATTTCTATTCCAAACTTCTTAAAATCATATATTGCTCTTTGCACGGCGTTAATCGCATTATTAGTTCCTAAACTAACATATGTCTGTGCTATAGTACAATCATAAATATAATATTTTTTATCAACCGGAAAATTTGATGTGGTAATAGTTTTGGCATCCATTTGTAAAAGACCAATCTCGGAGACTTCATAACGCTTAAAATGGCGTTTTGTTTGTTTTATTTGTTGTTTTAATTCTTTTCAACGAGGATCAGATTTGATTCAACGATAAAAAGTTTTGATATTTTTTGGAACTTCTGAATTTTTAACATCGTGAAAACCGATTGTTAAATTGTTAAATAAAGACCAAATTCCACCGGCTTGAAGATTTTTGTAATCAAAATATAAATCGCATACTTTTTTGCGAGAATTTAAATTATATTGATAATTAAGATTTTGTGGTTTTGTAGTTTTAAACAATAACAAATCTAAATTGTCAGAATAATAAGCGGTCATAATTTTTTGTGCCCAACGATAAAAACTTTTCGTTGCATTCTTAAAATATTTTTTAATAAGTTTTGTTAAGGTGGTTTCTTCAATATAGAAATAAGTACATAAATTTAAATATGCAGTAATGCGTTTTTTAGTTTTATAGTAATAAGGATTATGGCGCTTAGCACTTAGTCAAATTTGGATTTTTGCTTTTAAATCTGCTAAATCAGCTTGGGAAATAATATATTTCATTTTTAAACTCCTTAAATTAAGGAAATCGCATTACAAAAAATACGATTTTCAAGAATATTTATTAAATTACTAAATTAATGAGACACAACGGCGGGAAAGGATATTATATTTCATCTCTGTGAGTAATTTTGATTAGAAAATGTAACTTTAACATCAACGAGTTTATCAATATTATATCTCTCATAATAAGAACCGCCAGGAACATTGCCCTTAACAACTTTTGTTGCATTAGATTTATAAAAGTCTTGAACCGCTTTTTTAGTTGAAGAATCATCATATCTAAAACCATATTCAAAACCTTCAAAACCGGAATTAGGGACAACAATATTAGAGGGCAATTGATTTTTAACATTGCTAATATTTATAGCGGTTGAATTAAAACTAGGAACTATAGTTAAATAACTATTTGAAATTTCGGAAAACTCTAATTTACAATTATCGACACATTGACTAGGATTGGTGGCTCGTTTTTGCCGTTTCATAAAGAATTGTTCCATATTAGGTTTTGGTGGTTGTTTTGTATCAAAGAAGGCACCTAGAGGGACTAAACCAATAAAAACGATAACTAACCACGACATAAATTTATACATATCTATTTGTCCTTTCTTTTGCGTTTAACTTCTTAAAATAAATTATATTGTTGATAAAATACAAATCGTTCCTAAAATTTGGAAAATTGGATGTTGAGAAAATAACCTTATCATTGGTTTAAACAAATCTAAAATTTTAATATTATTTGATAAAACTTTATTAAAATATTCTAAACCTTCACTCACATAGGCTCATAAACCTAAAAAGTCGTTTAAAGCAAAAATAGAAAAAACAGCAACAAGAATAGACTTCTTGCATAACCTATTAAAAAAATTACAAATATTTGTAAAAAGACAGTAATAGAAAAATATAATTTTAATTAATTATGTCTTTTATCTAAAAAATTAATATTTTGCCACAACAAAAAATGAATTTATTATTTAAATTCTTTAATTTTAAATAAATCTTTTATGTTAAATTAATAATTGCAAATTATAAATTGAGGCAATTAAATTAAATCTTAAACCAAATCTTTTTCTACGATTACGATATTTTTCTGTCATAATTTTAAATTTTTTAAGAATAGCAAAAATATTTTCAATAATAATTCTCATTTTTGAAACTAGTCTATTATGTTGTTTTTGTGCTTTATTTAAATGGTTTTTCTTTGTTTTCTTTGTAGGTATTAGAACATTATTGTGAATTTTTTGTATTCCTTGATAACCACTATCAACTATTAATTTGGTATTTTTTAAAATTGGGATTTTTGATTCTTTAAATAAAGCATAATCATGTTTTTTCCCAAGTGAAAAACTTGTTGCAATAATTTTTCTGGTTTCTTGTTCGATAATTACTTGTGTTTTAATGGTGTGTTTTTTCTTTTTACCAGAATAAGATTGTTTTTGTCTTTTTTTGGGCGTTGGATTGGAGTTTCGGTAGCATCAATAATAATAGTTTTATCATTAAAATAATCATTTATTAGTGCTTTTTTACCAGCAAGTTGTTGAAAATCAGAGTTTTTAATTAAAATATCTTCAATTCACTTGATATTGCGATAACAATTAGCTTCACTAATTCCGAAATTTTTACCAAGATGAAAATAAGTCTGATATTCTCGTCAATATGATAAAGTCATCAATAATCTATTTTCTAGTGATAATTTATTAGTTTTACCACCTTTTTTAAATTTTTCTGTTTCAGCTACTTGTAAAATATCTAACATTTTATTAAAAGTGGATTTTTTTATTCCTGTTAATCTTAACCATTCTTTATCATTAAGAGTATTAAATTTATTATTGTTCATATTTTGATATCCTCATAAATTATATTTTATAAGAATATTTTAATAAAAAAGGTATCGCAAGAAGTCTAATAAATAAAATTATTAATTTAAACATTTTAAAAACCTACCTTTTTATTCGCCGTCCGTGTTGGTTAACTCACGGTCTGTTTTTAGAACTATTACCACTAAATTTCTTAATTGGACCACTAGATGATTGCTTCTTAGTTCCTCAATTAGCAACTGATTTTCGATATTTTTTACGAAAACCAACTTTTGGTCGTTCGATATGAATACCTAAAATGCCACCAATTACAAGATTTATCACAAGCATAATTAGCGGAAAAATAATAATGCGAATACCTGTCCCGGGAATAGTTAAAGTTCAAATTAAATCAAAAACTTTATAAAACATATCGCCAATCAAACTAGCCATTTTTTCTAAGTTTTCCATTTTTTAAACTCCTTTACTTGTTTTTCTTATTCAGATTGTTTTTTAACTTAGTAAGTATCTTACTGAATTTTTCCATTTTTAAATATTCTAATGCTTCAATATCCATTACATTATAATTTCAAAATTTATGTTAATAATTATCATTCAAAGCACGATTACTTAATTCACGCAAGAATGATAAATATTTATTATCATAAAGGTTTAAAATTGACATCGGAATTTTCAATTTAAAGAAATAAATGTCTAATTCCGGAATGCTACGATACTTGATTTTGCGACCTTTTTTATCATTTTTAGCATTAATAAGAGTTAATCGTCATTGTTCGTATTCGCTTACTGATTTAAAAGTGCCGTAAATAACTTGTAAATAGGGCCGGAAAATACTAACTGGTTTTTTCTAATACCAACAATTATTGAATTCGCAATATCACGAACTTTAAGTCATATATGTTCAGCTCGTTGTCCGCTTGCTAATATGATATGGGCAAATTGTCGAGCCGAAGCGAAATATTCTTGTAAACCTTGGGTTACTCTATCATTTTCTTTATAATCAGTTCCTTCTAAAAATAAGTTAGTTTCATCTCGTAACAGTAAATGATTTTCATCTAAAATTGGATAATTATAATCTAAAAGTGACATATGCCCTAATGAAAGCATTTGTTTATCTGTAATCGGAAAAGTAGAAATCGTTTTTCAACCACTTAATAAGTAAGAAGCTAAAACCATTAAAGCGGTTTTTCCAGTTCCTAAAGCACCAATTACTAAATTTAAAGGTGAATTTAATAAGAAATTAATAAAACTTCGACGAGCAAAGAAATGAGAAATTTTAGTATATAAAATATACAAAGCAATTAATAAATAAATAATATCAAATAACATTCGTCAACTTTGGGGGATTATAATAATGCAAAATCGCACCATAAAATCACGCAATAATAAATAAAGTGCGATTTAAAGTCACAAAATCATATAATCTTAAATTTATTTTTTTAAACAATAGCATCACTTAAATCACACTTTCTTTATTTTTATTACTATCTGCCGGGCATTAATTTTTCAAACATTTTGAAAGCGATTAAAAATAAACCAATAATCACACCAAGCAAGAAAACTCAATATGTAGCAAAGAAATTAACGACATTTGGCATATTACCACCAATAATATCAGTTCAAATATTACCGAACGCTGTAATTAATGCTTTTCATAAGTTAGTAACCGCTTGTTCGCCAGTAATTTTTGCTGGTGCATCGGCCAAGAAAACTCCAATCATATAATCACCCCCCTTCTAAACGAAATATGATTTAACCTTATAAAATAAAATAACCATAAATAAGATAATGAATACTAATACCATTCAAAAGGCAATATTCGCTATTAAAAGTCAAAGTAGTTCTTTGGTTAAATCAATTTCTTTACCAGAAACTCACGCCGGAATAATTTTAATTTGAATAAATAAATCTCAAAAATACAATTTTGTCATTTCTCAATTTAAATCTTTTCAAGCAACTAAAAACATAATAATTACAGCTTAAAAGGTCAAAAGAGTAGAAAAATAATTGCTGAGAAGAGCATTACAATTATTAAAATTGAAAACAAAAATACAACTTGGGGTGGTAAATCAGCAGTTGGATAAATTAATTCAATTAATTCAATAATTATTTTTTTAAACATTTTCTAAACCTACTTTTTAATTTCTTTTTCATCTTGTTCTAACAAATTTCGTTTAAACTTTGCAATAAATATTCGTTGTGAATAAGTAAAATCTTTTGGCAACTGTTTTGCTTCACCGCCATATTTCTTTTTATCTTTAAAAAAACGATAAATATTAACCGCAATATAGTAGGCTAGTAATAATGTTAAAATTGTAAAGAATACTAGCCCAAATATACTCATCTTTCTTGTCTCCTTAATTTTCTAATTTTTAATTGTTATTTTAAATTGCAATTTTTCTTTTATTTTTTAACTCCTAATTTTTCATTTTTCTTAGTTGATTTCTAAACCTTAAACTTTCTAATGAAACATAATTTGCACTTTCAAAGTCTATATAATTAATATTTTTAAATTCATAGATTGCTCCGCACATTTTGGTTTTAAATTTATTAACTGTTGATTTTAAGTATTTTACAAATTCAGAATTTACAGTTCGATTAACAATATTATTCAAAGTATCGGTAAATACTTGTTTTCTAGTAATGGGATTTTGACAGTTATATGAGAATTGATAAGCCTTGATATTTAAATCATATTAGACTTCTTGCATAACCTATTAAAAAAATTACAAATATTTGTAAAAAGACAGTAATAGAAAAATATAATTTTAATTAATTATGTCTTTTATCTAAAAAATTAATATTTTGCCACAACAAAAAATGAATTTATTATTTAAATTCTTTAATTTTAAATAAATCTTTTATGTTAAATTAATAATTGCAAATTATAAATTGAGGCAATTAAATTAAATCTTAAACCAAATCTTTTTCTACGATTACGATATTTTTCTGTCATAATTTTAAATTTTTTAAGAATAGCAAAAATATTTTCAATAATAATTCTCATTTTTGAAACTAGTCTATTATGTTGTTTTTGTGCTTTATTTAAATGGTTTTTCTTTGTTTTCTTTGTAGGTATTAGAACATTATTGTGAATTTTTTGTATTCCTTGATAACCACTATCAACTATTAATTTGGTATTTTTTAAAATTGGGATTTTTGATTCTTTAAATAAAGCATAATCATGTTTTTTCCCAAGTGAAAAACTTGTTGCAATAATTTTTCTGGTTTCTTGTTCGATAATTACTTGTGTTTTAATGGTGTATTTTTTCTTTTTACCAGAATAAGATTGTTTTTGTCTTTTTTTAGGCGTTGGATTGGAGTTTCGGTAGCATCAATAATAATAATAATAGTTTTATCATTAAAATAATCATTTATTAGTGCTTTTTTACCAGCAAGTTGTTGAAAATCAGAGTTTTTAATTAAAATATCTTCAATTCACTTGATATTGCGATAACAATTAGCTTCACTAATTCCGAAATTTTTACCAAGATGAAAATAAGTCTGATATTCTCGTCAATATGATAAAGTCATCAATAATCTATTTTCTAGTGATAATTTATTAGTTTTACCACCTTTTTTAAATTTTTCTATTTCAGCTACTTGTAAAATATCTAACATTTTATTAAAAGTGGATTTTTTTATTCCTGTTAATCTTAACCATTCTTTATCATTAAGAGTATTAAATTTATTATTGTTCATATTTTGATATCCTCATAAATTATATTTTATAAGAATATTTTAATAAAAAAGGTATCGCAAGAAGTCTAATAATTTAGCATTAATCAAAATATTTTGGGTTCCCATCCCAACATAACTTCAATTTTAACAATAACACTGTCGTCAGTAAAAACAAGCTTTTCTTCTCGTTGGGAACGATCTGCTAAACTAACCCTAGCTAATGATTGTTGTTTTTTAATATAACTAGAAATATAGTCTAAACCTTTAACATAAGCATCGCGAACGCTTAAATTACTAGCATCAATACCCGCCTTTTAAATGGTTCTTAATTTCTTCTAAACTATATGTATAATCATTTTGCTCATCTAACGATTCACTACTACTAGAACAACAAATAATAGGTAAAACTGGTGATATGATCAATGTTAAAGTACATAATTTTTTAAGTAATTTATTCATTAATTTATTCCTCCTTTTATAAATATAGTAAAAATAAGGATTACTTATCATTTATTTAATGATTATTAATGACATTAATATTAATTTGTATAATTGCTTATTCTATTAAATAAATAACTAAGCACATTCTTAATAAACTAATATTACTATTTTCTAGCACAATTACAATAACAATAGTAAAATATTTTAATTTTTTATTATTTACTAAAGGATAAAGTTAAATAAAAAAAATTACAGTAATTACTGTAATTTTTCAAATATTTTTAATATTTGTTAATTATTATTAATTATTAACTATTTGTATTAACTTTTTCTTTTAAAGTTGTTGAAGGACTAAAACTGACAACAGTTCTTGCAGGAATAGCGATTTTTTCTCCTGTTTGCGGATTTCTTCCTTCACGAGCTTTTCTTTCTTTAGTTTTAAAAATACCAAAACCTGAAATAGGCGTTCTCTCAGCACTCTGAATTTCTTCGGTTAAAATATTAATAATACTATCAAAAATATCGTTAGCTTTGCTTTTTGTAATCCCATATTTTTTATACTCTTCGACGATGAAATCAGCTACTTTGTCTTTAATTGATGGTTTTTTCATTTTTAAACTTCCCTTCTTATGAAATTATAGTTTAAGAATAATATAAAAAATTAAATTTGGCAAGAAAAAAATTACTAATTTTAACTTAAAGCCGTTTTTAATTCTTCTTTGGACTTATAACCATTTAAAGTTCTTTTTAATTGACCATCATCAAAAATTAATAATGTAGGAATTGAACTGATATTAAATCTTTGTGCCAATTCTTGCGATTCATCAATATCAACTTTAACAAAAGAAACTTCTTTTATTTCATCAGATAATTGTTCAAAAATTGGTGCTAACATTTTACAAGGTCCACATCAATCCGCATAAAAATCAATAATAACTTTACCATTTTTAATAACTTCATCAAACTTACTTACATCTGTTTTAATAACCATTTTAAACTCTCCTTTCATTCTTTATTATTTTAACATAATTAAAATAATAATATTTTTACTTCAAAATGTGTTTACGAATCATATTACCAACACCATTTTCATTATTACTTTGACAAATATAATTAGATAATTCTTTAATAATCTCAACTGAATTATCCATTGCCACTGGATGACCCACTGCTTGCATTAATCATTGATCATTATATGAATCACCAAAAGCCATTGCTTCACTAGCACTAATTCCTAATAAGTCACAAATATATGTAACACCATAACCTTTACTCATTTTTGGCAATGTTATTTCATATATTTCTGGATGATATTCTTTAATATCTAAATGCGAAAATTTTTCATTAAATTCATTAATTAATTCCTGAGAAGCAACTTGACTAGTAATAGTTTTAGCAATAATAACAATCCGAGCGATATCACTATTTAAATCATCAATATCATTCAATACTGTATATTTTGCTTGCATAACATCAGCTCAATAACTAGAATTTTCTCCAAGGCGATTAACAAAAGAACCATCTTCAGTATACAATTGACATTTAAAACCTTTATTATCAACTCAACGATAAACCGTTTTAGCAAAATCATTATTAATATTTCCATTAAAAATTAATTTTTTATCTTTAAATGAATAAATATGAACACCATTATTAGCGACAACAAAACTTTTAAACTTATGAGCATTAATTTGTTTAGCAATACTAATAGCATTAGTAGTAATTCTTCCTGTATTAATAACAACAATAACACCTTGCTTTTGAGCTGCAATACACATTTCCTTATTAAATTCAGTTAGACAATGATTATCATTAAACAAAGTCCCATCAATATCAATAAAAATAATTTTTATTTTCATTAAACCCACCTTTTTCATTTTTTAAATATCTATTTATTAAATAATACTAATTAATTAAAAAAATAATGCACTATTAAGTGCACATTTTATAGTAAATGGTGCGGGTTAAGGGACTTGAACCCCCACGTCGTAAAACGCCAGATCCTAAGTCTGGTGCGTCTGCCAATTCCGCCAAACCCGCATTACAAATTACTTTAACATTATAATACAAAATCACCACAATTATCAATAGACTAACAACTATATTTGTGTAGAAACCATATACATATGACAAGATTTTGTTTTCTACAAACTTTTAGGGGGTGTTTTCTTTTGGCAGTAATATTTTGTATTGAATGCGACAGCGAAAGCTATGTCATTGGTAATAAAAATACAGTTGGAATCTGTAATTCTTGCGATGAAAAGGGTTTTTAAATTTTGAAAGGAAAGATAAATTATAAAATATGTCGCTGGTGTTTACATCTATTTAGTGATAAACGATATTTGCATGTTGCTTGTGAGAAAAAATTTATTAATCATATTAAAAAAATTTTAAAAAATAAAAGTAAAAGGAATTTAGATAATAATGTTTAAAGTTAAATTAGTTAGTATAAAAAGAAAAATATTTAAAAATAAAGATGGCTCTATGATGTCAGGTTATTCTGCCGAATTTTTGCGTTATGAAAATGACTTATTTGAGCCTGCCGGAGAACAAAAGGCTTTATGAATTGATGATAACAATCTAGAACAAAAAGAAATTTATAAACTGTTAAAAGAAAACGTTAAATCATTTTTTAGTTGCGAATTAACTTTTGAAAAAACCCCCAAAATAGTTAACTTGAAAAAAATTGAATTATCAAAAAATCAAAAAAACTTGTCCAGTTAATTGATAATCACTTCGGTCTGCGAAGCGGTGCGGAAGGCGTATGCCCCGCCCGCTAGCGGGTTAGTCGGCGAAGCCGACTATTACTTGATTAAATAACACAACTGGCGAAAATCTAAAACTGGAGCATAAAATATGAATTTA
Source organism: Spiroplasma endosymbiont of Eupeodes luniger (assembly GCF_964019525.1). Lineage (NCBI taxonomy): Bacteria > Bacillati > Mycoplasmatota > Mollicutes > Entomoplasmatales > Spiroplasmataceae > Spiroplasma > Spiroplasma endosymbiont of Eupeodes luniger. The sequence goes on from NZ_OZ026453.1 coordinate 66,253, forward strand.
CAACCTCAAAATCCGACTGATTTTTATATGAAAACCATTTATTACGGTCAATATATTCGCAATATTGTTATACCTTTAGAACGCATCAAAGCAAATAACCGCAATGCTAGCGGTTTAAAAAATAAGGGTAATTGTTGTACAAAACTGCTTAATAGCAATATTCGTGCAAAATCTAATGTTATTCGAAAAGCATATCATAGTTTTTGAGACTGTAAAAAACTTACATTCTTAACTCTTACTTATGCTGATGTTAATGAATTTGATATTAGAAAATGTAAGCGTGATTTAAATAAATTTTTTAAAAAATTAAAATACTGATTTAAAGTTAAAAATAAAAATATTAATTACTTGTATACCTATGAATATAAGAAACGAGGAGTTATTCATTTTCATATTTTAATTACCGAAAAAATACCACATAAAATTATTTTACAATTTTGACCTTATGGAATTAACAAAAATATTAGAGTTCGTGAAAACACTAATGAAATGGTTGTAAAATATTGCTCCAAATATATAACTAAAAATGTCCTGAACGAAAAGTCATTAAACCAGTATGACTTAAATATCAAGGCTTATCAATTCTCATATAACTGTCAAAATCCCATTACTAGAAAACAAGTATTTACCGATACTTTGAATAATATTGTTAATCGAACTGTAAATTCTGAATTTGTAAAATACTTAAAATCAAAAGTTAATAAATTTAAAACCAAAATGTGCGGAGCAATCTATGAATTTAAAAATATTGATTATATTAACTTTGAAAGTGCAAATTATGCTTCATTAGAAAGTTTAATATTTAGAAATCAACTAAGAAAAATGAAACATTAGGAGTTTAAAAATGAAAAAATTGCAATTTAAAATAAGAATTAAAAATTAAAAAATTAAGGAGAAAAGAAAGATGAGTATATTTGGGCTAGTGTTCTTTACGATTTTAACATTATTACTAGCATACTATATTGCGGTTAATATTTATCGTTTTTTTAAAAATAAAAAGAAATATGGTAGTGAAGCAAAGCAGTTGCCAAAAGATTTTACTTATGCACAACGAATATTTATTGCAAAGTTTAAGCGAAATTTATTAGAACAAGATGAAAAAGAAATTAAAAAGTAGGTTTAGAAAATGTTTAAAAAAATAATTATTGAGTTAATTGAATTAATTTATCCAACTGCCGATTTACCACCCCAAGTTGTATTTTTGTTTTCAATTTTGATAATTGTAATGCTCTTCTCCGCAATTATTTTTCTACTCTTTTGACCTTTTAAGCGGTAATTATTATGTTTTTAATTGCTTGAAAAGATTTAGACTGAGAAATGACAAAATTGTATTTTTGAGATTTATTTATCCAAATTACAACCATTCCGGCGTGGGTTACTGGTAAGGAAATTGATTTAATCAAAGAACCACTTTGACTTTTAATAGCAAATATTGCCTTTTGAATAGTGTTAGTAGTCATTGTCTTATTTATGGTTATTTTATTTTATAAGGTTAAATCATATTTTGTTTAGAAAGGGGGTGATTATATGTTTAGAACTTTTCTTGATGGAGCAATAACACCGGTAGCAATTACTGGTGAACAAGCGGTCACTAACTTATGAAAAGCATTAATTAAAGCGTTCGGTAATATTTGAACTAATATTATTGGTGGTAATATGCCAAATGTCGTTAATTTCTTTGCTACATATTGAGTTTTCTTGCTTGGTGTGATTATTGGTTTATTTTTAATCGCTTTCAAAATGTTTGAAAAATTAATGCCCGGCAGATAATAATAAAAATAAAGAAAGTGTGATTTAAGTGATGCTATTGTTTAAAAAAATAAATTTAAGATTACATGATTTTTTCGCTTTAAATCGTACTTTATTTATTATTGAGTGATTCTATGGTGCAATTTTGCATTATTATAATCCCCAAAGTTGACGAATGTTATTTGATATTACTTATTTATTAATTGCTTTTTATATTTTGTATACTAAAATTTCTCACTTCTTTGCTCGACGAAGTTTTATTAATTTCTTATTAAATTCACCCTTAAATTTAGTAATTGGTGCCTTAGGGACTGGAAAAACCGCTTTAATGGTTTTAGCTTCTTACTTATTGAGTGGTTGAAAAACGATTTCTACTTTTCCGATTACCAATAAACAAATGCTTTCATTAGGGCATATGTCTTTATTAGATTATAATTATCCAATTTTAGATGAAAAATCATTATTACTTTGAGATGAAACTAATTTATTTCTTGAAGGTACTGACTATAAAGAAAACGATAGAGTAACCCAAGGTTTACAAGAATATTTTGCTTCAGCTCGCCAATTTACCCATATCGTATTAGCAAGTGGACAACGAGCCGAACATATTTGAGTTAAAGTTCGTGATATTGCGAATTCAATAATTGTTGGCATTAGAAAAAAACCAGTTAGTATTTTCCGACCCTATTTACAAGTTATTTATGGCACTTTTAAATCGGTAAGCGAATACGAAAAATGACGATTAACGCTAATTAATGCAAAAAATGATAAAAAAGGTCGCAAAATCAAATATCGTAGCATTCCGGAATTAGACATTTATTTCTTTAAATTGAAAATTCCGATGTCAATCTTAAATCTTTACGATAATAAATATTTATCATTCTTGCGTGAATTAAGCAATCGTGCTTTGAATGATAATTATCAACATAAATTTTGAAATGATACTGTAATGGATATTGAAGCATTAGAATATTTAAAAATGGAAAAATTCAGAAAGATACTTACTAAGTTAAAAAATAATCTGAATAAGAAAAACAAGTAAAGGAGTTTAAAAAATGGAAAACTTAGAAAAAATGGCTAGTTTGATTGGCGATATGTTTTATAAAGTTTTTGATTTAATTTGAACTTTAACCATTCCCGGAACAGATATTCGTATTATTATTTTTCCGCTAATTATGTTTGTGATAAATCTTGTAATTGGTGGCATTTTAGGTATTCATATTGAACGACCAAAAGTTGGTTTTCGTAAAAAATATCGAAAATCAGTCGCTAATTGAGGAGCTAAGAAAAAATCATCTAGTGGTCCAATTAAGAAATTTAGTGGTAATAGTCCTAAAAACAGACCGTGAGTTAACCAACACGGACGGCGAATAAAAAGGTAGGTTTTTAAAATGTTTAAATTAATAATTTTATTTATTCTTATCGCTGTTTTTTCTATTTTTGCTTTAAACGACTTTTTAGGTTTATGACTCTATGTGCGTGAAGGTTTAGAATATTTTAATAAAGTTCTATCAAGTAATATTAAAATTTTAGATTTATTTAAACCAATGATAAGGTTATTTTCCCAACATCCGATTTTCCAAATTTTAGGAACGATTTGTATTTTATCAACAATATACTTTATTTTAAGAAGTTAAACACAAAAGAAAGGATAAATAGATATGTATAAATTTATGTCATGATTAGTTATCACTTTTATTGGTTTAGTCCCTCTAGGTGCCTTCTTTGATACAAAACAATCACCAAAACCCAATATGGAACAATCATTTATGAAGTGAGAAAAACGAACTACTAATTCTAGTCAATGTGAAGATAGTTGTGAATTAGAGTTTACTAGTGTTAAAAATAGTGGTTTAATTTTAATTCCTAAAAATTATGATATGCTTGATTTTACTAAAAGTAATATTTTATTACCTAATTTTCCAGCACTACAAAAACAATTTTATGTTTATAATTCAGAATTTACTAATCTTTATAACAAAAATGGTGTTTTTAAAAAAATAAATGGTTATCGGGTTGATAGTTCTACTTACGATGTCCGTAGTTATTGGCTTGACGAAATTGTTAATGTTAAAATTTCATTTAAAAAAGTTTCAAGTGTTTATCGTATAATTTCCTTTTTTGCTGAAATGCCATCTTTACCTGAAAAAGATAACGAACAGCCATTACCTAAAGAAATAAATAAAAATGATGGTGAATATCAATATACTCAGTTTCAAGATAAGTTAGACTATTTGATGATACAACGCAGAGATTTTGATAAATTTAATTATAGCTATTTATATTGAGTGCCAATTTTTAATTTCTTTGATGATAATTTTAAATATATGAGTGAAATGTCAATTAAATTAAATGGTTTTAAACAAAATAGTAAATTTAATTTAAGTCGTGAAAATTCATATCCTAAACCTGATATGATGGAAAAAGTTATTTTTAGAGAACTTTCCTTTTCTAGTTTTAGTGATGTTATTACTATAAAAACTGAGTATGGTAGCATTGTGGGTTATAATGAGTTTTTAGAAAATGGTAAATCACTTTGAAAATCTGGCTCGCAAAAAAGTTTTGGAGAAGATTTTATTAATACTTTTTTTGGACAAATTAATTATTATGGTAATACTTTCCATTTTTTACGCTATGATGACAAATTAAAATCAGATTTTAAAGATTTTATCCTTTATTATCAAAAAAATTTAACTATCGATTTTATTAATGGTTTATTTAATAAAATTTATAAAGTTTTAGGTGAATTTTTTGTCCAGTTCTTTTATGCCAGTTTTGATATGGATGCTTCTACTTATGTAGAATTAGATTACAAAGGAATGCAACAAATTCCTAAAAATGTTTTACAAATGGGTTTTTTCTATCGTTCATTAATTACTTTTTATCCTAAACAGTATTTAATTAACTTTGGGTCAACACTACAAAATAGTAAGAATATGATTTTTCGTTCCTATTTTTTTGTGAAAGATAAACAAATTGCCAATGGTTTTAACACCGGTAAAAATTCTTATCAAATAGATTTTAATGTTTTAAAAGCATATGATAACCAATTATGAAACGTTACTAGTAATAAACTGCATTTCTATAATACTAAAGTCGATGCAATGTGAGGGGTTAATATTTTTACACTAACTTTTCCACTATATAAAAAGAAAAGTGAAAGCACCAAATATCATTATTCTTTATACGATTTTAACATTTTGAATTCAACGGCTTTTATTGGCGGTGGAATAAGTGGTAATATGCATGACTTAATTCCGACGCCTAATTGTTCTTATTGAGGTTTATTTAGTGCCATATCTTGTGGTATTCAGCACGCTTCTGTTAGTATGTTGAATTGACTACTTGGTATTTCAGGGATTAATCTTTTAATTCATCCCCTTGCGGATATTGCCAAAACAACGATTAATTTTACCAAAACCGCCCTTCCGGTGTTTGAAGTTATTCCAGCATTTCAGATGTTATTTGAATTTGTAGTGCGATTAGCAATCTTATTAATGATATTAAAAAAGTTCTCTTAAATTTGCTAGAATAACTTATTAAATGTATAATTTCTTCTTAAAGAAAGGAGGTTTTTTGTTATGCGAAAAATTTTATCACTTTTAAATTTAGTTGGGGTAATATTTATCTCTGCGTGTAGTAATAATTTTAAAGAATATAATTTGCAGTTTTCTAGTGTTAAGAATAGTGGTTTAATTTTAATTCCTAAAAATTATGATATGCTTGATTTTACTAAAAGTAATATTTTATTACCTAATTTTCCAGCACTACAAAAACAATTTTATGTTTATAATTCAGAATTTACTAATCTTTATAACAAAAATGGTGTTTTTAAAAAAATAAATGGTTACCAGGTTGATAGTTCTACTTACGATGTCCGTAGTTATTGGCTTGACGAAATTGTTAATGTTAAAATTTCATTTAAAAAAGTTTCAGGTGTTTATTGTATAATTTCCTTTTTTGCTGAAATGCCTAATAAAAATTAGTAATTTAATAAATATTTTTGAAAATCGTGTTTTTTGTAATACGATTTTCTTAATTTAAGGAGTTTAAAAATGAAATATATTATTTCTCAAGCCGATTTAGCAGATTTAAAAGCAAAAGCACAAAGTTGATTAAGTGCCAATTGCCGTAATCCTTATTACTATAAAACTAAAAAACGCATTACTGCCTATTTAAATTTATGTACTTATTTTTATATTAGACTTCTTGAGATACCTTTTTTATTAAAATATTCTTATAAAATATAATTTATGAGGATATCAAAATATGAACAATAATAAATTTAATACTCTTAATGATAAAGAATGGTTAAGATTAACAGGAATAAAAAAATCCACTTTTAATAAAATGTTAGATATTTTACAAGTAGCTGAAATAGAAAAATTTAAAAAAGGTGGTAAAACTAATAAATTATCACTAGAAAATAGATTATTGATGACTTTATCATATTGACGAGAATATCAGACTTATTTTCATCTTTGTAAAAATTTCGGAATTAGTGAAGCTAATTGTTATCGGAATATCAAGTGAATTAAAGATATTTTAATTAAAAACTCTGATTTTCAACAACTTGCTGGTAAAAAAGCACTAATAAATGATTATTTTAATGATAAAACTATTATTATTGATGCTACCGAAACTCCAATCCAACGCCCAAAAAAAGACAAAAACAATCTTATTCTGGTAAAAAGAAAAAACACACCATTAAAACACAAGTAATTATCGAACAAGAAACCAGAAAAATTATTGCAACAAGTTTTTCACTTGGGAAAAAACATGATTATGCTTTATTTAAAGAATCAAAAATTCCAATTTTAAAAAATACCAAATTAATAGTTGATAGTGGTTATCAAGGAATACAAAAAATTCACAATAATGTTCTAATACCTACAAAGAAAACAAAGAAAAACCATTTAAATAAAGCACAAAAACAACATAATAGACTAGTTTCAAAAATGAGAATTATTATTGAAAATATTTTTGCTATTCTTAAAAAATTTAAAATTATGACAGAAAAATATCGTAATCGTAGAAAAACATTTGGTTTAAGATTTAATTTAATTGCCTCAATTTATAATTTGCAATTATTAATTTAACATAAAAGATTTATTTAAAATTAAAGAATTTAAATAATAAATTCATTTTTTGTTGTGGCAAAATATTAATTTTTTAGATAAAAGACATAATTAATTAAAATTATATTTTTCTATTACTGTCTTTTTACAAATATTTGTAATTTTTTTAATAGGTTATGCAAGAAGTCTATTGTTTACTACCTTTAAAATGGTAAATATCGCCATAATAACAAACAATATCACTAATAACTGACAAAATAAATGGATAATAAATTAACTCTACTTGTGACTTTTTAAAAAGATTTTCATAATGATTTTTAAGTGTTGCTGTCCAATGCTCTTTATATAAGAAAAATTTTAATGGCACATTTTCTACTTTTCAATTAATATTTAAATCAACATATAATTGTTCTCAAAGATGAAGACTAGCAATATCTAAAATAATATTTTTAAAATTTATATCATTAGGATTAATAGCCATACTCTTATATTTCTTAGAAATCTGTTTAACTATTGATTTTAAATTATTATGCTTTTCAAATTGATAAATTGTCGAATCTGAAAATAGTGAACTTAAATCTAACATTAAAATCCCACCTTCTGATTATAAAATTCAGTACTTAAACTTACATCTTCAATAGTCGTTATTATTGCTTCAGTATTAAATTCAATTAAATTGTCATTTTCAATCTTTAAAATATTAACTGTCGTTTGCTCCATTTTTTGTAAAAGATATATTCCAAAACCAATGGGAATAATATAATCAATTATTTCTCCTGTTTTAAGATGAATTTTTCCAGAAATATTACCACTAATCATATTTTTTAAATTACAGTTATATGTTGCCTTTGTTTGTCACAAAAAATAATGGGCATAAACAGTACTATGCGGTGGCACATTAAAATATTTTCCTAATGCTATTATCGTTTCTGGTTTTTCAATTACTTTAATATCAGTCATTAACAATGGATTTTTAATTTCTAAAATAAAATTAAATTTAGCATCAAGATTAGTTCATTCTACTGGACTTTCAAGATTAATTCCTTGAATTATTTGATATGTATTTCTTTTTTTAAAAAAATAATTATAATTTGACAATGTAAATATCTTTTCAACATAACTATCATCATTAATTAACGGTTGATACCCATCATTTACTAATAATTGCTCTTTATCTCGCTTACTTTCAATAACTTCTATTTGAATAATTGTATTACTAACATATTTTAAATTACTAATATCAAGATCTAATACTTTCTCAAATAAGTTAAAATGACATAAATTACTTAATCGATATGTTCACTCTAAAGCTTTAGTCGCAACCTCTTCTATCTGGATAATTTCTGGCTCCTCTCATTACATTGGTTCTAAAATACTACTAGATTTTACTAAACTTAAATCACTATTCATAATAATAAAAACTATCCTTCCCAAATAAAAATAACGCCGTTTAAGTATTAAACTTTGCTTTATTAACCTTTTTTATTGCAGAACACGTACCCAAACTGCTATTTTATTATAAATTAATACTTTAATTGTGAAATAAAATTACAAAAATATCAATACAAATGTTTGATATAATCATTATTTATTTCTTTTTAATAATTTTTCTTTTAATTTTAGGTTTTTTAATTTTTAATTCCTTAATAATTTCATCAGCAGCTCTTTCACCAGATAACACTGCTCCTTCAAAATAACCATTAAAATGAATACTTAACTCTGTACTTGCTCAATGAATTGCACCAATTGGTCGCCTTAAATATGGTCCATAACTAGTTCAACAACCAATTCTTAAACTACCTGAAAAACATCCACCTGTTCAAGGCGAATTTAATCAATCATATTCAATATATTGTAAAATATTTTTAACCTCTTCACCAAAAAATAATGCTAACTCATTCAGTAATAACTTTTTTCTTTCTTCTAAATCCTTTTGAATTAATTCTCGTTTTTTATTACCATAAATAAATCCTGTCAAAATAGCATGCGAATCACTTGGTGTGGTATTATCTGTTACTTCGGTAAGTCATCCTTCTTGTAAATAAACATTGCCAGAATTATTATCTTCAATTCAAAAAGGTCTTTCATAAATAAAATGAACTTTAAGAGCATCACCACCAGGAAAATTTTGTAATAAACCATAGTATTGTGAACCTAAACTTGGATGATAATGAATTTTACTAGCAAGCACAGGGGGAATTGCAATAATTAAATACTTTCCCTGATAAATATTATTATTCATTGATAAAACAGTAGAACATTCTTGATCATAATTAATAACTGTTACTGGTTCATTTAAAATAATATCTGTTCCTTTTAAATCACTAACCATTTTTCTAGCAATTTTATAACTACCACCAATAACACGATAATGCTGAGCACCTTTTTCAGAACTGGTAGCAACATCAAACCCAGCATTACTAGCAACATAAAATAATGCTTGCAACATTGAAATATGACTAGTATCACGAGATAATAATCCCCCAGCAATAATTCTTCCTACCATTTTTTTAGCATCTACTGTTGCATCTTGCATTTCTAATCAATGTTCAAAAGTAATATTATCTCATAATTTAGCATTAGGATGCATTCACGGTTTTTCTAAATCAATTTCTTTTGTTAAGTTATCAAAATTATTAACTAACAACATTGCCTCTTCAGGAAACTCATCAATAATTTGACCATTATATTGAAACAATGTTTTACCTTCTGGAAAAGGCGGTGTTGTATATTTTTGTAACTTATATTTATTAATAAAAGATAACATCCTTTGATGTTGTCATCCAACTCATTGACCACCTAATTCAACTATTGTTCCATCATCTAAAACTTTATTTCAACTACGACCACCAATATCATCATCAGCTTCTAAAATTAATACTTTTAACTTATAAGGTTTTAATCGTAATGCTGCCGCTAAACCAGAAAATCCAGCTCCAATAATAATAACATCATACTTCGTTTGATTATTTTTCATTACGAATGTACACCTCAATAGCATTACCTTAAAATAATTACTTATTATAGTTATATCAAAATTACCAGTTATTAGCAATACTCCTAACTAATCGCAAAGATTGTAAAAATAATATAAAAAAAATAGCAGAGAAAAATATTCTCTACCACTTTAAAACATTATATTAGACTTCTTGCATAACCTATTAAAAAAATTACAAATATTTGTAAAAAGACAGTAATAGAAAAATATAATTTTAATTAATTATGTCTTTTATCTAAAAAATTAATATTTTGCCACAACAAAAAACGAATTTATTATTTAAATTCTTTAATTTTAAATAAATCTTTTATGTTAAATTAATAATTGCAAATTATAAATTGAGGCAATTAAATTAAATCTTAAACCAAATCTTTTTCTACGATTACGATATTTTTCTGTCATAATTTTAAATTTTTTAAGAATAGCAAAAATATTTTCAATAATAATTCTCATTTTTGAAACTAGTCTATTATGTTTTTTTGTGCTTTATTTAAATGGTTTTTCTTTGTTTTCTTTGTAGGTATTAGAACATTATTGTGAATTTTTTGTATTCCTTGATAACCACTATCAACTATTAATTTGGTATTTTTTAAAATTGGGATTTTTGATTCTTTAAATAAAGCATAATCATGTTTTTTCCCAAGTGAAAAACTTGTTGCAATAATTTTTCTGGTTTCTTGTTCGATAATTACTTGTGTTTTAATGGTGTGTTTTTTCTTTTTACCAGAATAAGATTGTTTTTGTCTTTTTTTGGGCTTTTGGGCGTTGGATTGGAGTTTCGGTAGCATCAATAATAATAGTTTTATCATTAAAATAATCATTTATTAGTGCTTTTTTACCAGCAAGTTGTTGAAAATCAGAGTTTTTAATTAAAATATCTTCAATTCACTTGATATTCCGATAACAATTAGATTCACTAATTCCGAAATTTTTATTAAGATGAAAATAAGTTTGATATTCTCGTCAATATGATAAAGTCATCAATAATCTATTTTCTAGTGATAATTTATTAGTTTTACCACCTTTTTTAAATTTTTCTATTTCAGCTACTTGTAAAATATCTAACATTTTATTAAAAGTGGATTTTTTTATTCCTGTTAATCTTAACCATTCTTTATCATTAAGAGTATTAAATTTATTATTGTTCATATTTTGATATCCTCATAAATTATATTTTATAAGAATATTTTAATAAAAAAGGTATCGCAAGAAGTCTATTATATTTTTAATGCTCAATAGCAACTTTAATCGCTGGTCCCATAGTAGTGCTAATACTAATATTTTTTACATAAGCACCTTTAACGGCTGTGGGACGAACTTTTCTAAGCGTTTCATAAATCGCGTGATAATTTTCCTTTAACTGCTCTTCACTAAAAGAAACCTTACCAATAATTACATGAACATTACCTTGCTTATCAACACGATATTCAATCTTACCCTTACGAATTTCTGCAATTGCTTTTTGCACATCAGTAGTTACCGTTCCTGTTTTTGGATTTGGCATTAAACCCTTAGGTCCTAATATTTTACCAATCTTTCCTAATTCTGCCATAATATCTGGTGTTGCAATAATAACATCAAAATCAAATCAATTTTCTTTTTGAATTTTTTCAATTAAATCCTTACCACCAACAAAATCAGCTTTATTATCAATCGCCACTTGATTCATACTATTAGTTAATACTAAAATTCTTTGTTTTTTACCAGTTCCTGCGGGTAACACTAATGCTCCACGAAGTTGTTGATCAGCATGTCTTGGATCAACATTTAAAAGAAAAACTAACTCAACCGTAGCATCAAATTTTGTTATTGAAGTTTTTTTAACTAACGAAACAGCTTCATCAATTGAATATATTTTAGTTTTATCAAAGATTTGGGATACTTTTTGATAATTTTTAGAATAACGACTCTTTTTAACAATTACCATAACTATTTTTGTTCCCCTTTTGATAGCTTTTCAACAACAATTCCCATATTTCTTGCTGTTCCTTCAATAATTTTCATTGCCTTTTCAATATCATTAGCATTTAAATCAACCATTTTATATTCAGCAATTTCTCTGATTTTATCTTCAGTAATCGTCGCTACTTTTTCTTTTTTACTACTACTTGAACCTTTTTCAATATTAGCTGTTCTTTTTAATAAAACAGCTGCTGGCGTTGTTTTTAAAACAAAATCAAATGACTTATCATCATAAGCAGTAATAACAACAGGGACAACATCACCCATTCTTGTTTTTGTTGCATCATTAAAAGCAATACAAAATTGTGGCATATTAATTCCTAATGAAGCCAATTCCGGACCTGGCTTAGCTTGTACCGCTTTAAACTGTAATTTAGCAATTCTTTTAATTTTTTTAGCCACGAGCAACACCTCCTATACATAATTGTTCTCGCTGTGGTCAACGATATATTCTCCCACATTAACCTATTTTTTTTCAGGCTTATACATAATAACATTATTACTGTCACAATTCAACATAACTACTATTAGAAAATAAACCAATTTATTCAGTTATAATTATCCAACAATTAAATAATCTCCTCACCAGTAAATTAGTTTATTTCTCAATTAATTTTAACAGTAAGTTATTGATTTAAAAAAATAATAGTTGTTTGATTACGAACAACTATTATTTTAATTAACATTATTTAATACTTTCTTCTATTTACTAACAGTTAGAATAGTTATTATTTCTTTCACATTCGCGTTCTTTACAAACTAATTCACAAGAATGATATCGGTCTTCACAACAATCTTTTTTAATGATTTTACACTTATTTATTCGCTCTTTATCCTTCTTAATATAAAAACAATCACATTCTATTTGTTTAGAAGTTATAAGACATTCATTTCTACATTAGACTTCTTGCATAACCTATTAAAAAAATTACAAATATTTGTAAAAAGACAGTAATAGAAAAATATAATTTTAATTAATTATGTCTTTTATCTAAAAAATTAATATTTTGCCACAACAAAAAATGAATTTATTATTTAAATTCTTTAATTTTAAATAAATCTTTTATGTTAAATTAATAATTGCAAATTATAAATTGAGGCAATTAAATTAAATCTTAAACCAAATCTTTTTCTACGATTACGATATTTTTCTGTCATAATTTTAAATTTTTTAAGAATAGCAAAAATATTTTCAATAATAATTCTCATTTTTGAAACTAGTCTATTATGTTGTTTTTGTGCTTTATTTAAATGGTTTTTCTTTGTTTTCTTTGTAGGTATTAGAACATTATTGTGAATTTTTTGTATTCCTTGATGATCACTATCAACTATTAATTTGGTATTTTTTAAAATTGGGATTTTTGATTCTTTAAATAAAGCATAATCATGTTTTTTCCCAAGTGAAAAACTTGTTGCAATAATTTTTCTGGTTTCTTGTTCGATAATTACTTGTGTTTTAATGGTGTGTTTTTTCTTTTTACCAGAATAAGATTGTTTTTGTCTTTTTTTGGGCGTTGGATTGGAGTTTCGGTAGCATCAATAATAATAGTTTTATCATTAAAATAATCATTTATTAGTGCTTTTTTACCAGCAAGTTGTTGAAAATCAGAGTTTTTAATTAAAATATCTTCAATTCACTTGATATTGCGATAACAATTAGCTTCACTAATTCCGAAATTTTTACCAAGATGAAAATAAGTCTGATATTCTCGTCAATATGATAAAGTCATCAATAATCTATTTTCTAGTGATAATTTATTAGTTTTACCACCTTTTTTAAATTTTTCTATTTCAGCTACTTGTAAAATATCTAACATTTTATTAAAAGTGGATTTTTTTATTCCTGTTAATCTTAACCATTCTTTATCATTAAGAGTATTAAATTTATTATTGTTCATATTTTGATATCCTCATAAATTATATTTTATAAGAATATTTTAATAAAAAAGGTATCGCAAGAAGTCTATTAAAATAAAATTTTTTTCTATTTTTTATTAATTTGAATTTAGTTATTGTGAGAAAGTTAATTAGTTTTGTAAGTAAGTAGTTAGTATTTAAAATACTAACTACTTTTTTTATTTTAAATTTAAAAAATTATAGTGTTTCTTGATATTTATTTGATACAATGTAATTAATCAACAGGTATTATTGCATAATATTTTATTTATTAGACTTCTTGCGATACCTTTTTTATTAAAATATTCTTATAAAATATAATTTATGAGGATATCAAAATATGAACAATAATAAATTTAATACTCTTAATGATAAAGAATGGTTAAGATTAACAGGAATAAAAAAATCCACTTTTAATAAAATGTTAGATATTTTACAAGTAGCTGAAATAGAAAAATTTAAAAAAGGTGGTAAAACTAATAAATTATCACTAGAAAATAGATTATTGATGACTTTATCATATTGACGAGAATATCAGACTTATTTTCATCTTGGTAAAAATTTCGGAATTAGTGAAGCTAATTGTTATCGCAATATCAAGTGAATTGAAGATATTTTAATTAAAAACTCTGATTTTCAACAACTTGCTGGTAAAAAAGCACTAATAAATGATTATTTTAATGATAAAACTATTATTATTGATGCTACCGAAACTCCAATCCAACGCCCAAAAAAAGACAAAAACAATCTTATTCTGGTAAAAAGAAAAAACACACCATTAAAACACAAGTAATTATCGAACAAGAAACCAGAAAAATTATTGCAACAAGTTTTTCACTTGGGGAAAAACATGATTATGCTTTATTTAAAGAATCAAAAATCTCAATTTTAAAAAATACCAAATTAATAGTTGATAGTGGTTATCAAGGAATACAAAAAATTCACAATAATGTTCTAATACCTACAAAGAAAACAAAGAAAAACCATTTAAATAAAGCACAAAAACAACATAATAGACTAGTTTCAAAAATGAGAATTATTATTGAAAATATTTTTGCTATTCTTAAAAAATTTAAAATTATGACAGAAAAATATCGTAATCGTAGAAAAAGATTTGGTTTAAGATTTAATTTAATTGCCTCAATTTATAATTTGCAATTATTAATTTAACATAAAAGATTTATTTAAAATTAAAGAATTTAAATAATAAATTCATTTTTTGTTGTGGCAAAATATTAATTTTTTAGATAAAAGACATAATTAATTAAAATTATATTTTTCTATTACTGTCTTTTTACAAATATTTGTAATTTTTTTAATAGGTTATGCAAGAAGTCTATTATATTTTTTTTGCTCTAAGATACTAAATCCTGCTGATGAATCAGTCATAATAACTACCTTTTTCATTACCGATTAACCTTCTCATCTAAAAATTTTAAAAAAGAAACTAATTATAAAAAATTAATTTCTTAATAAGATTATTTTAATTAACTTTCTCACAATAACTAAATTCAGCTTCCACAGGAACATATCTTCCCCCAAAAACTTCAATATTAATTGTTGCTACGCCTTTACTATAGTCCATACCAATAACTTCACCTTCTTTATTCTCAAAAGCTCCTGATAATATTTTAACTAAGTCTCTTTCTTTAAAATCAGCAACAAATACTTGTTGAACTTTTTTACTACTAATATTACTTTTTTCTTCATTGCGTCTTAACATATCTCTAGCTTCAGTACGCGATAATGGAAACGGTTTGGATCAATTTCCACTAGACCCAATAAAACCAGTAACACCAGGGGTATTTCTAACAATAAATCAAGCATCATCATTCATAATCATATTAACAAACAAATAACCCGGATATGGATTTTTCCCAATCATTGATTTTGTTTTTTTTGACATTTCTTGCTGTTTCACAATCCGCACATCAAAAATAAAGTCTTTCATATTTAAAGTTTCAACTCGTTGTAATAAATCTTCTTTAACTTTTTCTTCATGACCACTATAGCAATTAATTGTATATCACTTACCTAATAAATCACTAGAATCCTTTTCTTGTTTAATATCTTCTTTTATCATCTTTTTCTACTCCTTATTAAATGACTAAAATTTTACTAACTTCTAAAATTAATTGTAATAATGTTTGAACAATTGCAAAGAAAATTGCAAAGAAAGTAATAAATCCAACAGTTAATCAAAATTTTTTATTTAACTGCAAACTTTTTGCTCAACGAACACGGCGCATTTCTCTAGTCATTAATAATGGTAAATCCAGTAAAGATTTTTTAAATCTCTGACCACGATTTCCATTTATTTTTGAATCTAAAACACTTTTTTTAATAATCGCCTCTTTAGTTTGTGAACTAACTTTTCTTTGTCCTAAAATCGGTTTAGTTCTTTTAACTTTTAATACCTTATGTTCCGATTTTATCTTTTTTTCTTTGTGCTTTTCTTTAGCCATCAATATTTATTTCCTCTCTAAATATTATCTTGTTTCCTTATGAATTGTATGTTGATTACAGTGCTTACAAAACTTTTTTAAAGATAATCTAACAGTTTGATTAGAACTATTAGTAAAAGTATTATAGTTTCTTGACAGACATTGATCGCAAACTAAAATAATTTTTTGTTGCATTATCTTTCTCCCTTTTATCTATATACATTATATAATAACAAAAATATGCTGTCAAATAACAAATATATTAGGGACGCATAAAGTTTTGTTAGGTCGGTAAAGATTTGAATAAGTATTAAGGCAGTTAGCAATGATTGTCTTTTTATTTTATAAGGTGTTAAAAATTTGTTCTTTGAAAATTAAATACAAGTGAATTAATAATGTTGGTATGTATTAAAGCACGATAAATTGTGGGTGGTCGCCATAACCGAAAGAAGTTTACCAGTTGATAGATAATAACCCTATTAGCTATAGCAATTTATTTCGTTTTGCAATAAAAAAATTAATGGGTGGATTTCCTAAAAATATACACGCTATTAAGTTAGTTCCAAGGGTAGGATGCGGATGTTAAAGTGTAGAAATTTCTATATAGGGGATATACTAAGTTTAAAATTATTAAAATCTTTATCTAATTAAAAAAAATTTACTAACAAAGCTTGTTAAACACTTAAATCTGCGATATATAAGTGTTTAATAAACTAAGTTAACTAACAACTTAGTTAATATAACTTAGTTTATTCATAAGAAAGGTAATTTACTATGAAAAACATTGAAAACATTTTCTTAAATACTAAAAAATATCTCTTAAAAGAAACACAAAACGCAATGCTTATTAAAGCACCAAAAATTCCGTGATTTAATGAACAAATCGGCATTTGGTTTCCAAAGCGATTTGTTTATAAAGGAAAATACGAAAATTCTATTTGTATTGGAATAATAAAAGATAGTAAATATCAAGTAATTTCAATTAATCAACAAGAGCAAGAAACCAAGTTAATTAAAGGCCAAGAATTATTAAGTTTCTTCATTACTGAAAAAGAAAACAACAAAAAAGATATGAATTATAAATATTTTAAAGGAGTTTAAAAATGAATATTGCAATTGGACTAATATTTATTATTATCAGCATCATGCTATCTGCATATTTTGCTTATAAAATTTATGCCAAAATAAAAATGCGAATTAAATATAAAAATGCCATTAAAAATAATACTGGTAATTTCACAAAAGACGAGAAAGTATTTATTGCTCGTTTTGAAGAATGAGTTAAAGCGCCTAATTCAAAAGAAAATAATGAGAATAGAAAATAATGTTTTGAGAAATTATTATGGAGTTTTTAAAACTGTTTGTTCCGATAGAAAAAATGCCTGCACAAGTTGCGTTTATTGCCGGATTAATTATTATCATTACTTTTCTTTTCGCATTAATTTCAATTATGTATTTACCAATAAAAATGATTTTTGGGAGATAAAAAATGACAATAAACTTAAAAGAATTTAATTGAGAACAAATTAAACAAACTTTCTGAGATTTATTTATTCAAATTACAACCATTCCGGCCCATATTACTGGTGATAAAGAAATTGATTTAACCGAAGCGCCACTTTGGCTTTTAATAGCAAACATTGCTTTTTGATTATTAACAGCGATTATGGCGTGATTTATTCTAATGTTACTTTGAAAAACCATATCAGTATTTAGATAAAGACAAATGAAGAATCCCTTAAGAAGAAAGGGGGTGATTATATGATTGGAACTTTTTTGGCCGATGCACCAGCAAAAATAACAGCTAGTGATGCGATGACTAAATTGTGAAATTCAATTATAACAGCGTTTACTAAAATGTGAGAAATTATTGCGGTTAATATGCCGCAATTCGGTAACTTCTTTACTGACTACTGAATCTTCATTTTTCCATTTATTTTGGCAATATTCTTTATTTGCTTTAAAATGTTTGAAAAATTACTTGGCGCAGTCCGCTAACAAAAAATAAAGTGAGGTGCAAGATGAAATTTTGCAAATGAATAATAGAAAAAAATAACCATTTTATTGAATTAAATCGCACCTCATTTTTAATTTTATGACATTGAGGAGCAATTTGATACATTTACAACGGTTATTTTAAAAACATTGTGAGTTATTTATTTTTAGCGGGTTGTATTTTAATTTTCATTTTTAAAATCAGCAATTTAACACAAATTAACAAAGTGATTAACTTCTTAAAAAACTCACCATTAAATATTGTGATTGGTTCATTAGGAACTGGAAAAACCGCCTTTCTAGTATACGCATCAAAATTACTAAAAAAGAAAAAATATCACCTCGCCGCAACATTTCCATTACTAGAAACCCAAAAATTAAGTTTAGGCCATATGGGATTGTTAGACTTTGATTATCCGGTATTACCAGACAAAACCTTACTGTTATGAGATGAAACCAATTTATTTTTAGAAGGAACTGATTGAGAAAAAAATAATACCAAAAATGAAGAAACGGGTATTCAAGAATATTTCGCTTTGGCACGCCATTTTGGTCATATTGTTCTCGCTAGCGATCAAAGAGATAAACATATTTGAGTTAAAGTTCGTGATATTGCCAATAATGTGATTGTGGGCATTCGTAAAAAACCCGTTAATATTTTTCGTCCCTACTTAAAAGTCATTTATGGTACGTTTACGAGCATTGAAGAATATTAACGCTGACGAAATACCTTAATTGATGCTAAAAATAGTAAAAAGGGTCGTCGCATTAAATACCGTGATATTCCTGAACTTGATATCTATTTTTTTAAACTAAAAATTCCTCTGCCAATATTAAACACTTACAATTCTTTTTACCTAGCGTTTTTAAGAGATTACTCAAATTCAAAAGTAAATCCCGACTATGAAGACAAATACTATACTGACACAGCAATTGATTTAGAAGACTTGGAATATTTAAAAATGGATAAATTTAGCAAATTTTTAAGAAAAATGAAAGAAAAGGAACAATAAAAAATGGAAAATCTCGCAAAAATGGCGGAATTTCTCGCCCAAATGCTTTATAAGGTTTTTGATTTAATTTGAAGTCTTGAAGTACCGGGAACGAATATTCAATAGACTTCTTGCGATACCTTTTTTATTAAAATATTCTTATAAAATATAATTTATGAGGATATCAAAATATGAACAATAATAAATTTAATACTCTTAATGATAAAGAATGGTTAAGATTAACAGGAATAAAAAAATCCACTTTTAATAAAATGTTAGATATTTTACAAGTAGCTGAAATAGAAAAATTTAAAAAAGGTGGTAAAACTAATAAATTATCACTAGAAAATAGATTATTGATGACTTTATCATATTGACGAGAATATCAGACTTATTTTCATCTTGGTAAAAATTTCGGAATTAGTGAAGCTAATTGTTATCGCAATATCAAGTGAATTGAAGATATTTTAATTAAAAACTCTGATTTTCAACAACTTGCTGGTAAAAAAGCACTAATAAATGATTATTTTAATGATAAAACTATTATTATTGATGCTACCGAAACTCCAATCTAACGCCCAAAAAAAGACAAAAACAATCTTATTCTGGTAAAAAGAAAAAACACACCATTAAAACACAAGTAATTATCGAACAAGAAACCAGAAAAATTATTGCAACAAGTTTTTCACTTGGGAAAAAACATGATTATGCTTTATTTAAAGAATCAAAAATCTCAATTTTAAAAAATACCAAATTAATAGTTGATAGTGGTTATCAAGGAATACAAAAAATTCACAATAATGTTCTAATACCTACAAAGAAAACAAAGAAAAACCATTTAAATAAAGCACAAAAACAACATAATAGACTAGTTTCAAAAATGAGAATTATTATTGAAAATATTTTTGCTATTCTTAAAAAATTTAAAATTATGACAGAAAAATATCGTAATCGTAGAAAAAGATTTGGTTTAAGATTTAATTTAATTGCCTCAATTTATAATTTGCAATTATTAATTTAACATAAAAGATTTATTTAAAATTAAAGAATTTAAATAATAAATTCATTTTTTGTTGTGGCAAAATATTAATTTTTTAGATAAAAGACATAATTAATTAAAATTATATTTTTCTATTACTGTCTTTTTACAAATATTTGTAATTTTTTTAATAGGTTATGCAAGAAGTCTAATTAATATTTCCTTTATTTTTAACGCTGGCTGTAGAATTTCTTATGGCAATTATTCTTGGATTTGGTAGTCAACAAGTTAATTTAGAAAAACAACGCCAATATGCTGTTAAAAATAAAGGTCGTTTAAGTGCGTGAGGAAAAGCTAAAAAACAAATAAAACCAATAAAAACAAAACAAGGTAACTAAAAATGTTTAAACTAATTATTATTTTTATCTTAATAACTGTTCTTGGGTTATTAGCTGGTAGTCATTTTGAAAATTTAACAAACTATATTAGCGAAGGACTTGCCAATTTCCAAAAGTTTATTACTAGCAATTTAACAATTTTAGAACTATTTAAACCAATGGCCCGGACATTTTCTCAACATCCAATCTTTACCATTCTTGGTGTCACTTGTGTACTTATTGCTTTATTTATTGTGATTAAAGGACGATAAAAAATATGAAAGGAGAGTTAAAATGAAAAAACTTTTAGTAAAATTATTTAAAAAAGATAATTCAAAAGAAAAAATACCATTAAAATTAAAGATTAAAAATTCTTTTAAAAAACAGTGGTTAAAAATAGTATTAAGTATTATTTTTATCTTTATAAGCTTATTAATTTGTGCATTAACAGTAAGTGATACTAAATGAATAACCGGAACAAGTAACGAATTTAATGATTTTATGAATAAACAGATGGTTGAATTCTTTGGCAAGTTCAATAGTGGTATTATGCTAGCGGGAATATTTGTTTTTTTGATGAGGTGGAGCAATATATTTTGCAATTAAATTTGAAAAATTAATCTGCTTTATTATTCAGAAAATTAAAGCAACAAGAGCCTTGAAAAATGAAATCAAACAAACTAATTAATTCTTTAAAAAAATATTGATGGAGAATTTTGACTTACATTTTTATGATTATTATCTTTTTCATTCCATTTTTAAAATTGGAAATTAATGATTTGAAATTATTATATGAAAAATTTGAAGCATTAATTTCACTTATGATACTAGGATATTTAGATATATGCATTACAATAGCAGTAATTATGAACTGTAGCATTGAGTGACTTATTAAAAAAATCAAAACTGAAAGAACAACGAAAAATAAAATATTTTAAAAAGGAGTGATAAAAATGTTTATGAAAATATTTACCGTGATAATTATTAGTTTTAATAACATTTTTACCATCCCCCCAAACATTAACAATGAGAAAACGGCAATGCAACTAGTTAGAAATAAAAGAGAAATTCAATATAAAACATATGACGTAAAATTTTCAGAAATAAATAACAGTTATTTACAATCATTGTATAAAAAAGGCAGTAACCCACTATATATTAATATTGACTCAGTAAAAGAGCAATTACCTTTGGAAATAAAAAATTATGGAGAAAAAACTAGGGGTTTTGCTGTCTTTACCAGTGAACTAGTATTTAAAGAAATTAAAGAAATTTATAATTATAAAAAAGAAAACAGCACTCCAGAAGAAAGAGAATTTTTTGATAAAGATTTTCAAAAAACAAATATTGAATATTTTTATACTGCTAAAAAAATTAAAGATGTAAAAATAACAATACAAGAGTATAGTTATCCCAGGTCAAACAGATTTCATATTAAAAAATTTTTAGCAAAATTAGAAACTAAACCAAGTACGGACATTGATTTGCCAGAAACAACCATCAAATTTGATGGCAACCATAACTATAACGATGTTGTTGATAATCTTGATTACTTAATGATTCATCGTGGTGATTTTGATAAATTTAATTATTCTTATCTCTATTGAACGCCAGTATTCAATTTCATTGACACTTTAGAAAAATGGTACTATAAAGAATTCGCCATTAAAAATCATGGTTTTAAAAACGAAAGCTATTTTTATCACAAAACTTCTACTAGTGAAGACGAAATTAATACAAATATTTTAAAAATTAAAGCTTTTAATAAAACCTTAATCGCAGGTAATAACTATTTACAATTATTACACGGTGAAAGTAAAATCTGAAAATATAACAGCGAAAATACTAATGATTATTATCTAATTAAGTACCTTTTTGGAACCTTAAATTATCTTAATGTTAAATTTAGTTTTCTACGCTATGACCCTGATTTACGAAATGACATTTACCTTTATTTTAAAAACAACATTCCTAGTATTAATAACAGCGATTACAAAAATATTTTTGATGAAATCTATGAAATCCTTGGCAACTTTTTTGCTAGCTTATTTTATGCGACTTTTGACATGGACGAAAAAACTCATACCGAGATTGATTTTAAAGGAGTAGACAACTATAACAAAGATTACTTTATTCAAATTGGTTTCTTTTATCGTTCGTTAATTACCTTTTATCCCAAAAAATACTTAGTAAATATTAGACTTATTGCATAACCTATTAAAAAAATTACAAATATTTGTAAAAAGACAGTAATAGAAAAATATAATTTTAATTAATTATGTCTTTTATCTAAAAAATTAATATTTTGCCACAACAAAAAATGAATTTATTATTTAAATTCTTTAATTTTAAATAAATCTTTTATGTTAAATTAATAATTGCAAATTATAAATTGAGGCAATTAAATTAAATCTTAAACCAAATCTTTTTCTACGATTACGATATTTTTCTGTCATAATTTTAAATTTTTTAAGAATAGCAAAAATATTTTCAATAATAATTCTCATTTTTGAAACTAGTCTATTATGTTGTTTTTGTGCTTTATTTAAATGGTTTTTCTTTGTTTTCTTTGTAGGTATTAGAACATTATTGTGAATTTTTTGTATTCCTTGATAACCACTATCAACTATTAATTTGGTATTTTTTAAAATTGGGATTTTTGATTCTTTAAATAAAGCATAATCATGTTTTTTCCCAAGTGAAAAACTTGTTGCAATAATTTTTCTGGTTTCTTGTTCGATAATTACTTGTGTTTTAATGGTGTGTTTTTTCTTTTTACCAGAATAAGATTGTTTTTGTCTTTTTTTGGGCGTTGGATTGGAGTTTCGGTAGCATCAATAATAGACTTCTTGCATAACCTATTAAAAAATTACAAATATTTGTAAAAAGACAGTAATAGAAAAATATAATTTTAATTAATTATGTCTTTTATCTAAAAAATTAATATTTTGCCACAACAAAAAATGAATTTATTATTTAAATTCTTTAATTTTAAATAAATCTTTTATGTTAAATTAATAATTGCAAATTATAAATTGAGGCAATTAAATTAAATCTTAAACCAAATCTTTTTCTACGATTACGATATTTTTCTGTCATAATTTTAAATTTTTTAAGAATAGCAAAAATATTTTCAATAATAATTCTCATTTTTGAAACTAGTCTATTATGTTGTTTTTGTGCTTTATTTAAATGGTTTTTCTTTGTTTTCTTTGTAGGTATTAGAACATTATTGTGAATTTTTTGTATTCCTTGATAACCACTATCAACTATTAATTTGGTATTTTTTAAAATTGAGATTTTTGATTCTTTAAATAAAGCATAATCATGTTTTTTCCCAAGTGAAAAACTTGTTGCAATAATTTTTCTGGTTTCTTGTTCGATAATTACTTGTGTTTTAATGGTGTGTTGTTTCTTTTTACCAGAATAAGATTGTTTTTGTCTTTTTTTGGGCGTTGGATTGGAGTTTTGGTAGCATCAATAATAATAGTTTTATCATTAAAATAATCATTTATTAGTGCTTTTTTACCAGCAAGTTGTTGAAAATCAGAGTTTTTAATTAAAATATCTTCAATTCACTTGATATTGCGATAACAATTAGCTTCACTAATTCCGAAATTTTTACCAAGATGAAAATAAGTCTGATATTCTCGTCAATATGATAAAGTCATCAATAATCTATTTTCTAGTGATAATTTATTAGTTTTACCACCTTTTTTAAATTTTTCTATTTCAGCTACTTGTAAAATATCTAACATTTTATTAAAAGTGGATTTTTTTATTCCTGTTAATCTTAACCATTCTTTATCATTAAGAGTATTAAATTTATTAGACTTCTTGCATAACCTATTAAAAAAATTACAAATATTTGTAAAAAGACAGTAATAGAAAAATATAATTTTAATTAATTATGTCTTTTATCTAAAAAATTAATATTTTGCCACAACAAAAAACGAATTTATTATTTAAATTCTTTAATTTTAAATAAATCTTTTATGTTAAATTAATAATTGCAAATTATAAATTGAGGCAATTAAATTAAATCTTAAACCAAATCTTTTTCTACGATTACGATATTTTTCTGTCATAATTTTAAATTTTTTAAGAATAGCAAAAATATTTTCAATAATAATTCTCATTTTTGAAACTAGTCTATTATGTTGTTTTTGTGCTTTATTTAAATGGTTTTTCTTTGTTTTCTTTGTAGGTATTAGAACATTATTGTGAATTTTTTGTATTCCTTGATAACCACTATCAACTATTAATTTGGTATTTTTTAAAATTGGGATTTTTGATTCTTTAAATAAAGCATAATCATGTTTTTTCCCAAGTGAAAAACTTGTTGCAATAATTTTTCTGGTTTCTTGTTCGATAATTACTTGTGTTTTAATGGTGTGTTTTTTCTTTTTACCAGAATAAGATTGTTTTTGTCTTTTTTTGGGCGTTGGATTGGAGTTTCGGTAGCATCAATAATAATAGTTTTATCATTAAAATAATCATTTATTAGTGCTTTTTTACCAGCAAGTTGTTGAAAATCAGAGTTTTTAATTAAAATATCTTCAATTCATTTGATATTGCGATAACAATTAGCTTAACTAATTCCGAAATTTTTACCAAGATGAAAATAAGTCTGATATTCTCGTCAATATGATAAAGTCATCAATAATCTATTTTCTAGTGATAATTTATTAGTTTTACCACCTTTTTTAAATTTTTCTATTTCAGCTACTTGTAAAATATCTAACATTTTATTAAAAGTGGATTTTTTTATTCCTGTTAATCTTAACCATTCTTTATCATTAAGAGTATTAAATTTATTATTGTTCATATTTTGATATCCTCATAAATTATATTTTATAAGAATATTTTAATAAAAAAGGTATCGCAAGAAGTCTATTAGAATAATCTTGTGACTTTAATAAAATAACTTCATTTTCTAATTTAGTTAAAAATGACAAACCATAATTAATCCATTTAGGTTCAGCTACTAAATATGATTGTTCAACCGTTGTTCTCTCATATTGCGTATCATAACTAATGGCATAATTCATTATGGCATGCTTCTTATTAATGTATTTTCTAATATATTGCAATAAATTTCATTTTAATCTTTGTTGCATATAATTAGAAAAACTTTTATTTGCTGTTTCCCGATAAGTTTTCATACTGTTATAAAATGAAAAATATTGTAAAGAACTAAAATCACTTAATTCTAGAGGAATTGATGAAAATTTTCGAAAAGTTATAAAAGTAATTTTTTCAATTAAATTAAAATATTTTTTTCATAAAAATATAAACGCTGGTTGTTGATAGGCAATTTGGTATTGATATATTAGACTTCTTGCGATACCTTTTTTATTAAAATATTCTTATAAAATATAATTTATGAGGATATCAAAATATGAACAATAATAAATTTAATACTCTTAATGATAAAGAATGGTTAAGATTAACAGGAATAAAAAAATCCACTTTTAATAAAATGTTAGATATTTTACAAGTAGCTGAAATAGAAAAATTTAAAAAAGGTGGTAAAACTAATAAATTATCACTAGAAAATAGATTATTGATGACTTTATCATATTGACGAGAATATCAGACTTATTTTCATCTTGGTAAAAATTTCGGAATTAGTGAAGCTAATTGTTATCGCAATATCAAATGAATTGAAGATATTTTAATTAAAAACTCTGATTTTCAACAACTTGCTGGTAAAAAAGCACTAATAAATGATTATTTTAATGATAAAACTATTATTATTGATGCTACCGAAACTCCAATCCAACGCCCAAAAAAAGACAAAAACAATCTTATTCTGGTAAAAAGAAAAAACACACCATTAAAACACAAGTAATTATCGAACAAGAAACCAGAAAAATTATTGCAACAAGTTTTTCACTTGGGAAAAAACATGATTATGCTTTATTTAAAGAATCAAAAATCCCAATTTTAAAAAATACCAAATTAATAGTTGATAGTGGTTATCAAGGAATACAAAAAATTCACAATAATGTTCTAATACCTACAAAGAAAACAAAGAAAAACCATTTAAATAAAGCACAAAAACAACATAATAGACTAGTTTCAAAAATGAGAATTATTATTGAAAATATTTTTGCTATTCTTAAAAAATTTAAAATTATGACAGAAAAATATCGTAATCGTAGAAAAAGATTTGGTTTAAGATTTAATTTAATTGCCTCAATTTATAATTTGCAATTATTAATTTAACATAAAAGATTTATTTAAAATTAAAGAATTTAAATAATAAATTCGTTTTTTGTTGTGGCAAAATATTAATTTTTTAGATAAAAGACATAATTAATTAAAATTATATTTTTCTATTACTGTCTTTTTACAAATATTTGTAATTTTTTTAATAGGTTATGCAAGAAGTCTATTAATTAATTATCTTCCATTTAAACTCCTTAATTATTTTGATTATTCCGAACTTGATATAATAGCAAAGCACTAGCAACAGCAACATTTAAAGAATTAATATGACCTTGCATTGGTACTTTAACAATATAATCAGAATTATTTAAAAGTTTCTGACTAACACCTTTACCCTCATTACCAACAATTAAAGCAATCGGTTTTTTATAGTCAACATTATAATAATTAATTTCGGTATTTAAAGCACTAGCAACAATCCAAAAACCATTATCTTTTAATGTCGTTAAAGTATTACTAAGATTAGTCACTTTCACAACTGGCACATAGTTAATCGCACCAACAGAAGTTTTTGCAACCGTAGCATTTAATTCTACTTGTCTTTGCTTCAAAATAATAACCGCATCAACATTAACTGCATCACAACTTCGCAAAATTGCTCCAAAATTTCTTGGATCTTCAATTTGATCTAAAATTAAAATTAAAGGGTATTTCTTAGTTTTTATTTTTTGTAAAACTACTTCTAAAGAAGAATACACATATTCCTTAATTAAACACACAATTCCTTGATGTTTTGAATGTTTAACTAAAAATAATAATTGTTCTTTATTACTAATAACATAAGAAATATTCGCCTGCTTTAATTGTTCAATAATAGCTTTTTCTTGTGGTAAAATAAAAACTTTTTCAATTCGTTGGCGGTCATCAGCTAACAATTGTTTTAAAGGATTTTTACCATAAATATAATTTGCCATTTTTGTTACTCCTTAATAAAGAAAATTATTTTTGAACATATTTTATAAAATATTCTTCGCTTGTAATTGTTCTCTAATTTTATCTGCTAAATTATATTTTTTTTGTTTACGTGCATCTTGTCAAGATAATAATAATTGTTTCACATCATCATCAAACGAAACTAATGAAAATTGTAAACCTAAAAGAAATAAACATTGTTGCAGAGTATTAAATAATGGTAAAATTGCTCCCGATTTTCATTTTAAAATATTATTAATTTCCTTAATAATTTGTTCAATTATTACTCAAGCATTAGCAAAGTTAAGGTCATCTTGTAAATAATTTACCACTTGCATCACAAGTTGTTCATTTTTTTCATTAGTATTAACCTCGCCATTTAAAAATGAGATTACTAAACTTTCTTTTAATATTTGATGAATTTTTGCAACTTTTTCTTTTCCTTGAATAATAAAATTTTTAGTAATATTTAACGGCTTAGAATAATGGGTTAGCGCTAATAAATATCGTAAAACATTAGCATCATAATGGCGCAAAAATTCTTTAACAACAATAGTATTTTTAAGAGATTTTGACATTTTGACATCATCATAAAATAGATGACCATTATGAAGTCATATTTTAACAGGTTCTTGCTTATTTAATGCCAACAATTGAATTCTTTCATTTTCGTGATGAGGAAATATTAAATCAATACCACCCCCGTGAAGATTAATCGGCTGTTTAAAATATTTATTAATAAATAACGCACATTCAGTATGTCATCCCGGTCTGCCTTCACTTCAAGGCGAAGTTCATTTTTGCCCCTGATCGGTTTTTTTCCATAAAACAAAATCATTAACATAATTTTTATTACTATCAATTGCAACTCTAATTCCTACTTGCAAATCCTTTAAATTTTTCTTTGATAATTGTCCATAAGATTGAAAATATTTTTTTATTGCTAAATAAACATTACCATTCTTAACATAAGCAGCTTCAATTTTAACTAACCGTTCAATAAATTTAATAATATCAGCAATATTATCACTTACTTTGACAAATAAATTTGGTTCATAAACATTTAACTGTTTTAAAACCTCAAAATAACTTTTAGTATACTTTTCTGTTAATTCCTTTTCCGTTATTTTTTCTAAATGAGCTTGACGAATAATTTTATCATCAATATCAGTAATATTTTGCACATAAAAAACTTTCTGTTTAGTAACCATAAATAATCGCTGCAAAATATCAAAAATAAAAATTGGTCGCATATTCCCAATATGAATATCACCATAAACTGTCGGTCCACAAACATACATTGTAACTATCAAGTCATTGATTTTAATTTTTTGTTGTTGTTTACTATCTCATATTTGCATTAAATTCACCTATATAATCTAAAAAATATTATAACATAGTTAAAATATTATGGTAAGATTACTAGACTTCTTGCATAACCTATTAAAAAAATTACAAATATTTGTAAAAAGACAGTAATAGAAAAATATAATTTTAATTAATTATGTCTTTTATCTAAAAAATTAATATTTTGCCACAACAAAAAATGAATTTATTATTTAAATTCTTTAATTTTAAATAAATCTTTTATGTTAAATTAATAATTGCAAATTATAAATTGAGGCAATTAAATTAAATCTTAAACCAAATCTTTTTCTACGATTACGATATTTTTCTGTCATAATTTTAAATTTTTTAAGAATAGCAAAAATATTTTCAATAATAATTCTCATTTTTGAAACTAGTCTATTATGTTGTTTTTGTGCTTTATTTAAATGGTTTTTCTTTGTTTTCTTTGTAGGTATTAGAACATTATTGTGAATTTTTTGTATTCCTTGATAACCACTATCAACTATTAATTTGGTATTTTTTAAAATTGGGATTTTTGATTCTTTAAATAAAGCATAATCATGTTTTTTCCCAAGTGAAAAACTTGTTGCAATAATTTTTCTGGTTTCTTGTTCGATAATTACTTGTGTTTTAATGGTGTGTTTTTTCTTTTTACCAGAATAAGATTGTTTTTGTCTTTTTTTGGGCGTTGGATTGGAGTTTCGGTAGCATCAATAATAATAGTTTTATCATTAAAATAATCATTTATTAGTGCTTTTTTACCAGCAAGTTGTTGAAAATCAGAGTTTTTAATTAAAATATCTTCAATTCAC
Organism: Spiroplasma endosymbiont of Eupeodes luniger; assembly: GCF_964019525.1. Lineage (NCBI taxonomy): Bacteria > Bacillati > Mycoplasmatota > Mollicutes > Entomoplasmatales > Spiroplasmataceae > Spiroplasma > Spiroplasma endosymbiont of Eupeodes luniger. The sequence continues at coordinate 96,031 of NZ_OZ026453.1, forward strand.
TTGATATTGCGATAACAATTAGCTTCACTAATTCCGAAATTTTTACCAAGATGAAAATAAGTCTGATATTCTCGTCAATATGATAAAGTCATCAATAATCTATTTTCTAGTGATAATTTATTAGTTTTACCACCTTTTTTAAATTTTTCTATTTCAGCTACTTGTAAAATATCTAACATTTTATTAAAAGTGGATTTTTTTATTCCTGTTAATTTTAACCATTCTTTATCATTAAGAGTATTAAATTTATTATTTTTCATATTTTGATATCCTCATAAATTATATTTTATAAGAATATTTTAATAAAAAAGGTATCGCAAGAAGTCTATTGAATTTAGTTATTATGGATTTTCAATTTCAATTTCAAAATTATTTGTTTTATTTAATAGACTTCTTGCATAACCTATTAAAAAAATTACAAATATTTGTAAAAAGACAGTAATAGAAAAATATAATTTTAATTAATTATGTCTTTTATCTAAAAAATTAATATTTTGCCACAACAAAAAATTAATTTATTATTTAAATTCTTTAATTTTAAATAAATCTTTTATGTTAAATTAATAATTGCAAATTATAAATTGAGGCAATTAAATTAAATCTTAAACCAAATCTTTTTCTACGATTACGATATTTTTCTGTCATAATTTTAAATTTTTTAAGAATAGCAAAAATATTTTCAATAATAATTCTCATTTTTGAAACTAGTCTATTATGTTGTTTTTGTGCTTTATTTAAATGGTTTTTCTTTGTTTTCTTTGTAGGTATTAGAACATTATTGTGAATTTTTTGTATTCCTTGATAACCACTATCAACTATTAATTTGGTATTTTTTAAAATTGGGATTTTTGATTCTTTAAATAGACTTCTTGCATAACCTATTAAAAAAATTACAAATATTTGTAAAAAGACAGTAATAGAAAAATATAATTTTAATTAATTATGTCTTTTATCTAAAAAATTAATATTTTGCCACAACAAAAAATGAATTTATTATTTAAATTCTTTAATTTTAAATAAATCTTTTATGTTAAATTAATAATTGCAAATTATAAATTGAGGCAATTAAATTAAATCTTAAACCAAATCTTTTTCTACGATTACGATATTTTTCTGTCATAATTTTAAATTTTTTAAGAATAGCAAAAATATTTTCAATAATAATTCTCATTTTTGAAACTAGTCTATTATGTTGTTTTTGTGCTTTATTTAAATGGTTTTTCTTTGTTTTCTTTGTAGGTATTAGAACATTATTGTGAATTTTTTGTATTCCTTGATAACCACTATCAACTATTAATTTGGTATTTTTTAAAATTGGGATTTTTGATTCTTTAAATAGACTTCTTGCATAACCTATTAAAAAAATTACAAATATTTGTAAAAAGACAGTAATAGAAAAATATAATTTTAATTAATTATGTCTTTTATCTAAAAAATTAATATTTTGCCACAACAAAAAATGAATTTATTATTTAAATTCTTTAATTTTAAATAAATCTTTTATGTTAAATTAATAATTGCAAATTATAAATTGAGGCAATTAAATTAAATCTTAAACCAAATCTTTTTCTACGATTACGATATTTTTCTGTCATAATTTTAAATTTTTTAAGAATAGCAAAAATATTTTCAATAATAATTCTCATTTTTGAAACTAGTCTATTATGTTGTTTTTGTGCTTTATTTAAATGGTTTTTCTTTGTTTTCTTTGTAGGTATTAGAACATTATTGTGAATTTTTTGTATTCCTTGATAACCACTATCAACTATTAATTTGGTATTTTTTAAAATTGGGATTTTTGATTCTTTAAATAAAGCATAATCATGTTTTTTCCCAAGTGAAAAACTTGTTGCAATAATTTTTCTGGTTTCTTGTTCGATAATTACTTGTGTTTTAATGGTGTGTTTTTTCTTTTTACCAGAATAAGATTGTTTTTGTCTTTTTTTGGGCGTTGGATTGGAGTTTCGGTAGCATCAATAATAATAGTTTTATCATTAAAATAATCATTTATTAGTGCTTTTTTACCAGCAAGTTGTTGAAAATCAGAGTTTTTAATTAAAATATCTTCAATTCACTTGATATTCCGATAACAATTAGCTTCACTAATTCCGAAATTTTTACCAAGATGAAAATAAGTCTGATATTCTCGTCAATATGATAAAGTCATCAATAATCTATTTTCTAGTGATAATTTATTAGTTTTACCACCTTTTTTAAATTTTTCTATTTCAGCTACTTGTAAAATATCTAACATTTTATTAAAAGTGGATTTTTTTATTCCTGTTAATCTTAACCATTCTTTATCATTAAGAGTATTAAATTTATTATTGTTCATATTTTGATATCCTCATAAATTATATTTTATAAGAATATTTTAATAAAAAAGGTATCGCAAGAAGTCTAATATTTAAGTTAAGATTAAAAAATATTAAATATAATATTGAAAATGAGCGAAGATTAATTGATGAATATTTTGAAGATAACCAAATATTTTTTAATCTTAAAAATCTTGATGATTTAACAGAAAAAATTAATAATGATTTAAAAAAAATTGATTCTAATATTGAAGTGGTAGTTAATTTTTCTAATGTTGCAAAAATCTTTCACTTTGTTATTTATCTTCAAGGAACGGTATTATTTTATAATATTGCTTGCTAGTTGATTAGATGCTTTAAAAAATGTCAGAATTAGTTTAGATATTTTGTTTTTCTTTTTTAAACAAGATAGGATATAATTAAATGAAGGAGGTTTTTTATAATGAGAAATTCTAATTTTACATTTCGCCGTTTTTTTATAATTTTTGCTAATGTTTTTGTGTTTATTGGCGCGTTCTTTGTGTTAACAATGATTGCTTTTTATACAATTGCAGCATTAAGAAATCAGATTACGGAGTTAACAGCTTATGATAATGATTTTCGTAGGGTAATTACTGATATTATAAATAAGGGTTATTTTCCAGTTGTAGCATTAATTATTTATATGGGAGCAATGCAATTAATTTATAGTGCTTTAATTATTAAATGAGCAATATCACTTAATGATGAGCAATTTATTAAACATCGTTGATTAATTTTAGTTTATAGTTTTTTTAATATGACATTTTTTACTGGATTTATGTTGCTTTCATTAGATCAAAAAAGAATTGAGACGGGTATTAAAGCGAAAAGAAAAATGGCATTACATGAATCAAGTGTTTTTGCTTTATCAGGTGCGATGTTAATAATGTTTACTGCTGTTTTACTATTGACAAAAAATCTTAATAGTGAAATTGTCAATATAAAACAACCCTTTGTTATTACTTTAAGTGTTGCTGGGGTATTCTTATTATTTGGGGTGATGGGCTTATTGTCAATTAGTAAATTAAAAAATGTTAATTTACCAGATAGTAATTCTTTACAAAATGTGCCAGTAATGTCGTTTAATGATCAGTTTGCTAAGTTAATGATTGGTTTTAGTATTATTTTTATATTAGTTAAAATGCTTATTGTTCTTGTAATTAATACTATTGGTTATTTAAGTCAAATGTTTAGTCGTGAAAATCGTGGATTTTTTAGTAATATTGGAGCAACGATAAATTTAATTTTTATGTATACTATTGTTTATCAAGTATTTCAAGCATTACTTCAAAAAGATGATCAACCGCTAGTCATTGATTTATCAAATGTTGATACTAAAAGACAACACCAACGGTTTTAAGTAATTTATTATTTAATAATTTTTAAAACTGCTTCGTATTTTTATTAAGAAGCAGTTTTTATTTGGGTGTGGGATAATATTATTAATTTTGAATTTTCTTTCATTTTTTTGCGTTATAATAGCAACTAGATAGAAGTAAGGAGACTTTTAATGCTTTATCAAAAAACTAAGAAGATTGTTAAACCACGAACAAATATTATTTTAATAGTTCTTGCAGGGTTAACAACTAAAATTAATAGTTTAAAGCAAACATTACCAAAAGAAAATATGATTTATTTTCAACAGCATCGTGCCATTTTACCAACTTTACCACCATATAATATGGCTTCAATTTTAACAGGTGCGCCATTGGAGTTTCACGGGGTTACTAATTGAGAAAACAATCGTTTGGTTACGGGGGTTTTGAATACTAAGGATAATATGTATCCAACATTTTTTTATAGTATTAAAAAGCAAAAGCCTGATTATAAATTAAGTGTAATTACTAATTTTCATATGATTAAAAATATGTTGGAAAAATTTTTGTTAGATGACTTTATTGTTAAGGATACCATTAATTATCTTGATGTTAATATTAATGAATATCAACTATCAACTATTAACTATTTATGATGATGAAATGTATGATATTGGTGTTAAACAAGGTTTTAATACTAATGAGTATGCTTCATTATTGCAAGAAAAAGTTATTGCTATTAATGAAATGATTTTGAAAAATCCCCAATCAACAGTTATTATTACTTCAACATCTGGGGGATATCATCAAGGAGTTGAGAATCAAGGCGGATTAGATTCGCGTGAATTAGTTATTCCTTTAAATATAATTGATAGTCATTTACAAGGGAAAACTCATAAAATTGTTAGACCAACTAGTAATGTTGATATTGCATCAATAATTGCTTATTTAATTGGTGTTGATTTAGTTCAAGCTTCAACGACTAATATTTATGAGGTTTTGCATAAGGTAGGAATAAAATATGTTGAATAATATTAAGTATATTGTTATTTTTGGGTCGGATGCTTATGGATCATATTTACTAGAAGATAATGTCGGAAGTACTTTTAAAATGTTAATGGAAAAAGGCGCATATTCGTTAAATAGTCGGAGTGTTGTTCCGATTATGTCTAGTGTTAACTGAACATCATTATTATGTGGGACCGCACCTAATTTTCATGGGCGTACGCAGTGAGATTCTGAAACAGGTGATGCAAAAAGTGTTTATGATTATGTGAATAATAAAAATGTCCCTAGTATTTTTACATTATTTAAAAAGCAAACTAATTTGAAAACAGCAGCATTTTTTCGTTGATCGCAATTCCAATATATTTTAGATGTTAATTCATTAGATTATTGAAGTAATGTGATGGTTAAAGATGTTGATTCTTGAAAACCAACTAAGAAAACTATTTGAATTAGTAGTAATGATAACATTAAACCTAATCAGATGATTATTGATGATTATTGTCAATATTTAATTGCTAAAAAACCAGAATTATCTTTTGTTTATGTTAATGAACCAGATACTGTTGGACATAAGATTGGTCATCAAACAACAGAAATTAAAGCAATGGCGATGCAAGTTGATTTGTGAGTTAAACAGGTTTTAGAAACGATTAGTCATATTCCAAAAATGAAAGATAATACATTATTTGTTTTTATTGCTGATCATGGTGGTAAAGGTCAAGGTGATGATTGTCACGGTAATTTTAATGATTATGAGATTAAAGTACCAGTGTTCTTTTATGGTGCTGGTGTTAAAAATACAGGGCAGTTTTTAGAGCAAACTATTCAATATGATATTACAGCCACATTGGCTTGATTAATGGAGTTGGATAGACCTGATTATTGACAAGGAAGAGTTATTTATTCACCATTTATTAGTTATCAAGAATATTATGAGGATGTGATATCGGAATGTTAATTATTGAACAAAAAGACTTAAATTTATTTCGAATTATGCATAATGATAAATGATTGTATAAGGTTTTTTCTTTGCCCAAAGCATTGCAAATTGCTAAAGAATATCAAAAAAAAATTAATAAATCGTTAACAATTAAAATAATTTTACAAAATCAATAATTAGCAAGTAACTGATTAAAAGCTGATAGAAAATTTTGGTAATAGTACTCTTAGTAAAGAGTACTATTTTATTTGCTTTTAATTAATAGACTTCTTGCATAACCTATTAAAAAAATTACAAATATTTGTAAAAAGACAGTAATAGAAAAATATAATTTTAATTAATTATGTCTTTTATCTAAAAAATTAATATTTTGCCACAACAAAAAACGAATTTATTATTTAAATTCTTTAATTTTAAATAAATCTTTTATGTTAAATTAATAATTGCAAATTATAAATTGAGGCAATTAAATTAAATCTTAAACCAAATCTTTTTCTACGATTACGATATTTTTCTGTCATAAGTTTAAATTTTTTAAGAATAGCAAAAATATTTTCAATAATAATTCTCATTTTTGAAACTAGTCTATTATGTTGTTTTTGTGCTTTATTTAAATGGTTTTTCTTTGTTTTCTTTGTAGGTATTAGAACATTATTGTGAATTTTTTGTATTCCTTGATAACCACTATCAACTATTAATTTGGTATTTTTTAAAATTGGGATTTTTGATTCTTTAAATAAAGCATAATCATGTTTTTTCCCAAGTGAAAAACTTGTTGCAATAATTTTTCTGGTTTCTTGTTCGATAATTACTTGTGTTTTAATGGTGTGTTTTTTCTTTTTACCAGAATAAGATTGTTTTTGTCTTTTTTTGGGCTTTTGGGCGTTGGATTGGAGTTTCGGTAGCATCAATAATAATAGTTTTATCATTAAAATAATCATTTATTAGTGCTTTTTTACCAGCAAGTTGTTGAAAATCAGAGTTTTTAATTAAAATATCTTCAATTCACTTGATATTCCGATAACAATTAGATTCACTAATTCCGAAATTTTTACCAAGATGAAAATAAGTCTGATATTCTCGTCAATATGATAAAGTCATCAATAATCTATTTTCTAGTGATAATTTATTAGTTTTACCACCTTTTTTAAATTTTTCTATTTCAGCTACTTGTAAAATATCTAACATTTTATTAAAAGTGGATTTTTTTATTCCTGTTAATCTTAACCATTCTTTATCATTAAGAGTATTAAATTTATTATTGTTCATATTTTGATATCCTCATAAATTATATTTTATAAGAATATTTTAATAAAAAAGGTATCGCAAGAAGTCTAATTTATAAATTAAAAATAAGATATTACTTTAAATTTATAGTAAAATTAATAAGGATTAACAATTAATAGGAGGAAAATATGACGTATCAAAAAGAATACCAAAAATGATTAAATAATAATGATTTAGAACCACAATTAAGAGAACAATTAATTGTAATGAATGAAAAAGAAATTATTGATGCTTTTAGTAATTCATTAAGTTTTGGTACAGCAGGAATTCGTGGGATTATGGGACCTGGAATTGCCAGAATGAATATTTATAATATTAGGAAGGCAACAATTGCTTTTATCCAATATTTACAAAAAAATTATGAAATGGATGAATTACAAAAAGGAATTGTTATTGCTCATGATAATCGTCATTATTCATTAGAATTTAGTCAAGAAGTAGCTAATATTTTTACTAGTTATAGTATTCCCGTATACTTATTTACTAATAATGATTTACGACCAACACCATTATTATCATATAGTGTGAGAAAATTAAATGCTTTAGCTGGTGCAGTAATTACTGCTAGTCATAATCCGCCAGAATATAATGGTTTTAAAATTTATGATGAAAATGGTTGTCAATTTTTACCAGTTGTTACTGATGAAGTTGGTAATAATATGGAAAATATTGCTATTGAGGATGTCTTTAAGTTACTAAAACCAATTCAAAAACAATTAATAAAAACTGTTCCGATTATTATTGAAGAAGAATATATTAAAGATGTTAAAGCATTACAATTTTATCCTAATGAACAAAAGGATATTAAGATAGTTTTTTCTAATCAGCACGGCACTAGTCGTGATTGAGTAATGAATGTTTTACAAAGTAGCAATTATCAAGTTATTCCTGTTAAAGAACAATGAGATTTTGATCCTAATTTTAGTAATACACCATCACCTAATCCAGAAGTTGCTGAATCTTTTACATTAGCTATTAAATATGCTAAAAAAAATAATGCTGACTTAATTATTATTAATGACCCTGATAGTGACAGAATTGGTATTGCAGTTTTACATCATAATGAGTATATTTTATTAAATGGTAATGAAACAGCACCAATTTTGTTAGAATACTTATTAAGTCATTATAAACAGCAAAAAATTATGCCATCTAATCCAGTAATGTATAATACTTTTGTTACTGGTCATTTAAGTGATTTGTTAGCAAAATCTTATGGTTGTGAAGTTATTAAAACATTAACTGGTTTTAAATGAATTGGTAATGAAATGGCAAAAGAAAAGACACGGAATATAAATTTTGTTTTTGGTTTTGAAGAAGCATATGGTTATGTTGTTAAAGATTTAACTCGTGATAAAGATGGTATTGCCGCAGCAATGGTTATTGCTGAGGCTTGTAATTATTATCGCCAACAAAATAAGTCATTAGTAGATGTTTTAGAAGATATTTATCAAAAATATGGATATTTTTACTTTAATACAGTTAATGTTGTTTTAAAAGGTACTAGTGGGCAAAAAGCGATTAAGACGATTTTAGCAAAGTTAAGAAAAGATTCAATTGTTAGTTTAAATAATATTAAATTAGCAAAAAAAGAAGATTATTTGCAAGGTTTATATAATATGCCTCCCCAAGATTTATTAAAATTTTATTTTAATGATGGTTCGTGGTTGGCAATAAGAGCTAGTGGTACTGAACCAAAAATTAAATTTTATTTTGTTTGTGTTGATAAATCAGTGAAAGCAGCAAAAATAAAAATGGAATTAATGTTTTCCGATTTAGAAAAAAATTATTTACATTTAAAGAAAGGGAAATTAGATGATTAAAGATTTAAAAGCAAATAGTAATGTTCTTGATAAATTCTTAGTTGAAAAAGTTAATCAAGGAACAGCAAGTAATGGAGCAACATATTTAACAGTAACTTTAAAAGATAAAACAGGACTTATTGAAGCTCGCTTATGAAATTCACAACGCGAAGATGCAATTAGATTACAAGCAGGAGTAATTGTTGAAATTAATGGTTTAGTTTCAGAATATCAAAGAAGTTTACAAGTTAAAATTAATAATTATGAAATTATTCCTTTACAAGAAGCAGATCTTAATTTGTTTGTTAAAAGTGCTCCAGTTAGTGAAAGTTTAATGTGAGAACAAATTAATGAGTTTATTGGGGAGATTAAAAATAATTTTTGAAAAAAAATTGTTGAAGAAATTTTAAAAACGCAACAAGATCGTTTTAAAATTTCTCCAGCAGCGGTTAGACATCATCATAATATTCATTCGGGATTAATGTGACATACACTAACTATGTTACAAACAGCAAAAGCGATTTGTAAAATTTATAATGATCGTAAAATTAATAAAAGTTTATTATATGCGGGAATTATTTTACATGATATGGGAAAAACTAAAGAATTACAAGGTGATTTAACAGTTGAATATAGTTTGCAAGGTAAACTAATAGGGCATATTTCAATTATGGCTGGTGAAATTGCTACCATTGGCGAGAAATTACAATTAGATATGCAACAAGTGATTTTATTACAACATATGGTTTTAGCAAGTCATGGTAAAAATGAATATGGTTCGCCAGTTTTACCACAAATTATGGAAGCAGAAATTTTGCATCATATTGATAATTTAGATGCAAGAATTTATGCGATTGATAGTGGTTTAGAACAAATTGAAAATGAAACTTTTTCACAACGCATTGGTGGACTAGAAAATCGTAGTTTTTATCGTCACAATTATTTTAACAGTGAAAATTAAATAATTAATTATTAAAAAAAGAATTCCTAACAAATCTAGGAATTCTTTTTTTAATTAAATTTAAGTTTTTTTTGTAATGCTGTTAGATTTTTACTGTCAACAACGATTTGATTTTTCGGTAATTGTAAACCACTGTGGGAAGAATATTTAGGGATAATATGTAAATGATAATGTTCAATAGTTTGTCCGGCAAGAATACCATTATTAGAAATAAAATTAAATGCTGAAGTATTAAGTTGCACTTCAATTTGTCTAGCGACTTTTTTAGCAGTAATATTAACAAAAGAAATGATGTCATCATTAGTATTAATAAAATTTGTACTATGAATTTTAGGGATAACTAGGGTGTGTCCTTTGTCAAGGGGCATAATGTCTAAAAAGGCAATTGTATGCTCATCTTCATAAATTATATGACTAGGAATTTTGTGTAAAATAATTTTGCAAAATAAACAAGATTGTTCATTCATTTAATATTCCTCCTTGTTTAAAAAAGAGAACAGTTAACTGTTCTCTTTTTTTGTAAATTAATCATCTTCTTCATCTTGGAAATAAGTAGATAAATCTTCTCATATCTTTTTATCGTAAATATTTTTCTTAGTTACAATGTATTTTGTATATAAATATTGACTAGCATTCTTTTTTAAATTATCATCTTTGGAAATTGTAAATAATAATTCATTAATTAATGATGTTTTTTGATTATTAGGAAGAGTTTGTATTCCCGTATTATTGCGGGCACTATTTTTTTTAGTTCCCGTTTTATTAGTATTATTTTTTCACTCAAATTCTATTCCCTTATCAATTTGAATTTCCTTATCATCATCAATTTTATAACCTTTAAACAAATCAGTGACAAAAATTGGGAGAACATAAATTTTAGATACATAACGACGGGCTTCAGTATAAAGTTTATTTATTTCAGAATCGTTAGGAGCTTTACTACTAGCAAAACCAACAATTTGTCTCTCTTTCACTTGTTCTTTATAAAAATCTTCCATTGTGTTATCACCATAAGGATTATTATCATTACCATAAGCAACAAAACCACGAAAACCTGCCATATTAAATATTGGATCAAAAATTGTTTTGACTTCATTATTATCAGGTTTAAATTTATTTTTGAAATCAGTATCTGGAATTAACATAATATCATCGCTAGGTAAATTTTCTTCATTTTCCTTTTTAACTTTTACTTCTCAAACCATTTTTATTTTACTATCTCAAACATTACCTGAATCAAATGTTTGTACACTTTTAGGAACAGTTCAACTTATAGGCAATGAATAATTACCATCTTTTTTTAATTCAAAAATCCGATCTTGTAATCAAGTCATTGTCATTAAATTATCAAGAATAGTAGGTTTAATTTGTGCATTATAGTAATCAGCAAATCGTTCACGAACTTTAACTTTATAATTTATGGTTTCATTGTTGGCGCTTGTGATTTCGGCTGTCATTAAGTCATTAATGCTTGGTTGAATTGTATCAGTATAGGCCTCATCTTTTTCTTCATTTCAAGTTCCTAAAATATGCCATTCCGCTGATTGCTTAATGTCGTATCCTTGTTTAGTAACTGTTGGTTCTAAGAAACTATTATTTAATCTTGCTTTTAAGTATTCTTGATATAATTTATCACCTGCTATTTGATTTCAAAGGTTATCAAATTGTTGCAAATAATTTTTAATTTCTGTCTCAGATAAGTTTTCAATTTTTTTGCCTCGCATTTTCGCATATATCGTAACAAATTCATTGCGAGCAATAATCTCTTTAATAGCATTAAAACCATATTCACTAATCTTACCTTTAAATTTATCAAATAATGCTTTTCCAGTAATATTATTTTTATCGGTTATTTCCAATAATTTAATAAATTGTTCTTCTTGAGTTTTTTCAGATATATTAGTATCAATGCGGTCTTTAGATTTACTACAAGCAATAACAGTTACAATAGGAGATGAAGATATTAAAATTGTACTCGTGAAACTAACTAATTTCTTTAGTATGTGCATCTTAATGTTTCTCCTTTTCTAATTGTAATCAATAATTATTAATTTCTGTTGATGAATAAAGGTTCCCTTTTAAAGGATCGTTGTTTTTACGTTTAATAGATGGGGGAGTATTCCCTTTAATAGTTCATAAGTTATCTTTATTATTCATAAAGTTATCATTAATAACTGTATTAACATCAATTAATGCTCCAATAGTTTTATTTTTATTGGAAGGAATCTTATTAATGGCATCATTTTCATCATTTAGATTTTTACTTAAAATATTAATTTTAGTTCCTAACAGTGAAGAACGAGAAGTTTTAAATATTTTACCTAAAATAGCACTTCATTTATCTTGGTCAGAATCAATATATTCTTTATATCATTCATTATTTGGTTTATCATCATCTCGTTCTAATCACGCCATCATATCTCAAAATCAAAATCATCAGTTTTCATTATTATCAATATTATTTTGGGAAAAATCAGTATAAGTTTTAATTTCATTCAAAAGATTAAAACCAGAACTTTCACTTTGAGGATTATCATCAACGCGTTTTTTAAATTCATCAAATAAATATTGTAAATAGGGAGTTTTAGCAAGACGCATATTTTTATCTGAAGTTATTGCCGGATATTTGCCGTCACTTTCTTGATTTTCGCCAATATCACCATCAGCATCATAACCTTTTCGTAAGTCATCATAACCATTAATTTTAATAAATCGCACTTCATTCGTATCAGCAATAAAAACAACTTTATCAGTACCAATTTTAATTTTTTTAAAAATAATATTTTTGTTGCTATCTTTTCGTTCATCATTTAAATCCTTTAAAAGGGTATCAAAGTTAGTTGGAATACTTCCACCATCAGTACCATCGTATGCTAAATCGTAAGTCGCTGCTTTAAACATTGGACTAAATTTATCATTAGAACTATCTAAAGTTAATAAATTAGGTAATTGACCAAAGGTTGTTTTGTTATCATCGCTATATAAACCAGCCAATTGCTCAAAAGATTTAGTTTTAGCATCATTTAAAAAATCATTAATATTTTTTAAATTCTTATTTTCATCAAAATCTTTTGTTTCAATACCATCTTCTGAACCATTTTTTTCTTTACCATCATATTTAAAATTAATTTGAGAAACTAATAAAGGTTTTAAATTAAAGTATCATTGTTCAGCAATAAATTTTTGTTCTTTACTTAATTTATTTGATTGTTGAGCATTGGGGTTCATTATTACCTTATTGTTCTCATCAAATTTAACAAGATTTTCTACCTTGATAGCAAAAGTATTGAAAAGAGTTTCAATTTTCTTTTTTAATTCATTATTATCATTAAGTTCATATGCTTTTCTTAATGCTCGGTTCCGAGTTTTGGTTTCTGTTTTACTACCATATCATAAATCAATGTTAAAATTATCACCATCGCTGTTGATTTTCTTTATTAAATCATTGGCAATTCTTTTAATTTGCTCCATACTATAGCGATCATAATCAATTTGAAAGTCATTAATAAATTTTTTTCGAAAAGTTTCATAAACATTATTGGGAGTAGAATTATCTAATAATAAGTGATCTTTAAATCCTTCTGCACCGCCTCATTTTTTATATTCTTTAGCTTCTTCTTTGGTTTTATTATTTCCTCATTGTTTATGTAAAGTTCCTTCAATATAACTATTTAAATTGGTCATCATATTATCGTAACTTTTTTTAAATATCGGATCATTTTTTTTGCTTTTAAGAACAGATAGTTGTAAGCGTTTAGTAAACTCAACAAATTGTTCTTTTTTAATTTCATTATTGTTAATGAAATTATTGAAAAGTTGATCAATTGTAATGCGATCTAATTTTCCTGAAAAATCATCTAATCCTTTAAATTTTAATGTTGGAAGGTCAAGAAGTACTTGCGAACCATCATCACCAATAAATTCTCATTTATTGGAGCAAGCTGCTGATGTCAATATTGGACTTATTGATAACACCAAAGCAAATGGTAAAACTATCTTTTTCTTCATTAATCTCAATCACTCCTTAAATATTAGTTTTCATAAAACATTTAATTTTACAATACATATTATACACTATATAGTAAAAATGTAATTTCTAAAATAAGGGTACTTTATGTTGAGGATAGCAATTATCGCCTAAATTAGGTAAAATATACTAGTAGTTAATTAAATAATAATTTCTTAAAGTTATTAAAAATTCTTATATCTAATATTTGTAGATATACAATAATTAAATGAATTATTAAAATAGTTAAACATAGAAAGGAAGAAATTAATTAATGACAGATATAAAAAATATTAAGAAAGATTTTCCCTTTTTTCAGAAAAATAAAAATATTGTTTATTTAGATAATAGTGCTACTAGTTTAAAACCACAATGTGTTATTGATAATATTATTAATTATTATTTAAAATATTCTACTAATCCTCATAATACTGATTTTTTACTAGCCTATTATTGTAATGAGAATATTCAAAAAATTCGTAAACTAGTTGCTGAATTTATTAATGGTAAGGATAGTGAGATTATCTTTATTCCTTCAACTACTTTTGGATTAAATCAATTGGCTTTAGGATTAGAAGCATTAATTTCTAAGGATGATGAGATTTTATTAACAATGGCTGAACATAGTTCTAATTTATTACCTTGGTATCGCTTAGCAAAAACTAAACAAGCAAAGATTAAATATATTGGTTTGGAAGATTTAACGATTACTATTACTAATATTAAAAAATTATTAACACCGAAAACTAAAATTGTTAGTTTTGCAAATATAAGTAATGTTTTAGGAACTGTTAATGATACTAAAGCGATTTGTCAAGCAATTAAACAGTATAATCCTAACATTATTGTTATTATTGATGGTGCTCAATCAGTTGGTCATATTAAAACTGATGTTCAAGATTGAGATATTGATTTTTTAGTATTTTCTGGTCATAAGATGTTAGGGCCAACGGGTATTGGTATTTTATGAGGAAAAAATATGATGTTATCTAAATTAGCACCAATGTTATTAGGTGGCGGTAATAATGCTATTATTAATGAGAACGGAACGTATTCTTTACTACAAGGATATATGAGTTTTGAATCAGGAACGCAAAATATTGCTGGTATTTTTGGTTTACAAGAAGCTATTAAGTATTTACAAAATATTGGTTTAGAAACAATTCATAATCATATTACTAGTTTAAAAGATTATGCTGTTAATGAAATGCGAAGGGAAAATTTAGATGTATCAATTTATAATCCTAATGCTAAAAGTGGCATTTTAGTTTTTAATGTTAATAATGTTGTTGCCCACGATGTATCAGTTAATTTAGCTAATAACCACAATATTTGTCTTCGTAGTGGTAGTCATTGTGCCAGTTTAATTGATCAACTACTTGGTGTTAAAAGTTCATTACGAGCTAGTTTTTATATTTATAATACTAAAGAAGATGTTGATAAATTAATTATCGCATTAAAAACAGGAGGTAATTTCATTGATGATTTCTTATAATGAATGAAGAAAGATAATTATTAATCATTATCAAAATCCTCAGTATCAAGGTTTTATTAAACATAACCAAGCAATTGAACGATTGCAACCTAATTTAAGTTGCGCTGATCAGTTAAATTTACAGTTAGTAGTTATTAATGATGTTATTGTTTCAGCTCGGTTTATGGGTTATGCTTGTGCAATTGCAACTTCTAGTGCTGACTTGATTTGTCAAACCATTACTAATAAACCAAAACATCAAGCAATAGCAATTTTAAATAATTATTCATTAATGATTAATGTTAAAGATTATGATAGTGATATTTTAGAAGACTTAATTGTATTTACTCATAGTAAAAAGCAACCAAATCGTAAGCAATGTTCATTATTAGCAAGTAGTGGATTTTTAATGATGTTATAATAAATTATAAGGTGGTGCTTAGATGTTTGATAAACATTTATTACGAAAATCATCTTTAAAAGTAAGATTAGCAATGGTAAAATATGATAAAGAACAATATGATCAAAAAATTATTAATTTTATTATTAATAATGACGATTTTCAAAAAGCAAAAATAATTGGTTTATTTTCACCTATTAGGGGAGAAGTTAATGTTAATCTTTTAATTAGTTTTTGTTTTAATAATGACAAGATTGTTGGGTTACCAAGAATGCAAGATGATAATTCTTTATTATTTTATCAAATTACTAGTTTTGATGATTTAGAAATTGATAATAATTACAATATTTTACAACCTAATTTGCAATGTAAAATGTTAATGACTTCGGAAATTAATATTTGTTTCTTACCGTTTTTAGCGTATGATAGTACCGGCGCTAGAGTTGGTTATGGGAAAGGATATTATGACCGAACTTTAGTAGATTTTAAAAATCCAATTATTGGAATTGGTTATAGTTGACAAAAAACTATAGAAGAAATAACAGTTGATAAAAATGATATTTTAATGCATCAAGTAATAACGGAAATTGGAATTGAAAAATTTTAATTTTTAAAGATATTTATATTTTTTATAAAAAGTAAATTTTTTGCAAATAAAAATGAATATTTATTTTTCTCAATGTTATAATTAACTATCATGTGAATATATGAAAATATTTACTGAAATCAAAGGAGAGATTTTATGTATAAAAAAGGTGACATTGTTGAAGCAAAGTGTACTGCTGTTTTACCATGAGGTGTATTTTATGTTATTGAAAACATCATTGATAACATTAATGAAGACAGTACTTCTTCACAGTCAAAGCCAGAGCGAGTAACTGGGATGTGTCATATTAGTCAGTTTTCTGATGGATATGTTAAAGATATTAATGAATTTGCAGAAGTTGAAAAAGTCTATCGCTTAGAAGTGTTAAATTTTGATGTTGATAAAAAGCAACTAAGTTTAAGTCATAAAGCACTTTATAAGGAAGAACAAAATCGTGGGTCCGTACATATTAAAGAATCAGGAGCAGGATTTGAAGATTTATCTAATAACTTATCGCAATGAATTGATAATAGTGAACAAATCAGTGAAAGTGACGAATAATAGATGATTAAAACAAATATTAGTTATACACACTTAACAAATCAAGAACTTAATAAATATCAAGATAAAATTCATTCAATTCATAAAACAATGATTACTGAAAGGAAAGGTCTTGGCAGTAATTTTTTAGGTTGAGTTGATTTGCCAAAAAATTATAATAAAACTGAATGAGAAGCGATGAAAGTCATTGCTAAACGATTAATTCCTGAAATTCAAGTTTTAATTGTTATTGGTATTGGTGGTTCTTATTTAGGCGCTAAAGCAGCTATTGATATGATTAAAGGATTGTATTCCCAAGATTTATTAGAAATAATATTTGTTGGTAATACATTATCATCAACATATACTAATCAAGTTTTAGAATATGTTAAGGATAAAGAATTTGCTATTAATGTTATTTCTAAATCAGGAAGTACAACCGAACCAGCGATTGCTTTTCGTCTTTTTAGAGATTTATTAGAGCAACAAAAAGGTAAAGCAATTGCTAAAACAAGGATTATTGCTACTACTGATGCTAAAAATGGGATTTTAAAAAACTTAGCAAATCAAGAAGGTTATGAAACTTTAGTTATTCCTGATGATATTGGTGGTAGATTTTCAGTATTAACTCCTGTTGGTATTTTTGTAATGGCAATGGCTGGAATTGATATTGATAAGGTTATGCTGGGAGCTAATCAAGCATATACAGATTTAAGTAATGATACTTTAGAAAATCAAGCATATAAATATGCTGTTGTGCGAACAATATTACATCAAGAAAAGCAATATCCTGTAGAAATGTTAGTTAGTTATGAAAGTCAGATGTCTAGTTTGGCTGAATGATGAAAACAGTTATTTGGTGAATCAGAAGGAAAAGATCGTAAAGGAATTTTACCTGCTAGTGTTAATTTTTCTACTGATTTACATTCTTTAGGACAATTTATTCAAGAGGGAAGTAAAGTTTTATTTGAAACAGTTTTACAAGTTAAAAAGCCCTCTTTGGATGTTAAAATTGCTACTAATAGTGATGATGTAGATCAATTGAATTATTTAACTAATTATTCTTTACATCAAATTAATGCTTTAGCTTTAGAAGGAACAATTGATGCGCATAGTAATGAGGGGAAAGTTCCTAATATTATTTTAGAGTTAGAAACAATGGATGAAATAATGTTTGGTTACTTAGTGTACTTTTTCTTTAAAGCTTGTGCAATGAGTGCTTATTTACTAGAAGTTAATCCTTTTAATCAACCAGGTGTTGAAGTATATAAGAAAAAAATGTTTAAGTTATTAGGTAAGAGTTAATAATTAAAGGATTATTTAATTTTTAAATAATTAATACTTTAAAATTAATATTATTATATTTAGGATTTTTAAAGATAAAATAATTGACAATGAGAATTTTTTTTTATATTATTATAAAGTCCTAAATTAAATGGGTTGTTAGCTCAGCTGGGAGAGCACTCGCCTTACAAGCGAGCGGTCGGCGGTTCAATCCCGTCACAACCCACCATTTGCTGGCTTAGCTCAGCAGGCAGAGCAACCGCCTTGTAAGCGGTAGGTCGTAGGTTCAATTCCTATAGCCAGCACCATAAATTATTTGGAGGGATAGTGAAGTGGCTAAACACGGTTGGCTGTAAACCAACTCCTTCGGGTTCGGGGGTTCGAATCCCTCTCCCTCCACCATAATGTTGGGGTGTAGCCAAGTGGTAAGGCAAAGGACTTTGACTCCTTGATGCGGTGGTTCAAATCCACCCTCCCCAGCCAAATTTAATTATGCTCCGTTAGCTCAGTTGGTAGAGCATCTGGCTTTTAACCAGAGGGTCGCAAGTTCGAGCCTTGCACGGGGTACCATTAATGCCTAAGTGGTGGAATTGGTAGACACGCTGGATTTAAGCTCCAGTAAATGTTAAAGTTTGTGTCGGTTCGAGTCCGACCTTAGGTACCATAAAGAAATTTAAAGCAGAATATTCTGCTTTTTTTATTTTGTTTTTCTTGTAATTTTTAATCTTTTATTACATAATTATAAATAATTGAAAATATTTATTTATTTTTTAATATGAGTTTCAAAGGAGATTAATAAATGAGTTCAAAAGAAAAACCATTACATAGTTTTGATGATAGTAATGTTGTCCTTATTAAAGATCATATTTCACATGAAGAGACATTTGTAGAAGTATTTGAATATGCTTTTCAAAAATTACGAGACCCGTGATATAAGACATTTCTATTTGGTATTATGGCAGGTTTTTTTGTAGCAATTGCTTATGTTATTGTTATTGTTGCTTTATCAGGATTTATTATTAAAGACAGTAATGGAAATTTAAAACCTAATGGTATGCCTTCTGGTATGATTGCTTTAATTACAGGACTAACTTTTACGCCAGCAATATTAATGGTTATTTTTATTGGGGGAACATTATTTACTTCTAATTCATTGACATTATTACCAATAGTTAAAAGAGAAGCAAAATTGCGTCGTATGCTTGTAAATTTATCTTTAGTATTAGTTGGTAATTGTTTAGGAACATTAATTGTTGCGATATCAACTTATTTAATGGGACATATGAAAGTTGATTCTGAGTTTTATAATGCTTTTAAGTATATTTATGATAAGAAAATCGGTTCTAGTCCGAGTAGTCTTAATTGGACAATTTTTTTAAAAAATTTTGTTAGTGGTATTTATTGTAATATTTTAATTGCGGGGTTATTCTGAATGAATATGTCTGTTAAAAATTCAGCAACTAGGGTATTATTATGTTTCTTTGTAATTTTAGCGTTTGGAATTTCTGGTTTTCAACATATTGTTGCTAATGCTTATGTTTGAATGACTGGTTTATTTTTAAATAATGGTATGGTTGGTCAAGATTTTGGAACATTTTCAATAATGAATATGCTGCCAACATTGTTAGGTAATTTTATTGGCGGTAGTGTGGTATTACCAATGGTTTATTTATTAGTATTTAATAAACGAATTAATGTAGAAATCGCTTCTGGAAAATTTAAAGGAACTAAATTATAGTATTAAGTACAATGAAAATGAACCGCGGAGTAATCCGCGGTTCATTTTATTAGTATATGATACCATCACCTGCACATTGGAAATGAGTTTGTAAAAGTTTATTTTCGTGCATTTGTATTAAGTGATGATATTGCTCCTTTAATTCTTTTAGCTCTTCGGGGCTAATTAGTTTTTCACAAATAAGACAAGTCATTATGTAGTCCTTTTAATTTCAATATTATATTTAGTAATCTTTTAATTTCCTTCATTATAACATTGAATAAATTGAATGGTTAGCAATGCTAACTAATTATTACATTAGACTTCTTGCATAACCTATTAAAAAAATTACAAATATTTGTAAAAAGACAGTAATAGAAAAATATAATTTTAATTAATTATGTCTTTTATCTAAAAAATTAATATTTTGCCACAACAAAAAATGAATTTATTATTTAAATTCTTTAATTTTAAATAAATCTTTTATGTTAAATTAATAATTGCAAATTATAAATTGAGGCAATTAAATTAAATCTTAAACCAAATCTTTTTCTACGATTACGATATTTTTCTGTCATAATTTTAAATTTTTTAAGAATAGCAAAAATATTTTCAATAATAATTCTCATTTTTGAAACTAGTCTATTATGTTGTTTTTGTGCTTTATTTAAATGGTTTTTCTTTGTTTTCTTTGTAGGTATTAGAACATTATTGTGAATTTTTTGTATTCCTTTATAACCACTATCAACTATTAATTTGGTATTTTTTAAAATTGGGATTTTTGATTCTTTAAATAGACTTCTTGCATAACCTATTAAAAAAATTACAAATATTTGTAAAAAGACAGTAATAGAAAAATATAATTTTAATTAATTATGTCTTTTATCTAAAAAATTAATATTTTGCCACAACAAAAAATGAATTTATTATTTAAATTCTTTAATTTTAAATAAATCTTTTATGTTAAATTAATAATTGCAAATTATAAATTGAGGCAATTAAATTAAATCTTAAACCAAATCTTTTTCTACGATTACGATATTTTTCTGTCATAATTTTAAATTTTTTAAGAATAGCAAAAATATTTTCAATAATAATTCTCATTTTTGAAACTAGTCTATTATGTTGTTTTTGTGCTTTATTTAAATGGTTTTTCTTTGTTTTCTTTGTAGGTATTAGAACATTATTGTGAATTTTTTGTATTCCTTGATAACCACTATCAACTATTAATTTGGTATTTTTTAAAATTGGGATTTTTGATTCTTTAAATAAAGCATAATCATGTTTTTTCCCAAGTGAAAAACTTGTTGCAATAATTTTTCTGGTTTCTTGTTCGATAATTACTTGTGTTTTAATGGTGTGTTTTTTCTTTTTACCAGAATAAGATTGTTTTTGTCTTTTTTTGAGCGTTGGATTGGAGTTTCGGTAGCATCAATAATAATAGTTTTATCATTAAAATAATCATTTATTAGTGCTTTTTTACCAGCAAGTTGTTGAAAATCAGAGTTTTTAATTAAAATATCTTCAATTCACTTGATATTCCGATAACAATTAGCTTCACTAATTCCGAAATTTTTACCAAGATGAAAATAAGTCTGATATTCTCGTCAATATGATAAAGTCATCAATAATCTATTTTCTAGTGATAATTTATTAGTTTTACCACCTTTTTTAAATTTTTCTATTTCAGCTACTTGTAAAATATCTAACATTTTATTAAAAGTGGATTTTTTTATTCCTGTTAATCTTAACCATTCTTTATCATTAAGAGTATTAAATTTATTATTGTTCATATTTTGATATCCTCATAAATTATATTTTATAAGAATATTTTAATAAAAAAGGTATCGCAAGAAGTCTATTATTTTTTAAAATTATAAAAGAAAAATCATAGTATTTACTATTACCATATTCCAAATTAACTATCAATTGTTTTTCTTCTAGTAAATGTCTAAAGCCAATAATATTTATTTTACTCATATCAATTTCAGAATAAGTTAATAATGTTTTGGGATTTTTAATAATATTAAAAACAAGTTGATAATAAAAATGTAATTTAGTTTTAATAAGAACACCAATTTGATTTCAATCATCTTTAACCTTAAATCATTCATCATCAACAATATTACTATTTTGTTGCTTCACTGCTTGTTGAACATTTGCAAAGTTATTAATAGTAAAGCAAGATAAAAGCAAAATAATTACAAGTTTAACTTGTCACATAAATACCTCCTTAATAATTTTTTGAAAAATTTATAAACCCTTAGCTTTTTGAAAAGCTTCTTGAAATGAATCATTTATTAACTCTCAATAATAATTCCTTTGATTTATTGGTGTTAAAAGTCAATATGAAAAAGCCTCAGCAAAATATTCACCTTCAAAATAATTTGAAGTTGATAACAATTCATTATATTTTCAACCATATTTACTTGGCAATGCTGTAAATAATGCTAATCTTCTTTTAACTGATGAAATTGCTAATGATGACGCTGTTGAAGTAATATTAACTATCTTCCGATATAAAATTTCTGTAAAAATATATTCATACGTAGTTTTAGGGTCATAATTAGAAAAATTAGTATCTAAGAAAGTAATTTCACTATTTATTTTCTTACAATCTCCTACCGTTTTTAAATTACGATTAAATGATGTTGCGTGAATAGGATTACTAATCATTAGTAATAAAAATGCTAATGTATGACCTAATTCATGAACAATGATTCCATAATCATTGTAATTGGCTGCATAATGACCCCGATGATAAAATTCATTATAATCTTGTTCTCAATAATTAACAACATCAATAAAAATACAACTAAATTGTTGTTTATCAATTGATGGTGAGACAAATAAAGCAATAATATCTTCTGCCCATTTACTTTTTGGAAAAATTAAATTTGGACTATTAATATAAATCCCTAAGAGTATATGAGCAATATTATCATCAGAAAAAAAATGAGATAAGAAATTATATACTTTTAATATTCCTTCTAAAATCATATTAGACTTCTTGCGATACCTTTTTTATTAAAATATTCTTATAAAATATAATTTATGAGGATATCAAAATATGAACAATAATAAATTTAATACTCTTAATGATAAAGAATGGTTAAGATTAACAGGAATAAAAAAATCCACTTTTAATAAAATGTTAGATATTTTACAAGTAGCTGAAATAGAAAAATTTAAAAAAGGTGGTAAAACTAATAAATTATCACTAGAAAATAGATTATTGATGACTTTATCATATTGACGAGAATATCAGACTTATTTTCATCTTGGTAAAAATTTCGGAATTAGTGAAGCTAATTGTTATCGGAATATCAAGTGAATTGAAGATATTTTAATTAAAAACTCTGATTTTCAACAACTTGCTGGTAAAAAAGCACTAATAAATGATTAGACTTCTTGCGATACCTTTTTTATTAAAATATTCTTATAAAATATAATTTATGAGGATATCAAAATATGAACAATAATAAATTTAATACTCTTAATGATAAAGAATGGTTAAGATTAACAGGAATAAAAAAATCCACTTTTAATAAAATGTTAGATATTTTACAAGTAGCTGAAATAGAAAAATTTAAAAAAGGTGGTAAAACTAATAAATTATCACTAGAAAATAGATTATTGATGACTTTATCATATTGACGAGAATATCAGACTTATTTTCATCTTGGTAAAAATTTCGGAATTAGTGAAGCTAATTGTTATCGCAATATCAAATGAATTGAAGATATTTTAATTAAAAACTCTGATTTTCAACAACTTGCTGGTAAAAAAGCACTAATAAATGATTATTTTAATGATAAAACTATTATTATTGATGCTACCGAAACTCCAATCCAACGCCCAAAAAAAGACAAAAACAATCTTATTCTGGTAAAAAGAAAAAACACACCATTAAAACACAAGTAATTATCGAACAAGAAACCAGAAAAATTATTGCAACAAGTTTTTCACTTGGGAAAAAACATGATTATGCTTTATTTAAAGAATCAAAAATCTCAATTTTAAAAAATACCAAATTAATAGTTGATAGTGGTTATCAAGGAATACAAAAAATTCACAATAATGTTCTAATACCTACAAAGAAAACAAAGAAAAACCATTTAAATAAAGCACAAAAACAACATAATAGACTAGTTTCAAAAATGAGAATTATTATTGAAAATATTTTTGCTATTCTTAAAAAATTTAAAATTATGACAGAAAAATATCGTAATCGTAGAAAAAGATTTGGTTTAAGATTTAATTTAATTGCCTCAATTTATAATTTGCAATTATTAATTTAACATAAAAGATTTATTTAAAATTAAAGAATTTAAATAATAAATTCATTTTTTGTTGTGGCAAAATATTAATTTTTTAGATAAAAGACATAATTAATTAAAATTATATTTTTCTATTACTGTCTTTTTACAAATATTTGTAATTTTTTAATAGGTTATGCAAGAAGTCTATTATTTTAATGATAAAACTATTATTATTGATGCTACCGAAACTCCAATCCAACGCCCAAAAAAAGACAAAAACAATCTTATTCTGGTAAAAAGAAAAAACACACCATTAAAACACAAGTAATTATCGAACAAGAAACCAGAAAAATTATTGCAACAAGTTTTTCACTTGGGAAAAAACATAATTATGCTTTATTTAAAGAATCAAAAATCCCAATTTTAAAAAATACCAATTTAATAGTTGATAGTGGTTATCAAGGAATACAAAAAATTCACAATAATGTTCTAATACCTACAAAGAAAACAAAGAAAAACCATTTAAATAAAGCACAAAAACAACATAATAGACTAGTTTCAAAAATGAGAATTATTATTGAAAATATTTTTGCTATTCTTAAAAAATTTAAAATTATGACAGAAAAATATCGTAATCGTAGAAAAAGATTTGGTTTAAGATTTAATTTAATTGCCTCAATTTATAATTTGCAATTATTAATTTAACATAAAAGATTTATTTAAAATTAAAGAATTTAAATAATAAATTCATTTTTTGTTGTGGCAAAATATTAATTTTTTAGATAAAAGACATAATTAATTAAAATTATATTTTTCTATTACTGTCTTTTTACAAATATTTGTAATTTTTTTAATAGGTTATGCAAGAAGTCTATTATAGTTCTTAACGATATTAATACCACTAATAAATTCATAATTACCGGTTTTTGCGTCGTTTAAAACTTCTTTAAGATTACAAAATTTTAAATACTTAGAATCATTAATTCAGCTATCAAATTGATTACTTTTTATAACATTTGCTGTTTGATTTACTTTGCTTTCTAAATGATTTAAAAATTCTTTTTCTTCTTCACTAAGACCATATGAACCTAAGGTTCGCAACATTTTAAATTTTTCGGTTTTTGTTACTAATAAACTAGAAATCTTAAAATTATTCACATAACGATCAAATTGTTCAACAATATTATTTTCAAAAAAAATTAAATTATTACTATAATTTACAATTGTTAACAATTGAACAATAGCTAATAAACATCCTTTCATATTTTTAAACTCCTTTATTAACTATGAAAATTATCTAACTGGTTCATATAAATCAAATTTTAAATTTAATTTTGCAAAATCTAATGATAATCCATATCAATTATTAACTTTGCTTATTCAATCGCTACCACTAGCTAGTTCAATATAGTCATATTGAGCATAAAAATATTTAAAAATAAAATCTCAATTACGATAAGTTGATTTTGACTCATCAGTTATTACTAAATATAATTCACCTCTTTTTCCTAATTTTAAATTTTTATTTATTTTAGAAATAACATCATCTTTAATTGAACATTGCAATTGTAAATATTTACCAATTTTATATTGCTTACTTTCAACAGAATAATTCCCTGATACCAATTGAATATCAATAAAATAATTAAAAAGTGATTCACTATTGTGATATATTTGATGAATTTTTTTATAAATTTCATCAAATATATCATATTTTTTACTAAAATATTCAGTATAATAATCGGCACCATTTCGGGTATCAGCAATTTGATTACCGCTAATATCAATATTAACATTAACAGAAATTTTATTAAGTTCAAGATCCAATCAACCAACATTTTCTAAATCAAGAATTTGCGAAAGTTTATAAAAATTGCCAATCGTAACATTAAGAGCAATAGACATATTACCAGAAGCATTTAAATTATGAGCCAATATTTCCAAATTATCTTTAATATTCAGAAACTCAAAAGCGATATGTTTTGCTAATTGATCATTAAATACTAAACTCATCTTTTCTTGTAATGTCTTAGCAACAGTTTGATAATTAGTTTTCGAATTAAAACCACAATCATAAGTTTTATAAAAAAAAGAATTAATTTCTTTTTTTGCATCTTCATAACTTTTAATATTTTTTAATAACACCTTAGTATTTAAAACTTGACCAAAATAATTAACTCTTATTTCTAAAATATCACTACCACTTTTAAATTCTTGCTCACTATTAATTAATGCCATATCAATATTTTCATAAACATTTTTAATTTTATCTTTAATTAAATCAAATACTGTGTTAATATCAGTGAATTGATAAATATTAAAATCATATTGTTCATTAAAAAACTGAACAATTTGAACTAACTTAGCTAAACGATTATCTTTAACATTAACTATTGTTATCGGCATATAAAAAGATATATCACTAATAATAAAATGAAAATCAATAATATTGACACCGACTTCTAAATATTTATTTTCACCAGTAAATTCTGGCAATGATATTTGCATTTTATATTTATTAGCAAGCATTTTCGTTAATTCTTGTTCAATTTTTAGTAAAGCAACTTGATAAGTATTAGTATTATCTAAATCATAATCAAATTTCTGATGAAAAAAATTAAAAAGATCAGGTTTAATTCACGACATATTAGCAATATTTTGTATTTTTAAATCATATTGATAAATGTCATTATTACCAAAAGAATTATCACTAATAACTAGTTTTAAACTAAAAACACTATTATTAAGCGTTTTAATAGCAATCCGATCAGTATTTTTAGCAATCGCAAATTGAACAGTAAAATTTTCACTAATAGTTTTTAATTCCTTTTTAAGTTTTACTAAAATATCACCATAAATATTATAAGTACTAAAACCTCAATCATAAGTTTTAGCAAAAAAAAGAAGTTAATTCTTTTTTAATATCGGTAGCTGTTTTTGATACCATTTTAGTTTCATTACAAATTTCTTGTTGCTTAACTTGATTAATAATAACTGCTAATCCCTGACTACTAAGTAATAAACTACTTAATAATGTCAAATGGATTTTCATATATATCAAAACCTTTTATGAGAATTTTTATTAATTATTTTTTATAACTAATTCCTCCTTTTTAAAACAAAAAATATCAAAAATGATTCACTTATTATGTAACATATAAATTATTAATTTTAAATTAAATACCGGTGTTGCTAACTTCAAAATTATTTTATCATATTTAAAAAATATATATTCAATATTTATTAATAAAATTTAAATTGTTTTAAGCACTAACATCAAATTACTTTTATTGATTTTACAATCAGAACAATTTTACAAAAAAACTTGTTTTAAAATCTGCTGACAAACTTTAAAATTAGGGCAAAAGTGCACCACTAATTCCCAAAATGCTTTACTATGATTAGGTTCTCGTAAATGGGATAACTCGTGAATAATAACATAGTCAATAATCTCAAAATTAAAATGCATAATTTTGGAATTTAGAACAATTTTTTGCTTGTTAAAATGACAAACACCTCATTTACTACGCATCACTCTAAACTTAAGTTGTTGATAACTTAAATTCATTGTTTTAGCAAGTAATGCAACTCGGGAACCCAAATATAATTCAGCTTGCTTACTAAGAAATTTATTAAAATTTTTCACAAGTTGCATCGCATCATTGCTTTTTAAATTAAGAACAATAGTTGTTGCGACAAAAATAACTTTATTGTTATTAGCAAAATAATTAATTTGCACCTCATATTTCTTATCTAAGAAATAAACAAAATATGGTTTTTGACGCAAATTAATTAAAATCTTTGTTGGTTTATTAATAATTTTTTGTATTTTTTTTCAATTAATAATAAGAAAATCCTCAATATATTGTTCTTTCATTCCTAAGGGAGCATTGACAATAATATCCGATGAACAATATCTTACTGATAATCTTTTACCTTGTTGCAAATAATAATCCAACGCCACATTTTCATAAACTAATTGCTTTTTAAGCATCTAATAACCATCCTCATACTACTACTTTTTAAATATTGTTTTAATGTTTTTAAACATTATTCCCAAAACTTTAAAATCCCACGGTTGTTTTACTCTTTTTAAAGGAACAAATTTATTTCCTTTTTTACAATAATAAGGTTGCACCTTCGTTAAAATTAAATAACCTAAAGATGTAAAAAATATCCCAAAAGTAAATATAAAAATATAACCTAATGGTCACAAACGACCAGTTCGATCAAAAATATTAGCAGTAGTAACAGCGTTATTACCACTACCTCATAATGGATAACCATCACGACCAATAAATAATAAATTAGTTATTTCATTTTCATTTTTCGCAATAACTAATGAAAGAGCATTAAAACTTAAAGCCATTAAACTAAATATAATTAAACTAATAAAACTTCATAATAAATAATCACGATGATATTGCATAATACCATACATATATAAAAATAAATAAGTAAAAATAATAATAACATGTAAAACATAATATAACCAGTAAGAAAAATGTTGCGGTCCATACGATTTATCAGCAGGAATTAGTAAACTTGCAAAAACCATAATTACTACTCAAGGTGCAGTAATACTAAATAATTTATCATTAGCCTTAATTAATAAAATGCCACTAATAATTTGTGTTATTGAACTTAAATGAAACGGGAAAATTCAAGGCCAACCTCGTAAGCTTTTTCCTGATTCTTTAAAATAATATAAATATAAAAAATGTAAAAAATAATAAAGAAAATATAAGAAAATTTGAAAAATACCAAGAATTCTTAAAAATAATTTATTTTGTGCTAACTTAACATATTCTGTTTTAAAAATAAACAAACAACCCAAAGCAATTAATGATAAAATAACTGGTAATCAATATTGTCAAGTAACACCAATTTTAGTAATAACTTCACCAGAACTTCCTGCTGGATTAAAAAAATCATATAATGATAAAAACATCTTTACTTCTCCCTTAATAGTTATTACTTATTCGTTGATGATTAATCTCATTTTTATTTAAATAGGCTTGAAAAATATCTTGAAAACTAAACTGCAAAACATTAGCAATTGTAAAAAAATGATTTAAAATGTTAGCATAATCATTAGTAATATTTTTTCAAAAAGCAATCGTATGATTAAAAGTTTCTAATATTAACAATGTTAAATCTTGTTCTTGCTTTAATTCATAAGAATATGCTTCTAAATCAATATTAAAACTTAATCCAATACTAATAAGAAAATGCAGACAATCAATAAATTCATCTAAAACTAATTCTTTTGACTTATATGTCATACGATTTGATCAATATTTAAAGCATCGTAATTCATTACTAAATTCCGATAATTCTACTAATAAAGATAAAAATCGTTTATCAATTGTTTTTTCAACTAATAATTTTTTTTCTTCTAAAATTCTTGCATCTAACTTTTTTTGCAAATTAATAATTTGTTTTCATAATTGTAAATCCAAAATATGTTTCACCCATCCCTAACTTATATTGTTTTATTTATTATAATTATATTTTTTCAAGTTGCAAATAAAAAAATAAAAAAAACCTAGTAATAACTTATAAATTATTACTAGATAAAATTAATCTTTTTTTTCTAATGCTGATTTAGATAAATCAACTAATTTTTTAAATTCAGCTGGTTGATGAATTGCCATTTCCGATAACATTTTTCGATTAATATCAACATTCGCTTTATGTAAACCATTAATAAATTGTGAATAAGACATATCACATTCTCTAGCAGCACCATTAATTCGTGTAATTCATAAACTTCGAAACTCGCATTTACGCTTTTTACGATCACGATAAGCATATGCTAAAGACTTCATTACTTGTTCTTTAGCAGTTCTAAATAATGTATTTTTTGAACCAAAATAACCTTTAGCTTGTTTTAAAACCTTTTTACGACGTTTCTTAGTAGTAACGCCTCCTTTAACTCTTGCCATTATTATATTTCCTTTCTAACTAAGTAGTAAATTTTTTAATCTTCGGTAATCAGTTTTATGTACTGTTCCTTTTTTGCTTAAATGTCGTTTTTGTTTAGTTGACTTACTTTCCGCTAAATGAGAAGTAAAAGCACGGTCTCGCATTCATTGACCAGTTCCAGTAATTTTAATTCGTTTCTTTAATGCTTTTTTTGTTTTCATTTTTGGTGTTTTTTTGCTCATTTTCTTGCTCCTTTTCTTTATTTAAAGTCTTATCTTTTCTAGCAATTAAATACATATCATAAAACTGACCAGTTAACTTTGGTGTTTTTTCAATTTTACAATACTCTTTTACTAAATCATAAAACCGCATTAATGTTTCATAACCAAACTCTTTACGATGTGATTCCCTACCTCGAAACTTTAAAGATATTTTAACCCGATCACCATCTTTTAAAAATTCTATTACCTTCTTAGCTTTGAATTGCAAATCATGCTCACCAATATTAGGTGTTAAACGCATTTCTTTGTTTTGAATAATTCGTTGCTTTTTTTTATTATCTTTATCTTTTTTTTGCTCTTCATACTTATATCTGCCATAATCTAAAATTTTCGACACTGGCGGATTAGCATTAGGTGCAACAACAAACAAATCTAGTCCTTGCTCTTTAGCAGTTCTTAAAGCATCATTTCATGACATCACACCTAATTGATTGCCATCTTGATCAATAACTAAAACTTCACGAAAACGAATATTTTGGTTAATAAAATCAGTATTTGGCTTATGTTTCATAAAATAGAAAACCTCCTATAACAACATAGAAAAATTCTGTACTAATACACACTCATAATTAAAATATTTAGATTTAAAATCTAAAATTATTATTAGCTGTTTACCCATAACGATAATATATTGCTATCAGGTGAGTGTAACACTATTTTCTTTTATTTATGTTCCTATAAATAATAACATAAATAAATAAAAATGCAAAAAAATATTAAACTTATAAAAAAACAAAAAGAAAGTAGAAAATCAAAAACTATTGTGGAAATCGTTTTAAATTTTCTACTTACAAAAGTTATTATAACATAAATAATAACGGTACCCATTAAATTAAGTAACCGTTATTAAAATTTTTAGCTAATATTTTTCAACTCCTAGTTTGTCGTTTTGCACTTTAACCAAAAATACATAAGGTAGGATCAACAACAACAGCATATTTTACAACAACAATTTTTTCATAACCACCAATTGTAACTTTAACACGAACCTTAGCATATTTTTTATTACCTAAAAACCCACCTACTAAATCTAAAGTTTTTTTCAAGACATTAGGAACATCTAATGATTCAATCGTAACATCATCTAAGTTAGTAAATCCTCTTTATTCTAATTGCTGAATTATTTGTTTAACTAATACATCTTTAGGTCTTATACATAGCAGTCCTAAATCTACTTCCATATTATTAATTTCTTTTGCTAAATCATTTAAACGCTTAATAATTAGGGTCAACTTTAATATTAATTAATTGTCCTCTAACTTGATATTTTTCACCATTAATAGTAACTTCGTAATCAACAGTATCTTTATTAACAGTTAATTTTTTATTGGCATCAGTTTCTGGATATAATAGACTTCTTGCAATACCTTTTTTATTAAAATATTCTTATAAAATATAATTTATGAGGATATCAAAATATGAACAATAATAAATTTAATACTCTTAATGATAAAGAATGGTTAAGATTAACAGGAATAAAAAAATCCACTTTTAATAAAATGTTAGATATTTTACAAGTAGCTGAAATAGAAAAATTTAAAAAAGGTGGTAAAACTAATAAATTATCACTAGAAAATAGATTATTGATGACTTTATCATATTGACGAGAATATCAGACTTATTTTCATCTTGGTAAAAATTTCGGAATTAGTGAAGCTAATTGTTATCGGAATATCAAGTGAATTGAAGATATTTTAATTAAAAACTCTGATTTTCAACAACTTGCTGGTAAAAAAGCACTAATAAATGATTATTTTAATGATAAAACTATTATTATTGATGCTACCGAAACTCCAATCCAACGCCCAAAAAAAGACAAAAACAATCTTATTCTGGTAAAAAGAAAAAACACACCATTAAAACACAAGTAATTATCGAACAAGAAACCAGAAAAATTATTGCAACAAGTTTTTCACTTGGGAAAAAACATGATTATGCTTTATTTAAAGAATCAAAAATCCCAATTTTAAAAAATACCAAATTAATAGTTGATAGTGGTTATCAAGGAATACAAAAAATTCACAATAATGTTCTAATACCTACAAAGAAAACAAAGAAAAACCATTTAAATAAAGCACAAAAACAACATAATAGACTAGTTTCAAAAATGAGAATTATTATTGAAAATATTTTTGCTATTCTTAAAAAATTTAAAATTATGACAGAAAAAATATCGTAATCGTAGAAAAAGATTTCGTTTAAGATTTAATTTAATTGCCTCAATTTATAATTTGCAATTATTAATTTAACATAAAAGATTTATTTAAAATTAAAGAATTTAAATAATAAATTCATTTTTTGTTGTGGCAAAATATTAATTTTTTAGATAAAAGACATAATTAATTAAAATTATATTTTTCTATTACTGTCTTTTTACAAATATTTGTAATTTTTTTAATAGGTTATGCAAGAAGTCTGATAAATATGATATTGTAAAAGCTCGTTATACTGATTGTACAAAGCAGTTAATATCAAATCGTTCACGATGAAGATGTTATGATACTTGAACAAATTCGTGGGATGAAGGGAACGGTTTATATCCGTTTTTGTAAAAACTAAAAATGTAGAATTATGAACATCAACATAATTCTACATTTTTTATTTATTTACTTTCTTGTGTTTCTTTTCTTCTGCTTTTTCTTTTTCTCGTTGGTGATAAGAATAGTGAGCTGATTCAGCATATCGTAAGATTGGCTTTTCCAGAATTAACATTACACCAAAGGTGATGAGATATTTTACAAAAATGAAACCACCGTAAATGCCATAAAAAATTAGCATTTGTGTTTTTAGTGGTTCCTCGGATATTTCTTTGATTGGGTCATGAAGAGAAAAATTTTTACACTTATTAATTATTATTATTGGATATATTGTCATTGGATGACTGTGTGTATGAAAACCTAAAGCATCAGCAGCTCACAATTGAGCATTTACAGCAGCAAATAGTGCAGTTGTTAAACAACAAATAAGAATAGTGGTGCATTTAGTATAAATGTTTTCTTTGTGAAATAATCTTTTCCATATTCAGTTTAATAGAAAATATAGTCCAATAACGAGGGCATTTAACATCATTCCCATTGTGGAACTAACAACAATATTACCGTGAGCAATGTGGTGGGGAATTATCATATGTAATCAAGGTTTAATTGCACCAATTAGCATTGCAAATCAAGGACTAATTAATGGTATAACTAATAAAATTAGGGTATCACCAATTTCAAAGTTGGCTGCTGGTAAATTAGGTAAGGGAATAGGAATTTCTAACATTGATAATGCTAGTGCTAACCCTAATGCCATTGATGAAATGGT
Organism: Spiroplasma endosymbiont of Eupeodes luniger; assembly: GCF_964019525.1. NCBI lineage: Bacteria > Bacillati > Mycoplasmatota > Mollicutes > Entomoplasmatales > Spiroplasmataceae > Spiroplasma > Spiroplasma endosymbiont of Eupeodes luniger. Next base: position 129,465 of record NZ_OZ026453.1, read on the forward strand.
AATTTTAAATATAATATGTTTTTCTTTGAGCATATTTTTTCTCCATAATTTTAATTGATAATAATTTTTAGTACTAATTATTTATAATAATTATAAATTGGATAATATGTAATGTCAATCAAAATTAGAGTAATTTAATAATTGGCGAGGGTAGTAGGACTCGAACCCACAACATTTAGTTTTGGAGACTAACGTTCTACCATTGAACTATACCCTCAATGTTATATCCTAATTATAAAGGACTTTTAGTTAATTTTTTAATTAATCTATTATTTTATTATTGAGTAATTAAAAATTATGCTAAGAACATAATTCTTAGCGCAATGTGACAACATTATTTAAATATTAAGATTTAATGATATTTTTAAGATTTTTAATCTCGTTATTAATTTCATTAATGAAGTTTTCATAATCTTTTATTTTTGTCTTGATATTTTCATTATCAATTAGTTCTTCTACTTCATAGGTAATGTTAAATCAAAAGTTTTTTTGATAGAAATAATGTTTTTGGTTAACATGCCCTTCAGAAAAGAATTCATCCATTGATTGACCTTTGCCTCAGTCTAAATCACCAGAATAAGCGTTACCTCAAACATAACTAACACCAAAAAGATTAGAACTAGTATTTCATGTTACTGCAAAAGCTTTTTGTTGTTGAAAATGATTTTTAATAATATTTAGTTGTTTAATACCTTGACTAGTTTCTTGACTTCAAATACTTTCATAATGGACAGAATCTTTGTTGGTATCATAACCAACATTTACTTCCTTGATTTTAATTGAATCCATTTTGATATTTGGTGCTTTTAATTGAGGGATATTGATATTAATGATTCTTTTTTTTGTTATCACTTTTGTAATATATTTGTTTTTCTTCTTCATCATATCAATAGTTAATAAATTCATTTTTTTCGATATGAGTTACTTTTTCATACTTACCTGAATTTTCTTTAACTTTTTTATTAAGATCAGTAATTATTTTTTCATAGTCTAATTTTTGTTGCTTAATTTGATTATAACGACTACTATCAAAAATAATTTTTATGTAAGGCAATTGGTAATCAATAAATTCATTATCATCACTAAACTTTAATGTTATTTTTGATTTTACAATAAAGTTTTCTTTAATTTCTTGGTTTCAATCAAATAATTCTTCGTTATGAAAAAAATTACCTGCTGAAAGAAGTTTGTGTGGATCAATAGTTGCTCGGCTATTATCTAGTAGGTTATTAAATTTTATTTGTATTATCCTTTCAGCAGTGTTTTGAAGTTCACTAATTTTGGTTTCACCTTTCGCAAAGTTATATGGTAGGGAATTTTTTTCATTATAATCTTCAATAAGTTTTTGAATTTTCAATACAACAGCCAATTTATTGTTGTGGTTGTCTAATGTTTTTTATCTTGTTCTAATTTCTCTTTATCTTTTTCTAATTGCTCTTTATCTCTTATTAATTTTTCTTTTTCTTCTTCAGTTGTATCCTTGTCGTTTATTAATTTATGGTTTTCTGTTATTAGTTCATCTCTTGCTGCTATTAATTGATCTTTTTCTTTTATTATTTTTTCTTTTTCTTTTATTCATTTATTTTCGGTATCTTTTTTATTAAAGTATCCGATTCATTCGTTAATAAAAGAACTCACTTGATTAATTTTTACTTCAAAATCTGAGAGTTCAGTTTCATTGGTTCAAAAATCTTTATTTGTAATATTAGCATTTTTACTAGCAAAGTTAAGTTTATCGTAAGCATTAAAATCATTTTGATATTTATTAAATAGTTTTAAGAAAATTTCTTCAATTTGATTGAAATTATCTTTAATTGCTTTAAAATATTGGTTTCTTTTTTGTTGTAATTCATCTTCTGATATTTCTGAAGCGGTTAGTTGATATTCTGTATTGTCAGTAGAACTAATAATATGTTTAACTGACATCAAAGCTTTAATTAAGGCAACTTTAACTTTTTCAATTTTCTTAAAATTGTTTATTACTGTTGCGTCTTTGATATTATTTAAGAATTTTTTAAAATTTTCTAAATTTTTTTAATTTGTTGGTAATTTTCATCACTAATTTCGTGGTCAAAGGTATCAACAATTTGTGAAAATAGACTATGATTTTGTTTATTAGACTTCTTGCGATACCTTTTTTATTAAAATATTCTTATAAAATATAATTTATGAGGATATCAAAATATGAACAATAATAAATTTAATACTCTTAATGATAAAGAATGGTTAAGATTAACAGGAATAAAAAAATCCACTTTTAGTAAAATGTTAGATATTTTACAAGTAGCTGAAATAGAAAAATTTAAAAAAGGTGGTAAAACTAATAAATTATCACTAGAAAATAGATTATTGATGACTTTATCATATTGACGAGAATATTAGACTTATTTTCATCTTGGTAAAAATTTCGGAATTAGTGAAGCTAATTGTTATCGGAATATCAAGTGAATTGAAGATATTTTAATTAAAAACTCTGATTTTCAACAACTTGCTGGTAAAAAAGCACTAATAAATGATTATTTTAATGATAAAACTATTATTATTGATGCTACCGAAACTCCAATCCAACGCCCAAAAAAAGACAAAAACAATCTTATTCTGGTAAAAAGAAAAAACACACCATTAAAACACAAGTAATTATCGAACAAGAAACCAGAAAAATTATTGCAACAAGTTTTTCACTTGGAAAAAAACATGATTATGCTTTATTTAAAGAATCAAAAATCCCAATTTTAAAAAATACCAAATTAATAGTTGATAGTGGTTATCAAGGAATACAAAAAATTCACAATAATGTTCTAATACCTACAAAGAAAACAAAGAAAAACCATTTAAATAAAGCACAAAAACAACATAATAGACTAGTTTCAAAAATGAGAATTATTATTGAAAATATTTTTGCTATTCTTAAAAAATTTAAAATTATGACAGAAAAATATCGTAATCGTAGAAAAAGATTTGGTTTAAGATTTAATTTAATTGCCTCAATTTATAATTTGCAATTATTAATTTAACATAAAAGATTTATTTAAAATTAAAGAATTTAAATAATAAATTCATTTTTTGTTGTGGCAAAATATTAATTTTTTAGATAAAAGACATAATTAATTAAAATTATATTTTTCTATTACTGTCTTTTTACAAATATTTGTAATTTTTTTAATAGGTTATGCAAGAAGTCTATTATTGATGCTACCGAAACTCCAATCCAACGCCCAAAAGCCCAAAAAAAGACAAAAACAATCTTATTCTGGTAAAAAGAAAAAACACACCATTAAAACACAAGTAATTATCGAACAAGAAACCAGAAAAATTATTGCAACAAGTTTTTCACTTGGGAAAAAACATGATTATGCTTTATTTAAAGAATCAAAAATCCCAATTTTAAAAAATACCAAATTAATAGTTGATAGTGGTTATCAAGGAATACAAAAAATTCACAATAATGTTCTAATACCTACAAAGAAAACAAAGAAAAACCATTTAAATAAAGCACAAAAACAACATAATAGACTAGTTTCAAAAATGAGAATTATTATTGAAAATATTTTTGCTATTCTTAAAAAATTTAAAATTATGACAGAAAAAATATCGTAATCGTAGAAAAAGATTTCGTTTAAGATTTAATTTAATTGCCTCAATTTATAATTTTCAATTATTAATTTAACATAAAAGATTTATTTAAAATTAAAGAATTTAAATAATAAATTCATTTTTTGTTGTGGCAAAATATTAATTTTTTAGATAAAAGACATAATTAATTAAAATTATATTTTTCTATTACTGTCTTTTTACAAATATTTGTAATTTTTTTAATAGGTTATGCAAGAAGTATAATATTTGACTTGAAATCTAGTAATGACTTTAATATTAAAAATATTGATACTATTGAAGATTTATATAAACTAATTGTTGAAGATATAAAGAATAGAAGAGAAAAGTTAAGTAGAATAAGACATATAAAATATCAAAGTTATAATGCTAGTTTTTATCACAAATTTGTTGAAAAAAATTTATCAGATTTATTTTCAATTGAAAAACAAGATCAATTTTCAGAAAAAGATATTTTTAATTGTTTAAGTGAAAAAATTAAAGTAATAAAACTTGAAAATTATGCGAATTTTAAAAAAATGTAACCTTTGTTAATAACAGTTTAACTTTTGATATTTCTGAAAAACTTAAGATAGTTATAGACAATTTTAATTTCACTAAATTAAATCCTTTGAAAATAATTGATTTCATTAATAACTGTAATAAAAATAGTGCTGTAAAAACCGTTGAAGGAAATAAACAAATAAGAATTGATTATCAAAATATTCACTCTTATTCATTTTATATTTTAAAAGAAAATAATAAGATTAATTGCATTCATAAAATTAAAGAAATAACTAGATTAATTCAAAAATTAAAAGAAAAAGAAAAAAATGAAGAATTACCAACAGAGTTAATTAATTTTAGAAATAATTTATTTCATGAAAAGATTATTTTAGCTAAAGATTACAAAATTTATAAGCAATTAATTAATGGAAATAAAAAATAAATTTATAATTAAGAAATAGAAATATTAAGTAGTTCCTTCTGTTAAATGTCAGAAGACTAAGACAACAAAAAAGCATCTCTAGAGATGCTTTTTTAAGTGCTGGATTGAGGGTGAGAATTGTTATGATTAGGAAGTTGCAATTTAAGTTGTTGAATAGACTTCTTGCATAACCTATTAAAAAAATTACAAATATTTGTAAAAAGACAGTAATAGAAAAATATAATTTTAATTAATTATGTCTTTTATCTAAAAAATTAATATTTTGCCACAACAAAAAATGAATTTATTATTTAAATTCTTTAATTTTAAATAAATCTTTTATGTTAAATTAATAATTGCAAATTATAAATTGAGGCAATTAAATTAAATCTTAAACCAAATCTTTTTCTACGATTACGATATTTTTCTGTCATAATTTTAAATTTTTTAAGAATAGCAAAAATATTTTCAATAATAATTCTCATTTTTGAAACTAGTCTATTATGTTGTTTTTGTGCTTTATTTAAATGGTTTTTCTTTGTTTTCTTTGTAGGTATTAGAACATTATTGTGAATTTTTTGTATTCCTTGATAACCACTATCAACTATTAATTTGGTATTTTTTAAAATTGGGATTTTTGATTCTTTAAATAAAGCATAATCATGTTTTTTCCCAAGTGAAAAACTTGTTGCAATAATTTTTCTGGTTTCTTGTTCGATAATTACTTGTGTTTTAATGGTGTGTTTTTTCTTTTTACCAGAATAAGATTGTTTTTGTCTTTTTTTGGGCGTTGGATTGGAGTTTCGGTAGCATCAATAATAATAGTTTTATCATTAAAATAATCATTTATTAGTGCTTTTTTACCAGCAAGTTGTTGAAAATCAGAGTTTTTAATTAAAATATCTTCAATTCACTTGATATTGCGATAACAATTAGCTTCACTAATTCCGAAATTTTTACCAAGATGAAAATAAGTCTGATATTCTCGTCAATATGATAAAGTCATCAATAATCTATTTTCTAGTGATAATTTATTAGTTTTACCACCTTTTTTAAATTTTTCTGTTTCAGCTACTTGTAAAATATCTAACATTTTATTAAAAGTGGATTTTTTTATTCCTGTTAATCTTAACCATTCTTTATCATTAAGAGTATTAAATTTATTATTGTTCATATTTTGATATCCTCATAAATTATATTTTATAAGAATATTTTAATAAAAAAGGTATCGCAAGAAGTCTAATGATGAGGGAGATATTAAAAGTAATTTTCAGGTGTTGAATAATAACTTGTTTTAAGAGAAGGATGTAGCGTTATTAAGATAGTGGGCGATGAAAATATTTGCTTTTTAATGAATTAGAAATATTTGAATTGAAGTCGCAACCAGCGTGTTAAATATATTTGTAATTGCTAAGGAATAGTGTATAATATTTAACTGTGTATATTATATGTACCATTATTGATACGCCAAGAAGCGTTGTAGCAAAAGTAATTTTTAATTCAGGAAGGAGACCGTGTTATGGCTCAAAAAATTAGAATTCGTTTATGTGGTTATGATAGCAAAACTGTTGACCAGTCAATTTTTAAAATTGTTCAAGCAGCGCAATTGACGGGAGCAAAAATTAAGGGACCGATTCCTTTGCCAACCAAAAGAGAAATTTATACTGTTTTACGATCTGTTCATAAACATAAAGATGCTCGTGAACAGTTTGAAATTCGAACTCATAATAGAATCGTTGATATTATTAATCCAACGCCAAAAACTGTAAATAGTTTATCAAGATTACAACTACCGAGTGGTGTGGATATTGAGATTAAATTAAATGCAATTACCTAGTCAACCTTTTAGAAATATATTTTAAAAGGCAATGATATACACAATAATGATAAGTTGGAAAGGACGGTAAAATTCTTATGAAAGGAATTTTAGGCAGAAAAATTGCTATGAGTCAGGTCTTTACTGTTGAAGGAAAGATAATTCCCGTAACAGTTATTGAAGTGCAACCTAATGTTGTTACTGATGTTAAAACAGTAGAGGAAAATGGTTATACTTCATTGCAGTTAGCGGTAGAAGATAAAAGAGCTAATTTAGTTAATAAACCATTGACAGGACATTTTAAAAAAGCTAAGACAACTCCGAAAAGGTTTAGTAAAGAGATTCGTGAAATGTCAGGGTTTAATATGGGAGATATTATTAATTGTGATATTTTCACTCCGGGTGAATTAGTGGATGTGCGAGCCATTAGCAAGGGTAAAGGCTTTGCAGGAGTTATTAAACGTCATAATTATTCAAGAGGGCCCATGGCTCATGGTTCTGGATTTCATCGTGAAATTGGTTCAATGGGTGCGATTGCTCCGAACCGAATTTTTAAAGGAAAAAAGATGCCAGGAAGAATGGGACATCAACAAGTTACAATGCAAAATTTGCAAGTAATTCATATTGATGTTGCTAAGAATGCGCTATTAGTTAAAGGTTCAATTCCGGGACCTAAAAAACAGTTTGTTGTTATTACTGAAGCAGTTAAGGGCTTAAAAACAAAAACACCACCAAACTTAGTTAACAATAAACCACCTGTTGAAACTACTACAGTAGATGTTACTAGCAGTGCCCCAACAGCATAATTATTAAGGAGAAAAAATGATGAAGTTACAAGTATTAGATATTAATGGTAATGTTGTTAAAGATGTTAGTTTAAATGAGAAAGTTTGAAATATTACGCCTCATCAACAAGCAATGTTTGATGCGACAATTGCTCAACAAGCGTCTTGAAGACAGGGAACACATCAAACTAAAACTCGTGGTGAAGTTAGTGGTGGTGGTAAAAAACCATGAAAGCAAAAGGGAACAGGACGAGCCAGACAAGGTTCAATTCGTTCGCCACAATGAAAAGGCGGGGGAATTGTATTTGGTCCGACAGTTGAGAAAAATTATAAATTGCATGTTAATCGAAAAGTAAGAAAGTTAGCATTAAAATCGGCGTTATCTTTAAAAGCACAAAATAATGAACTTATTATTGTTGATACTATTAGTTTAGAAAAATATTCAACAAAGGCAGTTTTACAAATTTGTCAAAATTTAAAGTTAGTGGATAATAAAACATTATTAATTACTAGTGTAGCTGATGAAGTGATTGCTAAATCAGCAAGTAATATTGCAAAATTTAATGTCATTGCTGCTAGTAGTTTAAATATTTATGATTTATTGCATGCTAATAAGTTATTAATAACTTTAGAGGCGTTAGTAAACATTGAGGGGGTATTGGCATAATGCATATTACCGAAGTAATTAAAAAGCCAGTCTTAACAGAAAAGTCATATTTAAAAATTAATGTTGATGGTAAATATACTTTTGAAGTTAATTATAAGGCTAATAAGACACAAATTAAAAAAGCATTTGAAACTATTTTTGAAGTTAAAGTTCTTAAGGTAAATATTATTAAAAAGAAACCGAAAGCTAAAAAAATGGGACGGTTTGAAGGATTAACTAATGCTAGTAAAAGAGCGATTTTTACTTTAAAACCAGGTGAAAAATTAGAGTTATTTAATAACGAATAATATTAAGGAGTAAGAGTTATGGCAATAAAGAAATATAAACCAGTTACTAATGGTCGTCGTAATATGACAACTCTTGATTATTCAGTTTTAACAACTGATAAACCAGAGAAATCATTATTAACTACATTAAATAGGAAATCTGGTCGGAATAATCGGGGAATTATTACTACGCGTCATAAAGGTGGCGGTCATAAAAGAAAATATCGTATTATTGACTTTAAACGTGATAAAGACAATATTATTGGTAAAGTAGCAAGTATTGAGTATGATCCTAATCGTAATGCGTTTATTTCATTAATTAATTATCTTGATGGTGAAAAAAGATATATTTTAGCACCTAAAACTCTTGAAGTAGGAATGGAAATTGTTAGTGGTTCTCTGGTGGATATTAAAGTTGGTAATAGTATGCCAATGGGAAAAATGCCTGAGGGAACAGTAGTTCATAATATTGAATTGCGACCTTTAAAAGGTGGTCAATTAGCTAGAAGTGCGGGAACTAGTGCTCAATTATTAGGAAAAGATGAAAGTGGTCGTTATGTTACGATTCGTTTAAATTCTGGTGAGGTTCGCAAGATATTAGCATCTTGTCGAGCAACAATTGGTGAAGTTGGTAATGAAGATCGGAACTTAGTTAATTGAGGAAAAGCAGGAAGAAATCGTTGAAGAGGAATTCGTCCGACGGTTAGAGGTTCAGTTATGAATCCTAATGATCATCCACATGGTGGTGGTGAAGGAAAAGCGCCGATTGGAAGAGTAGCTCCTGTAACACCTTGAGGTAAGAAGACATTGGGGATGAAAACTCGTAATCCTCGTAAGGCTTCAACAAAATTAATTATTAGAAGAAAGAAAAAATAGGGTAATGCTTATGAAAGGAAATCGTTAAGGATGGGAAGATCATTAAAAAAAGGACCATATATTGCGTCACATTTATTGAAAAAAGTTGAGTTGTTGAATAGTAATAATAAAAGAGAAGTAATGAAAACTTGATCGCGTCGCTCTACTATTTCTCCTGCCTTCATTAATCATACAGTTGCTGTTCATGATGGTAGAAAGCATGTTCCGGTTTTTGTAACTGAAGATATGGTTGGTCATAAATTTGGTGAATTTGCACCAACAAGATCGTTTGGTGGGCACGGAAATGATAAGAAGAAGAAATAGTAAGGAGTTTAAAATATGGAAGCAAAAGCTATTTTAAGAACAATTAGAATTGCCCCCAGAAAGGTGCAATTAATTGCTGAATTAATAAGAAGAAAACCAGTTACTGATGCTTTAGCGATTTTAATGAATACTAATAAAAAAGCTAGTGAGCCAGTACTTAAACTTCTAAAATCCGCTATTGCTAATGCGGTAAATAATTATGCGATGGATGGAGATGCATTATTAATTAAAGAGGTTTTAGTGAATGAGGGTGCAACTTTAAAACGGTTTCGACCATCAGATCATGGACAAGCTTATAAAATATTAAAAAGAACTAGTCACATTACAATTGTCGTAACAGACAAAAAGGGAGGTAATCAATAATGGGACAAAAGGCAAGTCCACATGGATTACGACTTGGTATTAATAAAGACTGAGACTCAAGATGATATGCTAAAGATAAAAATTTTGCTAATTGATTACATTCTGATATTAAAATTCGTAAAGTAATTTTGAAAAAGTGAAAAAATGCAGCAATTGCTAAAATTGAAATTGAACGCACGAAAGAAAATATTACGCTGTTCATTCATTCTTCGCGTCCGGGTGTTGTCTTAGGCCAAGAGGGTTCAAATATTGAAAATATTATTAAAGCTATTCGGCGTGCAATTGGTTTGACAACTAAAAGTAAATTAGACATTAAGATTAATGTTGTTGATATTAAAGTTCCTGATTTGAATGCCCAACTTGTTGCTGAAAATATGGCGCAACAAATTGTTAATCGGGCATCGTTTAGAACGATACAAAAATTAGCAATCCGTAAAGCAATGAAAGCTGGGGCGAAGGGAATTAAAACTTTAGTGTCGGGAAGACTTGGCGGTGTTGATATGGCTCGTAGTGACGGTTATGCTGAAGGAAGTGTTCCTTTGGCAACTTTGCGAAGTGATATTGATTATGCTAAAGCATCAGCATTGACAACTTATGGTTTGATTGGAATTAAGGTTTGAATTTATAAGGGTGAAATTTTACCAGAAAAGAAAAATTCTGTTAAGGAGGCGAAGTAATTATGTTAATGCCAAAACGAACTAAATATCGCCGTCCGCATCGTGTTTCTTATGAAGGTAAAGCAACAAGAGGAACTAAGGTTTCGTTTGGTGAATTTGGATTACAAGCAGTTGGAAAATTGGTTAGACCTAAAAGAAGTACTGTTGTTAATACTGATCAAGTACAAAAAAAACCTGAATTACAAGGTCTTTGAATTACTTCAAAACAAATTGAAGCAGCAAGAATTGCAGCGACAAGATATATGAAACGAGGGGGAAAAGTTTGAATTAACATTTTTCCTCAGATGGCGAAAACTAAAAAGCCGCTTGAAGTGCGAATGGGTTCTGGAAAAGGGTCTCCTGAAGAGTTTGTTGCTGTTGTTAAAAAAGGACGAATTATGTTTGAAGTTGCTGGTGTTACTGAAGAAGTAGCAAGAGAAGCGTTAATACTGGCAATGCATAAATTGCCAATCAAATGTAAAATCGTTAAACGAGGTGAAGAATAATGGCAAAGAAAATATTTGAAGATAAAAGCATTAATGATTTACAACATCGTGCTGAAGAATTAAAAGCAGAATTGTTTGCCTTAAGATTTCAATCAGCAACCGGACAATTAGAAAAACCCCATCGAATTAAAGAATTACGAAGAGAAGTTGCTAGAATATTAACGCATTTACAAATGAGAAAAGATGCTGGTGAAATTGTTAAACCATTGAATCAACAAAAAGTTGTTATTTCTGAAACATTAAAAAAAGAAATTGATCAAAAAACTAAAGTTGTTGAGGAGAAAGCAAAACCTAAACTTAAAGAAAAGAAATTAGTTGTTGAAAAGCAAGATGATGTTGTTACTGAACAAATTGAACTGGAAAATCAAAAATTAGTGGCAAAAGAAATTAAAAAAGTTAAAGATGGTGTAGCACCAGTTATTAAAGAAAAAAAAGTTTCTAAGTCGATAACAAGTAAAGATAGTAAAGAAGAAGATACTGTTAAAATAGCAAAAGTTACTAAATCTAAATCAGCAACAATAACCCCTAAAGCAAAAACTGATGAAAAGCGAGGCGATAATGATGGAAAGAAATAACCGTAAGGTTTATACGGGTATTGTTGTTTCTAGTAAAATGGAGAAGACAATTACTGTTTTAGTAGAAACATATAAAAATCATCCTATATATAAAAAACGCGTTAAATATTCAAAAAAGTTTAAAGCTCATGATCAAGACAATTCTTCCCAAGAGGGTGATCGTGTTTTAATTATGGAAACAAGACCATTATCAGCAACTAAACGCTTTCGTTTAGTAAAAATTGTTGAAAAAGCAATTATTTTATAGAAAAGGAAGTATAGATTATGATTCAAACTGAGTCTCAATTAAGGGTCGCTGATAATACAGGAGCAAAAGTAATTTTAGTAATTCGGAACTTAGGTGGTTCGGTTCGTAAATTTACAAGTGTTGGTGATGTTATTGTTTGTTCAGTTAAACAAGCAACACCGGGGGGAACTGTTAAAAAGGGACAAGTTGTTAAAGCTGTTATTGTTCGTACTAAAAAAGCTGTTCGCAGAAGTGATGGTACATATATTAAGTTTTCGGAAAATGCAGCTGTTCTTATTAGAGATGATAAAATGCCAAGAGGAACAAGAATTTTTGGTCCGATTGCTAGAGAAGTAAAAGAAGCAGGATTTAATAAAATTGCTTCTTTAGCAACTGAGGTGATATAAGATGATAAAAATAAAAATTAAAAAAGGTGACCAAGTATTAGTTATTGCTGGTAAACACCGTGGTTTTAAAGGACCAGTTACTAATATTTTAAAGAAAAAACTTCGTGTGGAAATTGAAGGCATTACAATTAAAAAAAACCAAAAACCAACCCAAAATAATGAAGGGGGAATTAAAGAAATTCCTGCAAGCATTCATCTTTCCAATGTTGCTTTACTAGATAGTAAAGATAAAACTAAAACAACTAAAATTGGTTATGAGATTAAAGATGGTAAAAAATATCGGATTGCTCGTAAAACCAAGACAAGAATTTAATTTAAGGAGTTAAAATTTGATGAATTATTTACAAAAAAAATATCAAGATGAAATTATTCAGGAAATGATGCAAGAATATAGTTTTACTTCTACAATGCAAGCTTCTAAAATTATCAAAGTAGTTGTTAATGTTGGTATTGGTGATGCTGTTAGTAACAGTAAAAATATTGAAATAGTAATGCGAGAATTGTACTTAATTACAGGACAAAAACCAGTAATAACTAGAGCAAAAAAATCAATTGCTGGTTTTAAGTTACGAGAAGGAATGCCAGTTGGGTGTAAAGTAACTTTACGGGGTACTAAAATGTATGACTTTCTTTATAAATTATTTAATATTAATTTACCTCGGGTTCGTGATTTTCGTGGTTTAAATAAAGCTGGTTTTGATAAATACGGTAACTACACATTAGGAATTAAAGAACAATTGATTTTTCCTGAAATTGATTACGACAAAGTTGTAAAAACAAGAGGAATGAGTATTACTATTGTAATGTCTAGTAATAATCAAAATGAATCATTTTCTTTACTAAAAAAAATGGGTGCACCATTTAAGAAATAGGAGAGGAAAGAAACTGATGGCAAAAAAATCATTAAAAGTAAAACAATTAAAAACTCCTAAGTTTGCAGTTCGTGCATACACTCGTTGTCAAAATTGTGGCCGACCAAAGTCAGTATTAAAAAAGTTTCAATTATGTCGTATATGTATTCGTGAATTTGGCAATAAAGGGCAAATCCCTGGGCTTAAGAAAGCTTCATGATAGGAGGTAGTTAGTAAAATATGATGACAGATCCAATTAGCGATATGCTAACAAGAATTCGCAATGCTAATCAGCGACAATTTAAAAAGGTAAGCATTCCGAATTCTAATATAAAATTGCAAATTGCCCAAATTCTGAAAGAAGAAGGGTATATTACCGATTTTAAAATTAATGAGAAACCCAAAGATGGAACTCATAGCAAAATTGATATTTTATTAAAATATAAAGCAAGCCAAAGGGTAATTTGAGGTTTAAAGAGAATATCTAAGCCAGGTCTTAGAGTATATGTTAAAAATAGTGAGATTCCAAAGGTTTTAAATGGTTTAGGAATTGCAATTATTTCGACATCACTTGGAGTTATGACTGATGCAAAAGCAAGAGAAAATCGTTTAGGTGGCGAAGTTCTTGCCTTTGTTTGATAGGGTGATAAATTATGTCAAGAATTGGTAATCGCATTCTATCTGTAAAAGATGGCGTTGAAATAAATATTGCAAAAAATAATATCGTAACTATTAAAGGACCTAAAGGAACACTCAATAAACAATTACCACAAAAAATTACTATTATCGTTGAAAACCAAACGATTAAAACTATTAGACCGAATGAACAAAAACATACTAAGCAATTACATGGAACTACTAATTCATTGTTAGAAGGAATGTTAACAGGTGTTACTACTGGTTTTAGTAAAAGATTATTAATTAATGGGGTGGGATATCGTGCTAATATTCAGGGTGATAAACTAAATTTAAGTTTAGGGTTTTCACATCCGATTCAATATACTATCCCTGAGGGAATAACAGTTGGTTGTCCTAAACCAACAGAACTTATTATTTCAGGAATTAGTAAAGAATTAGTTGGACAAGTAGCAGCCGATATTCGTGCTTTTCGACGAATAGAGCCGTATAAAGCTAAAGGAATTCAATATGATAATGAATACATTATTCGTAAGGAAGGGAAATCAGCAGGTAAATAGACAATAGTCTAGATTACTTTCAAAGGAGTTAAAAATGAAATCAAATCGCTATGAAGCAAGAAAAATTAGACATTTTCGCATTCGTAAAAAAATAACTGGTTCTGAATTAAGACCCCGACTTAATGTATTTCGTTCTAATAGGAATCTTTATGCACAAATTATTGATGATAGTCAGCACCGGACACTAGTTTCTTACTCAACTTTGCAAATGACAGGTGCAGGTAAGAGTAATTTAAATAAAGATAGTGCTACTCTTCTGGGAGAAATACTAGCAAAGAAAGCTTTAGAAAACAATATTACCACTGTGGTCTTTGATCGTGGGGGTTACTTGTATCACGGGAAAATTGCTGCGTTTGCGGAGGCTGCAAGAGAACATGGATTGAAATTTTAGTAGAGGAGAAGTATGTTAATGCAAGAAAAAAAAGATCAACAAAATTTAACGACGTCACCAACTAAGCCTAATTTTGCTAATCGAGGTAGTGATGGTGAACGAAATAAAAAACGATGAACTAAAAAATCAAATGCTAATTTTCAAAAACCAGTTGAAGAGTTTGAAGAAAAGGTCGTTAAAGTAAGAAGGGTAACTAAAGTAACTAAAGGGGGGCGACATTTTCGTTTCTCAGTAGTAGTTATTGTGGGTAACCATAAGGGAAAAGTTGGGTTTGCTACTGGTAAAGCTAATGAAGTACCTGATGCTATTAAAAAAGCAGCAAAAGCTGCTAAGAAAAATACTTTTATGATTCCAATGGTGGGCGTTACTGTTCCTCATGATGTTATTGGTCATTATGGTGGGGGACGAGTACTAATTAAACCTGCTAGAAAAGGTACGGGAATTATTGCTGGTGGTCCAGTTCGGACTTTAATTGAAGTATCTGGTGTTCAAGATATTTATGTTAAGTCATTAGGTTCTAATACCTCACTTATTATGATTAGAGCAGCAATGGATGGTTTAAAACAAATGCGAACTAAAGAACAAGTTTATAGTTTACGAAAAATTAAAGAAAAAGTTAGTGAAAAATCACTAGCAAGGGAACAATAATTATGAAATTACATGAACTTAAATATACTAAAAAATCTCGTAAAGATAAAAAACGCCTTGGAAGAGGAACATCTTCAGGACATGGAAAAACTTCTGGTAAAGGACATAAAGGTCAAAATGCTAGAAGTGGTGGTGGTGTTCGTCCTGGATTTGAAGGGGGACAAACGCCTTTATTTCGTAGAATTCCTAAAATCGGTTTTACCAATTTTACAAAGAAACGATATGAAATTGTTAACTTAAGTGCTTTAGAACAATTAGATGTAACTGAAATTACTCCCCAAGTTTTAAAAAGGAAAAAATTAATTAATAGTGAAAAATCGTTAGTAAAAATTCTTGCTAATGGTAAAATTAGTAAAGCATTAGTTATTAAAGCTCATAAGTTTTCAAAAGTTGCTAAAGATGCTATTGAGAAGGCTAATGGTAAAACCGAGGTGATTTAATAGTGATAACAACCATTAAAAGATTTTATCGTAATAATAAAGATATTTTATTAAAATTAGCTTTTACATTATTGGTTTTATTTATTATTCGTTTGGGAGCATTAATTACTGTTCCAGGGGTTAATATAAATAAAAACCTTAATGAATCTAATAAGGATTCAAGAGAATTTTTTAATTTGATTGCAATGTTAGGTGGGGGCTCTATTGATCGATTTTCACTTTTCGCTTTAGGGTTATCACCATACATTACTGCTTCTATTATTGTCCAATTATTATCTACTGATTTAGTTCCAGGATTATCTCGTTGAGCCAAATCAGGAGAAAAAGGGAAACGAAAATTAGATACATTAACTAAATGATTAACATTGCCATTTGGCATTATGCAAGGTTTTGCGACAATTATGACCTTAGCACAACAAAAAATTATTAGTCTTAAATGGCAAGAAGCAGATGCTGGAAATATTGCTACATCGGCAGTGTTTTATTATATTTTGGTACCAACATTGCTTTTGGGAGGGACATTCTTAATTCTTTGACTAGCTGATCAAATTACAATTCGTGGAATTGGTAATGGTGTTTCTTTAGTTATTTTTGCAGGAATTGCTTCTAGTTTACCATTTAATATTGCTAAAACTTTTCAATTTTGAGTTGGTGGTCAAAGTGAAGCAATAGTTGTTTTTAGTGGGTTTTTAAAGTTTTTACTTTATATGGTTGGATTTCTTTTAGTAATTTTAATGGTTGTATTCTTTGCTGAATCAGAAAGAAGAATTCCGATTCAACAGACGGGAAGGGGGTTAGCGTTAAAAAGTGAAAAAGTACCGTATTTGCCGTTAAAAATTAATTCGGCTGGTGTTATTCCCGTGATTTTTGCTTCAGCAATTATAACAGCACCTTTAACAATTGCCCAAATTGTTAAAGCTAATAATCCCGAAGGAACAGGGTTTACTAATTTTACTGAAACTTATTTGTCATTAAATTCATGGTCAGGAATGAGCATTTTTGCAATTTTAATTATTCTCTTTACTTTCTTATATTCTCAAGTACAAATTAATCCTGAACAAATGGCAGAGAATTTTCAAAAGAATGGCACATTTATTCCTGGAATTCAACCAGGAAAAGAAACTGAGAAATATATTAAATCAACTTTAAATCGTTTAAGTGTTGTTGGTAGTATCTTTTTAGCTTTTGTTGCCATATTGCCAACATTAATTTCTAAATTAACAAATTTACCGCCAATGTTAGCAATTGGTGGAACAGGAGTTATTATTATGGTTGGTGTTGCAATTGAAGTTATTCGTCAAGTTCAAGGACATCTGACTCAACAATCTTATATTCAATTTAAAAGGGATGAAAATCAAAGTAAAAATATATGATAAAAGAGAGTGGTATTTAAAATGAATTTAATCTTTTTAGGAGCACCCGGAAGTGGTAAAGGAACTCAGTCACAAAAGTTATGTGAGGCATATCGTTTGATACATTTATCAACAGGAGATATTATTCGTCAAGCGATAAGAAATAATTCACCATTGGGATTAAAAACTAAAGAATATTTAGATGCAGGAAAATTAGTACCCGATGAACAGGTCATTTATCTTGTACGAGAAACCATTGATAATTTAAGCGAAGAATTTATTCTTGATGGTTTTCCAAGAACGCTTAAACAAGCGCATGCGTTGCAAGAGATTTTAGAAAAAAAACAACAACAAATTGATTTTGTTATTTATTTAGAAGCTGACTTAGAACATTTAATTGATCGGATTACCAATCGCTTAGTTTGTCCTACTTGTAATCGAACATATAACAAATTAGTTAATAAACCTAAAATTACGATGCAATGTGATGATGATGGTGCATCATTAATTCAGCGCGATGATGATACGAAAGAAAAAGCTAAAATTAGAATTCAAACTTATTTGAATGAGACTTTACCTTTAGTAGAGTATTATCAAGAAGAAAACTTATTACATGTTGTTGATGCTAATCAGTCAAGTAAATTAGTATTTAATGGTATTAAAAGTATTTTAGATAGTGTGTAAAATAAATGGTTACTGTTAAAAATGAGTTGGAAATTAAAGCAATGCGTGCTGCGGGAAAAGTAGTTGCTAAAATGTTAGCTGAAATTAAAAAGGCAATTATTCCCGGAATAAAAAAACGCGACCTTGATATAATAGCAACCAGAGTGTTAAAGGAAAGTAATGCTAAAACAGCGTTTAAAGGTTATTATGGTTTTCCTAATCATATTTGTGTTTCTATTAACAATGAATTAATTCATGGAATTGCTAATAATCAAATTATTAAGACAGGTGATTTAGTATCAATTGATGCTGGTGCTGTTGTTGATGGATACTTTGCGGATGCGGCGATTACTGTTGGTGTTGGTCAAATTAAAGCGGAATATCAAAAGTTGATTACTGTAACGGAAGAAGCCTTAAATAAGGCAATAGCAATTATTGCTCCTGGTGTTAGAATTGGTACTATTGGCGCAACAATTCAACAATTTGTTGAGCAACAAGGGTATCATTTACCAAAAAATTATACGGGACATGGGATTGGTAAGCAATTACATGAAGAACCATATGTTCCTAATTATGGTAAATATGACTATGGCTTAAAACTAGTGGCAGGAATGACAATTTGTATTGAACCAATGGTACAAATTGGTACTGACGAAACTAGAGTTTTAAGTGATAATTGAACAGTTGTGTCCCTTGATGGTACATATTCAGCTCATTTTGAACATACAATTCTAGTAACCGCAAAGGGATATGAAGTTTTAACTGCTAATCCACACTTAATGGAAGAAGGGAATTAAATGACCACCAAAGAAAAAGAAACTAAAAATATTATTGAAGTGGAAGGAATTGTTATTGAATGTTTACCTAATACTGAGTTTAAGGTAAAACTAGAAAACAATGCGGTTATTTTAGCTCACGTTTCTGGTAAAATTCGCATGAATTTCATTAGGATTTTACCAGGTGATAAAGTAATTATTGAACTCTCTCCATATGATTTAAAACGTGGGCGGATTACTTATCGTCATAAGTAAAAAAATAGTAAAAGGAGAAAAATTAAATGAAAGTAAGATCATCAGTTAAAAAAATTTGTGATAAATGTCAAATAATTAATAGAAAAAAATGTGTGCGAGTAATTTGTAAGACTCCAAAGCACAAACAAAGACAAGGTTAAAAATAGGAGGTTAAATATGGCAAGAATTGCAGGAGTAGAAATCCCTAATGATAAAAGAGTTGTTATTGCTTTAACATATGTTTATGGGATTGGTTTATCAAATGCTCAAAAGATTTTAAAACAATGTAGTGTTGATGAAAATATTCGTGTTAAGCAATTAACAGAAGAGCAACTAACAAATATTAGAGCAGAAATATCTAAAGATTATAAAGTAGAAGGTGAGTTGCGACGCGAAACTCAATTAAATATTAAACGATTAATGGAAATTGGTTGTTATCGTGGTATTCGTCATCGTAAAGGTTTACCAGTTCATGGTCAATCTACTAAACAAAATGCCAGAACAAAAAGAGATCGCAGGCAAACAGTTGCTAATAAGAAAAAATAGTAAGAAGTGGAGGTAACACGATGGCAAAAATAGAAAAAGTTGCAAAGAAAAGACAAAAAAAGAATATTTTAAAAGGAATCTCTCATGTTCATTCAACATTTAATAATACAATTGTAACAATGACTGATGAATTAGGGAATGTTATTGCTTGATGTGCGGCTGGTGCAATTGGTTTTAAAGGAACAAAGAAATCAACCCCTTATGCTGCACAAATGGTAGCAGAACAAGTTGCTAAGGCATCAATTGAACATGGAATGAGAACGATTGAAGTTCAGTGTAAAGGACCTGGTCCTGGAAGAGATGCTGCTGTTAGAAGCTTACAAGCAGCTGGTTTGGAAATTACAAGTATTAAAGATGTAACACCGATTCCTCATAATGGATGTCGTCCCCCTAAAAGGCCAAGAGGTTAATAAATGAAACAATTTATTAGACCAAATTTTAAATTACAAACTGAAAGTACTAGTAAAAATTTCGGTTGCTTTATAGTAGAACCATTAGAAAGAGGATTTGGTAATACTATTGGTAACGCTTTACGAAGAACTTTATTAGCAGCAACACCGGGAGCTTCAATTTATGGTGTTGATATTAAAGGAGCTAGTCATGAGTTTTCAACAATTAAAGGGGTTGTTGAAAATGTTGCTCAAATTATTTTAAATTTAAAAGGTATTATTTTAAAAATTGATAGTACTTTTTTTAAAGAAGAAGAAAGTGTCTCACTAAAAGTAGATGCTGTAGCTGGTGAAGTATTAGCTTCAATGATTGTTTGTCCGTTAGGAGTTGAAATATTAAATGGTGATTATTTAATTGCTACTGTTGCTAAAGGTGGTAAATTAGAAATGACAATGTATGCTCAAAATTCTCGTGGTTATAAATCATTTGATGATAATAAACGCTTAATTACTAATATTGGGATTATTCCTATGGATTCTAATTATTCACCAATTGTTAATGTTAAATATAGTGTTGAACCAACTAAAGTGGGAAAAAGTGCTGATTTAGAGCAATTAGCTTTAGAATTAACAACCGATGGTTCTGTTACTCCTGTAGAAGCAATTGCGATTGCTGCGAAGATTTTAATTGCTCATTTAGAACATTTTGTTAGTTTAAGTGAGCAAGCGCAATCATTAGAAATTATTTCTATTTCTGAAAAACAAGAAACAGATGAATTAGAAAAACCAATTGAAGAATTAGACTTAACGGTGCGTTCATATAATTGTTTAAAACGAGCAGAAATTGTTACGATTGGTGATTTAACTGATAAAACAGAAAATGATATTTTAGCAACGAAAAATTTAGGAAGAAAATCCTTTAATGAAATTAAAGATAAATTATTAGCATTAGGGCTAACTTTTAAACGAGAATAAAAGGAGGAACAAAATATGTCATTTATTCAAAAACGCGGTAAAAATACTAGCTGAAGACAAGGATTAATGCGTAATTTAGCAACAGAATTAGTTGTTCATGAAAGATTGCTTGTAACTGAAAAACGAGCTAAAGAATTAAGAAAAACAATTGATAAATTAATTACCTTAGCAAAAAGACAAGATTTGCATGCTAGAAGACAAGCATCAAGTATTTTACGAAATATTGATGTTAATGAAACAGAAACAGTTTTACAAAAATTATTTACTGATATTGCTAAGCGATATAATGAAAGATCTGGCGGCTATACGAGACTTTTAAAAACTGATGACCGTAAAGGCGATAATGCCCCAATGGTTTATATTGAATTAGTTTAAATAATAAATCCGATTAATAACCTCAATAAATACTGAGGTTATTTTTTGTTGTTGCAATATATGATAAAATATTGTCATAATTTTATTAAAGGAGAATAATATGCAATTAAAAACATTATTTTTAGAAATAAATATC
Source organism: Spiroplasma endosymbiont of Eupeodes luniger (assembly GCF_964019525.1). Classification (NCBI taxonomy): domain Bacteria; kingdom Bacillati; phylum Mycoplasmatota; class Mollicutes; order Entomoplasmatales; family Spiroplasmataceae; genus Spiroplasma; species Spiroplasma endosymbiont of Eupeodes luniger. The sequence continues at coordinate 150,402 of NZ_OZ026453.1, forward strand.
TCTAGCAATATTCCCATAGGACTATTAATAGCATTAATAGTTTTTGGGATTTTAGTTGGAATTTTATTAATAACTTGATTGGCTACTTGAATATATTAAACTTCTTGCATAACCTATTAAAAAAATTACAAATATTTGTAAAAAGACAGTAATAGAAAAATATAATTTTAATTAATTATGTCTTTTATCTAAAAAATTAATATTTTGCCACAACAAAAAATGAATTTATTATTTAAATTCTTTAATTTTAAATAAATCTTTTATGTTAAATTAATAATTGCAAATTATAAATTGAGGCAATTAAATTAAATCTTAAACCAAATCTTTTTCTACGATTACGATATTTTTCTGTCATAATTTTAAATTTTTTAAGAATAGCAAAAATATTTTCAATAATAATTCTCATTTTTGAAACTAGTCTATTATGTTGTTTTTGTGCTTTATTTAAATGGTTTTTCTTTGTTTTCTTTGTAGGTATTAGAACATTATTGTGAATTTTTTGTATTCCTTGATAACCACTATCAACTATTAATTTGGTATTTTTTAAAATTGGGATTTTTGATTCTTTAAATAAAGCATAATCATGTTTTTTCCCAAGTGAAAAACTTGTTGCAATAATTTTTCTGGTTTCTTGTTCGATAATTACTTGTGTTTTAATGGTGTGTTTTTTCTTTTTACCAGAATAAGATTGTTTTTGTCTTTTTTTGGGCGTTGGATTGGAGTTTCGGTAGCATCAATAATAATAGTTTTATCATTAAAATAATCATTTATTAGTGCTTTTTTACCAGCAAGTTGTTGAAAATCAGAGTTTTTAATTAAAATATCTTCAATTCACTTGATATTGCGATAACAATTAGCTTCACTAATTCCGAAATTTTTACCAAGATGAAAATAAGTCTGATATTCTCGTCAATATGATAAAGTCATCAATAATCTATTTTCTAGTGATAATTTATTAGTTTTACCACCTTTTTTAAATTTTTCTATTTCAGCTACTTGTAAAATATCTAACATTTTATTAAAAGTGGATTTTTTTATTCCTGTTAATCTTAACCATTCTTTATCATTAAGAGTATTAAATTTATTATTGTTCATATTTTGATATCCTCATAAATTATATTTTATAAGAATATTTTAATAAAAAAGGTATCGCAAGAAATCTATTCATCAATTATTAGAAATACTAACAGTGCTAATTTAACGGGAAAATAATTTGTTGATGCTTATTTAAAGAAGTTTGGTTTTGTTGGCAAAAAAGTTCAAAAAACTACTAGTTATGAAATTAAAAGTCAATTTTTTCAATTAACGCCTTTTCATTACAAAAAGCAACAACCACATCATTTAATAGTTAAAATGTTACCTTGAACTTATCATCGTAGTAGTTTATATACTTTAGCTAAAGCGGGGAAGTAGCATATTCTACTTCGCAAGGAAGAAAGCTATTTCTTAGTTTTGGATGATCGTTAATTGTTAATTTAGCATTAGTGGTAACATCATTTTTTATTGTTAATTTAGTTTTATTAATTCTTAATAGTCAAGCATTATTTTGTAATGCTAATCCACATCAAGCAATAATTGCTATTGGTATCGTTGCTAGTATTTGTTTTATTTTAGCAATTAGTATTCCGATATATTTTTATATTTGGGCAATGCAACCCGTATATAAGTTTGCGCGATCATTATTAACTGCTAATGAAGCTAAACTAATTAAATGAATTTACTTAGTTCGAATTTTATATTTAATTATTACGACAATTTATGAAACACTAAAAACCGTAGCATATGTTATTGTTAAAATCCATGAAGGTACATAATATTTTATAGTTTATTCTTTTGTTATTTTATTGCATAATAATTTTAGAGAAATTAATTAAGTAAAATCGAGCAGTTCAGGAATGTACTTTGCAATAAAAAAGTTTAATTTTGAAAATAGTTTTTTCTTATATTGATAATCAAAACTATTTTAATTAGTTTTTTTAAATCAATTGAAAGGTAATGAAACATATGGATGAATAATAAAAAAGTTAAAGATAATTAAAAAAAGAGAAAGAGTTCAAAATCAAGAGGCAAAGCAAAAATGCTATGAACAATTAAAACAATAGACTTCTTGCGATACCTTTTTTATTAAAATATTCTTATAAAATATAATTTATGAGGATATCAAAATATGAACAATAATAAATTTAATACTCTTAATGATAAAGAATGGTTAAGATTAACAGGAATAAAAAAATCCACTTTTAATAAAATGTTAGATATTTTACAAGTAGCTGAAATAGAAAAATTTAAAAAAGGTGGTAAAACTAATAAATTATCACTAGAAAATAGATTATTGATGATTTTATCATATTGACGAGAATATCAGACTTATTTTCATCTTGGTAAAAATTTCGGAATTAGTGAAGCTAATTGTTATCGGAATATCAAGTGAATTGAAGATATTTTAATTAAAAACTCTGATTTTCAACAACTTGCTGGTAAAAAAGCACTAATAAATGATTATTTTAATGATAAAACTATTATTATTGATGCTACCGAAACTCCAATCCAACGCTCAAAAAAAGACAAAAACAATCTTATTCTGGTAAAAAGAAAAAACACACCATTAAAACATAATTAATTATCGAACAAGAAACCAGAAAAATTATTGCAACAAGTTTTTCACTTGGGAAAAAACATGATTATGCTTTATTTAAAGAATCAAAAATCTCAATTTTAAAAAATACCAAATTAATAGTTGATAGTGGTTATCAAGGAATACAAAAAATTCACAATAATGTTCTAATACCTACAAAGAAAACAAAGAAAAACCATTTAAATAAAGCACAAAAACAACATAATAGACTAGTTTCAAAAATGAAAATTATTATTGAAAATATTTTTGCTATTCTTAAAAAATTTAAAATTATGACAGAAAAATATCGTAATCGTAGAAAAAGATTTGGTTTAAGATTTAATTTAATTGCCTCAATTTATAATTTGCAATTATTAATTTAACATAAAAGATTTATTTAAAATTAAAGAATTTAAATAATAAATTCATTTTTTGTTGTGGCAAAATATTAATTTTTTAGATAAAAGACATAATTAATTAAAATTATATTTTTCTATTACTGTCTTTTTACAAATATTTGTAATTTTTTTAATAGGTTATGCAAGAAGTCTAATTAAGAAGTGAATTAAAAATAATAAGTAAAAAGCGTAAACAAGAAAATAAGAAAAATGAAAAGAAGTTAATAAAAAAAGCAAAAAAAATCAACAAAGTGAAAAACGAATGTTGAAAAATAGAAAGCAAAAAAAACGAAGTTGAAAATCAATTATAAATATTAATAAATTATTTTTTATTTAGTAGCGATTAATGTTTGCTTAATGTTTCCTATTTAACATTCTTTTATTAGTGTGTTAAAATTAAATAGTTAAATATTAATTATTTAGATATTTGGGAGTATATTAATGAGAAAGAAAAAAAAAGCCCATGAAAAATTGGGAATATTAACAAGAAAAAATAATATTGCTTTAAAAGTACAAGATATTGAATTTAAATATCGTATGAGTTATCCTAATGCGGTAGATGGTGTTAGTTTTAGTATCAATCACGGCGAGTATATAACTATTATTGGTCATAATGGTAGTGGGAAATCAACTTTATCAAAAATTATTATTGGCGTTTTAAAAGCGCAAAAAGGTAGTATTGAAGTATTTGGTAATTTAGTAACTAAAGAAAATAGTCAATTAATTTCGCATAAATTAGGAATTGTTTTTCAAAATCCGGATAATCAATTTATTGGTTCAACAGTTCGTGATGATATTGCTTTTGGTTTAGAAAATAAATGTGTTGACCCAAAATTGATGCCGGATATTATTACGAAATATTCACAAATGGTAGGAATGGAAAGTTATTTAGATCACGAACCATTATTATTATCAGGTGGTCAAAAACAACGCGTAGCGATTGCTTCGGCTTTAGCATTAACTCCAGAATTAATTATTTTTGATGAAGCTACTAGTATGTTAGACCCTAAGGGAAAAAGAGAAGTAAAAGAAATTATGGTGCAATTAAAAGAATCGCGTGAGAAAACAATTATTTCAATTACCCATGATATGGATGAAATTATTAATGCTGATAAGCTATTAGTAATGAATAAAGGAAAAGTTGTTCGTTTTGGTAAACCAGAAGAAATTTTAAAAGAAGTTGATTTTTTAAGAAGTATTCATTTAGATATTCCTTTTATTTTAAAAGTATCTTATGGATTAAAAAAGTATGGTGTTAACATTGATGAAACATTATATGAAGAGGAATTGGTACAACAAATATGTCAAAAAAAATAATTATTGATAATCCATCAAATTTAATTAAATTTAATAATGTTAGTTATATTTATGCTCCTAAAAGTCCATTTCAATTTCAAGCCTTAAAAAATGTTAATCTATGAATAAAGGATTCTATTATTACGGCGGTTGTTGGTTCAACTGGTAGTGGAAAATCAACTTTAATTCAACATATGAATGGATTATTAATTCCAACAGCTGGGCAAATTATTGTTGGTGATTTTCTCATTAAAGCAAAGCAAAGAAAAATTAAAAAGCAAAAATTATTACGAAAATCAGTAGGATTAGTTTTTCAATTTCCAGAATATCAATTATTTGAAGAAACAATTGAAAAAGATATTATGTTTGGTCCTTTAAACTTTGGGATTAAAAAGGATGAAGTCCGACTTAAAGCTGCTAAGTATTTAGAACTTGTGGGATTAGGTCAAGAATATTTAACGCGTTCGCCTTTTGATTTATCTGGTGGTCAAAAAAGAAGAGTAGCAATTGCTGGAATTTTGGCGATTGAAGGTCATACTTTAATTTTAGATGAACCAACAGCTGGGTTAGATCCTGATGGGGAAGAAGAGTTAATGAAGTTATTTTTTAAGTTTAATAAACAAGATAAAAAACGCATTATTCTTGTTACTCATAATATGGATCATGTTTTGCAATATGCCGATGAAGTTGTTGTTTTAAAAAATGGTCAATTGTATCATCAAAGTGATCCCGTTAGTCTTTTTGCTAATGATCAATTAATTAAAGAAATTAATATTGAACCACCAAAAATTTTTCATTTTTTACAAAAGTTAAAAGATAATGGTTTTGATACTAGTAATATCAATGCTCGGACTGTTGAAGATTTAGTAACGCAATTAGCACAAAGAATTAATAGTAAGTAGAAGGAGTTAATTTATGAATATATCATTTGGGCGGTATTTACCATATAATTCTCTTGTTCATCGCCTTGACCCTAGAATTAAAATCCTATCAATAATTGCTTTAATTGCAGCGGTTTTTATTAATACTGGTTTTACAGGTTATATTTTAACAGGAACAGTAATTATTAGTATTTTCTTTATTTCTAAATTACCATTGCGATTATTATTTTCTTTATTTAAGTTTGTTATTTTTGTAACTTTAGTATTATTAGTATTAAATTTCTTTCTTATTAAACCAGAATTTGATGCGGATAAACAACCACGCTGAGAGACAGTGGGTCTCATATATCAACCAGCTAAGTTTAAGATTCTTATTGTGTCTTGAAAAGCGATTTTAACTGCATTATATATTTCTTTAAGAATTTATTTGATGGTTTTAGTAACAACGATTTTGACATCAACAACAAAGCCATTGGATTTAACATTAGCTTTGGAAGATTTAATGTGACCTTTGAAGTTAATTAAAATTCCTGTTCATATTATTTCAATTATCATTTCAATGGCATTAAGAATGTTACCAACTTTATTTGAAGAAGCAATGCGAATTAAAAAAGCACAAGCATCAAGAGGGATGGATTCTAAAAATGGTAAATTTAAAGATAAAATTAAGTCCATTGTTTCTTTAATTATTCCTTTACTAGTATCATCATTTCAAAAAGCTGAGGATATGGCTTATGCAATGGATGCTCGGGGTTATGACCCCCATCAAAAAAGAACGCGATTTCGTCAATATCGGATTGGATTTTTAGATGTATTCATTTTAATTTTAATTCTTTGTTTTTTAGCATTAGTGGTGGTGTTATCTACTAATATTGGTAGTGATTGATTAAATCATTGTGATGTTTGAAAGCCGATGCGTTATGTTGATCAGTTTGTTTGACGCTTAATAGAATATTAAAAATAATGGTTTCTTATTTATTATCCATTAGTTATGATGGTAGCAAATATTGGGGATGGCCCCGTCAAAATAATAAAATTACTGTTGAAGGTTCATTAATGGCAGTTATTACTAGTGCTTTTAATTGTGAGTTTAAAATTCAAGTAGAAAATCGTACCGATAAAAAAGTTCATAGTTATGACCAAAAAGTTAAATTATCATTTAATATTGTCTTAGAACCAAAACAATTACAATGAATTTTAAATAATAAATTACCTAATGATATTTATATTACTAATTGTTGCATTGTTGCTAATGATTTTCATGTGCGAAAAAAATGTGTTTTGAAAACATATCATTAAGACAAATTATTAGTGCTAATTTTTCTAATTTTTCTTTATTAAAAGATAATAGACTTCTTGCATAACCTATTAAAAAAATTACAAATATTTGTAAAAAGACAGTAATAGAAAAATATAATTTTAATTAATTATGTCTTTTATCTAAAAAATTAATATTTTGCCACAACAAAAAACGAATTTATTATTTAAATTCTTTAATTTTAAATAAATCTTTTATGTTAAATTAATAATTGCAAATTATAAATTGAGGCAATTAAATTAAATCTTAAACCAAATCTTTTTCTACGATTACGATATTTTTCTGTCATAATTTTAAATTTTTTAAGAATAGCAAAAATATTTTCAATAATAATTCTCGTTTTTGAAACTAGTCTATTATGTTGTTTTTGTGCTTTATTTAAATGGTTTTTCTTTGTTTTCTTTGTAGGTATTAGAACATTATTGTGAATTTTTTGTATTCCTTGATAACCACTATCAACTATTAATTTGGTATTTTTTAAAATTGGGATTTTTGATTCTTTAAATAAAGCATAATCATGTTTTTTCCCAAGTGAAAAACTTGTTGCAACAATTTTTCTGGTTTCTTGTTCGATAATTACTTGTGTTTTAATGATGTGTTTTTTCTTTTTACCAGAATAAGATTGCTTTTGTCTTTTTTTGGGCGTTGGATTGGAGTTTTGGTAGCATCAATAATAATAGTTTTATCATTAAAATAATCATTTATTAGTGCTTTTTTACCAGCAAGTTGTTGAAAATCAGAGTTTTTAATTAAAATATCTTCAATTCACTTGATATTCCGATAACAATTAGCTTCACTAATTCCGAAATTTTTACCAAGATAAAAATAAGTCTGATATTCTCGTCAATATGATAAAGTCATCAATAATCTATTTTCTAGTGATAATTTATTAGTTTTACCACCTTTTTTAAATTTTTCTATTTCAGCTACTTGTAAAATATCTAACATTTTATTAAAAGTGGATTTTTTTATTCCTGTTAATCTTAACCATTCTTTATCATTAAGAGTATTAAATTTATTATTGTTCATATTTTGATATCCTCATAAATTATATTTTATAAGAATATTTTAATAAAAAAGGTATCGCAAGAAGTCTAATAATTGAAAAAGACAGGAAAACCATTTTTTCAAATTTATTAAATTTATTAAATAATTTTTTTATTTTATTCATAAATTTAGTTCCTAACTAAAATCTTCTTGTTCAATATCACTTGCTTCAACAGTTAATAACATTCGTTGACTAGAACCAATGGAAAATAAGCATGTCCCGGTTGGTGAACTAGCAATTGTTGATTTTTGATATTCATTTAATCTGCCACTTGCTGAAATTAAATTATCATAATCTTGTAAATCGCTCGCTGCTAAATGATGAACAAATTGATATAAACAGTTGTTAATAATTCCTTGGGCTTGGGTTTTAATATTTTTATTTCCCATAAATTCATTGATGTTTTGTGTCATAATATATAAAATTCCGTTATATTTTCGAATTCGTTTTGTCATTTCAAACAAAAAATTTAACGCTAGCGTATTATTTTCATTAATTAATAAGTGGGCTTCATCAATTGCAATACAAATTCATTGTTGCTCTGCAATTGGTAGTGTTTCGTTTTTAGCTTTATTTTGTTTGATAATTTTATCTAAAAACGCTAACATTAAAAATAATTGAGCGTTTTGTCGGTTTTTGTTTGAAGTTAATTCATGGGTATCAAAAACAATTAAATCACTTTTTAGAGACAATGTGCTTATTCCATTTCATAAATGTCCATCAGCACCTTTTGCAAGTTTTCATAAAACATTGTATAAATTTGATTTTGTTTTTTCCTCTTGTTCTTGTTTTTCAATTAAATCAAACAAATGCGAAAGGGTAGGATAATCACTAGCAGTTAACTTATTTAATTCTGTCTTGTCAGTAATTTTAAAATCTTTGTATAGTTTTAAAAGTGTTTGTTGTAATAAACTTAAATCAATATCAGTTAAAGAATAATACAAGATTTTAAATCACTGTTCTAGTAAGGAAATATGTTCTAATAAATCATCTGAAAAAATCTCTAACGGATTTATTCTAGCTTTGTCAGATTTTCCAATAGGAATAATTTCTCCGCCGTAATATTTGGTGAGATTGTGGTATTCGCGTTCGGGGTCAATAATATATAACTTTGTGTTATTACAATATAATCAATTTAATTGCTTTTTAGCGTTAAATGTTTTACCGCTACCCGTCATTCCAACAATAAAAACATTACTACTGTTTCGATAACTATTGCGGTGTTTAATATCAAAACTTATTGGTTCATCAATATCATTCGTCCCTAACAATAACCCTTGCTTGTCATTTAAGGGAGCTATCACAAACGGATAACTACTTGCCAAAGAAATAACGGGCATTTCTTGTCACAATTCAGCGGTGTTTTTAGTATCATGGTTTCAAATAAAATTATATGTTTGTAGTTGTTGAAATTTTAACTCATCGGGTATAAAACTCTTTTTCGTCATTTCACTAATTAACATCGTTCTAATATTATCTAATTCCTTTTTAGTATCGCCAAAACAAGTAAAAATAATTGAAACCATTTTCAAGGTTTCTCCCCCGTTTTGAAACATATTCATTAACTCAGTAAAGTGTTCTAAATATGATTGATATTTGATTTCTTCACTTGTTTTGCTTGTTGTTTGTATTTCAGCGCGGTTAATTGCACTATCAAGTAATTTTAAAGCTTCTTGTTCGGAAATATGATGAACTTTAATATTGACATTAACATTACTTAAATTTGTAAGAAAACCCAGTCAAGTATCGGGCACCAACAACGGATATTGGGATATAGTTAAATAAGAAATAAATTGTTTATCTATTGCAACATAATTAGAAAATTGTCTAATTTTTTGTGGTTTATCAACAATATTATTTGTTGGAATAATTTTTCGTTGAACTAATAAACTTGTTTCTTCAAAAGTTGCTTTGATAAATTTAATGTTATTATCATGTTCATTAATAATATAACGGAGTTTTTGATTTACCAAAGTAACATTATTTCCGTTAATTATTAAAAAGTAAACTGTTTTTAATTTTTGATTATTAGACTTCTTGCGATACCTTTTTTATTAAAATATTCTTATAAAATATAATTTATGAGGATATCAAAATATGAACAATAATAAATTTAATACTCTTAATGATAAAGAATGGTTAAGATTAACAGGAATAAAAAAATCCACTTTTAATAAAATGTTAGATATTTTACAAGTAGCTGAAATAGAAAAATTTAAAAAAGGTGGTAAAACTAATAAATTATCACTAGAAAATAGATTATTGATGACTTTATCATATTGACGAGAATATCAGACTTATTTTCATCTTGGTAAAAATTTCGGAATTAGTGAATCTAATTGTTATCGGAATATCAAGTGAATTGAAGATATTTTAATTAAAAACTCTGATTTTCAACAACTTGCTGGTAAAAAAGCACTAATAAATGATTATTTTAATGATAAAACTATTATTATTGATGCTACCGAAACTCCAATCCAACGCCCAAAAAAAGACAAAAACAATCTTATTCTGGTAAAAAGAAAAAACACACCATTAAAACACAAGTAATTATCGAACAAGAAACCAGAAAAATTATTGCAACAAGTTTTTCACTTGGGAAAAAACATGATTATGCTTTATTTAAAGAATCAAAAATCCCAATTTTAAAAAATACCAAATTAATAGTTGATAGTGGTTATCAAGGAATACAAAAAATTCACAATAATGTTCTAATACCTACAAAGAAAACAAAGAAAAACCATTTAAATAAAGCACAAAAACAACATAATAGACTAGTTTCAAAAATGAGAATTATTATTGAAAATATTTTTGCTATTCTTAAAAAATTTAAAATTATGACAGAAAAATATCGTAATCGTAGAAAAAGATTTGGTTTAAGATTTAATTTAATTGCCTCAATTTATAATTTGCAATTATTAATTTAACATAAAAGATTTATTTAAAATTAAAGAATTTAAATAATAAATTCGTTTTTTGTTGTGGCAAAATATTAATTTTTTAGATAAAAGACATAATTAATTAAAATTATATTTTTCTATTACTGTCTTTTTACAAATATTTGTAATTTTTTTAATAGGTTATGCAAGAAGTCTATTATATTGTAAATACAAAAATCAATTTTTTCAGTTTTTTAACTGCGTTTTTTTAAATTCAGTTTTTTCTTTATTTAAAAAATTATCAATATGTTGAATTTGGTGGTTAAATTCATAAGGGGCTTGGATTTTACAAATTTCAAAATCAATATCTATTGTTTTAAAAATACTAGCTAATTTATAAATGGGAATATCACGCTCTTGTTGATTAGCCAATGATATATCTCTTGCTTCAATACGATATACAATCGCAATTTTGTTTTCAAAATTAATAATATTATCTTCAATTTTTTTAATTTTACTTATTTTTAAAACATCATTATTATGTTTTTTAACAAAAATATATTTGAATGCAATTCAAATAGCATTATATAACTTAGTACCATTTTAGTCGGAAACATTAAAATTAAACTTGTTAATCACATAAAAATAGTAATAATAACACTAGCAATTAGTTGATATTTAAATAAAAAAGAAAATATCAATGCTGTAATAAAAAAATCAATTACTATGATTGCAATTTCTACTTTTCCAATTCCGCCAAGAGCATTGGAAATACTAAAACGAATTTTACTTGCTCGTTTTGTGATAATGCGTGTTTTGTTGCCGTCCACAGTTATTCGTCTCCCTTATTGCTCAACGTTTCTTAGTTAATTTTGTTCTTTTTTACTTGTTTTGCATCATTCTTTTTGAAACAAATTGACTAAAAATTGACCTTGTCAAATTTCGCTTTTGACATGTATTTTAGCCTTATTGTCATATATTCAAATAATATATTAGACTTCTTGCGATACCTTTTTTATTAAAATATTCTTATAAAATATAATTTATGAGGATATCAAAATATGAACAATAATAAATTTAATACTCTTAATGATAAAGAATGGTTAAGAATAACAGGAATAAAAAAATCCACTTTTAATAAAATGTTAGATATTTTACAAGTAGCTGAAATAGAAAAATTTAAAAAAGGTGGTAAAACTAATAAATTATCACTAGAAAATAGATTATTGATGACTTTATCATATTGACGAGAATATCAGACTTATTTTCATCTTGGTAAAAATTTCGGAATTAGTGAAGCTAATTGTTATCGGAATATCAAGTGAATTGAAGATATTTTAATTAAAAACTCTGATTTTCAACAACTTGCTGGTAAAAAAGCACTAATAAATGATTATTTTAATGATAAAACTATTATTATTGATGCTACCGAAACTCCAATCCAACGCCCAAAAAAAGACAAAAACAATCTTATTCTGGTAAAAAGAAAAAACACACCATTAAAACACAAGTAATTATCGAACAAGAAACCAGAAAAATTATTGCAACAAGTTTTTCACTTGGGAAAAAACATGATTATGCTTTATTTAAAGAATCAAAAATCCCAATTTTAAAAAATACCAAATTAATAGTTGATAGTGGTTATCAAGGAATACAAAAAATTCACAATAATGTTCTAATACCTACAAAGAAAACAAAGAAAAACCATTTAAATAAAGCACAAAAACAACATAATAGACTAGTTTCAAAAATGAGAATTATTATTGAAAATATTTTTGCTATTCTTAAAAAATTTAAAATTATGACAGAAAAATATCGTAATCGTAGAAAAAGATTTGGTTTAAGATTTAATTTAATTGCCTCAATTTATAATTTGCAATTATTAATTTAACATAAAAGATTTATTTAAAATTAAAGAATTTAAATAATAAATTCATTTTTTGTTGTGGCAAAATATTAATTTTTTAGATAAAAGACATAATTAATTAAAATTATATTTTTCTATTACTGTCTTTTTACAAATATTTGTAATTTTTTTAATAGGTTATGCAAGAAGTCTATTCATCATTCGCCTTTATGCCAACGGCAAGCGATTTGTCTTTTCGTGAACCATGAATACATTTTTTACTAATCCAAACTGACAAACCCTTATGAAAAGGAATAGAAAATAAATTTTCTTTCTCAGTTTCTCGTTTGAGTTTACGGTGTGCCATAATGTTTACTGTTATTCAATCACTGTGTTTAATTGCCATATTTCTTGCCTTTAAATGCGTTGCAGACAATGATTGCAAAATTATTTATCATTAAATCATTGATTGATTTTTGCAGTGGCTTTGGTGTTTCCTTTGACATAATCGCCCGTGAATGCAGTTTTCATTTGTGCTTTAGCAATATTTTTAAAACCGTAGTCTTTGGCACCTTGATGAATGGCACGAGCAAACCCTAATCCACTAGCAGTTTTTTTACTTAAACTATAACTTGTTCTTACTCCACTCGTAACCATTACTCCACCAGACATAAAGGCACTGGTTGCTACTTTTAACCCCATAATGTTGCCAACCCCATCACCCAATGATGTATTACCACCCATAAGCGATGACAATAATTGTGGTGATTTGACAACCACAATGCCAAAAGCAAAAACTCCTAGTAAAGTAAAAATTGGTCTTGTAGTTGGGTCGGGGATTGCATTTCCGATTTCAGCAAAAACCGTAATACTTCATAAAAACAAACTATACGCTAAAAAAACCATATTAAAACTCAGAAAGCGAGCAACAGCTAATTCTTTTCAGTTTCTAAATCTTCGCCCCTCATGTTGGATTGCCGACACAATCACAATTGGCGATAAAACATAAAGAATTAATAGTTCGGCAGTTCGTCAAAATAAAAATAAACTAATTAATAAAAAGATATATATCATAAAGCCCTCTGAAAACAAACACATCAAATAATTAAAATGCCCGCTATCGGCAAATGTTCAACTCGCTGGCACATAATCAAAATTGTGCATTCCGTTATCAAATGAAGAATTGAAAATAAACAAGCCGATATTTTGCATATTAAAATTAGTTGCTTGCATAATTGCTTGGGTTAACAAATTAACAATAATATTTAAAGTGAAAAAAATAATTGGGATTGTGGGAATAGCTATAAATAATAAAATCATATTTCGTAATGTTGATTTTAACTTAATGTTTTTTTCATCAGCCAACATTATTTCAATCATTTGTCCAGCAAGCAACAACGCTAATATTATTCCGGCAATAGCAACCATTACAATAAATAACATTGGCGCGCCATTAGGATTATTATTTTCAAAAAGCAAACGATTTGCTAAATTTCCGCCCGACATAAAATAAATTATGTCTTGAAATTTATTTAAAAGCCAAAGCAATGGTTTAATGAAAATAAGATATAAAATAGCAAACACCGCATTCATAATTGAACTTAACAGTCAACTCGGTGCGTCGCTACCGCTATCACTAGCTAGTTGACTGCTCTTTATCAGTAATTCAGACGCATGTGCATGTGCAGTAGTAAAATTATTTATTGTGTCAGGAACAAAAATAGCCATAATCGCAGCAATAATTACCACAATAATAACTGCTATTAACATCAAGGGCAAGAATGTTATAATAAGAAACATCGCCATTTTCTTAATTACATTGTTAACAATAGCTATGATGTTATTTATTGATGTTGGTTTGATTTTTGCTGATTTGCCAACGATGAAAGGATTTTTTAATCCTTTTTTCTTTTGTAACATTTTTCCCACCTTTAACTAATTCCTAAAATAACATCTTTTAAACCTAAAACAAGTGAACTTGCTAAAATCACAATTCCCAAACAAAAGCCGACTCATGTGATGCGAGCAATGGTTTCTTTGCGTTGTTCGGCGTTTTTGGCAAATTTACCACCAATTCCATAATAAGCAACCATAATAATGGCAATTACTGCCGCTAAACTAATTAGCATTGGCATGCCAACGGAAATGATTTTGTTGCCGATTTCTTGTAAATTACTTGTTGTTGCTGGAAACATCATATTTTTCTCCTCCTTTATTTTTCGCCTTTTCGTTTGGCTTCTTCTTCGGCTTCGTCGGCTTTCATTTGGGCGATGTCTTTGGCTGTTTGTTCAGCAAATGCTTTCGCTTTTTTCTTGCGGATTGGTTCTAAAATCAGCGGCGTCACGACAAATTTTTTAAATAGTCACCCAAGAAGTAACAATCCTGATAAAGTCCCAACAATAATTCCAATAATCGCTCATCCCGTTATTCCCTTTTGGTTATTATTAGACGGGTTACTATTTGCTGTTTGTGGGTTAAAACTGTTAGCGTTTTCTGAACCATTAGCTTGTGGCGGTCAAGTTTGGCTTTCGACAAATAAGTTATTTATTTGCCGAGCAGAAGCACCGCGAATATTATCATGGCCATTGGCTTTGGCTCATTCTTCAAATTGTTTGCCATTATCAGTATCAAAATAGTTGGTGATGGCTTGTTTAGGAGCTATTTGTAAATAGATGTTTTTAGTGTGCCCTAAGTTGTCCGATAATTCCACAACATATTGACCATTACTGGTTGCTAACTGTGAACCATCCAGTTTAATCCCATTTGTTTCATCAATGGTACTCGATTGGGATGTTTTGTTTCATTGCGCATTGCAACCATACACCGCCCCCGTCATGACACTGCTTGTTGTGGGTTTTTTTAAGGGTGATGGTACTTTCACTATTTGCGTAATAAAAAGTCTGCGTGGCGTTGGTGATTGTGCTAGGATCAATTTGACCCACATAATCTTGCACAACTATGGCTTCGGTTGATGTTGGTTTTAAATCAATTTTTAAATCAACAATGGTTGCTGGGACAACATTATAGATTACCTCAACCGAACCGGCATAACTTGTACTGTCTGGTTTTGCCGTTAAAGTTGCTTTGTTGTTTTCCTTGTTAGTAATTTCCAGTTGTGAAAAATCAACTTGAAGCGAATTTTTTTGAGTAATTGCCGAGATGATAGTATTGTCGTTGTTATCTAAAATATTTGCTAGATTATTTTCATCACCAAATTTAATCACATCACTTAAATTTTCTTTGATAATTGGTGCTGGGGCATCAATTTTCGCCTGCATCCAGACCGTAATTTCACTAGTGTATGGTTTTCCATCCAAAGTAAAATTTACTTGTAAATGATGGTCTCTGGGTGCGGTTTCAGGTTTAACATTGATGGTTCAGTTTTTATTTGTTTGGGGTTGTAAAACATTGTCAAAAACAACTTTATCAATGTTTGGGTTAGCAATCGCAATGTTTAACGCTCCATCAACCGTAATTAAGTCGCTTCGCGTTCAAGTCGTAGTTTTTGTGCTATCCACTAAAGTAAACTGACTTTGTTGTTTTAATCACTCTAATGATTGAAAAGGGGGTATTTCCGCTGAGAATGAAGTTATACGGTAATAATTACTATATTTTCCAAATAAAATTTTAACATTAGAAATTTCACCAACAAAATAATTATCTACTTCATAAATTTCATCATCTAAACGATAATCATTTATTTTTTTATGAGTACCATTCTGTTTATAAAAATTAATTATTTCTCTTGTTTTTTGCTCAAGCGGTAAAAAAAATTGTTTTTGTGATAACAAATTGTTCGGCAATAAAATATCACTTTTAGTAAAATCAAGAATAAACTCATCATCAATTAAAATTAAAACACTATTTTGAATACTATCAAACTCTAACCTACAACTATTTCCACATTGATTAGGATTGGTTTTTCGTTTAGATTTTTCTGCTGTTGTGTTGGCAAGCAACGGAGCAGGAACGCTTGCGGTTAAAGTTGATATTGTTAATAAACTGAGTAATTTTTTCATACTAATTAATTTCCTCTCGTGAATTTTATATTAGACTTCTTGCGATACCTTTTTTATTAAAATATTCTTATAAAATATAATTTATGAGGATATCAAAATATGAAAAATAATAAATTTAATACTCTTAATGATAAAGAATGGTTAAGATTAACAGGAATAAAAAAATCCACTTTTAATAAAATGTTAGATATTTTACAAGTAGCTGAAATAGAAAAATTTAAAAAAGGTGGTAAAACTAATAAATTATCACTAGAAAATAGATTATTGATGACTTTATCATATTGACGAGAATATCAGACTTATTTTCATCTTGGTAAAAATTTCGGAATTAGTGAAGCTAATTGTTATCGGAATATCAAGTGAATTGAAGATATTTTAATTAAAAACTCTGATTTTCAACAACTTGCTGGTAAAAAAGCACTAATAAATGATTATTTTAATGATAAAACTATTATTATTGATGCTACCGAAACTCCAATCCAACGCCCAAAAAAAGACAAAAACAATCTTATTCTGGTAAAAAGAAAAAACACACCATTAAAACACAAGTAATTATCGAACAAGAAACCAGAAAAATTATTGCAACAAGTTTTTCACTTGGGAAAAAACATGATTATGCTTTATTTAAAGAATCAAAAATCTCAATTTTAAAAAATACCAAATTAATAGTTGATAGTGGTTATCAAGGAATACAAAAAATTCACAATAATGTTCTAATACCTACAAAGAAAACAAAGAAAAACCATTTAAATAAAGCACAAAAACAACATAATAGACTAGTTTCAAAAATGAGAATTATTATTGAAAATATTTTTGCTATTCTTAAAAAATTTAAAATTATGACAGAAAAATATCGTAATCGTAGAAAAAGATTTGGTTTAAGATTTAATTTAATTGCCTCAATTTATAATTTGCAATTATTAATTTAACATAAAAGATTTATTTAAAATTAAAGAATTTAAATAATAAATTCATTTTTTGTTGTGGCAAAATATTAATTTTTTAGATAAAAGACATAATTAATTAAAATTATATTTTTCTATTACTGTCTTTTTACAAATATTTGTAATTTTTTAATAGGTTATGCAAGAAGTCTATTAAAAAATTAACTATTCTGAATGAACTCCTCATCAGTCATCATTTGACGGTCAATATGAATCTCTATTAGTACGAATTATTAATCCTTTGTTTACATCTTTTTCAAAAGTTTTTCTAATTTCTTCAAAATTATCAACAAAAACATTTGTAATAATTGTCAAATCACGATCACTTATATAATCAGAGTTGTTGTTATCGCCAGAATTATTTTCTTTTTTAAATTGATTTATTGTTTTAAAAATTTTATTAAATAAAGCATCACGACTATTTGGGTGAGTATCTTTGAAAAAAATTATATCGTTTAATTCAACTTTATCAATTTGTAAAATTAAACGATTATGACATAGAAAACAATAATCATTTTCTACGTTGTTAATAATTCTATTAAGATCATCTTCTTTGTTCGTAACAGTTATTTTACTTCTTTTGTTTCTAATGTTTGTTTAGTATCTAAATTATAAGTAACTATAACTTCACCTTTGTATTTTGTTGAATTTTTTATTGGTTTAATTGTAGCTTTATTGTCTTGGTCAATTTTTATATCAACTTGTGATTTATCAATACTTGTTGGTAATTTAGCATTAATCATATCTCCAGTTAATTGTTGACCATTTGTTTCAATAGTGCCTAGATTTCTTTGAACTTGTGGTAATGTTGTTTCTAATGTTTGTTTAGTATCTAAATTATAAGTAACTATAACTTCACCTTTGTATTTTGTTGAATTTTTTATTGGTTTAATTGTAGCTTTATTGTCTTGGTCAATTTTTATATCAACTTGTGATTTATCAATACTTGTTGGTAATTTAGCATTAATCATATCTCCAGTTAATTAGACTTCTTGCATAACCTATTAAAAAAATTACAAATATTTGTAAAAAGACAGTAATAGAAAAATATAATTTTAATTAATTATGTCTTTTATCTAAAAAATTAATATTTTGCCACAACAAAAAACGAATTTATTATTTAAATTCTTTAATTTTAAATAAATCTTTTATGTTAAATTAATAATTGCAAATTATAAATTGAGGCAATTAAATTAAATCTTAAACCAAATCTTTTTCTACGATTACGATATTTTTCTGTCATAATTTTAAATTTTTTAAGAATAGCAAAAATATTTTCAATAATAATTCTCATTTTTGAAACTAGTCTATTATGTTGTTTTTGTGCTTTATTTAAATGGTTTTTCTTTGTTTTCTTTGTAGGTATTAGAACATTATTGTGAATTTTTTGTATTCCTTGATAACCACTATCAACTATTAATTTGGTATTTTTTAAAATTGGGATTTTTGATTCTTTAAATAAAGCATAATCATGTTTTTTCCCAAGTGAAAAACTTGTTGCAATAATTTTTCTGGTTTCTTGTTCGATAATTACTTGTGTTTTAATGGTGTGTTTTTTCTTTTTACCAGAATAAGATTGTTTTTGTCTTTTTTTGGGCGTTGGATTGGAGTTTCGGTAGCATCAATAATAATAGTTTTATCATTAAAATAATCATTTATTAGTGCTTTTTTACCAGCAAGTTGTTGAAAATCAGAGTTTTTAATTAAAATATCTTCAATTCACTTGATATTGCGATAACAATTAGCTTCACTAATTCCGAAATTTTTACCAAGATGAAAATAAGTCTGATATTCTCGTCAATATGATAAAGTCATCAATAATCTATTTTCTAGTGATAATTTATTAGTTTTACCACCTTTTTTAAATTTTTCTATTTCAGCTACTTGTAAAATATCTAACATTTTATTAAAAGTGGATTTTTTTATTCCTGTTAATCTTAATCATTCTTTATCATTAAGAGTATTAAATTTATTATTGTTCATATTTTGATATCCTCATAAATTATATTTTATAAGAATATTTTAATAAAAAAGGTATCGCAAGAAGTCTATTGTTGACCATTTGTTTCAATAGTGCCTAGATTTCTTTGAACTTGTGGTAATGTTGTTTCTAATGTTTGTTTAGTATCTAAATTATAAGTAACTATAACTTCACCTTTGTATTTTGTTGAATTTTTTATTGGTTTAATTGTAGCTTTATTGTCTTGGTCAATTTTTATATCAACTTGTGATTTATCAATACTTGTTGGTAATTTAGCATTAATCATATCTCCAGTTAATTGTTGACCATTTGTTTCAATAGTGCCTAGATTTCTTTGAACTTGTGGTAATGTTGTTTCTAATGTTTGTTTAGTATCTAAATTATAAGTAACTATAACTTCACCTTTGTATTTTGTTGAATTTTTTATTGGTTTAATTGTAGCTTTATTGTCTTGGTCAATTTTTATATCAACTTGTGATTTATCAATACTTGTTGGTAATTTAGCATTAATCATATCTCCAGTTAATTGTTGACCATTTGTTTCAATAGTGCCTAGATTTCTTTGAACTTGTGGTAATGTTGTTTCTAATGTTTGTTTAGTATCTAAATTATAAGTAACTATAACTTCACCTTTGTATTTTGTTGAATTTTTTATTGGTTTAATTGTAGCTTTATTGTCTTGGTCAATTTTTATATCAACTTGTGATTTATCAATACTTGTTGGTAATTTAGCATTAATCATATCTCCAGTTAATTGTTGACCATTTGTTTCAATAGTGCCTAGATTTCTTTGAACTTGTGGTAATGTTGTTTCTAATGTTTGTTTAGTATCTAAATTATAAGTAACTATAACTTCACCTTTGTATTTTGTTGAATTTTTTATTGGTTTAATTGTAGCTTTATTGTCTTGGTCAATTTTTATATCAACTTGTGATTTATCAATACTTGTTGGTAATTTAGCATTAATCATATCTCCAGTTAATTGTTGACCATTTGTTTCAATAGTGCCTAGATTTCTTTGAACTTGTGGTAATGTTGTTTCTAATGTTTGTTTAGTATCTAAATTATAAGTAACTATAACTTCACCTTTGTATTTTGTTGAATTTTTTATTGGTTTAATTGTAGCTTTATTGTCTTGGTCAATTTTTATATCAACTTGTGATTTATCAATACTTGTTGGTAATTTAGCATTAATCATATCTCCAGTTAATTGTTGACCATTTGTTTCAATAGTGCCTAGATTTCTTTGAACTTGTGGTAATGTTGTTTCTAATGTTTGTTTAGTATCTAAATTATAAGTAACTATAACTTCACCTTTGTATTTTGTTGAATTTTTTATTGGTTTAATTGTAGCTTTATTGTCTTGGTCAATTTTTATATCAACTTGTGATTTATCAATACTTGTTGGTAATTTAGCATTAATCATATCTCCAGTTAATTGTTGACCATTTGTTTCAATAGTGCCTAGATTTCTTTGAACTTGTGGTAATGTTGTTTCTAATGTTTGTTTAGTATCTAAATTATAAGTAACTATAACTTCACCTTTGTATTTTGTTGAATTTTTTATTGGTTTAATTGTAGCTTTATTGTCTTGGTCAATTTTTATATCAACTTGTGATTTATCAATACTTGTTGGTAATTTAGCATTAATCATATCTCCAGTTAATTGTTGACCATTTGTTTCAATAGTGCCTAGATTTCTTTGAACTTGTGGTAATGTTGTTTCTAATGTTTGTTTAGTATCTAAATTATAAGTAACTATAACTTCACCTTTGTATTTTGTTGAATTTTTTATTGGTTTAATTGTAGCTTTATTGTCTTGGTCAATTTTTATATCAACTTGTGATTTATCAATACTTGTTGGTAATTTAGCATTAATCATATCTCCAGTTAATTGTTGACCATTTGTTTCAATAGTGCCTAGATTTCTTTGAACTTGTGGTAATGTTGTTTCTAATGTTTGTTTAGTATCTAAATTATAAGTAACTATAACTTCACCTTTGTATTTTGTTGAATTTTTTATTGGTTTAATTGTAGCTTTATTGTCTTGGTCAATTTTTATATCAACTTGTGATTTATCAATACTTGTTGGTAATTTAGCATTAATCATATCTCCAGTTAATTGTTGACCATTTGTTTCAATAGTGCCTAGATTTCTTTGAACTTGTGGTAATGTTGTTTCTAATGTTTGTTTAGTATCTAAATTATAAGTAACTATAACTTCACCTTTGTATTTTGTTGAATTTTTTATTGGTTTAATTGTAGCTTTATTGTCTTGGTCAATTTTTATATCAACTTGTGATTTATCAATACTTGTTGGTAATTTAGCATTAATCATATCTCCAGTTAATTGTTGACCATTTGTTTCAATAGTGCCTAGATTTCTTTGAACTTGTGGTAATGTTGTTTCTAATGTTTGTTTAGTATCTAAATTATAAGTAACTATAACTTCACCTTTGTATTTTGTTGAATTTTTTATTGGTTTAATTGTAGCTTTATTGTCTTGGTCAATTTTTATATCAACTTGTGATTTATCAATACTTGTTGGTAATTTAGCATTAATCATATCTCCAGTTAATTGTTGACCATTTGTTTCAATAGTGCCTAGATTTCTTTGAACTTGTGGTAATGTTGTTTCTAATGTTTGTTTAGTATCTAAATTATAAGTAACTATAACTTCACCTTTGTATTTTGTTGAATTTTTTATTGGTTTAATTGTAGCTTTATTGTCTTGGTCAATTTTTATATCAACTTGTGATTTATCAATACTTGTTGGTAATTTAGCATTAATCATATCTCCAGTTAATTGTTGACCATTTGTTTCAATAGTGCCTAGATTTCTTTGAACTTGTGGTAATGTTGTTTCTAATGTTTGTTTAGTATCTAAATTATAAGTAACTATAACTTCACCTTTGTATTTTGTTGAATTTTTTATTGGTTTAATTGTAGCTTTATTGTCTTGGTCAATTTTTATATCAACTTGTGATTTATCAATACTTGTTGGTAATTTAGCATTAATCATATCTCCAGTTAATTGTTGACCATTTGTTTCAATAGTGCCTAGATTTCTTTGAACTTGTGGTAATGTTGTTTCTAATGTTTGTTTAGTATCTAAATTATAAGTAACTATAACTTCACCTTTGTATTTTGTTGAATTTTTTATTGGTTTAATTGTAGCTTTATTGTCTTGGTCAATTTTTATATCAACTTGTGATTTATCAATACTTGTTGGTAATTTAGCATTAATCATATCTCCAGTTAATTGTTGACCATTTGTTTCAATAGTGCCTAGATTTTTATTAGTAATTAGTTTATTTAAAGATTCTCTACTATCAACAGTGAAAGTAACTGCAAATATAATTGTTCCTCAAGCACCAAAACCAATTAAAGTTCCGGAACCAATTATCGCGGCAATAATAAGTAATCCTTTTTTCTTTTGTAACATTTTTATCCCCCTTTAACTAATTCCTAAAATAACATCTTTTAAACCTAAAACAAGTGAACTTGCTAAAATCACAATTCCCAAACAAACGCCGACTCATGTGATGCGAGCAATGGTTTCTTTGCGTTGTTCGGCGTTTTTGGCAAATTTACCACCAATTCCATAATAAGCAACCATAATAATAATGGCAATTACTACCGCTAAACTAATTAAAATTGGCATGCCGACGGAAATAATTTTGTTGCCAATTTCTTGTAAATTACTCGTTGTTGCTAGAAACATCATATTTTTCTTCTCCTTTATTTTTTCTTCCTCTCACTTGGTTTATTGCGGTAATTATTCCCCAAACCGTACCAATCAAAAAATTAATTTTTTTCAACAATCATATTGCAGGTTTCCAAAAAATAAACGCAAGAATAATAATGGCAAAGAATATTGTTCAGTTCATCTTATTTGTTTTTTTCTTGCTCTTCTTTTTCTTCGGCTTTCATTTGGGCGATGTCTTTGGCTGTTTGGCGTTGGAAGGCCTCGACTTTTTTCTTGCGGATTGGCTCTAAGATCAATGGTGTCACGACAAATTTTTTCAATAATCACCCAAAAGCAAGTAGTCCTGATAAAGCACCAATGATGACACCAATAATCGCTTACCCCGTTAGTCCGCTTTTGTTATTATTTGGTAGATTGTTATTTGCTGTTTTTGGGTCAAAAATATTTGTGTTTTCTGAACCATTAGCTTGGGGGGGTCAAGTTTGGATTGCGGCAAATAAGTTATTTAGTCGCCGAGCCGAAGTACCACGAATATTATCATGACCATTGGCTTGGGCTCATATTGCAAATTGTTTGCCATTATCGGTATCAAAATAATTTTTGATTGCTTTCTCGGGCGCAATTTGTAAATAAAGGTTATTGGTATGCCCTAAGTTGTCACCTAATTCCACAACATACTTGCCGTTTTTTGTATCTAACTGGGACCCATCAAGTTTAATCCCATTTGTTTCATCGATGTTAATTGACTGGACTGTTTTATTTCATTGCGCATCACAACCATATACGAACCCAGTTATGACAATTCTTGCTGTGGGTTTTTTAATCGTGATGGTGCTTTCGCTGTTAGCATAGAAAAATGTCTGAACGGGGTTAGGGATGTTAGTTGGATCAATTTGTCCCACATAATCTTTCACAACGATGGCTTCGCTGGTGATTGGTTGTAATTCAATCTGCAAATCAACAATGGTTGCTGGGACAACATTATAAGTTACCTCAACCGAACCGGCATAACTTGTACTGTCTGGTTTGGCGGTTAAAGTTGCTTTACTGCCTTCTTTGTTGGTAATTTCCAGTTGCGAAGTATCATCAATAGCATTGGCGTTTTTTTGGTTAATTGCGGCCATAATCGTTTCATTATTGTTATCGAACAAATTTTCTAATTCAGTGTTTTTGACTAACGCCCTTAAATTTTGTTTAACCCCTGGTGCTGGTGCCTCAATTTTAGCTTGAATCGAGACCGTAATTTCACTAGTGTATGGTTTTCCGTCCAAAGTAAAACTTACTTGTAAACGGTGGTCTCTGGGTGCGATTTCAGGTTTAACATTGATGGTTCATTGCTTATTTGTTTGACTTTGTTGGACATTATCAAAGATAACTTTATCAATGTTCGGGTTAGCAATCGCAATGTTTAAAACTCCATCAACCGTAATTAAGTCCGGATGAGTTCAAGTTTTCTTTTTAGAGTTATCACTTAAATTAAACTGACTTTGTTGTTTTACTCACTCTAAATTGTCTTTACTATCTCTTTCAATTTCAATATTTACTATTTCAATCATAAAGGATTTAGAGCCGTTATGTTTAAGGAGATTTAAAGTAATGTTTTTATTAAAATCAAATTTAGTTTGTTTTTTTAAGTCAAAATTTGAGTTTATAAGATTATTGTAAACATTAGAATTTTCATTGAAAAACATTCATTTACTGATTTCAACATATTCATTATCTGCTTGATTTTGGAATGTTATAAATTTTTGTGTTCAATCACTAACATCTTTTTTAGGAATAGATTCTATTTTTAAAGAAAAATCATATGTTTTTTTAACATTAGTCATTTTTTCAATTAAAAATTTACCTTTTTTAAGTTTTAATTCATATGTTTGTTCA
Source organism: Spiroplasma endosymbiont of Eupeodes luniger (assembly GCF_964019525.1). NCBI lineage: Bacteria > Bacillati > Mycoplasmatota > Mollicutes > Entomoplasmatales > Spiroplasmataceae > Spiroplasma > Spiroplasma endosymbiont of Eupeodes luniger. The sequence goes on from NZ_OZ026453.1 coordinate 175,216, forward strand.
CTTTCTCTTTTGTTTCTAATTAGTTCTACTGTTGTTTTATCAATATCTCGTCCTAACGGTGTTTTAGCAAGCAATGGAGCCGGCAAACTTGCTGTTAAAGTTGATATTGATAATAAAATGAGTAATTTCTTCATATTGTTCTTTCCTTTCTTAAATAATAAAAATGAGAATATCACACTGCTGGTATTCCCATAGTTAATTATGTTAAAAAACCAAATAAATCATTAAGTTTTTGATATAATTTTCTATGGAAACACAGGTCTTTCGTGTAATTGTGTTTCCATTTTTTTATTTAATTACAAGATGATTATACTTTTTTATTTTCGGTTTGAATTATTTCTTTTTTGCTTCTTCAAAGCAATACCTAACAAAAATAAAAGTTGCATGTATTTTAAAGGTGTTTTTTGTTATCAATAACTTTTTGATATTTTTCATTAATACACTTTCTTACAGAGTGCCCTAAAAGGGTTGCGAATCCAAAAAGAAAATTAATTTATATCTAAAATGGTATATTTAATTTTATTTTTTTTTAAATGTTGATTTTTGATTTGTATTAAATAGTTTTTAAAATATTCTTGTCATAATTCTCATCCTTTTGTTTTTAAATCGTTACTTGCTAAAAATCAGTATGAAAATCCTTCTGCTATAAATTCATATTTACTAGTTAAGGAATAACTACTAAAAGCAAAAGATTTAAAAGTTTTTTCTATATCGATATCTAAATTATCAAAGTTACTAATTTTACTTTTTAAAAATTCTTTTAGATGAAAAACAAGATCAATATTATTAAATTCATAATAATAATGAATTATATGACCTAATTCATGAATTAAAGTATGAAAAAAATTATTAGTTGATTTCCCGCCCTTTTTTCATTCATTAATTATAGTTTCTTCATAAATACATTCTAATGAAGCAGGCGCTATTTGAATAGTTCTATTATTTCTTGTTGTTTGACCAAATGAACTAAGATTTTTATTTATTATTATTCCAGACAAAATACTATCAGTAGATTTTTTATCTAAGACATTGGCAACAAAATTATAAAATAGTAAAATAAGTTGTTTTAAATTATCTCGATATTTTTGGCAAATATTACTATTATTTATTAGTTCTTTTAAAGTTTTTCTTACACCTGGGTGTAAGAAAACAAATAATTCTTCAACGGAATTAAATGTTTTTTGTTTATAAAAAGATAAATTTTTATTATCTGCTGTACTTAAAAAAGCATTAGTTAAATTTTGTTCTGTTTTTGTTAAATTATTATAAGTTCCATAGTAATCATTTTGATTATATTTATAATATTTATTATCTTTATTATAAGCTCACGTTCCTTTATAACCTCTATCTTGAAATAAAAACGGATTTGGTTTATATGTTTTATTTATCAAATTAATATTGTTTTTATTCGGAGGGTTTGGTTGTGAAATTGATTTTGGAGTGAAAAAAACAAAATACAATAAATACAAAATAAAACTGATTAAAGGAAAGACTATTAATAAAATTAAAAATGTACTAATATAAACTAATTTTGTTTTTTTCTTGTCTTTTTTCATCATTTTACTCCTTGTTGTTTCATAATTCATAAGTGTGTTGGATTGAAAAGGCTTTGTTTTTTTTCTTGCGGATTGGTTCTAAAATAAAACGGTATCACCACAAACCTTTTTACTGGCGGCGAACATAAATTTACGGAAAAACAATCATCAACTGATTGGGCTGTTACATCTTTGCCACTAGTTAAATCACCAGCAACTAATTTATCAACAGCAATTTTATAGTCGGTGTTTTCTACTTTTTTAATAGTTATTAGATATTTATAACTGGTCAATTAATTGTTCAAATAATGCGGAGATTGATAATTTATTTTCTAAAGCTATTTGTTTTACTTTTTGATATTTTTCAGGCAATAAGGTTAAATTAACATGTTGCTTTTTTCCGCCTTTAATTAATTTTAAAGAAGATGTTATTTTATTTTCGGTATTGATTAACTCAGATTTATTTAAAAGTGTTTGTGAAACATCTTTACTTATTGTTCCTATTTTACTTTGAGAAAATATACTTTTTCGTTCCGCCATAACTATAAAACTCCTTTTTGTTTTAATTGATCCACAATATTAAAATATGGGTTTTCTTCTTTTTTTAAAGTTTTAATAACTGGAATTCCAGTAATCTCACTCGCTTTAAAAACTTGTTTTTTTCTAATTTCTTGTAGTATGATAATTGTTTTTAAATTGCTTTCTTTTATTTCGTTAATAAAATCTTTGGAAATTGAAAATGTGTCAAAATTATTTAATATTACAGCTTTAATATTGTTATCAATTTCTAAATCTAATGAGATTTGTTCCCACATATTTCCTACTATTTCTAAAGCTCTTAATGAATGCACAGAGTTATCTGAAACTAATATAATACTATCAGCTACTGCATAAGCATTAATATTAGTAATATTTAAACTTGGGTTTGTATCAATTAAAATATAATCATATTTATTTGATAAATAATCTTTGTTTTTATTAATATATTTCATAAATTTAGTTTCTCTAGATATTTCATTAAATAACTTTACTTCTAAACTTGACATTCCAATATTAGTTGGGATTATATCCAAATTATTAATTTCCGTTTTTAAAATTAATTCTTTAATGTTTTTTTCCTGATTTATAAACATATTCATAGCTAGTGGCTCAAATATATCCAATTGAAGACATTGGGTTAAATTTCCTTGCGGGTCAAGATCAATTAATAATATTTTCTTATTTTCTTTTATTGATAAATAACCTGCTAAATTAAAAGTAAAATTTGTTTTGCCAACCCCGCCCTTTAACGCTCCTATTGTAATAATCTTCATATTTTATTTTTCCTTTCTGATAAGTATTTAAATACATTTTATTATACTTATTTATGTATTATGATACTTATTTTTATACTTATTTAATAAAATTAATCAATTATATAATTTTTATTACCTTTTTTTCCCCGTGAAAATAAATTTTGTAGCACTACAGGCGACGTTTTATCAGCAAAAACAAAAAAAACCCTTATTTTATAAGTGTTTAAAGAGGAGGTTAGTTAAGATTGCTTGGTTTAAATTGATCTAAATATTGCACAAGAATACTAATTAAATATTTATTTTTATTAAGCAAAGCATTAATAATTTCACTTGCATTTCGTTTATTTAATTCATTTAATTTATTATCAAAATACTCAAATTGCCGTTCTGAGATCGGAATATAATATCGGTAATTTGATGTTTTGATTGTAAAAATAACGGATTAATAATTAAAAAATTATCATCTTCAAATTTAGAACCAATAACGTCATTTCAATTTAAGTCAAACAAAATATATCAACCCACAACCTTTATTTTTTACTTTTTGTTATTTTTTTTGCCTTTTTAATTAATGCTTTATTTTTGTCTAAAAATTTTAAAGCATTTTTATTGTGGTTGCTATAAATTTCGTTTAATTTTTCTTGCAATGTTGTTTGGTCTAAATTATCACCCATTAACATTATTTGTTCTTGTATTATTTCTCTTTGTCCATTGACAAAACAATCATCACAAAAATAAGTTTCTAAAAAATGCGGTATTGCTTCGGTTTGATATGTTTTGTTACATTTTTCACAAGTATACATTTTTTTATCTCCTACTAATGTTATTTTAAATCATTTTACTCCTTTTTGTTTCAAATTTCGTAGGTGTGTTGGGTTGGAAAGGCACTAATAATATTGATTTGTGTTGCTAATCAACTAGCTAGTGACGGGGCAGGAATAACTCAGTGAATTTTACCGCCATCAACCAGTTATGGTCGCAAGTTAATTAGTTTGTTTTTAAACCGTTCGGGTGATTTTCTGGTGCGTTCAAATTCAACATAAATTTCACTATCCTCAGTTTTTGTGATAATTAAATCCGGGCAGGCGTTGAGATTACCATTCCCCATTTTTAACTCCCGCTCGGTTTGATAATGCTCAATATCATTTTGTACAACCAGTCATTTAATTAACATATCTTGGTGAGGGAGTTCATAACAGTTTATTTTAACACTTTTTTTGTGTTCACTACCAACAAATGTATTCCCTTTATGGCTTAATAAATATTTCGATGGGTGTGCTTATCAATTTATATTAACCCTTTTTTATGTAATGTTTTTAAAAGTTCTTCGGTTGCTCGTTTTTTCTTATTAACTAATAAAGAAACTTGTTCGGTGTTTAAATATCCCCAACGGTTTATCATAATCAATATTTTTTCTTGTTCACCCATAATTTCAGCCTCCATTGTTTATCGCAGTTTCGGGTGCTTGGCGAGCCAAAGATGTGTTGTTCCGGCACCACGTTAAATATAACACTGTCCTTAAAAACAGTAATTATTCATATAAAAATTATACAAGATTTTCTAATTTTTAATATTAAAAATTCATATTTTGACTTGGTCGTAATATATTGTTAATTGTCTTGTAAATAATAGACTTCTTGCATAACCTATTAAAAAAATTACAAATATTTGTAAAAAGACAGTAATAGAAAAATATAATTTTAATTAATTATGTCTTTTATCTAAAAAATTAATATTTTGCCACAACAAAAAAATGAATTTGTTATTTAAATTCTTTAATTTTAAATAAATCTTTTATATTAAATTAATAATTGCAAATTATAAATTGAGGCAATTAAATTAAATCTTAAACCAAATCTTTTTCTACGATTACGATATTTTTCTGTCATAATTTTAAATTTTTTAAGAATAGCAAAAATATTTTCAATAATAATTCTCATTTTTAAAACTAGTCTATTATGTTGTTTTTGTGCTTTATTTAAATGGTTTTTCTTTGTTTTCTTTGTAGGTATTAGAACATTATTGTGAATTTTTTGTATTCCTTGATAACCACTATCAACTATTAATTTGGTATTTTTTAAAATTGAGATTTTTGATTCTTTAAATAAAGCATAATCATGTTTTTTCCCAAGTGAAAAACTTGTTGCAATAATTTTTCTGGTTTCTTGTTCGATAATTACTTGTGTTTTAATGGTGTGTTGTTTCTTTTTACCAGAATAAGATTGTTTTTGTCTTTTTTTGGGCGTTGGATTGGAGTTTCGGTAGCATCAATAATAATAGTTTTATCATTAAAATAATCATTTATTAGTGCTTTTTTGCCAGCAAGTTGTTGAAAATCAGAGTTTTTAATTAAAATATCTTCAATTCACTTGATATTCCGATAACAATTAGCTTCACTAATTCCGAAATTTTTACCAAGATGAAAATAAGTCTGATATTCTCGTCAATATGATAAAGTCATCAATAATCTATTTTCTAGTGATAATTTATTAGTTTTACCACCTTTTTTAAATTTTTCTATTTCAGCTACTTGTAAAATATCTAACATTTTATTAAAAGTGGATTTTTTTATTCCTGTTAATCTTAACCATTCTTTATCATTAAGAGTATTAAATTTATTATTTTTCATATTTTGATATCCTCATAAATTATATTTTATAAGAATATTTTAATAAAAAAGGTATCGCAAGAAGTCTATTGCATTAGCGAAACATTTGTTATATAATTTTATTGCTTTTATGCATTATAACTTCGGTACAAGAGCAAATGCAAAGGGAGAGATATAAATGCGACAAACGACAATGATTAATTCACAAGATGTGAAAAAAACATGATACATTATTGATGCCAGCGGTTTAATTTTAGGACGCTTAGCAACAAAAGTAGCAAGTATTTTAAGAGGTAAACATAAACCAACATTTACTAGCCATGTTGATTGTGGTGATAATATTATTATTATTAATGCTCATAAAGTAATATTAAGTGGTAATAAGCTGAATAATAAAAAATATTATAATCACTCTGGTTTTGTTGGTGGTATGAGAGTGCGAACAGCTAAGGTAATGCAAGATAAGTATCCAATTGAGATGGTTGAAAGAACTATTAAAGGAATGTTACCCCATACTAGTTTGGGAAGAAAACAAGCTAAAAATTTATTTGTTTATGATAGTGAAAAGCACCCTCATAGTGCTCAAATGCCAAAACTATTAGTATTACAAGAAGAAGGGAGTTAATCGAATTAATGAAAATAAAAAAAGAAATTATTTATCGTGCTACGGGTAGAAGAAAAACATCAGTAGCGCAAGTAGTATTAACTTCAGGAAAAGGGAATATTACTATTAATAATAAACCGGCACTTATTTTTTTTCCTTATGCAACATTAATCCAAGAGTTAGAACAGCCATTATTAGAAACGGATATGAAAGAAAGTTTTGATATTAATGTTAAAGTTAATGGTGGTGGTTTTAGCGGTCAAGCTGGAGCTACGAGATTAGGTATTGCAAGAGCATTATTAAAATTTTCACCTGATTATCGGATGAAGTTAAGACAAAAAGGTTTAATAACTCGTGATTCACGAATTAAAGAAAGAGATAAGTATGGATTAAATGGTCCCCGAGCAGGAAAGCAATATTCAAAAAGATAATTTATATTTTAGCATATATCTCAAATATATGCTTTAATTGGGACTATAGCTCAGTTGGTTAGAGCGCACGCTTGATAAGCGTGAGGTCGGTGGTTCAAGTCCACTTAGTCCCACCATTGATGGGCCCGTAGCTCAGCTGGGAGAGCACCTGCCTTGCACGCAGGGGGTCGGCGGTTCAATCCCGTTCGGGTCCACCATTTTAATTTCATTAATGACTTAAACTTAATTTTATTGTTTGAATAATAAATAAAATTAAGTTTTTTTGTTAAAATCATTTACAACGATTTATTTATTGTTAAAATTGTTTTATTACTAGATGTAATGTATTTGGGAGACTTGTTGTAATGAAAAAAAGAGTAAAGTTTAAAAAGCCTAGTTTTTCCAAGCAAGTGAAATTATTTTTTCAAAAAATTCATAATACTAAATTTACTAGCATTATGAGAAGTTTGTTATTGCTAACATTAGCAGCATTACTATTAACTTTAACTTTTAATTATTTTATTAATCCCGTAGGTTTTTACAATGGTGGTTTTAGTGGGATATCGCAAATTATTGTTTATTCAATTTTTTCATCGCCTAAAGAACAAGCGATGTGGTTTTACATTGTTGTTTTAATGTTAAATATTCCTTTTGTAATTTTTGGATATTTTAAAGTTGGCCGATATTTTACTGTTTATACTTTATTTTTTATGTTAATGCAAACAGCATGAAACTTTATTTTACGAGCAATTCCCATTTTAGATCAATTAAAAATTATGGAAGAATTAATTTTACCTAAGGATACTGATACGGGAAAAGCAGTGATGACTTTAGCGGCTTTTATTTATGCTTTTATTGGCTCAATTATTTGAGGTTTTGCTATCGCAATTGCTTTTATTGCAGGTGGTAGTTCTGGTGGTTCAGATTTTTTAGCTGCTTATTTAGCAGTATGAAAAAAACAAGGTGTTGGTAAATTTCAAAAATATATGAATTATGCAATTATTGTTTTAGCAATTTTAATTAAATATTTTGTGCAAAAAAATGAAGATAATTTAATTTATGCTTTTTTTAAAAATTTTACTTTATATGTATCAATTATTTTTGCAACGATTAGTACTGTTGTTACTAATTTTATTTATCCAAAATTTAAATTAATTAATGTAATGATTTTTACAAAATTACCATTAGATGTTTGTGAATATTTTAAAACTCATGAATATCCTCATGATACTACTTTAATTAGTTCTAGTGATATTAAGAGTGGTAAGGTTTCGGGAACAATTTTTGCGACAATTTCTTTAATAGAATATAAAAAAGTTAAATATAATGTAACAAGAATTGATAATAAAGCGTTTATTGTTGTTATTCCCGTGACGATGGTTTATGGTACCTTTAATATTCAAAGGTTTAATTAATATTTAAAATGCTAATGCCAAGGAGTTGACCAATGAAGCAAGGTTTTCTAAGATTTTTAAAAATAGTTGATTGGAAATTTATTACGATGGCAATTGCGATTATTTTAATAATTTTTTCGTTACCAATTGTTATTTTAACGGAAAAGGCTACTAATATTCATGGTAAAGATGAATTTGTTTTAAGAAATAATTTAACATCGTTATTAGCAATGGTATTTTTTACTTCTGGTAATAGTCTTTTTTTTCAAAGATTAATGACATCACCAGAGTTTTTAGCTTTGGTTGTGCTAATAATTAATATTAGACTTCTTGCGATACCTTTTTTATTAAAATATTCTTATAAAATATAATTTATGAGGATATCAAAATATTAACAATAATAAATTTAATACTCTTAATGATAAAGAATGGTTAAGATTAACAGGAATAAAAAAATCCACTTTTAATAAAATGTTAGATATTTTACAAGTAGCTGAAATAGAAAAATTTAAAAAAGGTGGTAAAACTAATAAATTATCACTAGAAAATAGATTATTGATGACTTTATCATATTGACGAGAATATCAGACTTATTTTCATCTTGGTAAAAATTTCGGAATTAGTGAAGCTAATTGTTATCGGAATATCAAGTGAATTGAAGATATTTTAATTAAAAACTCTGATTTTCAACAACTTGCTGGTAAAAAAGCACTAATAAATGATTATTTTAATGATAAAACTATTATTATTGATGCTACCGAAACTCCAATCCAACGCCCAAAAAAAGACAAAAACAATCTTATTCTGGTAAAAAGAAAAAAACACACCATTAAAACACAAGTAATTATCGAACAAGAAACCAGAAAAATTATTGCAACAAGTTTTTCACTTGGGAAAAAACATGATTATGCTTTATTTAAAGAATCAAAAATCCCAATTTTAAAAAATACCAAATTAATAGTTGATAGTGGTTATCAAGGAATACAAAAAATTCACAATAATGTTCTAATACCTACAAAGAAAACAAAGAAAAACCATTTAAATAAAGCACAAAAACAACATAATAGACTAGTTTCAAAAATGAGAATTATTATTGAAAATATTTTTGCTATTCTTAAAAAATTTAAAATTATGACAGAAAAATATCGTAATCGTAGAAAAAGATTTGGTTTAAGATTTAATTTAATTGCCTCAATTTATAATTTGCAATTATTAATTTAACATAAAAGATTTATTTAAAATTAAAGAATTTAAATAATAAATTCATTTTTTGTTGTGGCAAAATATTAATTTTTTAGATAAAAGACATAATTAATTAAAATTATATTTTTCTATTACTGTCTTTTTACAAATATTTGTAATTTTTTTAATAGGTTATGCAAGAAGTCTATTATTGTTTATAGTTTAGCTGGGATTTTTTATATGATGAAAGGGGTTTCCAAAAAAGCGCATTATTTCTACAATATCTTTTTTAACAATTATCGTTTTAATTGGTTTTATTTTGTTAATTTTATTTATTGTTCAAAAAAATCGTGAAATTAGTGACTGAAATTATGTTTATATTTTCCACGCTATTAATTTACAAGTAGTTTATTTTCTACCGTTTTTAGGTTATATTCTTTATTTTGTTAGTTTTGGTTTATACTTATATTATTTTTTTACTAAATGCAATAAAAAATAATATAATATGAATAAGGAGGTTTATAAATGCAATTCGTTATTCGTGGTAAAAATATTGAAGTAACTGAGGCAATTCGTGAACGCATTATTAATAGTTTAGAAAAAATTAGTAAATATAAAATTATTAATCTTGATGATACCATTCATGTTGAAGTAAGAACTTATAAAGAAAATTTAAGTCGAGTTCGTGTTGTGCTTGATTTAAAAGGAAAGAGTAATCATTTACAAGCTGAAGGTCAGTATATTGATTTATATGTTGCCATTGATGAGGTGCGTCATAAGTTAGAAGAACAATTACGAAGAATGAAAGACCGTTGAATTCCACGAGGTAAAGAAAAATTTACGAAAGTAGAATTTCCGGTTGATTTAACATTAGATGAGGATATCTAATGCCATTATTAAATTACATAAAATATCTTTTATTTTAAAAATTTATTGCTATAATTAACCCATAGATTTAAATCTTAGTGGAGGTGATGGGTTAATTTAATAAATTAGTATTTGGAAATTAAATTTTTATTTTGTATAAAAATAACCAAAGAAGTTATTGTAAAAATAAAATTTCAAAGTAAAATAACATATGTAGTAAAATAAATAAAAAGGGAGAATTAAATATGAAATTATCAGGATTAAGATTAATAACAGCTTTAGCAGGACTTCCTGCTATCGTAGCATTACCAATTATTGGTTGTGGCACAAAAAAAGCCGCAGCGACTACAGTTACTGATAAAGCAATTGATGCGATTAAGTTTGAAGATGCTGATGCTGTAGCAGTTGCTGACGCAGCAGGATGAAAAGGTGACGCTATTCTTGCATTAATTCAGGCAAAAGTTGATGCGAAAGTTACAGCGGCGGATGCGACCGCTAAAGCGGCTGTGGCAGCATTAGTTGGAGACCTTCCAGCAGCTCCCGGAGCAACTAAAAGTGCTGATGTTAAATTTAGTGTAAAAGCAAAAGATGCTGCTGATGGAACATTTTCAAAAGAATTTACAATTAAAGTTACTCAAACAGCAGCATAGTAATATCGTAATTTAGAAAAAGTCTTAAGAAAATACACTTACAACTGTAAGTGTATTTTTTTATAAAAATTATTTATTAGACTTCTTGCGATACCTTTTTTATTAAAATATTCTTATAAAATATAATTTATGAGGATATCAAAATATGAACAATAATAAATTTAATACTCTTAATGATAAAGAATGGTTAAGATTAACAGGAATAAAAAAATCCACTTTTAATAAAATGTTAGATATTTTACAAGTAGCTGAAATAGAAAAATTTAAAAAAGGTGGTAAAACTAATAAATTATCACTAGAAAATAGATTATTGATGACTTTATCATATTGACGAGAATATCAGACTTATTTTCATCTTGGTAAAAATTTCGGAATTAGTGAAGCTAATTGTTATCGCAATATCAAGTGAATTGAAGATATTTTAATTAAAAACTCTGATTTTCAACAACTTGCTGGTAAAAAAGCACTAATAAATGATTATTTTAATGATAAAACTATTATTATTGATGCTACCGAAACTCCAATCCAACGCCCAAAAAAAGACAAAAACAATCTTATTCTGGTAAAAAGAAAAAACACACCATTAAAACACAAGTAATTATCGAACAAGAAACCAGAAAAATTATTGCAACAAGTTTTTCACTTGGGGAAAAACATGATTATGCTTTATTTAAAGAATCAAAAATCCCAATTTTAAAAAATACCAAATTAATAGTTGATAGTGGTTATCAAGGAATACAAAAAATTCACAATAATGTTCTAACACCTACAAAGAAAACAAAGAAAAACCATTTAAATAAAGCACAAAAACAACATAATAGACTAGTTTCAAAAATGAGAATTATTATTGAAAATATTTTTGCTATTCTTAAAAAATTTAAAATTATGACAGAAAAATATCGTAATCGTAGAAAAAGATTTGGTTTAAGATTTAATTTAATTGCCTCAATTTATAATTTGCAATTATTAATTTAACATAAAAGATTTATTTAAAATTAAAGAATTTAAATAATAAATTCATTTTTTGTTGTGGCAAAATATTAATTTTTTAGATAAAAGACATAATTAATTAAAATTATATTTTTCTATTACTGTCTTTTTACAAATATTTGTAATTTTTTTAATAGGTTATGCAAGAAGTCTATTAATTAAATTCCTTGAAAAACTAATATTTATTAGTAAAATATTTATATAACAAAACTTGGAAAGAGGGATTAATTTTTTATGAAGTGACTTATACCGTTTTTAGCAAGTTTGACATTAACACCAATAATTATTGTGATGCCCTTAGTAAGTTGTAGTAGTACTGAGATGAAAAAGTCAGGAAGTTTAGATAGTCAGATTAGTAGTTTACCTGATACTGTGGAAATTAAAGATATTCCTCAGTCTAAGTGAAATTCTTTTGGTTTGCAATTGTATGTTGTTATGGATTTGATGGAAAAACTTGGAATGGATTTAAATGAAGCCAAAACTAATTTAAACTTTGATGAAAGTTCTCCGTTTGATACATCCCATAATGATGTGGAGTTAACGATTACTGTGCGAGCAATGCCAAATAAAGGGAAAGCAAAAAAAGAAGTTAAATATATTTTTACAAGGAAAGCAGATAAACAATTTTTTTAACTAATATCTTGTAAAATTAGTGATTTCCCAGTAATATAACTTATATAACAATAGACTTCTTGCATAACCTATTAAAAAAATTACAAATATTTGTAAAAAGACAGTAATAGAAAAATATAATTTTAATTAATTATGTCTTTTATCTAAAAAATTAATATTTTGCCACAACAAAAAATGAATTTATTATTTAAATTCTTTAATTTTAAATAAATCTTTTATGTTAAATTAATAATTGCAAATTATAAATTGAGGCAATTAAATTAAATCTTAAACCAAATCTTTTTCTACGATTACGATATTTTTCTGTCATAATTTTAAATTTTTTAAGAATAGCAAAAATATTTTCAATAATAATTCTCATTTTTGAAACTAGTCTATTATGTTGTTTTTGTGCTTTATTTAAATGGTTTTTCTTTGTTTTCTTTGTAGGTGTTAGAACATTATTGTGAATTTTTTGTATTCCTTGATAACCACTATCAACTATTAATTTGGTATTTTTTAAAATTGGGATTTTTGATTCTTTAAATAAAGCATAATCATGTTTTTTCCCAAGTGAAAAACTTGTTGCAATAATTTTTCTGGTTTCTTGTTCGATAATTACTTGTGTTTTAATGGTGTGTTTTTTCTTTTTACCAGAACAAGATTGTTTTTGTCTTTTTTTGGGCGTTGGATTGGAGTTTCGGTAGCATCAATAATAATAGTTTTATCATTAAAATAATCATTTATTAGTGCTTTTTTACCAGCAAGTTGTTGAAAATCAGAGTTTTTAATTAAAATATCTTCAATTCACTTGATATTGCGATAACAATTAGCTTCACTAATTCCGAAATTTTTACCAAGATGAAAATAAGTCTGATATTCTCGTCAATATGTATGATAAAGTCATCAATAATCTATTTTCTAGTGATAATTTATTAGTTTTACCACCTTTTTTAAATTTTTCTATTTCAGCTACTTGTAAAATATCTAACATTTTATTAAAAGTGGATTTTTTTATTCCTGTTAATCTTAACCATTCTTTATCGTTAAGAGTATTAAATTTATTATTGTTCATATTTTGATATCCTCATAAATTATATTTTATAAGAATATTTTAATAAAAAAGGTATCGCAAGAAGTCTAATACATGCAAAGGAGAATTAAATATGAAAAAAAGTTTTATATCATTTTTAGCAACCTTAACATTAACACCTATGACATTGGTGACAATAATACCGACCGTATCTTGTAGTTTAAAAAGTATTGATGCTCGTATTAATGCGTTACCAGATACTGTGGAAATAAAAGATGTTGATGATAAATGGTGAGTTTCGCATGACTTGGGCGCTATAATTGTATATGATATAGTCATTAAGATAGGATTGCAAATTAATGAAGCGATTGCCCAGATTGATATAAGTGATCCTGGCGAAATTGATGTAACTGGTACTACTGCCGCTGTTGATATTACTGTTGAGGCATTAGAAGGAAAAGGAACAGCATCCAAAACTGTTAAATATAATTTTACTAAAAAAGTAGTAAGTTAGATTTTAGTCGTTATTAATATTTAAATCTTAATCATATTAATTTTGAAATAAATTTACAAATATAAGTGTATTTTTCTTTTTAAAAATAATTTTATAAATCCTTTTAAAAATTGGTGTTTTCTAATATAATTGCTTATAGAAATTAATATTTCAGGGAGTTTTAAATGGGTGTTATTTTAAAAAATATTAGTATTGATTATGGTGAAACATTAGCGGTCAATAATTTTAATATGCATGTGAAAACAGGACAATTAGTTACTTTGTTAGGACCGTCTGGTTGTGGAAAATCAACAACTCTTTATGCCATTGCGGGATTATTACAAGTTAGTCAGGGACAAATTATTTTTAATGGCAAAGATGTAACCAAACGGTCACCACAAAATCGTAATATTGGTTTAATATTCCAAAATTATGCTTTATATCCGCATTTAAATGTTTTTAAAAATATTGCTTTGCCTTTATATCAAGATAAAAAATTTAAACGCACTGTTAGAAACAGTAATACTAATATTCGGTTATTAATTAAAGATTTGCAAGATAGTGGTTTAAATGTTGAAAAACAGGGATTTAAAGATCAGATTGCAAAATTACTTTCGGAGTATTTAGAAACTTATGATAAGTTAGTTAATGAAATGATTGCTGATTATTTAGCAGGTATTTTTAAATTTCATAAGCGTGAAGCAGCAATAATTTATAATGAAAAGCATTTAGAAACACTTCGTAATCGGATTCATAGTCAGTGATATGATCAGTCAAGATTAGCGGTTCATATTAAATATTGTGATTTTTTAAATTTAATTTATCGTAATATTTCACAGTTAAAAATAACTATTAATAATAATTTAAGTAGTTTTAAAGCAACAAATAAGAATTTTAAAACTCGGGAAATTGATTTTGCAATTAATAAGTTTTTATTGCAAATGAAATATAATTATTTAAATCCTGCTAAAAGCAAGTTAAATGCTTTAAAAATAGTAATGAAAGATCATCAAAAAGCATATAATGAATTAGTTAAAAATTTTAAACAACAACAAAAAAAAGATCATGCTTTACAATATAGTTTGAGTCATAGTAAGTATGTGAGTTTTTTTAAGAAACATCGGCAATTATGAGATAAAGAAGAACAAAAGGGACTTGATAAATATCAAAAGAAAATTGGTAATAATTTATTAGCAGCTTATGATGAGATGTTAATAAATTTAACAGCAATTGCTAATGAATATTATCAGTTGTTACCCGCATTAATAACAATGAAAACTGCTGAGCAGTTAAATACTGAACTACAAGCATTAAAACAACAATTAACTTCATTTAGAAAAGAAGTTAATAAGAGTGTTAATATTGTTGCTCAGCAAGTAGAAATTACTAATCAATTAAAGAAACGACCAGGTAATTTATCTGGTGGTCAACAGCAAAGAGTAGCAATTGCGAGAGCAATTGTTAAAGTTCCAGATATTTTATTGTTGGATGAACCGTTATCTAATTTAGATGCCAAGTTACGAGTAACAACAAGAGAGTGAATTCGGCGTTTTCAACAAAAATCACAAATGACAGCAATTTTTGTAACGCATGATCAAGAAGAAGCAATGTCAATATCTGATTATATTTATATTATGAAGCAAGGGGTATTACAACAAGTTGGAACACCACATGAAGTTTATAATCAACCAGTTAATAAATTTGTTGCACAATTTATTGGTAATCCGACAATGAACTTTTTTAATGGCGTAATTGATAAGCAACATAATATTTGAATTGATGAAATTAAGATTGGTAAAGCCATAAAAGCTAAATCTGGTTATATTACTATTGGGATTCGACCTGAAGATTTAAAATTAAATAGTGATGCCTTAAATGCTAAGGTTGTTAATAAAGAACCTTTAATTGGTGAAATTTCTTTGTTTGAAGAATTAGGTCGGAGTGCCTTTGTCACTATTAAGATTAGAAATAATGAATATGTTAAAGCAGTTTATGATATGGATGAAGATAAGTTTTATGAACACGGTGAAAAGGTAAAAATTAATTTTGTTAAAAAGACGATTTTTTTATTTGATCCAGAAACTGAATTAACAGTGGAGGTTATTTAATGGCTAGTAAAAAACTGATTGAAAAATCTTTACAAACAAAATATTCCCAAAATTTTTTTAATTATTTAAAGCGATATTACAAAAAACCTAATAGTGCTCAAAAACGCGATAGTACTCTTATTTCATTAATTTGATTAACACCCGCATTAGCATTATTAGGAATATTTATGTTTTATGCAATTTTTATTGTTGCTAGAACAGCTGTTAATGGTGGTCCGGAAATTGCTTTTAAATTTTCATGAAAACATTTTGAATTAGTATGAAAAAATCGTGAATTTCAAATCGCTTTAAAAAATTCTTTAATTTATTCAACAGCAGTTGTACCTTTATCATTAATTATTTCATTAATAGTTGCTAAGTCATTAACTAGCATTATGTCAAAACGAATTTTTAATTTTTTGCAAGGTATTTTCTTTTTGCCATATGTTACTAGTGCGATGGCTGTTGCTATGACTTTTGCTTTTATTTTTAGTCCTGAAGGAGTGATGAATACTTTATTTGCGCTTTTTGGTTTGGAAAAACGACCTTGATTAAATGATGCTAATTATGCGATTTGAGTTTTAATTATTTATGGAATATGAAAATCATTACCCTTTAATGTCATTATGTTAACAACAGCGTTATTAAAAATAAATAATCAATATTATCAAGCTGCTGCTATTGATGGGATGCGTAAAAGTAAGCAGTTATTTAAAGTGACAGTACCTTTAGTTATTCCGATGTTAATTTACTTATTTACTATTGGGTTAATTGATTCGTTTAAAATATTTCCTTTAGGATTATATGCTAATTATATTCAAGCATCTACTTATCAGATTCAAACAGTTGTTTTTTGAATTTTTCAACGCCGAATGAATGCTAGTTACAATGAAGCTGCGGCAGCTTCAATAATCTTAATGATAATTATTTTATTAATTACAATTGTAACGCGAATTATTAGTAAACAATTATCAAGAAAATATAGTTAGGAGATTTTATTGATGAATAATTTGGGCAAGAAAATTAATGAATTGTTAAAGATGCGTTGCAATAAAATTGATTTGTGATTTAAAACTTGAGTCAGTCGTCAAACTGTTGTGCGCAAAACTAATTTTACACAACAAATTGCGGGAAATAAAGGTTGAGAAAAATGAATTAGCATTGCAGTTCGGTTCTTATTTTTATTAGTGATGGCTATTATTGTTGTTTTTCCATTTTACTGAATGATTATTACTTCATTTAAAACTGATGCTGATTTAGATCCAACAAAACCACAAGGATTATGACCTGAAATTTGAACTTTTAAGTGGTATACATATCTTTTAGAAAATTCACAAATTAATGTTGGCAAGTATTTATTTAATTCGTTTTTAGTAGCATTTCTTTCCACAATATTGAAATTATTTATTTGTGCTTTAGCGGGATTTGCTTTAGCGCATTATCGGACAAAGTTTCGCGAAGCAATATTTATTTTGTTGTTATCAACATTAATGATTCCTGGGGAAGCGATTATGATTGGGCAGTATTTGCTAATGTTACGGATTGTATGAGATAATACCTTAGAAGCATTAGTAATTCCATTTATTGCTTCGGCTTTTACAATTTTTATGTTACGCCAAGCATTTGAAGGGATTCCGAAATCAATTGTTAGTGCTAGTAAGGTTGATGGGTTATCAACTTTTAAATTCTTTTGAAAAGTAGCGTTGCCATTAGTTCAACCAGTATTATGAACAGCGGGATTAATATCTTTTATTGCTAGTTGGAATGCAGTATTATGACCCGTAACAGTTTTAGATGCTGATTCAAAATGAGTAACGTTACCAATGTTATTATGAGAATTAATTCAAGTAACAGAACCAGGACCTAATAATCCAAGTACGCTAAGAGATCCACAACATTTAAAAATGGCATCTGCTGTTATTTCTATTTTGCCAATGATTGTTTTATATTTGCTTACTAAGAAACGCATTATTAATAGTATTACAAAAGATAGTAGTGGAACTAAGGGCTAGGAATTAATAGGAAGGAATAACAATTAATGAAAAAAATTAAGGTAATGCTAACAGCAAAAATTTGATTAGGTGCGATTTTAACAACTTTTGCTTGTAGTCATCCTGAACGAAATGTCATTATGACAACTTATTTTAAAAAAGGTCAATTTCAATGAAATGCTTTAGAAAAGGTTATTAATAATTTTAATAAGGTCAATGCTGATAACTCGGAATTTGATCATCGCAAAATAATTTTAAAATTTGTTCAAAATAATGGTGTTGAGAAGGAAGTTAATGCTGGTTATTATGGTGTGAGAAAGCTACCTAATTTGTTTACTAGTTATGCTGATGAGGTTGTTAAATACTCTAAAACTTTACAAGAACAGTTAGTTGATGTTGAGATTCCCGATCTTAGTCCTTGTATTGATAAACCAAGCATTATTGATTCTTATTGACAAGAAACAATGTATAAGGGTAAACAATATACAGTTCCAATTGGAAAGTCATTAGATTTAATGTTTATTAATAAGAAATTATTGTTAGAAGTATTTGCTAAAATTGAGGGTTTAACCCCGCAAGCAAATTTGTTATTACCACTTGGCGATAATTTAAGTAATTATCAAGGAATGAATGGACAATGAAAAGTTAATAAAAGTATTGATTGAAGTGAATTTCGAGACCAACTTAATGTTTTAAAAGAGTGAAATTCTTTGGAAGCAATGAAAGCGGGAATTATTACTTGAAGTAGTTATCTTAGTTTAGTGCAAGTAACTAGTCACTTATTAAAAAATTTAGCTAATTTAAGCAATCTTAATGAAGTGTATGCAGTAGCGATGGATGATTTGCCTAATGGATTATATGCGCAATATGCTAATAATGAGGTATTAAATTCTGAAGCAAAATCTAATGAATTTCTTTATTATGAAAATAGTAGTGGTGAATTTGTTTTAAACTTAAAAGGA
The DNA here is from genome assembly GCF_964019525.1 of Spiroplasma endosymbiont of Eupeodes luniger. NCBI lineage: Bacteria > Bacillati > Mycoplasmatota > Mollicutes > Entomoplasmatales > Spiroplasmataceae > Spiroplasma > Spiroplasma endosymbiont of Eupeodes luniger. The sequence goes on from NZ_OZ026453.1 coordinate 193,929, forward strand.
AACTCTCTTGAAATATTGAAGAAACATTTAAGCGGTCTTCAAAAGTTAAAAGATTTAGCTAATCGTACGTTTAATTATATTAAGCGTAATACAGGATTGCATGTTAAAGTACCAACAGCAACATCAGCATATGGGACATTTTCTAGTACTTTGTTTAATCAATCTAAAGCTTTAGTCGGTATTGGTTCAACATCAGGAGTTCAGTTTTTGTTACAGGGAAAGCGACTTAAACCTGAGGATATTTGAGCGCTACCGTTACCATTTTCTACAGGTGGTAAGTATGCTATTCAACAAGGTCCAGGAATTGCGATGTTTAAAATGAATGATCCGATTAAAGATAAAATTTCCGAAGCATTTATTAAATATGTAACATCACAAGAAGCTAATGAAGTTTATGCTTTTGATTCGGGATATTTGCCGATTAATAAAGCTTCCTATGAAAGTGGTTCTTCTTATGGTCAAAAATTACATGATGCTCCATCAGAATCTTATTTACAGGTTATTGCGCAAGTATGACAATTGATGAATGTTAAGAAAATAACAACCGCTTCGCCACCATTAACGCAATGAGGTGCAATATTTCGTCAAACGGTGTTAAAGTCATTAAATATTTTTTATCAAGATTTGTTAAATGCATCATATCCTGAAAGACCATTAACGGAGAAAGAATTTTTAAATATTCTTAAAACGCAAACCAAAGATGATGGGATTAATGAATTTATTATTGAAAAATAAGGTTTTAGATATTTTTTACTAAAATATTTTAAAAATGTAACTAAATATATTTAGTTACATTTTTTTAAATTAAAATATAGTAAAACATAATTCTAGTAAATTTCTGTATGCTATAATAAAATTAAGGTTATTAATTAAGGGGGTTATAGGTTTAAACTATTTATTATTTTATATTAATCTACTCTTAACCATTCTTTATCATTAAGAGTATTAAATTTATTATTTTTCATATTTTGATATCCTCATAAATTATATTTTATAAGAATATTTTAATAAAAAAGGTATCGCAAGAAGTCTAAAGAATCAAAAATCTCAATTTTAAAAAATACCAAACTAATAGTTGATAGTGGTTATCAAGGAATACAAAAAATTCACAATAATGTTCTAATACCTACAAAGAAAACAAAGAAAAACCATTTAAATAAAGCACAAAAACAACATAATAGACTAGTTTCAAAAATGAGAATTATTATTGAAAATATTTTTGCTATTCTTAAAAAATTTAAAATTATGACAGAAAAATATCGTAATCGTAGAAAAAGATTTGGTTTAAGATTTAATTTAATTGCCTCAATTTATAATTTGCAATTATTAATTTAACATAAAAGATTTATTTAAAATTAAAGAATTTAAATAATAAATTCATTTTTTGTTGTGGCAAAATATTAATTTTTTAGATAAAAGACATAATTAATTAAAATTATATTTTTCTATTACTGTCTTTTTACAAATATTTGTAATTTTTTTAATAGGTTATGCAAGAAGTCTATTTAATAATTGCTTACTTAAATCGTTGCTCGTGGGTAAAATAATGTTAGTGTTAGTTTTTTTCGTTTACTAATTGATTCATTATTTTTTGAATATTTGTGTCACTGATATGTAATTTTTCAGCGATAAAAACATTATTATTTTTGTCATTAAAATCTTGAAATTTGTTATTAATGCTATCTTTAATTTTACTAATTAAATCATTTTTATTTGGATTATCAGTTTCTTGGTCAATTTTATTACTAATGTTGTTGCCACTACAACTTGCAAGTAATAACGGTGTTGAAAAAGAAAATAAGAACATTATTGCTATTTGTAATGATTTATACATTTTTACACCTCACTATAAATAAATTATGGATTTATTTTTAAATTTTTAATAATTACATTATGAAATATAAAAATTAAGTAGTCAATGATTTTATTAAAATATGTTAAAATTATTTATTATTTTAAAATTAAGAGAATTTGTTATAAAATTACCTTAATAAGTTATTTTAGGAAGGTAAAAATATGAAAGATAAGATTTTGCAGTTAATTAAGGAACATAACCGAATTATATTGCTTCGTCATATTATTCCTGATGGTGATGCTTATGGTGTGCAGTTAGGTTTAAAAGAAATAATTAAAACTAATTGACCTGATAAGATTGTCCTAGCAGCGGGAACGAATAGTGATTATTTAAACTTTATTGGGGCTATGGATACAGTTCGTGATGATGAGTTTAAAGATAGTTTAGTTATTATTGGTGATTGTGGTAATTTAGCACGAGTTGATGATGACCGATATAAATTAGCAAAAACTATTATTAAGATTGACCATCATCCCAATGTTGAACCTTATGGTGATATTATTTGAGTTGATGAACAATTTGGTTCAGCTAGTGAAATGATTGCTTTATGAGTTAAGGAATGTAATTTAAAAGTTACGCCGTTAGCAGCAAGAATTATTTATCATGGGATGGTAACTGATAGTGGTCGTTTTCTTTATTCACGAACTAATGCCAGAACATTTAGTCTTGCTAGTTTTTTATTAACAAAAGGGTTTGATTTAGATCAATTATATCGTGAAATGTATCAAGTTAGTGAAGAAGATTTAAAATTTATGAGTTTTGTTTATGAAAATTATCAAACTTCAACGAAGGGAGTTTTATATTTAGTATTTGATAACAAAACATTAAAGAAATTAGGTATTAATCATAATACTGTTGCTAGTAAGGTTAATTTATTAGCTAATATTAAAAATAAACCAATTTGAGTATTTTTTTGTGAGGATGAAAATCATAATATTCGTGTTGAACTACGATCAAATAAATTTTTTGTTAATACTGTTGCTAGCAAATATAATGGTGGTGGTCATAATTTTGCTGCAGGAGCACGAATTAATGATTTTAATGATGTTAAAAATATTATTAGTGATTTAGATGAAGTGATTAGTAGAGGAGAACCAAAATAAGTGGTGAATTTGCAGTTTATAACTCATAATGAGGCACAAACAGAAGCATTGGGAGCTATTATTGCTAAATATGCTAGGCCAGGTTTTATTTTGTTGCAAGGAGCATTGGCGGTTGGGAAAACAACATTTACAAGATATTTAGCAAATTCCTTGCAAATTTCAGCGGTAGTTAATTCGCCAACATTTGTTATTATGAATGAGTATGTAATTCCAAAACAATCATTTAAATTAATTCATATGGATGCTTATCGTTTAAATAATGATGAAGATTTAGAAATGTATGAAGAAGCATTTAATAATAATTTAAATATTATTGAATGATATGAAAATGTTTTACAAATTATTGATTTTAATAATGCGTTAATCTTACAATGGAAGATAATTGATGATACTACCCGAGAAATTAATTTGAGTGGTAAGGGTCTTCTTGCAACGCAAGTAATTAAATTTTTACAGGACAATGATTTAAATGTTAAATGTTAAGGCAATTAGTTATTTAGCTCTTAGTGTAGCCTTACTACTATTATTTACTTTTACGCCATTTCTAGGTTATATTCAAATTAGTGTTATTAGTATTACTTTAGTTCCTTGTGTGGTAATGATTATTAGTATTATTTGAATTAAAATTTTAAAGTGGAATCCATTTATTGTTGGTGTTATCTCAGGATTATTATTAGGACTAAGTTCTTTTTTAGCATCATTTGTTATGGGTGGACCTTTGGCAGTAGTTTTTCAAAATCCATTATTTAGTATTGTACCAAGATTATTAGTTGGTATTGTTTCAGGGATAATATTACAATTTTTAGTATTGCGTTCTGAATTTCGTTATTGATTAACAATTATCATTTGATCATTTTTTGTTATTAGTACTAATTCTTTGGTAACTTTAGCAATGATTTATTTTTTAGGAGATGCGTTTTTTCCTGATCTTAATGTGTTGCAATATATTAGTTGATTAGCATTAGCAACAAATTATTTACCAGAACTTATGATTACAACTTTAGTTATTTTACCAATTGTTAAGGTTATTAATAAAATAGGTTAGCAAAGGAGGAAATTTATGAAGTTATTAGTTGATATTGGTAATAGTTTAATTCATTTAGGCGTTTATCAAGAAAATCAAAAAATATTTTATGAGCAATTATCTAGTAATATTAATGTTGATAAATTATTTTCTTGTATGGAAGAAGTTCTTGAACAATTTTTATTAAAAATTCAACGATGTATTGTTAGTAGTGTTAAACCACAATTTAATTCGGTAATTGAATTATTAGTTGAAAAATATTGTTGGAATTATTTGCTTGTTGATAGTGTGTTAAAAACAAATTTAAAATTTGTTTTAGATGATGTTATTACTTTAGGTGCTGATTTAATAGCAGCAGCGGTGGGGGCTGTTAGTGTTTATCCAAATCGTAATATAATTATTATTGATATGGGGACAGCAACAACGATTTCGTGTATTAAAGATAATTCGTTTATTGGTGGTGCAATATTGCCAGGATTACTAACAAGTGGTGAAGCTTTAATTGAAAAAGCAGCTTTATTGAAAAAAGATCCTTGATTTTTGCCACCAGAAATGATTGCTAAGAATACTAAAGATTGTTTAAGCGTTGGTATTATTTATGGGCATGCGATGGCAATTAAAGGTATTGTGGAAACTTATCAAAAACAATTAAAAGATTCAGTAGTAATAATATTAGGTGGTAATTATTTTTTTGTTAAAAATATTTTGCAAGATTATCAATTTATTAATGATTTAATTTTTACTGGTTTAAATATTTTATGAACATTAAATGAAGGTGAGAAATAATGAAAACATTATTTTTAGATACAACAAATGGATATTTAGTAATTATTTTACAAGATGATCGTGTTTTATTAGATAGTTTACAAATTTGAAATCATCAAAAACACACTGAGAAGGCAACAGTTTTAATAGATGAAATGTTAACTAATCATAAATTAAGTTGATTTGATATTGATAGTTTATATTTAACTGTTGGTCCGGGAAGTTATACTGGAATTCGGGTGGGGATTACAATTGCGAAAACAATGAAAGCTGTTAATGAGACATTGCAAGTTTTTGTTACGAATAGTTTATTATTGCAAGTTGGTAACAAGCAGGCAATTAGTGTTATTAATGCTAAAACTGATCAATTTTTTGTTGCGGTTTATGATAATTTTCATCCGATAGTTTTGGAACAAGTGGTTACAAGAAATAATTTATTATTATTGAAAAAAGAATGAAAAAAATTTAAGTTAATTGAACATTATCATCGGGTTGATGTAGTAGAAAATTTTTTACAAATTAAACATTTATGTAAAAAAGTAACTAATGTTGATGATTTAGAACCATTATATTTAAAGGAATTACATCTTAAAAAACATTATGAATAAAAATAAAAATTTTGGATGTTATTTTTTTAAATTTTAGATATAATTATTTATGTGTGTTAATCACTATGGAGCAGTACTCAAGTGGTTAAGAGGGCTCCCTGCTAAGGAGTTAGGTCAAGCAATTGGCGCACGAGTTCGAATCTCGTCTGCTCCGCCATTAATTTTAAATAATTTGATATTTGTTGTTAACAACTTTACAATAAGTAAAGTAAAGTTGTTTTTTGTGATATTAAGATAAAATTAATACATATTTAAAAAACAATATTTTATTTATAAGGTGGAATTAAATTAATGTTAAATAAAAAAATGCGTTTAGCAATTACTTTTGTTCTTTTAGTACTTTTATTGGTGACTTGTATTTTTATTATTGCTAAATATATTGATTGATTATGAATTATTGGTGTCGTAACAATTTCATTTGGAACTTTAACAGCATTAATTATTTTTGTTTCCAATCGACCAGCACGAACAAAAATTTCTTGAATTATTGCTGTGTATGCTTTACCAATTGTTGGTATTATAATCTTTATTATTTTTGGCCGAACTTATCGTTATACTAAAGCACAAAAGTTTTATTTAAAAAAATATCAAGATTTTTATGCTAAAGAGGATTTTAATTATACGAATAACTTTTTAAAAAATCAAATTCAAGAAGAACGAAGTATTTTACATTTAACTACTAATATATCACAAAGACCATTATATAATCATACGAAAGTTGATTTAATAACTAATGGAATTGAAAAGTTTTCGTTATTATTTAAAGACTTAGAAAGTGCTGAAAATTATATTCATATTAATTATTTTATTTTAGATGATGGTGAAGTTTTAAAATATTTGACACAGTTATTAATTAAAAAAACTTATCAAGGTGTTAATATTCGCTTAATTTATGATCATGCTGGAAGTTTTTTTACGGTTTATCATGATACAATTCAGAAATTGAAGCGAGCTGGTGTTCATTTAAAAAGATTTTCACCAATAAATTTACCTTTTATTAGTGGTCGTAATAATTATCGTAATCATCGTAAAGATGTTATTATTGATGGCAAGATTGGTTATACGGGAGGCATTAATGTTGGTGATGCTTATTGTCATTTAAGTTCTAAATATGGTTTTTGACGCGATAGTCAAGTTCGTTTGCAAGGTAGTGCTGTTCGTAGTTTAGAGTTAATATTTTTACAGGATTGATATTTTACAACTGGCGAGTCGCTAGTGTTTGATAAGAACTTGTTAAAAAATGAACCATATGATGGTAAAACTACTAATATTGTTCAGGTTATTGATGATGGTCCCACTACTTATGAAACGATTCAAAAGGATATTTATGTTAAAGTTATTTCTAGTGCTAAAAGTCGTATTTGGTTATCGACGCCGTATTTTATCCCGACTGATGATATTGTGACTGCATTAAAAAATGCTGCTAAGTCAGGTGTTGATGTGCGATTATTAATGCCAGGAAAAACTGATAAATTTTTTATTCTTGATATTAGTCGTTCATATTATGATGAATTATTTAATTCGGGGATAAAAATTTATGAAATGAGTAAGATTTTTAATCATTCAAAAACAGCATTAATTGATGATAATTTAGTCATTATTGGATCAACTAATTTAGATTTTCGTAGTCTTTATCACGATCATCAAACTATTGTTATTCTTTATGGTGATGCTAATAAGCAACTAGAAAAGAATTATTTATGAGATATTGAAAGAAGTATTCTTTTAACGACATCACCGTTAAAGAAAAAAAACTGATTTTATCGGATAATGATTTTGCCAATTGTTAAAATTTTTGATCCCTTATTTTAGGAAAGGAAAATAATAATGCACAAAACGAAAAAAATTAATAAAAAAATTGCTAAGCAGTTAGAAAAACAAGATTCTCCTGTAAGTTTAGAAAAAAAACCCGAAGTTAAAGAAAGACGAGGTTTTTTTAAACATTTATTTTCAAAAAGTGTTCAAACAGTTAATAAAGTTGATATTCATTTTGGATGAACCCGAAATGCTACTAAAAGAATTATTAAGCAATTATTATTACAAAAGGTTGATCATTTTTATTTTTATAGTTCCATTGCTAATATTTTTTATATTTTAGAGCAAGGAATTAAACCGGTAAAATCTAAGAAACTTAAAGAAAATGAAAAGTATATTGTTTGAACATATTTAGAAAAAGATGATAATCTTGAATTAGAATTATCTACTAGTAGTCGTCATCAATTTTGAAGTTGATGCTTAGAAAATAAGATTGATTTAACTACGGTGGCAATTTTTTACATTGATTTAGTGAAATTATATGAAAATACTAAAAAAGATTGAGAGTTTAATAATAATTTGCAACGAGTTATCGTTAATGAACCAATTAGTGTTAATGCTATTAGAGCAATTTTAATTAAAAATATGGAAATATACAAAAGATTACAACAATATGTTTCTCATCAACAAATTGATATTAAAATATTTTATGGTGATAAAGGTATTATTGAAGAAATTAAAGGAAAGGAGTTAAAAGTTAATGAATAAAAATCTTAATAAAATTACATCGTTGGAGGAAAATTTTAGTCAATGATATACTGATTTGATTGTAAATGGTAATCTAATTAATTATGGAGTAGTTAAGGGAGCACCAATTTTAAAACCGCATGGTTATGCAATTTGAAAAAATATTGTGAAAAACTTAGAAATCAGATTTTTAGAAGCCGAAATTCAAGATGTTTATATGCCTTTATTAATTCCTGAGAGTTTATTAAATCAAGAGAAAGAACATATTCAAGGTTTTGCCCCTGAATGTGCTATTGTTACCAAAGTTGGTGATAAAAATTTAGATGAACCGTTGGTTATTAGACCAACTTCTGAAGTTTTGTTTGGCACATATTTTTCAAAAAATATTTCTAGTTATAAGGACTTACCATTAAAATATAATCAATGAGCGAATGTTATTCGTTGAGAAAAAACAACAAGACCTTTTTTAAGAACAACAGAATTTTTGTGGCAAGAAGGTCATAGTGTTCATAATAATATGGAAGAAGCACAAAATTGAACGGTAGAAATGATGAATTTATATGTTAAATTTTTTAAAGAAGTTTTAGCCATTGCTGTTCTTAATGGTAAAAAAAGTCTTCACGAAAAGTTTGCGGGTGCTGTTGATACATATAGTTTAGAAGCATTAATGTTAGATGGGCAAGCATTACAATCAGCAACTAGTCATTATTTTGCCCAAAATTTTTCTAAAAATTTTGATATTAAGTTTACTAATGCTAATAATAAAGAAGAATATGGTTATCAAACTTCATGAGGGATGTCAACAAGAGTTATTGGGGCTTTAATTATGTCTCATAGTGATAATAGCGGAGTAGTATTACCACCAATGGTAGCACCAATTCAAGTAGGAATAATTCCGATTCAAGATGATGAACAAGTAAGACAACAAGTTAATAGAATTTATCAACAATTAAAAACTAAATATCGTGTTGTTATTAATAATTCTTTAAAGTCATTGGGGTATAAGTTAAGTAATAGTGAAATTCAAGGAGTTTGTTTTCGCATTGAAATTGGGATTCGGGAGTTAGAAACTGATAAAGTATTAATTATGCGAAGAGACACAAAAACAAAATTAATGGTTAAGATTAATGATGTGGAATCATATTTGAAAACTAATATGGAACAAATGCAAAATGATTTATATGCAAAGTCGTTAAAGCGATTAGAAGCGCAAATATTTATTGTTAATAGTTTTAATGAATATGAACAACAATTAAAAACAAAAACGGGATTTTTTGGTGCTTGATTTTGTAATCGTATTGAGTGTGAAGCAGAAATTAAACAGTTAACTAGTACTGTTAGTCGTTGTCAAGATTTAGAAAAGCAAGTTGAAGAAAATTCTAAATGTTTTAAATGTAATCAAAGAGCAAAAGGTCATTTTTACTTTGCACGGGCATATTAAAAAGGAGGAAAAATTTAAATGAATTGATTAGCTGAAATTGCTAAATTATTGAAAGAAAAAAAGGGTATTAAAGTAAAAATATCATTAGAAACTAATTTCCGTAATTTAGGTTTGGACTCTTTAGAATTGATGGATTTAATTATTTTAGCAGAAGAAGAATATAAATTTCGGATTCCTGATAATAAGTTAAGTGATATTAATACTGTTCAGGATTTAATAATTATTATTGAAGAAGTAGTAAATAGTAATAGTTAAAAAGGGCGTTAAAATTGTGAAATGAGATTATGAGAAATTAATGCAAGTATTAAAAAATAAAGGGCATCGTTTAACTAATATTAGATTAGCAATATTAAAATTATTATTAAAGAAACAACATCTGAATATTAATGGCATTATTAGAGAATTGAAAAAAGAAAATGATGAACATAAAAATATTAATTTCATGTCAGTTTATAATACTTTAGATTTGTTTTTGCAAGAAGAATTAATTTATCTTAATGTTTTTAATGGCCGAGATATTGTTTTTGAACTATCAAATCCTATCTTAGTTCATTTAGTTTGTGAAACTTGTCATAAGGTTATTCATCCTAGTGAAGATATGCATTTAAGTGATGAAGATTTTCAAGATAATTTGAAAAAATTAGAAGAAAAATTACAAAATGCTGATTTTAAATCTGTACATTATAAATTGGAAGCACACGGAATTTGTATATCTTGTCAGGAAAAAAATCAAGAAGGTAATAAGTAATCTTTAAAATTTCTTTATAATTTACTTTGTCATTTTTAATAACTTTGATAGAATATATTTATTGTAGGGGTATAGTTCAATTGGTAGAACAGCGGTCTTCAAAACCGCGTGTTGTGGGTTCAAGTCCTGCTACCCCTGCCAATAAAATTAGTTATTAACGATGATAGCAACATAAAAATAACCATTATTGGTAATCATCGTACAAATGGTTATTCTTAATGAAGAATATTCCATTTTTTGGAAATTTTACCAAAATTTACCTGATGAAATGTTTTTTGCGATATAATTAAAAAATTATCAGGGAGACAATATAAATGAAATAAGGAGGCTATTTTGGAATATTTTGATTTTATTAAGAAGTTAAAGCATATAAAATTTAATGAAGACAGTGTTATTAATGCCAGTATAGGTACATTTATTTTAAATAACTTAGAACAAATTGATGACTGAACATTAACAAGTGTTGCCGATGCATGTTTTACTTCTTCTAGTTCAATAATTCGCTTTTGTCAAAAATTAAATCTAAGTGGTTGAACTGAATTGAAGTATCAATTAAAACTTGTTAATCAAAGAATTAAAAATTCAGGACGACAAGTTAATGCTAATTTGCAATTGAAAGATAATGTTACCTATTTTTTTAATGAATATATGAAAGTAAGAGATGAGGATAATAATTGCTTATATTTAGATTTTATTAATAAAGATAGTGATTTAATTGTTAAAAAAATTATTGATGCCAAAACAATCTTTATTTTTGGTTTTGGAATTTCATATTATCCCGCTATTTCTTTCGCACAAAGATTAAGATGAGTAAATAAAAATGTTATTTGTGACAATGATATTAATGTTATTTATTCGTACTTGCCATTAGTTACTGCCGATGATGTTATTATTTGCCTATCATTAAGTGGTACAAATAATTTAATTAGTGAAATAATTGAAGAAGTAAAAGATATAGCTTATTCAATTGGTATTTTTAGCAAAGAAACAAAATTAGTTAAAAGTTTTAAATCTTACTTTTTAGTTAAATCTGAAGAAGAACAATTATGAAGTGTTTTTTCAATTAGATTGCAATTATTAATGCAATTATTAGATTTCTTGTATGCAAAAATAATTAATTTTAAGTTATAAATTAAAATAAAGGTAGGAATAAATTTAAATGGAATTTAAACATATTTTTAGTAATTTTAAAAAATTTAAGCTAACATCTAATAATTTTCAACTAAAAAATACTTTAAAGCATTTTCGTAATAAAACAAATTCAGGATTACAAAAACTTGCTAAATCATTAATGTTTCCGATTGCTATTTTACCTATCGCGGCAATATTGAGTCGTGTGGGCGGATTAATGATGACTAAAGATTTTGGAATTACTGAGAACGGTGTTATTTGATATATTGGTTCAGTATTGCAGGTTATTGGTAGCAGTACTTTTAATAATCTTTCTGTTCTTTTTGCTATTGGCGTGGCTTTTGGTTTTGCTAAAGATAATCGTGGTGAAGCAGCTCTTATTGGTTTTTTTGCTTATACAATATTAATTGGTCTAATGACGATATTACCAAAAATTGTTTATTCAACAATTTTATTAGATGTTAACTTAGAAAATAAATCAAAACTTTTATATCAACTTAAAGAAAATAAAGCTATTTATTCTATTGATATGGGGGTTTTGAGTGGCATTATTGCTGGTATATTAGCAGCTACTTGTTATAATCGTTTTCAATTCATTAAGTTGCCAACTGCTTTGTCATTTTTTTCGGGAAGAAGATTTGTACCATTAGTTGTTATTTTAGTTTCTTTACCAGTTGCTATTTTAGTGGCAATAATTTGACCTTGACTTCAGTTAGGACTTTTAAGTTTTGGGCAAACTATTATTCCTGAAAAATTTGACAACTCAACGCGTAATATTCAATGAGGGGTTGCTAGTGTTTATACAATGTTTAATAGAACATTAAATGCTAGCGGTTTAATGCGTGTTTTTAATATTTATTTTTTTTGACAACACCCTTTTGTTACTTCACAGAATGGAACAGTTATTAATGGTGATATTCCTGCGTTTCTTAGTAATGATTTAGTTGTTGGTGCTGGATTATTTCAAAGTGGGTTTTTCCCCATTATGATGTTTGGATTACCTGCTGCTGCCTTGGCGATCATTAAATGTGCTCATCCTGAACAAAGAAAAAAAGTTATGGCATTATTACTTGGAGCTGCGTCCGTTTCATTTTTAACTGGTATTACTGAACCGTTAGAATTTAGTTTTATTTATGCAGCCCCCGTATTATTTTTTGTTCATATTGTCTTATCAGGCATTATTTCTGCAATTACTGTTGGTTTAGGAATTCGGATTGGTTTTGGTTTTTCTGCTGGTTTTATTGATTATGTTTTAAGTTTTTATCAATCAATGAAAATTGCTAAAATAACTTGGGAGTCAGGTGTTGCCCAAGTGCTGGCAAATCCGGCTTGAATATTACCAATTGGTATTTTAAGTGGGGGAGCTTATTACTTTTCTTTTAGTTATTTGATTAAGAAGTTTAATTATAAGACATTAGGTCGCGAGGAAAATGTTAGTGAAATAGATAATTTGGATAATAGTTTACCATTTTCTTCTTATGAGTTATTAGCGAAAGAAATTTTGCATATTTTAGGTAAAGATAATATTATTAGTGCTGATAATTGTGTTACAAGGATAAGAATTGTTGTTAAAAATGTTGATGCTGGAAAAATTGAACAATTAAATAAAGTCAGATTTAAAGTAAGAAAAATTGTTAATAAGCTTAATCCGAAAATGATTTCAGATAAGGATTTACAACTGGTTGTTGGCAATGATGCTCAATTTATTGTTGATGAGTTAAAAAAAATGGTTCAATCATCAGAAGTGTTGTTGGCAACTAATCTTTAAAAATAGAAAATAGTTTTTATTTTAAAAGCATTAAAAGAAGGTAATTTGGCATTATTGTTATTGTTAGTGATGTAAATAAAAAAGGTAGCGTTGCTACCTTTTTCTTTGTTAATTTTATTTATTGTTTAACAACAATAATTCCTACTGAATTAACACCGGCGTGACTGACAAAGCAGTTAGGGAGGAATGTTTTTTTGATTTTAAGTTCAGGGTGGTTGGTTATAATTTTGTTAATAATTGTGGTGATTTTTTTATCACATTGTGATGTAAGAATTTCTAAGATGTAATTTTCATTTTTAATAAATTCTTTAATTTTTGTGATTACGCTTTCAATAGCGTTGTTTAAGGTTCTGGCAATTCCACTTTTTTCTGATATTTCACCGAATTTAATAATGACTTTAACGCGGATTAAACTTATTAGGGAAGCAACAACAGATTTGGCACGGCCACCTTTAGAAAGTCGCGAGATATCTTCAGGGATAATATAAATTAAACTATTTTTTTTAACTTGGGTTACCATTTTATTAATATCATTAATGTTGCCACCATTAGCTACAATTTCACTAGCTTTAATTGCTAATGTACTATTAAATGTAGCAGCGCCGTTAGTATCAATAATATGAACGCGGTTTTTAAATTCATTTTCTTGTGATAGCATATAGGCATTTTGGTATTGACCAGATAATCCTTTAGCAATCGGAATAAAGATAATTTCATCATTTCCTTCAGTTAATAGTTTTCGCCATAAGCTCATTAGTTTCCCTGGTGATGATTGACTAGTTTTAGTATATTCACCATTTTTAACACGAACATAAAAATTAGATTTTTTAATATCACTAGTGGTATCTTCAATTTCAGTTCTATCTTCAAAACTTATTAATAAAGGAATGATATTAATATTCTTTTCTTTTAGGGTTGTAGGGTCAAGGTTGCTAGATGAGTCAACAATAATAGCAATTTTCTTTTTTGTGTTGGACATTTTTTTCTCCTTTACTTTATTCAATATACGAGTACAAATGTATTATTTCCAGTGTGAGCAGCAATAACATTAGATATTAAATTCATATGCTTAATTGTAAATTTTTCTTTAGTAATGATTTTAATTACTTCTTCTTTTAATTCCATATCACATAATGAATGCATAATTGTTAATTCTCCAGCACTGCCATAGCGCTTTTTGATTTCTTTTAAAACCTCTTTAATTGCTTTTTTAAATGTTCTGGTTTTATCAAATTTATCAATAAAACCATTAAATTCTAGTATTGGTTTAATTTTCAATAAATTAGCTAGGGTAGCAGCAGCACTGCTAATTCTGCCCCCACGAACCAATGTATCTAATTGATACGGAAGAATGAAGGCACAATATTTTGTTTTCTGTTCATCAATAAAACCTTGTAATTCATTAATAGGTCGTTCCTGCAAAAATAGTTTGGCGCGGTTAATCATTTCTTTATTAATGTCGCCAACTGCTTCGCTATCAATTATATATACTTTGTCTTTATAAGCATTATCTTGAGCTAGTAATATTGCACTTTGATATTGTCCCGATAGATGGGAAGAAATCGGAAAGAAAAGAATTTGTTCATATTCTTGTAGTAGTTCATCTCATTTTTCTTTTAAAATTCCTGGTGGCGTTTGACTGGTTTTGATTAGCTCAGTTTCTAAAATTTTATAAAATTTATCAATAGTAATTTCTTTATTATTGTCAGCAATAGTTTTATTGTTAACATTTATCATTAAAGGGACAAATGCTAGATTATGTTCTTTTGCTTGTTCTTCATCATAACCAGTTGCTGAGTCCACTAAGATAATGTATTGCTTCATTAATTTTACACCTCACAAAAATCTCTATTTTGTTTATTAATCAATTATAAACTTTGATATAATATTATTCAAGAAAAGAAATAATAAAGGATAATCTGGTTATAAGAATAGCAAAATTTGTAATCAAAAAAGAAATTTTCTTAAAAACTATATTACAATATTTATTAAGTAGTAAAATTAATATATTAAAACTAATAATTATATAAGAGATTTGAGGCTATTTAAATGACAAAATTTAAATTTGATGTTCGTATTAAAGAAGGTTATTACAGTGCGATTTATTTTTTAAAAACCCAAAAAATTCTTAAAAAGTATTTTCCTAATAATATTGTTACGATGCAATTTTTTCAAAGACAAGATAATGTTATGCTTTGTGGTATTGATGAAGTTGTGGCATTATTGAAAGAATTTGTAACGCCATTAGAAAAAATATCTGTTTATGCTTTAAATGATGGTGATATTATTAAAGCTAATATTCCGGTTTTAAAAATAACCGGTCCTTATCATTTATTTGGTTACTTAGAAGGAATTATTGATGGCATTTTAGCAAGAAGAAGTAGTGTTGCTACTAATTGTAATGAGATTTTAAAAGTTAGTAATGATAAACCACTTATCTTTATGTTTGATCGTAATGATGACTATCTTAATCAACAAGGTGATGGTTATGCTGCATATATTGCTGGTATTAAATCACAAGTTACGCGAGCACAAACTGAATGATGAAATAATCAAGAAATATTGGTTGGAACAATGCCCCACGCTTTAATTCATGGTTTTAATGGTGATATTATTAAATCTTTAGAAGCTTATAGTGAATTATTTCCTAATGATAAGTTAGTAGCATTAGTTGATTTTGATAATGATGTTATTAATACTAGTTTAAAAGTATGTCGTCATTTTCAAAATCGCCTTAGTGCTGTTCGGGTTGATACTAGCATTAGTTTAGTTGATAAATATTTTACTGTTAAAGAAAATCAAGGGAAATATTATAATGAAAATATTATGGGTATAAATCCAATTTTAATTAAGGCTTTAAGAAAAGCAATGGATGATGAAGGTTTTAATAATGTAAAAATTATTGTTAGTTCTGGATTTGATAAAGCAAAAATTAGTTGATTTGTTAGTGATAATACCCCCGTAGATTTTTATGGTGTGGGAGCGACTATTGGTAAGTTTGATATTCATTTTACTGGTGATTTAGTGCAATTAAATAATAAAAATTTTGCTAAAGTTGGTCGTGAAAATATTGAAAATGATAAGTTAGTACAAAAAATCTAATTTTGATTATGTTATAATTTAAAAGAACGCATGCTTCTTTTAAAAGGAGGGTCATAATGAATACTAATGATTTTAAAATTAAATATGGATTAAATGGTCCATTATCAAAACTTTATGAAGAAAATAGTCATCAGCAAAAAATTGCAGAGTCAAAAATTGCTGAAAATCGTCGTAAACAAAGAAATTGAATGCAACAAAAGCAAGTATATGGTTATGAACCAACAGAGATTATTTCACCAATTACAGGTTCTAATGCTAAGAAAGAAAATATTGCTAGTGATAAACCAAAAGATTTTTCATTAGTAAATAATATTTATAGTATTAGACCGCAATCATTAGTTAGAACAACAAAGACTTATAGTTCAATTGAAGAATATGTTAATGAGCATGTTCAGCAAGAAATTATTAATCGTAAAATTCAAAAATATCAAGATTTTTCAATATATGTTGAAGGAAGAAATATGACAAGAAATGTTAATCCAATTCCAATTGATTTTATTAATCGAAAAAGTGATAACAGTATTAATTTAGGAACTAATGATGCACATTATGATGATACTAGTTATATTCGGGCACAAAGTTATGTTAATCGTTTTAATGATATTCATCAACGCGCTAGTAAATTTTATGATCAACAGCAAATTACTGAAAAAAATCGGAGCATTGTTAATTTAATTGATGAAAAACAAAAATAAGAGAAAGAATGGTAAGAAATGGAATTTTTAGAAGAATTGCAAGCCCGAGGACTTTTAAAACAAGTTACTAATAGTGAAAAAATAAAACAGGCTAACAATAGTAATGCTAGTGTTTATTGTGGTATTGATCCAACAGCAACATCATTGCATGTGGGGCATTTATTACAAATTGTTTTATTATATCGCTTTTCATTAGCGGGTTTTAAACCGCTTGCTGTTATTGGCGGGGCGACGGCAATGATTGGTGATCCAAGTTTTAAAGTTGAAGAAAGAAAATTATTAGATGCTAAAACAGTAAGATTAAATAGTGATGTGCTTGCTTTACAATTAGATAAATTATTAGATCATAATATTAAAGTTTTAAATAATGATGATTGAATATCAAAATTAAATTTAATTGATTATTTAAGAGATTTGGGGAAAGAGTTTACGATTAATTATATGCTTGATAAGGAATCAATTAAAACAAGACTTGCAACAGGAATTTCTTATACTGAATTTTCTTATATGCTTTTACAAGCATATGATTTTTGGTATTTATATAAGAATTATCAATGTTTAGTTCAAATTGGTGGTAGTGACCAATGGGGAAATATTACTGCTGGAATTGAATTGATTCGTAAAAAAGAGCAAGATAATCATTTAGCAAGTGGGTTAACGATTGAATTATTAACGCAAAGTAATGGTGTTAAGTTTGGAAAAACTGAGCAAGGAACAATTTGGTTAGACGCTAATTTAACATCCCCATATATTTTGTATCAGTTTTTTGTTAATCAAAATGATGCTGATGTTGAAAAACTTTTAAAATGATTAACTTTGTTATCATTAGATGATATTTTGCAAATAATGGCAAAACATAATGTTAATAAGGCTAAAAGATATGCCCAAAAGGTATTAGCAAAAGAAATTGTTGCTTTTGTTCATTCCCAACAAGAAGTTATGGTGGCGATTAATATTAGTGAAGCATTATTTTCACAAAAAGTTATGCAGTTACAAATGAGTGAAATTCAACAAATGAAAAATGCTGTTCCGTGAATAACTGTTAGTCAAGAACATAAACTTATTGATTTACTTTTATTACTTGAAGTATGTAGTTCTAAAACTCAAGTTCGGGAACTATTAAAGAGTAATGCTATTTATGTTAATGAGCAACTTATTAATGATGAAAACTATTTATTATCTAAAGATAAATTGCTATATGATAAGATAATTTTTATTCGTAAAGGTAAACAACATTATTATATTGTTGAAGTTAATAGTCATTAATTTTTAAAACAGTAAGTTTTTTCATAAAAATTTATCTTGTTTTTTTAAATATTTTATTTCATAATTTGTATATAATTTTAAATAAGATTTAGCAGTTAGAAATGTATTATGCAATAAAAAATAAAGAAACTTAATATTAAGCTTCTTTATTTTTTTAGTAATTTGTTTAAAGAAAATTTCTTAAAAATGGAGGAGCATTATGCCACAAGATATTAAAGCTGTTATTACTAATCAAATTAAGGAAGATATCAATGAAAATATTAAAGACGATATTATATTAAAAGCGAAGTTTTTTTAAAATGATATGTTTACAAACTAAAAATGGGGATAATAATATGCTTCCTGAACTTTTAGTTTATCTTTCTTGTATGAGTAAAAATCGTAATGTTAACATTTCTAAAAAAAATATTGATAATTTAGTTAGTTTAGTTGAAAATAATAATATTTTAGAATTTAAAGAAAAACTTGAAATGATAACAAGTTATAATTTTGTTACGCAAGCGGTTGCTAAGAGCAAAGAATTTTATTATAGCTTTGTTTATAATAAAAAAGATATTGATGAATTTTTTGATAATTTAGGTTCTTTAGCGGAATTAAATAAATAGTTTACTAGTTTTATTAACAAGAATTATTATTTTGATTATAAAGAAAAAATTTTTAAACAAAGTGGTCAAAATTGAACCTAAGAAAAGGGATGTGAATTTTTAAGAAATACCGAGGTACTTACTAAATTAAATAACGATAATAATTTTCTTAAAGCAAGTATTGCTAATGATATAAAAAATGATTCGCCATCAATTTTATTGACAACAAATAATAAATTATCAGAAGATTCTCTGTCAGTTGTAACAAAAAATAAAGTTGTTAAAAATAATGTTAGTTGTTTTCCAAAAGAACCTGTTAATAAGCGCCGAGCAGTCCCACAGTCTAAGTTAAAAAAAGTTGTTAGTTTAGATGAAATTGATAATCTATTTGATAATTATATTAAAAGTGTTTCTGATTATGCAAATTTATATGAAAGTATTGGTAAAAAACTAAGTAAATTATATTTACAATATCAAAGTGAAGACAATTTTAAATTATTTTTTGAGAATGAAAAAATTGGCAGTAATTTAAATGAATTAGGAAAAAATGAAATTAAAAAATTATATCAGATTTGAAACAAAGATTATTCACATAAAACTGATAATGAACTTTTAATGGCAACAGCGAATAAATTAAATTTGTTTTTAAAGCATTACTATATACCTAAGGATGATAGGGAAAAAGATGAAATTATTCAATTAATAAATAATTTAGAAAATAGTTAAAGCATTAATTTAAGTGAAGAAATTAATAGTAAAAGAATTTTTGAAGGTTTAAAGTTATTGAAAGACAAAAAATATTGTCAAAGATGACCTGATAGAAATCATTTATTAATTGAAAGTTATTAAATTTTATTAACTGATGCTTGAAAAAAATCTTTTGAACCTGAGTTTGAACAAATAGTTAAATTTTTAAGTAAAACCTCTGATTACATTGCTAGTAAAAATGTGAGTTTTCTTAATTCATCAATTTATTCAAAAGCTGAATGTTTACAGTGAATGGAACAAGGAGTCGTTTATACATAATGCCATTAATATCGCATCAAAATAAAGTTAAAGAAGAATTATTTTCTAAACAGGAAGATAATTTAAAGTTAATGCAACCTGTTTATCAAGAAGTGCCAATCGGTGCTAATGATAAGAAAAATAAGCGAGATTCTAAGATTGATTTCATTGATTTTGGTCATTGAAGTTCGCAAGAAAAACTTTGTATTTCAGGAATAGATAGCAATCAAAAACAATAAAAACGAAAAGAAAGAGCAGAATCATCAAAAACCAATATAACAAAATAAGTGAATAATAATTCAAAATTAGCTAAATGAATAGGAAGTTTTAAGGATGAATAATGAGATATTTTTAATGCAAATAAATGGGTTTATAGTAAGAATTCCGCAATTTTTATGTCAAATATTAGAACTAAATACTAATAGAAATATGCAATTACAACAAATTGAAGAGCAACTGAGTAATCCGTTAACTTTACAACATATGCAAGAAAGATATGCTGATGCGACTAATTTAGCATTTTTACAAGATCAATTACGAATTTTTCAACAAAATTGTTTTAATAATTGAGAAAATATTGATCAGCAAACAAGAAATTCACAAATTATTTTTGTTAGTGAAAATCTTAGTAATATTTTAGGAATTGCTATAATGCCAATAGAATTATCAATTCAAGAGCAAAGCCATTTTAATTATGTCAAAATTATGAGAAAATGCTAATAATGATGTTGAAGGCGGATATATTCCACTGCATTTTGCTATCTTAGAAGGTAATGTCCCGCTAACACAGTTATTGTTACAATGTGATAGTAGTAATGTTAATTTTCAGACACCCAATAATGAAACATCGCTTCATCTAGCTACGCTTACTAATAATATTAGATTAACTGAATTATTACTTGCCAATGGTGCCAATGTTGATGTTCAAGATAATGGCAATCTGACAGCCCTTTATAATGCTGTTGATAATAATAATTTAGTATTAACTAGTTTATTATTAGAAGCTGGTGCTGACTCAAATTTACCTGATGAAGAATCTGAAGAGGATCTGCCACTTCATCTTGCTCTCCATCACGATAATCTTTTATTAGTACAACTTTTACTAGAAAATGGTGCAAATCCTAATTTACAAAATGAAAATAGTGAAACCCCACTTCATCTTGCAATGTGGAGCACTAATGTTTTACCATTAGCTCGGTGCTTATTAGCATATGCTACTGATATTAATGCCCAAAATGATAATGAAGAGACAGCCCTTAATATTGCTGTGGGTTGTGCTAATTATGATGCGGTCCATTTATTAGTAACCAATGCTGCTGATGTGACAATACTAGATTCTGAAAATCAATCACCAATTTATTTAGCTTTACTTGATGATGATTTAAGAATGATTAAGTTATTTATTCAGTAGGGCGCTGATATTAATTGTTCTACTTCTAGTGGTGATACGCCTCTACATTTAGCAATAAATGAAAATGACTTTGAATTAGCAGAATTATTTATTGAAAGGGGTGCTAATCCAGATATTCTATTTAGTGATAATAATGCCCCGTTACATATCTCAAGTCGCAATTTTGCCGGATTAACATTTATGAAAATGTTAATTCAACAAGGTGTTAATGTAAATACTACTAATACGATGGGGAGTATGCCAATTCATGAAGCAACATTTGTAAATAATATTTCAGCAATGCAATTATTAATTAGTGAAGGGGCTAATGTTAATGTTATTAATAATATTGGAGCGCCATTGCATATTGCAATAATTACTGGTGCGATTACAACAGCAACATTTTTATTAAGAAATCGGGCTGATATCAATATTAGAAATAATAATCTTGATACGCCATTACACTTAGCAAGTATGGGCAAAGATTTTAAAATGGTGAAGATAGTACTAGAAAATCGTGCTAATATTAATGTTCAAGATTATTGTGGTCTTACGCCGTTACATTGAGCAGTTTATAATAGTGATGTCATAACAACTACTATTCTCTTAGAAGCAAACGCTAATATTAATATTAGAGGATTAAATGAAGCCACACCATTTGAACTTGGAGAATATTTTAATAATTTTGAAATAAGAAATTTGCTGTGAGAACAAGCTAATAAGAATATTAATAAAAATGATGCTAATATCTGTTCAGTGGAAAAAAATATTCAGCAGCAACAAGAAGTTTTATTTAATCATAAAAGAAGTTACAAGCAAAAAATAAAAGTGGCAACAGATAGTAGAAATTCTAAGAGATTTAAAGTTAATGAAATTTCACAAAGAGATTTAGACGAGGCAGGAACATCAGGTGTTACAAAGAATAGTAATACTCAAATAAATATCCAGTCAGAACCAAGTTGTCCTTTACCAAATTTATCAGAATATACTTTTATAGATGAAGAAATGTCAGAACAAAACCAAAACGAAAAAAAGAATGATGATTTAATAAAGCAGATGTTAGAAGATAGAGAAAGAAATGATAGAGAAAGAGAAGCTCTTTTATAGCTTTAAATATTAAAAAGACTTAGAGGATTATCACTCTAAGTCTTTTTACTTATCTTTAATTATACTTAATTTATTATTAAATAATACGGTTATATCATTCAACAATTAAAGATTCATTAATTTCCGAATTTAATTCATTTCTTTCAGGATAACGAAGGTAAGTTCCAACAATTTTTTTGCGATCAAAACTAACAAATTCCAATGTTCCAGCATTTAATTCAATTGCTTCTAAGATTTTTGGATTGTTCTTATAATTTTCTTTAATTGTAATCTTATCATTAATTGATACACGATAAGAAGGGATATTAACTTTCTTATTATTTACTAATATATGACTATGATTAACTAATTGGCGGGCTGCACTTCTTGTTCTTGCTAAACCTAAGCGATAAACAATGTTATCTAAACGAGATTCTAATAAAATTAAAAAGTTAGTTCCCGTAACACCACTCATTTTTTTAGCTTTTAAAAATGTATTTCGAAATTGTTTTTCATTTAAACCATACATATATCTTACTTTTTGTTTTTCTTGTTGTTGTAAACCATAGTTAGATAATTTTCTTCTTCTTGTTCCGTGTTGTCCCGGAGCAGTTGTGCGTTTTTTTCCTTTAGCAAATTCTTTTCCAGTTTCTAAAATTGAAAATCCAACTCTTCTTGCAATTCTAAAAATAGCTCCTGTATATCTTGACATAATAAAAACTCCCTTATCAATATATTTGACATTATAAAATCAGTGAGTTTAAATTAAACTCTAATTAAGATAGATTACTATTCGCCATCGCAGCAAAGACTACTTAAAGTAAAAGATTAAGCAATCTATTTGTAACTTAATTATGTTTAAAAGCTGTGATTTAATTGTCTTTAATTATTATATAAATTACTTTCTTAAATGTCAATACAAGTTTATTTAAGGTAATGTAGAAACCATATACATATGACAAGATTTTGTTTTCTACAAACTTTTAGGGGGTGTTTTCTTTTGGCAGTAATATTTTGTATTAGACTTCTTGCATAACCTATTAAAAAAATTACAAATATTTGTAAAAAGACAGTAATAGAAAAATATAATTTTAATTAATTATGTCTTTTATCTAAAAAATTAATATTTTGCCACAACAAAAAATGAATTTATTATTTAAATTCTTTAATTTTAAATAAATCTTTTATGTTAAATTAATAATTGCAAATTATAAATTGAGGCAATTAAATTAAATCTTAAACCAAATCTTTTTCTACGATTACGATATTTTTCTGTCATAATTTTAAATTTTTTAAGAATAGCAAAAATATTTTCAATAATAATTCTCATTTTTGAAACTAGTCTATTATGTTGTTTTTGTGCTTTATTTAAATGGTTTTTCTTTGTTTTCTTTGTAGGTATTAGAACATTATTGTGAATTTTTTTTATTCCTTGATAACCACTATCAACTATTAATTTGGTATTTTTTAAAATTGGGATTTTTGATTCTTTAAATAAAGCATAATCATGTTTTTTCCCAAGTGAAAAACTTGTTGCAATAATTTTTCTGGTTTCTTGTTCGATAATTACTTGTGTTTTAATGGTGTGTTTTTTCTTTTTACCAGAATAAGATTGTTTTTGTCTTTTTTTGGGCGTTGGATTGGAGTTTCGGTAGCATCAATAATAATAGTTTTATCATTAAAATAATCATTTATTAGTGCTTTTTACCAGCAAGTTGTTGAAAATCAGAGTTTTTAATTAAAATATCTTCAATTCACTTGATATTCCGATAACAATTAGCTTCACTAATTCCGAAATTTTTACCAAGATGAAAATAAGTCTGATATTCTCGTCAATATGATAAAGTCATCAATAATCTATTTTCTAGTGATAATTTATTAGTTTTACCACCTTTTTTAAATTTTTCTATTTCAGCTACTTGTAAAATATCTAACATTTTATTAAAAATGGATTTTTTTATTCCTGTTAATCTTAACCATTCTTTATCATTAAGCGTATTAAATTTATTATTGTTCATATTTTGATATCCTCATAAATTATATTTTATAAGAATATTTTAATAAAAAAGGTATCGCAAGAAGTCTATTGAATGCGACAGCGAAAGCTATGTCATTGGTAATAAAAATACAGTTGGAATCTGTAATTCTTGCGATGAAAAGGGTTTTTAAATTTTGAAAGGAAAGATAAATTATAAAATATGTCGCTGGTGTTTACATCTATTTAGTGATAAACGATATTTGCATGTTGCTTGTGAGAAAAAATTTATTAATCATATTAAAAAAATTTTAAAAAATAAAAGTAAAAGGAATTTAGATAATAATGTTTAAAGTTAAATTAGTTAGTATAAAAAGAAAAATATTTAAAAATAAAGATGGCTCTATGATGTCAGGTTATTCTGCCGAATTTTTGCGTTATGAAAATGACTTATTTGAGTCTACCGGCGAACAAAAGGCTTTATGAATTGATGATAACAATCTAGAACAACAAGAAATTTATAAACTGTTAAAAGAAAACGTTAAATCATTTTTTAGTTGCGAATTAACTTTTGAAAAAACCCCCAAAATAGTTAACTTGCAAAAAATTGAATTATCAAAAAATCAAAAAAACTTGTCCAGTTAATTGATAATCACTTCGGTCTGCGAAGCGGTGCGGAAGGCGTATGCCCCGCCCGCTAGCGGGTTAGTCGGCGAAGCCGACTATTACTTGATTAAATAACACAACTGGCGAAAATCTAAAACTGGAGTATAAAATATGAATTTACAACTTCAAAATCCGACTGATTTTTATATGAAAACCATTTATTACGGTCAATATATTCGCAATATTGTTATGCCTTTAGAACACATCAAAGCAAATATTCGTAATGCTAGCGGTTTAAAAAATAAGGGTAATTGTGATACAAAACTGCTTAATAGCAATATTCGTGCAAAATCTAATGTTATTAGGAAGGCATATCATAATTTTTGAGACTGCAAAAAACTTACATTCTTAACTCTTACTTATGCTGATGTTAATGAATTTGATATTAGAAAATGTAAGCGTGATTTAAATAAATTTTTTAAAAAATTAAAATACTGATTTAAAGTTAAAAATAAAAATATTAAGTATTTGTATACCTATGAATATCAGAAACGAGGCGTTATTCATTTTCATATTTTAATCACCAAAAAAATACCACATAAAATTATATTACAATTTTGACCTTATGGAATTAATAAAAATATTAGAGTTCTTGAAAACACTAATGAAATGGTTGTAAAATATTGCTCTAAATATATAACTAAAAATGTCCTGAACGAAAAGTCATTAAACCAGTATGACTTAAATATCAAGGCGTATCAATTCTCATATAACTGTCAAAATCCCATTACTAGAAAACAAGTATTTACCGATACTTTGAATAATATTGTTAATCGAACTGTAAATTCTGAATTTGTAAAATACTTAAAATCAACAGTTAATAACTTTAAAACCAAAATGTGCGGAGCAATCTATGAATTTAAAAATATTAGATTTCTTGCATAACCTATTAAAAAAATTACAAATATTTGTAAAAAGACAGTAATAGAAAAATATAATTTTAATTAATTATGTCTTTTATCTAAAAAATTAATATTTTGCCACAACAAAAAACGAATTTATTATTTAAATTCTTTAATTTTAAATAAATCTTTTATGTTAAATTAATAATTGCAAATTATAAATTGAGGCAATTAAATTAAATCTTAAACCAAATCTTTTTCTACGATTACGATATTTTTCTGTCATAATTTTAAATTTTTTAAGAATAGCAAAAATATTTTCAATAATAATTCTCATTTTTGAAACTAGTCTATTATGTTGTTTTTGTGCTTTATTTAAATGGTTTTTCTTTGTTTTCTTTGTAGGTATTAGAACATTATTGTGAATTTTTTGTATTCCTTGATAACCACTATCAACTATTAATTTGGTATTTTTTAAAATTGGGATTTTTGATTCTTTAAATAAAGCATAATCATGTTTTTTCCCAAGTGAAAAACTTGTTGCAATAATTTTTCTGGTTTCTTGTTCGATAATTACTTGTGTTTTAATGGTGTGTTTTTTCTTTTTACCAGAATAAGATTGTTTTTGTCTTTTTTTGGGCGTTGGATTGGAGTTTCGGTAGCATCAATAATAATAGTTTTATCATTAAAATAATCATTTATTAGTGCTTTTTTACCAGCAAGTTGTTGAAAATCAGAGTTTTTAATTAAAATATCTTCAATTCACTTGATATTCCGATAACAATTAGCTTCACTAATTCCGAAATTTTTACCAAGATGAAAATAAGTCTGATATTATCGTCAATATGATAAAGTCATCAATAATCTATTTTCTAGTGATAATTTATTAGTTTTACCACCTTTTTTAAATTTTTCTATTTCAGCTACTTGTAAAATATCTAACATTTTATTAAAAGTGGATTTTTTTATTCCTGTTAATCTTAACCATTCTTTATCATTAAGAGTATTAAATTTATTATTGTTCATATTTTGATATCCTCATAAATTATATTTTATAAGAATATTTTAATAAAAAAGGTATCGCAAAAAGTCTAATAGACTAGTTTCAAAAATGAGAATTATTATTGAAAATATTTTTGCTATTCTTAAAAAATTTAAAATTATGACAGAAAAATATCGTAATCGTAGAAAAAGATTTGGTTTAAGATTTAATTTAATTGCCTCAATTTATAATTTGCAATTATTAATTTAACATAAAAGATTTATTTAAAATTAAAGAATTTAAATAATAAATTCATTTTTTGTTGTGGCAAAATATTAATTTTTTAGATAAAAGACATAATTAATTAAAATTATATTTTTCTATTACTGTCTTTTTACAAATATTTGTAATTTTTTTAATAGGTTATGCAAGAAGTCTATTACAAGTTTATTTAAGGTAATTTATAATATTAGTTGTAGTATTGGATAAAATAGTTTATAATAATTACGTTGTTAAATAAAATACTGTACATTACAATTCCCTTGCTTTATAGGTGCTGATATGTGATGAATTGACAATAAAAAAATGTCATAACACCATTTATTTATGCAACTATATTCAAGGAGGAAAAAATATGAGTTTTAATGAATTAAATTTAAAGGAAGATAATATAAGTTTTGATGACTTAAATTTAAATAATAACTTAAAGCGAGCAATTTTAAAGGCGGGTTATGTTAACCCTACTGAAATTCAAAAGAAAACAATTCCGTTAGCATTAGAAAATTATGATATTATTGGAAAAAGTCATACAGGAACAGGAAAAACCGCTGCATTCGTATTACCAATCTTAAATAATTTAAATCCAAAACTACGAAGAGTACAAGCAATGATTGTTTGTCCAACAAGAGAGTTAGCATTACAAGTTTTAGATCAAGTAAGAAAATATGCTTTTTATTTAGAAGGAGTTAATGCGACAGCATTATTTGGTGGTTCGGATTTACGAAGACAAATTTATAGTTTAAAAAATAGTAATATTGTTGTTGGGACACCGGGAAGAATTGTTGATCATATTCAACGCAGAACTTTAAGATTGAATGATATTCAAACTGTAGTTTTAGATGAAGCTGATGAAATGTTAAAAATGGGATTCAAACAAGATATTGATAAAATATTTACTAGCATTACATTAAAGTATCAAACATTATTGTTTTCAGCAACAATGAATCGTGCTGTTTTAGAAGTTGCTAATAACTATCAAAATAGTCCGGTTCAAATAAGTATTAAAAGAAATGCTGCTGAATTAAATAATATTAAGCAATATTTTATTAATACAAGAAATACAAGTAAAGATCGTGCGTTAGTGGATTTATTTTTGAAAATTCAACCAAATTTAAGTATTGTTTTTTCTAATACAAAAGCATATACTGAAAGAATTTCTAAAATATTATGAGAAAATGGCATCAAGTCAGCTGTTATTAATGGTGATAAGCGACAAAGTGAAAGAAATAAAGCAATGAATGCTTTTAGAACTAATAAAGTTCAAGTGTTAATTGCTACTGATGTAGCAGCACGGGGAATTGATGTTGATGGGATTGATTATATTTTTAATTATGATTTACCTCATGAACAAGAAAGTTATGTGCATCGTATTGGAAGAACAGGACGCGCTGGTGAAACCGGAATTGCAATTACATTAGTAAATAATAAAAAAGAATTAATTGATATTAAAAGATTAGAACAAACTTTAAACATTAAGATTAATCCTTACAATACTTAATACTGAATTTAAGAATATTACATAAGAACATCATTTTAACTAATGATGTTTTTTACTATTGAATAAACTAGAATTAAATATTAAATTTGCAAAAATTATCAAAATTCATTAAAATTATTAGCAAAGTTAAATACTTTTTATAAACAAGGAGAAACGGATGAAATTTTCAATTATTATTGAACGATTAATAAAAAAATATCATAATTTTAAGCTTAATGATATTTCACTTAAAGTTAGTAGTGGCAAGATGCATGCGATTATTGGTGCTAGTGGTAGTGGGAAAACAGTTACGATTAAATCATTAATTGGGGGTATTAATTATGATGGCGGTAAAATTTATATCAATGGTCAAGATGCTAAAAAACCGTTAGCAAAACAAACTATTGGGTATGTTCCTGAGTTTACTAAATTTCCTCGTAATATTACAACTTATCGGTTTTTAAAATCACTAGCTAAAATGAATGGTTTAAAAAATAATCAGATTAAACAAAGATTACAATCATTAATGGAAGAGTTTAATATTTGAGAATTTCGTAATAAAAATATGAATGATTTTTCTAGCGGTATGAAAAAGAAAGTGATGGTAATTCAGGGAATTATTCATAATCCGGATATTTTAATTTTAGATGAACCAGAAGCAAATTTAGATACAACAACAAGAAAACAAATTTTAGGTTATTTAAGAACACTAGTTAATCAAGGTAAAACAGTCTTTTTTTCAACTCATTTATTAAATGAAGTTAAGGATGTTATTGATGAATGTTCAATTATTTATCGGGGTAATTTATTATATAGTGGACCAATTAGTGGTTTTCAATTAACAAATTCATTTGTTATTGAATGTGAGGATAATGAAGCTATGGTGATATTTTTTAAAGATAATGATATTGACTATTTTTTTAGAGAAGAAAGCAATGATCTTTTCTTTAAATTAAAAAATTCGTTAGAAATTAATAAGATATTTCTTTATGCCATTGAATATAATCTAATTATTTATCGGATTGAGCCATATACGATTGATTTAGATTTCTTTTATAATACTTTAACCAATGAAAAATTTAATTTGTAAGAAAGGAATAAAATATGAAAATTTTATCAAGTAATAATTTTTTACCGATTTTTAATTTTGCTTTAAGAAAAATATTAGTTTCCTTGTTAACATTAGTAATTGAAATTATTACTTTGTTAAGTCTTATAATAACAACAATAGTTCTTTTTATTCAATTAGGAGATGATAATGATAATTTTTTAGTAAATTTTCAATATATTATTTTAGTATTTTTAAATTTATTATTATTTCTTTTTATCGTTTTAAATGTAGTTCGAATTATTAGTGAAGAAATAACTGATGGAACATTTTTGTTATTAATTTCTAAACCTTATTCACGATTTAAAATACTATTTTCTAAATATTTAAGTTTATTATTTGTAGTTTTTTTATTTATTGCGATTAATTTAGGAATAACTATTTTATTAGGTTATGTTATTAGTGCTATTAGTAATAAACATGCCCAGTTTATTTTCCTTTTAAATATGATAACAAAATTAATGCTTTTCTCATTATTTCTTAGTTTTGTTGTGTTAGCAGGTTCAATATTAACAGCTTTAATATTTTCATCAAATATTGTTTTTTTAATATTAGTTGTTTTTAGCAGTATGTTTTTATTAGGTGGGTTACCATATTCTTTAATTAAAGAAATTAGTAATAAACAAACAGTTAATATTGGTACCGACAGTTTTGATATTAGTAGTATTAAAGAAATAATCTTATTTAATGATGCTGTTAAAAAACCTGAAAATAACCAAACTAATATTAAAATTCGCTACTTTAAATTAGTAACCGAGATTTTTAATTTTTATAATGAATATGAATATGAACAACTTACAGCAAGATTAACAGAACTTGATGATAAAAGAAGAGCAATGTATAAAAAATTTGATTTATATACTGATGAAATTAAGACATTTACTGCTAAGGGTAGTGTTACACGATGAACAGGAGAACTTACAAAGGACGTAAAGAATAAAGATGTTGAATTGCATATTCAATTTAAAACATATTTTAAAACATTAGAACAATTAGATGCTAGTAATGAATATCAATATGAACTAATACAACTTATTAATAATGATTTATCACCACAAGTTGTTGAACTAACTAAAGATAAAAATGTTTCGTTAATGGAATTAGATATTGACAAAAATAATGCAACTACTAGTAAAACATATATTGAAGTTAACGGCAAAAAACTGTCTGATTGAGGGCCATTTACTGTTTTTAGAGAGAATTATAATTATGAATTTGATGAAAAATTATCTGAAAAATATAATGATTTGTTTAGTAATAAGGTATATTTTGCAATTCAAGAATTAGATAATAATATTTTAGTGAAAGTTCGTCATTTGAAATTATTAACTAATCAATCATTATCAATAAATAAAAATTGGGATGATTATCAATCATTAATGAAGACATATCGGATTATTAGTTTTCTTAATCTTTTTGAACATTGAAATCAAATGTGAACAACATTTTTAGGATTTAATGATTTCTTTTTTAGCCCCACAGGTAATTCATATATTGATTTTGATAAACAAAAAAATTATTTAAATTCATATCGTGATTTTGAAATTATAACAAATAATAAAGGACGGATTGAAGTTCAAAAGATTAATCACATTTTAAATTCAACAGCAGTAGCTATTGGTTATGGGATATTTGCAATGCTATTAAATATCAGTTCAGTTTTAGTTATTAAACGCCGAGATATTGTTTAGGTTTTCAATAGGGTTGCTTCATTTTATGTAATAAAATTTATGTTATAATTAAAACTGAAATGCAGATGCGAGGATTGTAAATAATGAGATTATTTATTAGTTTAAAAGAATGAAATTGATATCATTGATTAATAACCGGTTTAATTTTTCTGTTAATATTTTCTCTTATCATATGACAAATATTATTATTTATTTTGCATCAAAGAAAATTTTTAGAAGGTAAAATCATTAATTGTTTAGAAATAATTAAATTATTGCCACTGCGTCAAAGATTATATCGGTTATCAGAAATTGCTAGTTATCATCATGAATTTGAAACAATTTTACCATATTGAACTTTTCTTTATGAAAAGCATAGTCAAGAACTATTAGCATTAATAAATGAATTATTAATAATTTTAAAACAAGATCAGCAAGATATTAAGAAATTTAGTTTATATAAGTTAAAACAATTATTAGCAAAAATTAATAAGTTAAATAAAAAATCACGCGACTTATTATTAGATTATGAAAATGCTCTTAAAATTGAATTAACTCAACGCGAGCAGGCATCATTATATAAAAGTTTTTTTAATCAGTTAGTTAATAATGCTACTAAATTACAAATTCATGTGGCAATAAATCCTGAAAAATTAGATTATTTAGTTAATGTTTTACAAAATATGTTATATAACTTTGAAATTGAATTAACTAAAGGAGTATTTTTGAAGTCATATCAAATTCTTGATAAGATTGCTGTTGGTTTAATTTCCTTTACAGAAATTTTAGATAAGATTCCGAAGTTATTAACGATTGTACATAAAGTTATTCCCAAGCAATTAAAACAAATGACTACTTTATATATGAATAAAGGCAATGATATTATTTTGCAAGAGCAGTTTGTGAATTTATTTGATGATGTTAATCTTCAAGTTCAACAAGTTAAAAAATTGTTAGATAATTTACAATATAAAAAGGGACAAGTCAGAGTTGAAAAAATTCTCGTTTTGCTAGCTAATTTTAATTATCAATCACAGAAAGAAAAAGATTTAAAAACAATTTTTTCAACTTACTATGAGCCAACCATTAAAATAGTTGAATTAATTGAAAATAGTTTTGAAAATTTAAAAAAAGAATTACTACAAATTGAAACTATTTATTTATTTTTGCCAATGGAAAAAGAAATAATTAATAATAGTCAAAAATTAGTTAAGAATTTAAGTTCCCAAATGAATGAATTAATTGTGATTATGAATCAAACAAAAACTAATGCTTATCATCAATTGGTTAAATTACAGGTAAAAATTTTAGAAAATGCTTTAAAAACTCAAGTTTATTTAGAACAAGTATACAAATTAATAACGCAAAAAACTGAAGAAGAAAAGCAATTAAAACAGTTACTTTCACATTTAGGAATCCTATTAATGCAATTAAATGCTAAGCTAAATAAAATTACTTATCAAAAAATTGCTTATACTTTCAAAGACCGGATTAGTGATGTTTATAACTCATTTTCGGAACTTAAAGAATTAATTAGTATTAGTGATGATTTACAAAAACAAAAGCGGTTATTACGCAAGTTATATTTATTAAAAGATAATATTTATAAATTACATAGTAAAATCAAAAATATTGCCATCATTGATCAACTAATTCAACGAGCAATTGTCTATGGTTATAAATTTTGTGCTATTGATGATAGTGTTAATAATAAAATTAAAAGTGCACAACTAATTTATAACAGTGCTAATTATGAAGATGCATTACAGTTAGTATTACAAGCATTAGAGTATTCGTATGAACAACGATTACATAAAAGATTGCAAAAAAGGTAATAGAGAGTAGGAATAATTAAAAATGAATGATACTATTTTAATTCGCTATGGTGAATTATCAACTAAAGGTAAGAATCGGTATTTATTTATTAATCAGTTAGAAAAAAATTTAAAAGCTAAGTTAATCGCATTTAAATATTTAAATATTGTTGCAACACATAGTCGGATGTTGATTTATTTAAATGAACATCAAACTAATCTTATTGAAATTGAACAAATTACTAATATTATTAGAAATACTTTTGGAATTACTTCGTTTTCTTTTTCTAAACAAGTTATTAAAGATTTAAATGTTATTCAGAAGGAAATTTTGATATTGATTAGCAATTTAGAATTTAAATCATTTAAATTAGATGTTAATCGGATTGATAAAAAATTTCATTGTACTTCGTTAGAAATAATTAATGTTATTGCTGGATTAATTTTAGATTATAAAAAAGATTGTCAAGTTGATTTAATAAATCCACAATTAACGATATATTTAGAAATTCAAATTGATAATGCTTTTATTATGTTAAATAAAATTACGGGATTAAAAGGTTATCCTGTTGGTATTGCTGGAAAAGTATTATTACTTATGAGTGGTGGGATTGATTCACCAGTTAGTGCTTATTTATTAATGAAACGCGGATTGGAAGTTCATTATTTACATTTTATAACTCCACCATATACTAAAAATGAATCATTACAAAAAGTTATTAATTTAGTTAAAACCTTAGGAGTTTATGGCGGTAATGTTGCTTCAAAATTATATATATGCAATTTTAGTAGTTTACAACCATCGTATCAGATTACAATTATGCGCCGAATGTTTATGCGCATTGCTAATTATTTAGGAAGAAAATTGCGTATTAAAATTTTAGCAACTGGTGATTCTTTAGGACAAGTAGCATCACAAACAATTGAAAGTTTATCAGTTATTGCTGATGTTAGTGATATGGTAATTTTGCGACCATTAATTACTTATGATAAAAATGAAATTATTAATATTGCTAAAAATATTAATACTTATGAAACATCAATTATTCCTTTTATAGATTGTTGTTCATTATTTGTTCCTCAAAATCCAGTAATTAAACCAATAATTGCTATTGCTAAGAAACAAGAACAAAGCATTTTATGAGAAGAGATTTTAGCATTAACAGTTGAAAATAATAATATAAAACAAGAAATTAATTTTCTTGAAAAAAAGTAGGTGAAAATAATTATTAATTTAAATGTTCATAGTGAGTATTCACTATTAAGTTCACCGTTAAAGTTAAAAGATTATTTTAAGTTTGCAATTAAAAATAATCTTTCGGTTTTAGCATTAACTGATAAGAATACAATGTTTGGGGCAATACGATTTTATGAACAATGTCAAAAATATAATATTAAACCAATTATTGGTATTGATATTGATGTGTTAGATGTTGCTCGTAATTTGAAATTAGAATTAATTGTTATTGCTAAAAATCAGCAAGGTTATGAACAACTTTGTCTTATTTCTTCAATAATTGCTATTTCTAATAATTCAACAATTAGTTGTGAACAATTATTAGAACATTTAAATGAGATTATTGTTATTTTTAAACCACAAAATACTTTAGCAATGTCTTTAACAATGCAAGCGGAATATTTAACAAGAATTCAAAAAAAGGCTCGCACATATATGGGAATTAATCAGGATAATTTTAGTAATATTCAATATTGAATTGATAAGCAACAATTAGTTGTTCCTTGTAATTTAGTGAAATATTTACAACCAGATGATAATCAAACATTACAGTTAATTGAAGCTATTAAGGAACAAAAAGCGTTATCAGAAACTAACATTAATGATTTTAGTAATTATCATTATTTATTATCATTTGATATTTATTGTGAATATGAACAAATATTAATAACTAATTTGGAACAGTTAATTAATAATGTTAATTTACAATTACAATTTAATATTAAAGAAAATATGTTACAATATCCGATACCAATTGGTGTGAATAGCAATGAATATTTGCAAAACTTATGTTTACAACAATTACAAAATAATAAGGAAATTAATAATGATTATCGTTATCAACAACGATTATCTTATGAATTATCAATTATTTGTGAAATGGGTTTTGCTAATTATTTTCTTATTGTTTATGATTATGTTAAATATGCTCGTGAGCAAAATATTATGGTTGGTCCGGGAAGAGGGTCTGTTGCAGGTAGTTTGGTAGCATTTTTATTACAAATTTCTACTGTTGACCCAATAAAATATGATTTAATTTTTGAAAGATTTTTAAATCCGCAAAGAATATCAATGCCAGATATTGATATTGATTTTCAAGATGATCGGCGCGAAGAAGTAATAAAATATTTAGTTAAAAAATATGGTAAAAATAATGTCGCCCAAATTATTACTTTTCAAACCATTACTTGTAAAATTGCTCTTAAAGATATGGGAAGAGTATTAAATATTCCTTTAGATATTATTGATAAAATCAGTAAAGCCGTGCCATTAGATTTAAATTTAGATTTATCATTAGCTGTTAGTAAAATTGAAATTTTACAAGTATATATGACACAATATCCACAGTTATTTTTATTAGCAAAAAAAATTATTGGTTTACCTCGACAATTTGGAACGCATGCGGCTGGTGTTGTTTTATCACAATTACCAATAATGCAAATTGTTCCAATTCAAAAAGGTTATAATAATATCTATTTAACGCAATATTCAATGAATCATTTAGAATCATTAGGATTACTAAAAATGGATCTTTTAGGTTTAAGAAATTTAACAATTTTAAAGCAAATTCTTAATATAATTAATAAAAATTTATCAATGATGATTAGTTTAGATAAAATACCCTTAAATGATAGTAAAACATATCAATTATTAAGTGAAGGATATACGGCGGGGATTTTTCAGTTAGAGTCTAAAGGAATGCAACAAATTTTAATAACCATGCAACCCAAAAGTTTAGAAGATATTGTTGTTACAAGTTCATTATTTCGTCCTGGTCCGCAAGAACATGTTAAGACATATATTAAAAGAAGATTAAAGCAAGAAGCGGTTTGGTATTTACATCCTGATTTAGAACCAATATTAAAAACAACTTATGGAATTATTGTTTATCAAGAACAAATTATTTTAATTGCCCAAAAAATTGCTAATTTTTCGTTAGCAAAAGCTGATATTTTAAGAAGAGCAATTAGTAAAAAAAATCAGAATGAGATGACTTTATTAAGTAAAGAATTTATTGCTTCAGGTGTTGCTAATGGTTATGATGAAAAAACTGTTAAGCAAATTTATGATGATATTAATCAGTTTGCTAGTTATGGGTTTAATCGGAGTCATGCGGTGTCATATTCATTATTAGGTTATTGAATGGCTTATTTGAAAGTTAATTATGCATTACAATTTATGTGTGCGTTATTAACTAGTGTGATTGCTAGTGCTAATAAAGTTGAACAGTATCTTAAAGAATGTCAAAGATATCATCTAAAAATATTGCCACCGTCAGTTAATTTTTCAACAGAAAATTTTATTATTGAGAATCATATGATTAGAGTGCCATTAACGATAATTAAGCAAGTGGGAATGGCAATTTATGAAGCAATATATGTTGAAAGAGAAACTAATGGACAATATACTGATTATTTCTCCTTTGTGGCTAGAATGGTGCTTAAAGGTTTAAATATAAGCATATTAGAAGCATTAATTGCTGCGGGAGCTTTAGATGAATTTAAAATCTCACGAAAAACGATGAAATTAAATATGACACTAGCTTTTCGCTATGCACAATTAATTCAGGTAACAAGGAATGATAATATCACCCTAAATTATGATTTGCTAGCAATACCTAGTTTAAAACAAGAACCAGATAATTTGTTAGAAAAAGCTCAAGATGAGTTAAAATATTTTGGTTTCTATTTACAAACTCATCCTTTATTATTAATTAAAAAGCAATTGCAATTAGAAAAAGAAATTATTAAATTGCAAAATCTAGATAAATTGATTAATTGAAAAGTTAAAGTATTGGTTTTTATTAATCGGATTAAACAAATTAAAACTAAAGATGGTCAGTATATGTGTTTTTTAACAGTAAGTGATGATTATGGGACAAGTGATGTGACAGTTTTTAGTAATATATATATGCAATATCAAGAACAACTTAAAGAAAATACTATTGTCTTAATTAATGCTACTGTTGAAAAGTATAATGATAAAATTCATTTAGTTTTACGAACTTTAAAAGTAATAAGTATTTAAAAAAATCTTATCTAAATGAGATAAGATTTTTTTATTCATCACTGTTTTTTACTAATTCCAGAACATTAAGTTTTTTTAAATGATAAGTAGTCATAATATATGTTGATGAATAAATAACTATAATAATAACAAAACTAACTAAAATTACTCATCAAACTAAGGAAAAGGGAATTATTAAAAGAAAGAAATTTTGTAAGATATAAATAAAGATACTTGCTGTTGTTCAAGCTAGTAGTACACCACCAATAAAACCAATCAACACGGAAGGAACAAACATTGTCAGAATTAAGTTATTAATTATTCGATATTTGTAACCTTGAATTTGTAATATTGCCATCATTTTTGAAAATTGATCTAATGATAATAATTGCAATAATAATGGCATTAGTAATAAATATGGCAATCATATTAGCAGCAACAGTAGCGATTTTTTTAATTAACTCTTGTTTAGTTGATAATAAATCATAGTTGTCAACAGCATTTGTATATGCTCATCCGTCAGCAATATTAGACTTCTTGCATAACCTATTAAAAAAATTACAAATATTTGTAAAAAGACAGTAATAGAAAAATATAATTTTAATTAATTATGTCTTTTATCTAAAAAATTAATATTTTGCCACAACAAAAAACGAATTTATTATTTAAATTCTTTAATTTTAAATAAATCTTTTATGTTAAATTAATAATTGCAAATTATAAATTGAGGCAATTAAATTAAATCTTAAACCAAATCTTTTTCTACGATTACGATATTTTTCTGTCATAATTTTAAATTTTTTAAGAATAGCAAAAATATTTTCAATAATAATTCTCATTTTTGAAACTAGTCTATTATGTTGTTTTTGTGTTTTATTTAAATGGTTTTTCATTGTTTTCTTTGTAGGTATTAGAACATTATTGTGAATTTTTTGTATTCCTTGATAACCACTATCAACTATTAATTTCGTATTTTTTAAAATTGGGATTTTTGATTCTTTAAATAAAGCATAATCATGTTTTTTCCCAAGTGAAAAACTTGTTGCAATAATTTTTCTGGTTTCTTGTTCGATAATTACTTGTGTTTTAATGGTGTGTTTTTTCTTTTTACCAGAATAAGATTGTTTTTGTCTTTTTTTGGGCGTTGGATTGGAGTTTCGGTAGCATCAATAATAATAGTTTTATCATTAAAATAATCATTTATTAGTGCTTTTTTACCAGCAAGTTGTTGAAAATCAGAGTTTTTAATTAAAATATCTTCAATTCACTTGATATTGCGATAATAATTAGCTTCACTAATTCCGAA
The DNA here is from genome assembly GCF_964019525.1 of Spiroplasma endosymbiont of Eupeodes luniger. Taxonomy (NCBI): domain Bacteria; kingdom Bacillati; phylum Mycoplasmatota; class Mollicutes; order Entomoplasmatales; family Spiroplasmataceae; genus Spiroplasma; species Spiroplasma endosymbiont of Eupeodes luniger. Next base: position 232,364 of record NZ_OZ026453.1, read on the forward strand.
ATTTTTACCAAGATGAAAATAAGTCTGATATTCTCGTCAATATGATAAAGTCATCAATAATCTATTTTCTAGTGATAATTTATTAGTTTTACCACCTTTTTTAAATTTTTCTATTTCAGCTACTTGTAAAATATCTAACATTTTATTAAAAGTGGATTTTTTTATTCCTGTTATTCTTAACCATTCTTTATCATTAAGAGTATTAAATTTATTATTGTTCATATTTTGATATCCTCATAAATTATATTTTATAAGAATATTTTAATAAAAAAGGTATCGCAAGAAGTCTATTATATAAAACATTTGTAGAAAATGTTTAATATCTTGTTGTAATATCAATAAGTTCGTGATTGTTTGAATAACGACCATTGGATCATAAAGCAATGTTATTAAAAGGGTCTTTTTGATAAATATCACTTGATTTAGTGTTAGGAACGCCAATAATATCATTAGCATAATCTTGTGCCATAAATATTATTGAATCATTATAAGAATTATGGATACCAACAACTTCATATTGATATGGACCATCAACATTACTTTCATTAGCAAAATGGTCAATACCAATTTTCATTTCTTCTGGTTTACTTTGTCAATATGTTGATGAAAGTAAGGTAAATAAATTTTTACCATTAGTTATTAAGTTAAGAGCACTTGAAAAGTCAGAGTTGTTAATGTATTGCTTAGTTTTGTTATTTCAAAAAATGCTATAAGGACGAATTACTCATCACTTATTATTAGTTTCATCAGTAGCAATAATAAATTTATCTTGGTGCCCAATAGGTAATTGTTTAGCTTCTAAAGTTTCAAAGTAATTATTAGTTGCTGCACTAATGCCTTGATAGATAATAGTGCCATTGTTATCTTTAATGTCATTTTTAGGTAATCGTAAGATGACATCATTAAGATTACGATAAGTTTTAGCATTAGAATATTGTTGGGCAATGTCCTTATCATTCTCGTTAGTACCTTGATAGTCGTAATGATTTGTTCAACCATAAGTTACTTTGTCGCTAGCACTAGTAAATTTATCATTAGGCATTTTTCAAATATTTTCGGTGTTAAGTTGAGGTTGTCATTTACCATTAATAAATTCTTGATTTTTTGAATTATAACCTCATCAGTTATTAGGAATTTTATTTCATTTGTTTTCATTAGTAGTATATTTTAAAGAACGAGTTGTATTTGTAAAATCAATAATATTGCCCACATTTAAATGATGTTTAATTTGTAAAGATTTATTAATGATAATGGGAATAATAATTTTATTATTAATAGTTTTTGTTGTTTTTAGTTTATTTTGTAATTCATCAGATATTTTAACCATTTTATTATTTGGTTTAATACCGTGGGTTTTAATATTTTCATTGTTAATTTTTGAATTATAGTGCGTTAATAATTCATCTTCTAAGGGATTATAAGGTAAAGTATTAAAACCAATTGCAAAGCGATTTTTTGTTTTAGGATTATTTAAATATTTTTTAACAAAAGAAGGCATTTCACTGGCAATAACATTTTCCACACATTGTCTTCAATCTTGGTTATTGTCAATATCATTTGTACCATTAGCAATTAGATTAAAAATGGGACAAACAATATTGGAGACAGCATTCATTGCTGCTGGCCCTTGATATTTATTATCCATTGCTTCTAGTCATTCTAATGAGATTGCTTTTCCTGAAAAATCAAACATATTATAACTAATTTGATTAATAATATCAGAAAAATTAATATTATTAGGTGATTTTGGATTATCAATATTAGTTCAGACAGAATCATTTTTTTGTTTCATATATTCAGAAATTAAACGGTTTTCACTAATTGGATACATTGGATCAGTAGTTTCATATTCAATTCCTTGTCAATGAAAGAAATTATAACGATTTAAGGGCATATTATTAATTCCTTGATAAAATTCAACACTAGTTTGATAGTTGATATCATGATAATATGATTTGTCTAGCGATAAAATATTAATCGGAATTAGTAACGATAATGAAATAGTAAACGAAGCAATAAGAATTGTTAAAGCCATTAAAAAAAGTTTTTTATAAGAAACAGCAGCTAAAATAATGCGAAAACGAGTTTTAAAACTACCAAAAGCAAAATAGCGATGATAAATTTTTAAAATAAATTTTGATGATTTATTATAGTTAATCTGAGAATGAAATAGTTCACTAATTGGGATATTAATAGCTTTTAAAACTATGACACTAGCACAAGTGATTGTTAAGATGGCAAGAACAAAAAACCAATCACTAAACTAGTAAAATCAATGTAGATGGTGTTATTAGGAATAATAAACATATTACTAAAAATTTCTATAATTGCAATTTGACCAATAGTACCTAAAAATCAGCCAATTGGTAAGGCAATACAACAACTAAGAATAGCATAAACTCAGTATGATGAAGTAATGGCAAATTTTGAATAACCTAATGCTCTTAGAGTTCCAATTTGCTGATAATTTCTTTCTACGGCTTTTTTAATTATTAGAGAAAAAATTAAAAAACTAATAATGGCAATGAATATAGTAGTAATACTAATAATTATTTTGTAAGCATTAAATAGACTTCTTGCATAACCTATTAAAAAAATTACAAATATTTGTAAAAAGACAGTAATAGAAAAATATAATTTTAATTAATTATGTCTTTTATCTAAAAAATTAATATTTTGCCACAAAAAAAATGAATTTATTATTTAAATTCTTTAATTTTAAATAAATCTTTTATGTTAAATTAATAATTGCAAATTATAAATTGAGGCAATTAAATTAAATCTTAAACCAAATCTTTTTCTACGATTACGATATTTTTCTGTCATAATTTTAAATTTTTTAAGAACAGCAAAAATATTTTCAATAATAATTCTCATTTTTGAAACTAGTCTATTATGTTGTTTTTGTGCTTTATTTAAATGGTTTTTCTTTGTTTTCTTTGTAGGTATTAGAACATTATTGTGAATTTTTTGTATTCCTTGATAACCACTATCAACTATTAATTTGGTATTTTTTAAAATTGGGATTTTTGATTCTTTAAATAAAGCATAATCATGTTTTTTCCCAAGTGAAAAACTTGTTGCAATAATTTTTCTGGTTTCTTGTTTGATAATTACTTGTGTTTTAATGGTGTGTTTTTTCTTTTTACCAGAATAAGATTGTTTTTGTCTTTTTTTGGGCGTTGGATTGGAGTTTCGGTAGCATCAATAATAATAGTTTTATCATTAAAATAATCATTTATTAGTGCTTTTTTACCAGCAAGTTGTTGAAAATCAGAGTTTTTAATTAAAATATCTTCAATTCACTTGATATTCCGATAACAATTAGCTTCACTAATTCCGAAATTTTTACCAAGATGAAAATAAGTCTGATATTCTCGTCAATATGATAAAGTCATTAATAATCTATTTTCTAGTGATAATTTATTATTTTTACCACCTTTTTTAAATTTTTCTATTTCAGCTACTTGTAAAATATCTAACATTTTATTAAAAGTGGATTTTTTTATTCCTGTTAATCTTAACCATTCTTTATCATTAAGAGTATTAAATTTATTATTGTTCATATTTTGATATCCTCATAAATTATATTTTATAAGAATATTTTAATAAAAAAGGTATCGCAAGAAGTCTATTGTAAAACATTATCAAAAAATACTCAATTTTTAAGAAAAACTATTGGTTCATTGGCATAGTTAGGAATTGGATTTAATTGATTAGTAGAAGGTAAAACTGTTCAATTATCACCACCAATACCAGTAATCATAAAATTAAAATCACCAATTTTAATTTTATCGCCAATATTATAGCCTCGTAATTTTGCAAACTGGGGACTAATAACAATTTGATTACTAGCATCTGGACTTGCACCTTGAATAATTTTTAAGGAATGAGGATTAAGACTATCAATGTTAACAAATCGATAATTAAAGTTACTTGCAAAGTCAGTAAGAATAAATTCTCTTCTTGTTGTCACCTTAAAATTACTAGCCGTTCCTGCTAATTAATTTTGCATTTGCATTAAAATATTATTTTCAATTGTTTTTGTAGTTACTGATTTAGCAATATTAGTTTTATTTTTTAAACTTGGATTTGCTTCTGCTAGTCAATTATTAATTAAATATTGTTTAAAAATTTCAATATTATTAATATTATTATCAGGTGGATATTGAAAAAAATTCGGATTATTTTTATAAATGTTAATATAATAATTTCATAACATTTTATTAAGTAAGGAAGAAAAATACATATCAATTACATTAATAAATTTATTAAAAAGTTGTTTAAATTCAATGTTGTTAATGGCATAATGATATTTTTCTTTAAGAATTTTTCCAATAATTGATTTTTCAAAATAAGAACTTTGATAATTAATTTGTTCTTATTTTAAATAATTAACTAATTTAATATCATCAATAGTATATTTCTCGTTATTTTTTTTTAGTTATTAGTTGCACATTTTTAGTTTCTAATTTTATTAGACTATCATCATTAGGATTATTACTAATACTAAAGTCATTAACTGTTAATTTATTGCTTTCTATAAAACCAATGTTAGAAAAATTAAATTTATAATAATAATAATCATATTTTACGTCTTGCCCCATAAAATTATTACTTTGCTTTAAATTATTAATCGTAGACATGGCGAGACTAATACTATCAGTGAAAATTATTGTTAGCAAAATTAGTAAAATCATTTGAACTTTTACTTTAAACATTAGACTTCTTGCGATACCTTTTTTATTAAAATATTCTTATAAAATATAATTTATGAGGATATCAAAATATGAACAATAATAAATTTAATACTCTTAATGATAAAGAATGGTTAAGATTAACAGGAATAAAAAAATCCACTTTTAATAAAATGTTAGATATTTTACAAGTAGCTGAAATAGAAAAATTTAAAAAAGGTGGTAAAACTAATAAATTATCACTAGAAAATAGATTATTGATGACTTTATCATATTGACGAGAATATCAGACTTATTTTCATCTTGGTAAAAATTTCGGAATTAGTGAAGCTAATTGTTATCGGAATATCAAGTGAATTGAAGATATTTTAATTAAAAACTCTGATTTTCAACAACTTGCTGGTAAAAAAGCACTAATAAATGATTATTTTAATGATAAAACTATTATTATTGATGCTACCGAAACTCCAATCCAACGCCCAAAAAAAGACAAAAACAATCTTATTCTGGTAAAAAGAAAAAACACACCATTAAAACACAAGTAATTATCGAACAAGAAACCAGAAAAATTATTGCAACAAGTTTTTCACTTGGGAAAAAACATGATTATGCTTTATTTAAAGAATCAAAAATCCCAATTTTAAAAAATACCAAATTAATAGTTGATAGTGGTTATCAAGGAATACAAAAAATTCACAATAATGTTCTAATACCTACAAAGAAAACAAAGAAAAACCATTTAAATAAAGCACAAAAACAACATAATAGACTAGTTTCAAAAATGAGAATTATTATTGAAAATATTTTTGCTATTCTTAAAAAATTTAAAATTATGACAGAAAAATATCGTAATCGTAGAAAAAGATTTGGTTTAAGATTTAATTTAATTGCCTCAATTTATAATTTGCAATTATTAATTTAACATAAAAGATTTATTTAAAATTAAAGAATTTAAATAATAAATTCGTTTTTTGTTGTGGCAAAATATTAATTTTTTAGATAAAAGACATAATTAATTAAAATTATATTTTTCTATTACTGTCTTTTTACAAATATTTGTAATTTTTTTAATAGGTTATGCAAGAAGTCTATTGAAAAAAATGCTTATTTATAAGTTGGAAATATTTTTTTCATTAGTTTTTGTAGCCTTTCTGCTTTAAATAACTTATTCGTCACTACTTTTTACTAATTCAAGCACATTCATTCGTTTTAATGTTTCAGTTGAAATTATATAAGTCAGTGTATAAATAATTGTAATCGTTGCTAATGTTATTGGTAAAAGTCATCATTGGAAATATAGGGGAATAATGAATCCAGTAAAAATTCCAATAGTTCATAAGATACCTTGACAAATAAATCAAGCACCGATAAATCCAACGATAAAACCCATAATAGCAGCCGGAATAAACATTGATAAAGTTAAACTATTAATTTCACGATATTTATACCCTTGAATTTTCATAATCGCCATTAGTTTAGCAAACTGATGGACAAGAAGATTAGAAATCATTATAACAATAATTACGGATAGACTAATTGAACATAAAATAAAGATGGCAGCAATACTAGAAGCCACTGTTGTTAAGTTTTTAATTAATTCTCGTTTTACTGTTAATAGTTCACTGTTAGTAACAGTAGTAGCAACATTATCATTTAAACTAGCAATTGAATAATCACCAAGAATTGAAGTTGCTGAATATCTACTAGTAACATCAGTTAATTCAGGATTAGATGATAACCGACCATTAAATCATAATGGTTCATTATTAAAAGGATCTTTTTTATAAATATCGCTACTTGTTGTGGCATTAAAACCAAGAATTTGATTAGCAACTCGTTGATTAATATAAATTTTTAATTCACCATAAGATTCATGAATTGCTTTAACTTGATATTTAACTTTTTGTGGTATCGGGGTATTATCAATTTTTAGAATTTTAGGTATTTCTTTATTACCAATAGTTTTACCGTCTAGTATGGCAATAAAAATATTTCATAATGGATTGTCATATGATTGATTTAAGAGATTTAGTGCTGATGTCATAAAGGTTTCATCAACGAATTTATTTTTAGTAGCAAATGGCACAAAGGGTCTAATATGTCATCATTTATTGTCGGGTGATTGTTCAATAACAAATTTATTATTATTTGTTGGTATTTTTGCATTAACAATTTCTTTTAAAAATTCGTCTTTAATTGCTGGGTATTTAATATTATCAATTGTGATTTCTTCTTTGGGTAATCGCAAAATTATTTCATTTAAGTTACGATAACTTTTAGCAATGTCATCATCACCAATATCGTTTTCTTTATAACCATAATGGTTAGTTCAACCATAAGGAGAGTTATCATCATTAATACTTCATTTATCTAAGGGCATATTATAGATATTTTCAGAGTTATTTTCATCGCGATAAATTCAAAATGAAGTGTGAGCAGGATATCATTTATTATTAGCACTCATATATTGTAATTGTTTTTGTTGAACTTCACTTTCAAAAATACTATCAACTTTTAAATTATGTTTTATTTGCATTGCCCGATTAATAACTGCTGGAATCTTATCAAGTCATTTTTCTTCTTGGATATATTTTGAACTTTCTTTTAATGCAATCATATCACTATTTGGTTTTACTCCTAGTGTTTTAAAAGCGACAGTATTTAAGTTAGCATCATAATATGTATATAATTCATCTTCATTGGCATTATAAGGTAAAGTATTATGAGTAATTGTTAAGCGTTGTTTTCTTCCAGAAATATTAAGAAAGTCTTTAATATATGAAGGAACAGCTGTTTCAATTGCATTCATTGTACAGGTTCTTCAATTATCACTAGTATTTATTTCGGAATTAGTTGTTAAAATAGTGTTTACAATTGGACAAATAATTGTGGATAATAATTCTGAAACTTTGGGGTTATTAATAAAATCCTTAGAAATTTGTTCTAATCAACCTAAAGAAATTCCTCTGCCACCTGTTCAATAATAGTTATAAGCAATTTGTTTTAAAATATTATCTAAATTAATGTTTTGGCTATTATCACTAAGTTTTTTTCAAGAATTAGCAGGAGCATCTTTATAGTAATCAGCTACTGGACGAATTTCAGTAATTGGGTAATCAAGACTTTGATTTTGAGCATCAATCCCTTTTCAAGGGTATAAATTATAACGAGTTGTTGGGATATTACTAATCGGTTGTTGAAATTCAGCATTAGTTTGATATTTTAAAAGTCCATAATAAGAATCATCAAGACTGCGAACAGCAGCGGGGATCATTAAGGCAATAGCGATAGTGAATGAAGCAATAAGAATTGTTACAAACATAATAATAATTTTCTTATATGAAACTGATGCCAATGCCAAACGAAACCGAGTTTTAAAGCTTCCAAATGCAAATCATCTTTTGTGGATGCCAGAAATTGCTTTTGAAGGTTTATTATCACTGTTAGGTCGCAATAGGGTAATTGTATTTTTTGCTACTTGTTTATAAGCGGTAATTGTTACGGTAATTAAAATTACAATGATATTAATTACCAAAGCAATTAGAAAAGGAATAATATCAAAATAAAAAATATTATTTGGAATTGTAAAGAAATTTTCAAAAATTTTCATTACGGCTATTTGTAAAATACTACCAATAATTCAACCAATGGGTACAGCAAGAATTGTTGTTATTAAGGCATAAGATCAATATGAACCAATAATTGTTTTATTTTCATAGCCTAATGCTTTCAAAACACCAATTTGTGTTGCATTGCGTTCAACGGTTTTTCTAATAATTAATACTGTTGCAAAAACTGTTAACATTGTCATAAAAATAACAATAATAATACTAAATCAAGTATATGTTCTAGTAATTGTTGGTAATGAATTAAAACCACGATTAATGTAATTGTTACTGTCACTATTTTCAATCGTTGAAGTTGTTTTTAAATCTTCAGTAATTTTTTGAATGTCTTGCGGGTTGTTATTGTAAGCTAACATTTTTTGATAAACAGTTTCAATGATGTTATTATTTTTTTTAAAATTATCATTAAGAAAAAGTCGAAATAATTCGAAATCATTGGCAATATGACTTCCTGTGTATGTTAAATAGACATTAGATATATCTTCAATATCACTATAACGAATGAATTTATCACGAATAAATAATTGGTGGTTAACGAATAAAACGGCTTCTTTTGCTGGATTAGGAAGAAAATTTATTGGATGAACAACAGGTAACGATGTAAAGTTATCGCCACCAATGCCAGTAATTATTAATTTATAGCTACCAATTTTAAGAGTATCACCAATTTTATAATTATATTTTTTAGCAAACTCAGGATTAATTACAATTTGATTAGCACCAGTAGGATAGGTGCCACTAATGATTTTAATATTATTTTTTTTAGGGTCATTATTAGGATTAATACTAATTACACGATAACGGATATTAGTAGCAAAATCAGAAAATAAATACTCTTGGCGTAAATTGACATTAAAGTTACTTAATAAGCCAACTAATTTATTATGGTGATTTCATATTGCTTGCGAAATATCTCAATTATTTCTTAAAGATGTTCCACCAATCGGAAGTGTTAGATATTTGGCAACATCGAGATAACTACTATTCTTATTATCATTTATGTGGTCGTTTGTTAGTTGAAAATTAATTTCATTATTATCTTTATTAATATTCATTAAAATATTTCCTAAATCGCCTTTAAAACCTTGTTTAAAAAAAGCTTTGTTATTAAAATTTGTTGCCTGAGGAAACCTTTTTTCATAATCTTCTTTTATTAATTGTTGAAAAATATTAATTCCGCCACCAAAAATTGGAACATTATCACTAGATAAATCAGTTTCATTATTTATATCTCTTATTCAACTGTCGCCATTACGAGCATTAACAAAGTCTCTTAAAAATATTTCTTTAAATGCTTTAACTTTGTCAAAATAATCAGCATCAGTTGTTTTTTTTGGATATTTAAGTTTATCACTATTAGCTTTATAAAGATTAAATAAATAAAAGGCAAAAATTGGGTTAATGTATTGTTCAACCAAAGTTTTATATTGTTCATATAATATTTTAAATTCGTTATTAGGAATGTCATGATATTTTTTATGTAAAATTTGACCAAAGAGTGAATTTTTAAAGGCTGAACTATTTGTATTAATTTTTTCTCATTTTAGTAAATTTTTAAAGGAAATATTTTCAATTGTGATATTATTATCACTTGCTATTTTTTCCGTAATATCTAAACTTTCTGATATTAATGGTAATAAACACCCCGAAGGGTCATTTTTATCTTTCGCAATTGTAAGTATTGGTGTACTGTTATCTTTTATACTTTTACTAGTATTAGATTCTGCTAATGAAGTTTTACTAAAAGCAGTACAAATATTAAATGTTGGTGATATGCTTTGAATAATAGGAATATTTTTACTATTAAAGCGATAACTATAATTAAATGGTGTTGTAGCACTATTCATTGCTGTTTCACCATCTAAGAGTCATCTTGTCGTAATTCAAGTTAAGGTAATTGTCGTTGATAAGATAATAGTTAATAAAATTAATGAAATAATTTGGATTTTATGTTTAAATGCTCCTCAAAAGGCTTGCTTAAATAATCTGTTTCATTTTCAATGTTTCATAAATGTATCTAACCCTAACCTCAACTTAATAAATTATTATAAAAAAGATAAATATTTTTTAACATAAATGATTATATCAACTTATTTATGAACGGCAACCTTGTAAGAATATTAGTAGCAAGATTGGTTTTATTTTTTAAATAAATATTTGGATATTGATTTAGATAGATAAAGTTAAATCTAAATAGTATTCTTAATAGAAGTAAGACTATGAAAATAAAAGTTAAAAAAATTGCCGTTTATTGTTCTTTTTTTCATAATTTGAATTTGCTTTATTTTTCTAAAAAGTTTAAAATTGTCTTGCATTGTTTTATAAAAGTTGAGGTTTAATTTATGAAAAGAAAAATAATGAAATATTGAGTAGTGTTATTATTATCAGTTTCTCAAATTTTAACCTTAGCTGCTTGTACTTTTCGTTATCAAACTAATATTGATGAAGGCATTGCTGCTAAATTAAATGATTTTTCGGCAATTACTGGCGAAGTTACTAAAGCAATAATATTAAGTGGAGAAAAAAAATGAGATGCTTCGCAAGTTATTAATGATATTTTAGAAAATAAAGTTGATAATTTAATTTTTAAAAATATTTCTTATTCGTATTTTGGACAAACCAATGATAATAATTGATTCCCTCGTCATCAAGATTTTTTTGCTTCGCAAGATTTAGCTAATAAAGTTATTAACTCTAATGATAAATATGTAAAACCCTATGCTGATTTAATTAGTCAAAATAATATTTTAGGTAAAATTCGAACATATGGTTCAATTTTTAACACTTTAACTGTTGATACATTAAAAGAAATTTTTAATAGTGGGTCCGTTTTAGATCCTATTATGAATTTTTTAACTAAAAGTAATATTGAAAGTTTTTGAAATGATTATAATGCTGGTGGTTATGCTGATATTATTACTGAATTACGAAATAATCTTACTGAACATAATGATAATTTTGTTGGCAAAGCAACATATGCTGAAACACTACAGTGGTCACAAAAAAGAATTAAAAAAATAATTGTTCAAATTGGTTGTAAGAAAGAAAATTATGAAAAAAAAGAAAAGATAGCGAAAGAAAATGATGAAGAGAAAGAAAAAGCTAAAAGTTCTTGTAAAGGATATGATAGTAAAGATGATGCCGAAGTAGAAGCTGCTTATGATACAATGATGGCAACATTTGGTATTGAAGTAGATAATATTAATGATAATGATGTTTCAATAAAAACTAATAAATATATATTAGAAAATTTTCAAAATGGATTTAAAGATCTAAAAAATATTATTTCATTATTAGTACCAATTTTACCAGTTATTTCTTATGTAATGAAAATGTATGCTAGTCTTCCTTTTGATGATCCCAATGAGATTTGGTACAAAGTTAGTAAAATTCCTAAAAAAATTCAACAAGCTATTGATGAGCAATTAAGGACGACATATGTTGGTTTTGATCAATCAGTAATTAGTAATTTAAAAAATAAGTTAACAAAAGTATTTTCTTTAAATGATGGCGGATTAAGTTTACGAAAGTTATTTTTAATTATGAGATTAATTCCACAATTAAATAAATTAGTTAAGGAAATTAACATAAATTTCATAACTTTCATCCGGTCTTTTGATTATCCATTAATTGATGTTGTTTCAGCTGGTGGTGTTTGTGTGGGATTTAATAGTTTTTTTTGTAAAAATACTGATTTTTTCCCATTAGCATTTCCTAAAATTAAAGAAATATTAGATCCCATTTTTGGAACTGTTAAAAAATATTTAAATTTTCTTCCTAATGATACAAATATTAATTTAAATGATGTTTTAACCTCAATTAATAAGTTAGTCGGTGTAATTCAAGATCAGGTGTTAACAGAAGCAAAGATTAACAAGATTCTTGCTGCTATTGAAATTGACAGCGAGCATGCAAAAGTGGCATTATTAGAAATCCTTGGATATAATGGTCAGAAAGGTGAATTAATACCGAATGGAGTATCGGACACTCTTATTACGACTATTAGCTCTTGTAAAGAAGAAGATGATCCCAATTGTATAACCGAGGTTGCTAAATTGTTAACAATGTTAACAAGTGAAAACGGAATTTTAGATCGCATTATTAATGATAATAATGGCACTATTAATATGAAATATCGGAGATTTTATCAAGATAGTAAGTATTGAGGGATTACTAATACGAAAATGCAGTATAATGATATTGATAATTCATTAGAAGTATCATATGATATTAGTTTTTTCCAAGGTAAGATGAATAATGTTTATTCAATTAAATGAAAAACAAAAAACTATTACAATAGTCTTGCTAGCAATAATTTTAAAATTGTAGCATTTAGGAATAAGGAGATTAAATAAAATGAAAAATACAAAATGGGCATTAATTGGACGAATAGTAATTTCGTTAGCATTTTTTTTAATGATTGTTTATGGTTTTGTGGAATTAGTTAAGTCTAAATTTGTTATTTATGATACTGTTGTTTTAAAACTAAATTTTTGAACTAGTAATTTTGCTCAAACATTATGAAATATATTAATTATTATTGCTTTTTTTACATTTGTTATTACAAATATTTGAGATTTAAAAAGAAGGATTTTCTTTTGAATAATTGGTAGTATTTATATAATTATTGGTTTTTTAACATTTATCTTTACAATTATTGATAATAGTGATAATGGCGAGAGAATGGCAATTGGATTAGTTATTTCTTTACTATTAATGATTGGAGCGGGATTTTTATTACTAGTTGCCTATCGAATGAAAAATAAAGAGATTGTTGTTAATAATTGAAAATTTTGAGAGAAAAATAAGTCTGCCAACCCTGCATAGTTGAAAATAAAAACAGCAAGGATTTTGCTGTTTTTATTTTTAACAAGTTTATTTGTTATAATAATTTAAGAAATGAAATAGAATTAGGTGAAAATTTTTTAATGAAGAAAATATTATTAGTTGATGGTAATGGTTTAGTTTTTCGAGCATATTACGCAACCGCATATAGTAATTCCATAACTTTGCGAGCAAATGATGGGACACCAACTAATGCTTTGTTAGGTTTTATTACAATGTTAGAAAAGATTTTAAAACAAAATTATGATTTAGTTTTGGTTGCTTTTGATGCGGGATCTAAAAATTTTCGTTATGGAATATTACCTAGTTATAAAGAAAAACGCGTTAAAACCCCACAAGAATTATTACAGCAATTACCATTAGTTCGTGAGTTTTTAGATGCTTATGGAATTCAATGATATGAACATCCTGATTTTGAAGCTGATGATATTATTGCTACGATTAATAAAAAGGCAATTGATTTAAATTGAGAAATTGAAATTTTGTCATCGGATGGTGATTTAGAACAGTTATTATCTGCTAATACGGTAATTGTTAAACCGAAGCAGGGATTATCACAAGTAGAAATTATTAATGTTGATTCATTAAAAGCAAGATGAGATATAACTCCAAACCAAATACCTGATTTAAAAGGATTAAAAGGTGATGCCAGTGATAATCTTCCAGGTATTAAAGGCATTGGCGAGAAAACTGCTTTATCATTGTTACATCAATTTGGAACATTAGAAAATATTATTATGCATCAAGAGGAATTAAAAACAGCGGTTAAAGAAAAAATTGTGAATAATGCTAATATTGGCTTATTATGTAAAGAAATGGCATCTTTAAGATATGATGTTCCTTTTCCTAAGGATTTATCTTCGTTAACAATTAATAGAGATTTAAATCGTTTAAAAGAATTTTATTTAAAATATAATTTGAATTCATTAGTTAATCGTTTAGAGACAAATAATCCTTCACAAGATAATAATAAAGATCAAGGTAAAATTTTAAGTAAGTGAGCTGCTAATTATAATTGTGTTGAAAATGCGTTATTTGTTGAAATGAGTGGTGATAATTATTATACTTCAGACATTATTGGGTTTGGGGTTGTTAACGATAAAGGAACATTTTATTTAGATTATCTTGTTGCTAGTACTGATGAATTATTTTTAGCATTTTTAAAAGATGAAAAATGTCTAAAAGATGTTTTTGATTTGAAAAAAGTTATTAATGGTTGTAAATGACATCATATTGAAGTTAAAGGTATTGCTTTTGATTTACAATTAGCAGGTTATATTTTAAATGCGAATATGAAAGTAACGATTGATAATGTTATTAATTATTTTGCTGAACAAACTTTTATGAATGATGAAATGTTTTATGGTAAAAATCAAAAAAAAGTTGTACGAGAATTACAAGAAGTTGCTGGTTTTATTACTAGAAAAGCTTGATGAATTTTACATTTAAAACCGCTTCTTAGTAAAAAATTAGAACAACAACAACAATTAGAGTTGTATAAAAATATTGAGTTTCCTTGTGCTTTTGTATTGGCAAAAATGGAGTTTCACGGTATTCGTGTTGATATGAAACAATTAGAACATTTAACAAAAGAAGTATTAAAAATTGTTACCCAATTAAATGAAGAAATTAATAGTTTAGCGCAACAAGATGTTAATCCTAATTCTCCTAAACAATTAAAAGAATTATTATTTGATGTGTTAAAATTACCTGATTTACAAAAAGGTAGTACGGCACAAGAAGTATTAATGAAATTACAAATGCAACAATTACATCCAATTATTGATAAAATTTTGGAATATCGTAAATATCAAAAAACTTATTCAACTTATTTAAAAGGTTTAGAAAAATATATTTTCGCAGATGGTAAGGTGCATACGATTTATAATCAAACTAATACAACAACAGGAAGGTTATCTTCACAAGAACCTAATATGCAAAATATTAGTATTCACGATGTTCATCAAAAATTAGTTCGTAAGGTGTTTGTTCCTAATGATTCTGGCACACAAGTAGTATTATCTAGCGATTACTCGCAAGTTGAATTAAAAGTTTTAGCACATATGGCTAATGTTAAAGAATTAATTAAAGCATTTAAAAATAATGAAGATATTCATTCATTAACTGCTAGTAAAATATTTTCTATTAATCAAGCTGAAGTTAGTGAACAGCAACGAAGAGTTGCGAAAACTGTTAATTTTGGGATTGTATATGGTATTTCTGATTTTGGTTTAAGTAAACAATTAATGATTTCTATTAGCGAAGCAAAAAAATTTATTGAACGATATTTTGCTGTTTTTCCTGAAATTCGTCATTATATGGATAATACAATTAAATTTTGTCATGAACATAAATTTGTTAAAACTTTATTCAATCGGATCCGATACATTCCAACAATTAATGATCGGAATTGAGTAGCTAAACAAGCAGCAGAACGCGTAGCAATTAATGCTCCGATTCAAGGAACAGCAGCTGATATAATTAAATTAGCTCTAATTAAAATTGATCAGCAATTAGAACAAAATAATTTAAAATCGTATCTTGTTGCTCAAGTTCATGATGAGTTGATTGTTGAAGTATATGAAAATGAATTAGAAATTGTTAAAAAAATTGTTAATTCAGCAATGAATTTAGCAACAAAATTGCAGGTGCCCTTAACGGTTGACATTAATATAGGAAATAATTGATATGAAGTATAAATAAAGGAGATTAAGTTAATGCCAGAATTACCAGAAGTAGAAACTGTTCGTGCCAGTTTACAACCTTTTGTTTGCAATCAAGTTATTACAGGAATTAGAATTTATTGAAGTTCAGTAATTAAACAACCCGACTTAGTATCATTTCGAAAATTGATTGTTGGTCAAAAAATTCTTGATTTAAAAAGAAAAGCAAAACATTTAATTTTTGAATTAGAAGATTTTGTGTTAATTAGTCATTTACGAATGGAAGGTAAATATTATTATCAAAATCTTAATGATGATACTGAATGAAAACATGTTTTATTAGTTTTAGAATTAAGTAATGGTTGTGAATTAAGATATCATGATACAAGAAGATTTGGTACTTTTCATTTGCAAAAAAAGGATGAATATGAACAATTAGCACCATTAATCAAAGTGGGGCCAGAACCTTTTGAATCAATGGCTACTGTTGATTATTTACAAAAGAAATTTAAAAATAAGAACCGAGCTATTAAAACAATGCTGTTAGATCAAAGTATTATTAGTGGATTAGGAAATATTTATGTTGATGAGGTATTATTTGCTAGTAAAATTCATCCGGTTACTAGGTGTAATAAATTACAAACCGAGCATTTAAAAGCAATTTTAAATAATGCGAAACAAATTTTAACACAAGCGATTAACTTAAAAGGAACAACAATTGCTAGTTATACTTCTAATGTTGGTGTTAAAGGGACATATCAGCAATTATTGAAAGTCCATAAAAGAGAAGCATTAGCGTGTTATGTTTGTTCTTCAATAATTGAAAAAATTAAGCTTAATGGTCGTGGTACATATTTTTGCTGTCAATGTCAGAATAAATTATAAGTTGTGAATTATGTGGATAAGTAAATTAAAGCATCTTATTTATAAGATATTTTTAGGACTAAGTTGTGGATAACTTAGTGGGTAATTATTTTTTTATTGTTTATTATTTACATCGCTATTATTCTGTCATAGAATAAATAAGACAATAAGGTGGAGAAAAAATGTTACAATCAGAAGAAAAATTTCAAATAATTATTAATTCTCATATTTGTAGTGAAACGCAAAAGATAGTTCAACATTTATATCAACCAATTATTGGTGTTAATGCTGTTTCGCTATATTTTGCTTTATTAAATGAACAATTATCAATGAAAGTTTTAAATTTAGATAATTCGCATTTACGCTTGCAAAATTTATTACAATTATCATTACTGGAAATTGAAGTTGCGAGAAATCGGTTAGAAGCAATAAATTTACTTGATGTTTATCGTAATAATACTAATATTGGTGTTACTTATTACTATGAATTATTTGCTCCGATGGCTCCACAAGACTTTTTTAATCATCAACAATTTAATCAATTACTAATTGATAATCTTTCTCTTAATGATTATGAACGAACAAAGTTTTTATTTATTCAATATCAAGAAGATCTGTCAAGTTATAAAAAAATTACGAAATGCTTTAATGAAGTATTTTCTTTATCAATAGTAAAAGCAGATGCTTCTAGTGCTGATTTTATTTTCCAAACCAATCATTTATCAGAAACTAATAAACAATCATTAGAAGTTCCTAATGAAGATATGAAAAATCCTTTACAAAAAAAAATTTATGAGATGCAAACAATATCACCATATAAATATTTAACATTATTACAAAATTTTCCTTTACAAGCTAAAGATTTACAATTATTGGCTAAGTTATTAGTTACTTATACTTTGCCACCAGAAGTTACTAATTGTTTAATTGAATATGTGTGATATAAAAATAATAAACTTTTAGTTGTGGCTTATTTAGAAAAAATTGCGAGCACATTACAACAAAAGCAGATTACTACTGTTGAACAAGCAATGATATATTTAAGAACTGCTTATGTTCAAAGTTTTAATAAGGAAAAAGTAAAATCTAATAAAATTATAAAAAAATCAAAATTTGATTATGAAATTAAATGAAATACGGGTATTATTCCAAAATGGTTACAAGAAGACCCCCTTTATCAAACATAATTATGGAAGGAAGTGATTGTTATGGATATTTATCATCGAATTCAAAAAACTAAGATTGTTGCTTTGCAAAAATTTATTGCTGAACATCAATTACTAAAAAAAGATTTATTACGAAATAATGATATTTTAGAAAAATATTTAAATAATTTTGTTGAATGTTTGGATGGTTTGAATTGAAATGAATGTCAACAATTAATTCCTGGATATCGGTTAGAATTAGTTTATGAAAATCAACGCATTTATTTAGAAATGCAAGATTGTTTACATCGTCAATATTTACGAGCTAATGATAAAATTCGTAATAATTATTTAATTTGTCATTTTCCTTTATCAATGATTAACTTATCATTAGAAAATGATTTTCATTTACCAGAAAATGATTTTATTCGCATAAAATTAAAAGAATATTTTATTAATTTCCTTAAAAAAGAGCAAACAACAGGATTATATATTTATGGTGCTCCTGGTATTGGTAAAACTTATATTTCTATTTTATTAGCTAATAGTTTAGTTCGCAATGATTATAAAGTATGTTTTGTTTTTGTTCCACAATTAATGAGTCAATTAAAACAAGCGATTTCAAAAGCAACTAATTCATTAGCTAGTGATATTTATAAGCTCCAAACTTGTGATGTGCTATTTTTAGATGATTTAGCTGGTGAACCCGTATCGGAATGAACTCGTGATGAGATTTTATTTAGTATTTTAAATTATCGGATGCAACATAATTTATCAACATTTTTTACTTCTAATTATGATATGGGAAACTTACAAGAATATTATAGTCGTAATGCTAAATATAAAAATATTGATATTGTGAAATCAATTCGCTTAGTAGAAAGAATTAGATACTTGGCAAAACCAGTATTATTAGGAGGCGATGTGCTTCGGAAATATGCCCAATAAATTGGCAAAATTTGCAATGTCTTTGGTAATTTCTAGATAGTGTTTTAGAAGAAAATTACTAATTTAATTGTAAAATAAATGAGTTATTTGTATAATTATTACAGTGCATACAGGAGGAAAACAGAATGACAAAGAAAAGAATTGCAATTAACGGGTTTGGACGCATTGGTCGTTTAACTTTAAGAATATTAATGAATTATGAAAATATTGAGGTTGTAGCAATTAATGATTTAGGTGATGTTAAGATGTTAGGTCATTTATTAAAATATGATTCAGCACAAAAGCGATTTGATAAGGAAGTTATTATTAAGGAATCAAGTTTAGTTATTAATGGTCATGAAATTAAAATTGTATCTGAAAAGGATCCTAAAAATTTACCGTGAAAAGAGTTAAATATTGATGTTGTTGTTGAATCAACAGGGTTATTTGTTACTAAGGAAAGTGCAGCAACTCATATAGCTGCGGGAGCTAAAAAAGTTGTCATTTCAGCACCTGCGGGAGCTGATTTAAAAACCGTTGTGTTTAATGTTAATCATCATGAAATTGTTGCTAGTGATACTATTATTTCAGCGGCGTCTTGTACAACTAATTGTTTAGCACCAATGGCACAAGTATTAGATGAAAAATTTGGTATTAAAACTGGGGTGATGACAACAATTCATGCTTATACTAATGATCAAAATATTTTGGATGGGCCACATCGTAAAGGTGATTTTAGAAGAGCAAGAGCAGCGGCAGTTAATATCATTCCAAATACTACGGGAGCTGCTAAAGCGATTGGGTTAGTATTACCAAGTTTAAAAGGGAAATTAGATGGTGCAGCTCAAAGAATACCAGTAGTTACTGGTTCAATTACTGAGTTAACTGTCCTTTTAAATAAAAAGGTAACAGTTGCTGATATTAATGAAGCAATGAAAAATGCTGCTAATGAGTCTTTTGGTTATACTGAAGATCCGATTGTTTCTAGTGATGTTATTGGTATTAGTTATGGTTCATTATTTGATGGTACGCAAACTAAAGTAATGACTTTAGGAGACGATCAATTAATCCAAGTTTTTGCTTGATATGATAATGAAATGTCATATGTTAATCAACTATGCCGAACAGTTAATCATATTGCAAACTTAATGGAATAAATAATGGCTAAGGTGCATACCTTAGTTTTTATTATTGGAAGGGAAAATTAAATTCATATGAAAAAAACATTGGCAGATATTAATTTTAAAGATAAAAAAGTATTAGTTCGAGTTGATTTTAATGTGCCATTAGTTGCTGGTGTTATTAGTGATGATAATCGTATTATTAGTGCTATCCCAACAATTAAATATTTATTAGACCACGATGCTAAAGTTATTTTATTATCACATTTGGGAAGAATAAAACGGTCAGAAGATTTAAAAAAATATTCATTAAAACCAGTAACAAAGCGGTTAGCAGAGTTATTAGGTACCGAAGTAAACTTTGTTGGTGAAATTAGTGGGGTAACATTGCAAACAGCAATTAATAGTTTACAAAATAAACAAGTTTTATTAATGGAAAATACGCGTTTTGCTGATTTAGAAAATAAAAGAGAATCTAATAATGATGCTAGTTTAGGTAAATATTGAGCAAGTTTAGGTGATGTGTTTGTTAATGATGCTTTTGGGACAGCCCATCGTGAGCATGCTTCTAATGTTGGCATTGCAACTAATATTAATGAATCGTGTATTGGCTTGTTAGTGGAAAAAGAGTTAGCAATGTTAAATAAAGCGATTATTAATCCTGAGCGACCTGTTGTTGTAATTTTAGGGGGAGCAAAAGTATCTGATAAGATTGGTGTTATTGATCATCTTTTAAAGGTAGCTGATAAAATAATTATTGGTGGAGCAATGAGTTATACTTTTTTAAAAGCGCAAGAATTTAATATTGGCAAGTCTTTAATTGAAGAAGATAAAGTACAATTAGCTAAAAAGTATTTACAAAAAGCAAACGGTAAAATTATTTTACCGATTGATCATTTGATGAGTAAAGAGTTTGTTGATCAGTCTGGAATTAATAGTACTGATGCTAATATTGCTGATGATTATATGGGAATGGATATTGGTGCGAAAACAATAACATTATTTAATGACTATATTAAAGAAGCTAAAACTATTATTTGAAATGGTCCAGTTGGCGTTTTTGAGATGAAAAATTTTAGTAAGGGAACGCTAGCAATTTGTGAAACAATTGCCCATTTAAATAATGTTTTTAGTATTGTTGGTGGTGGTGATTCAGCAGCGGCAGCAATTCAGTTAGGTTTTAAAGATAAGTTTAGTTATATTTCAACTGGTGGTGGTGCTAGTTTGGAATTATTAGAAGGTAAACCGTTACCCGCTATTGAAGTTATTCAAGATAAATAGTTGATGTTATTAAAAATGTATCGTTTATTTAAACGATACATTTTTATTTTTAAAATATAAAAATTGTAACATATGTTATAATTATTTGTGAAAAATATAAAATTAGAAAAGATAAATGGTGTTATTATGAAAATTAAGTTAGTTGCTTTAGATTTAGATAAAACATTATTGAAAAATCATTTTGAGTTACATCCAGAAAATATTGTTGCTGTGAAGCAAGCACAAGAACTTGGTGTTAAAGTAATTATTGCTACAGGCCGATCACCGCAATCTAGTTATAAGTTTGCTCGCGAATTAGGTTTATATGAAACTAGTGAGCATATGGTATGTTTTAATGGTGCCTATGTTATTAATTTAAGAACTGGTGAGTTATTAGTTGATAAAGAAATAGCATCAGGTACTATTAAGCAAATTATTAATTTAGCTAAAAATTATAAAGTTGCTTTTTGAGGTTATAGTGTTGATGGTGATATTGGTTATATTTTAAAGAAAACTTTTAAAATTTGATTAATTCAAAAGTTAAATCGTCGTAAACTTGTTAAAGTTAATGAAAATTCTGATGTTAGAATGTATAAAATTTTATTATTAGGTAAGAGTAAAAGAATTAATAATTTAGCCTTAGAATTAGAAAAGTTACAAATTGCTGAAATTGCCGTTTCTGACAAGGGAAAATCTCGGATGATTGAGGTTAATGAATTAAATATTAGTAAAGCAAGTGGTGTTAAACATTTAGCTAAGATGTGAAATATTAATCGTGAAGAAGTTATGGCGATTGGTGATGGAATGAATGACTATAAAATGATTGAATGAGCTGGTTATGGAATTGCAATGAAAGATAGTGAAAAACCATTATTAGCAATTGCTAATGATATTACTGATACTTATAATAATGATGGTGTTAGTAAAGCAATTCATAAATATATATTAGATATTAACTAAGATGTTATAAAAACTCTTAGTTTTTTTAATAAAATAAGTTGTACACTTTTTTTATTTTGCTAAACTTAATTTAAGTATTAAGAATATTAGACTTCTTGCGATACCTTTTTTATTAAAATATTCTTATAAAATATAATTTATGAGGATATCAAAATATGAACAATAATAAATTTAATACTCTTAATGATAAAGAATGGTTAAGATTAACAGGAATAAAAAAATCCACTTTTAATAAAATGTTAGATATTTTACAAGTAGCTGAAATAGAAAAATTTAAAAAAGGTGGTAAAACTAATAAATTATCACTAGAAAATAGATTATTGATGACTTTATCATATTGACGAGAATATCAGACTTATTTTCATCTTGGTAAAAATTTCGGAATTAGTGAAGCTAATTGTTATCGGAATATCAAGTGAATTGAAGATATTTTAATTAAAAACTCTGATTTTCAACAACTTGCTGGTAAAAAGCACTAATAAATGATTATTTTAATGATAAAACTATTATTAGACTTCTTGCGATACCTTTTTTATTAAAATATTCTTATAAAATATAATTTATGAGGATATCAAAATATGAACAATAATAAATTTAATACTCTTAATGATAAAGAATGGTTAAGATTAACAGGAATAAAAAAATCCACTTTTAATAAAATGTTAGATATTTTACAAGTAGCTGAAATAGAAAAATTTAAAAAAGGTGGTAAAACTAATAAATTATCACTAGAAAATAGATTATTGATGACTTTATCATATTGACGAGAATATCAGACTTATTTTCATCTTGGTAAAAATTTCGGAATTAGTGAAGCTAATTGTTATCGGAATATCAAGTGAATTGAAGATATTTTAATTAAAAACTCTGATTTTCAACAACTTGCTGGTAAAAAGCACTAATAAATGATTATTTTAATGATAAAACTATTATTAGACTTCTTGCGATACCTTTTTTATTAAAATATTCTTATAAAATATAATTTATGAGGATATCAAAATATGAACAATAATAATTTTAATACTCTTAATAGATAAAGAATGTTTAAGATTAACAGGAATAAAAAAATCCACTTTTAATAAAATGTTAGATATTTTACAAGTAGCTGAAATAGAAAAATTTAAAAAAGGTGGTAAAACTAATAAATTATCACTAGAAAATAGATTATTGATGACTTTATCATATTGACGAGAATATCAGACTTATTTTCATCGTGGTAAAAATTTCGGAATTAGTGAAGCTAATTGTTATCGGAATATCAAGTGAATTGAAGATATTTTAATTAAAAACTCTGATTTTCAACAACTTGCTGGTAAAAAAGCACTAATAAATGATTATTTTAATGATAAAACTATTATTATTGATGCTACCGAAACTCCAATCCAACGCCCAAAAAAAGACAAAAACAATCTTATTCTGGTAAAAAGAAAAAACACACCATTAAAACACAAGTAATTATCGAACAAGAAACCAGAAAAATTATTGCAACAAGTTTTTCACTTGGGAAAAAACATGATTATGCTTTATTTAAAGAATCAAAAATCCCAATTTTAAAAAATACCAAATTAATAGTTGATAGTGGTTATCAAGGAATACAAAAAATTCACAATAATGTTCTAATACCTACAAAGAAAACAAAGAAAAACCATTTAAATAAAGCACAAAAACAACATAATAGACTAGTTTCAAAAATGAGAATTATTATTGAAAATATTTTTGCTATTCTTAAAAAATTTAAAATTATGACAGAAAAATATCGTAATCGTAGAAAAAGATTTGGTTTAAGATTTAATTTAATTGCCTCAATTTATAATTTGCAATTATTAATTTAACATAAAAGATTTATTTAAAATTAAAGAATTTAAATAATAAATTCATTTTTTGTTGTGGCAAAATATTAATTTTTTAGATAAAAGACATAATTAATTAAAATTATATTTTTCTATTACTGTCTTTTTACAAATATTTGTAATTTTTTTAATAGGTTATGCAAGAAGTCTAATATACAAAATAGTTATGGTATAACACCATTTTCTTATGCAATTGAAGAACAAGAAATTGTAATCATTAAATTATTGCTTGCTAGCGGTGCTAATGTAAATTTACAGAGTGAGTTAGGTGATCCCCCCCTTCGCATTGCCGTAAGGAAAGAAAATATTGAAATTATGCAATTGCTCTTTGCTAGTGGTGCGGATGTTAATATTAAAAATAGGATATTTGGCTCACCTCTTTTTGCTGCAATAAAAAAGAAAAATGTTGCTGTAATTAAATTGTTACTTGATAATGGTGCCGATGCTAATAATATTCTTAATAGTTCTGGATTTAATGCTTTTATTGTAGCCGTTCGCGAAAGTACTTTAGAAATTGTACAATTGTTAATTGATAATGGTGCTAATATGAATGCAACTGATAGTGGTGGTTATACAGCAATGATGTTAGCAGCTAGAGTATCTAATTTAGAAATGGTACGATTTTTGATTAAAAATGGTGCGGATGTTAATATTAAAAATCCTTATAATGAGAATTGCCTTTTTCCAGCTGTGGCATCAAAAAATGTTGAAATGGTGCGATTATTAATTGAAAGTGGTGCCGATGTTAATATTAAAAATGATTGTGGTAAGACGCTGATCCAATTAGCAAATGAATGTAAAATTGAATATAAGGATACTTATGATGCTCATATTGGATGGAAATTATCAGGCGAATGTGAGGAAGACCGTATTCATCGCGAAATTGTTGCTTTATTAACAACTAATGCTTCGTTATTAACAGAAGATGTACCGAGTAATTCACAATTTAAGCGTAGAAAAATAGAGTAGGAAATAATTTTATTAAGTTAAAAACTTATCATAGTTTAGGAATGGGTTCTGTTGAAAAATGATTAATAACGACGATGGGGTTATTTTTAAATTAATTGAAAAAGGAAAGATAAATGTTACCACAAGGATTACAAAAACAATTATTAACAATAGAAAAACAATTTAGTAATTATGTAAACTATTCGGTTGTTGAATTAACAAGTTTAAAAATGAAATTTGCTGAATTACAAAAATCGTTAGATACTGCTGATGAAAAAGAACAATTAGATAATTATCTGCGTCGCATTGATTATCGGATTAGAGCATGAGCAACTAATTATAATGCACAACAATTAGATGAAATTCTTAATCGTTTAGAACAATTAATTGCTAGTGAAGATATTATCGCAATTGGAGAACTTTTAGAAAATACGCCAACAGATTTAAATATTAATGCCCCAATATTTATTAATAATGAAGCGATTGAAAATCGTTTTCGAGAAATTGAATTTAATAAATCATTGCCTGTATTGAAAATATTAATTAATTATGGGTTAAATAGTAATTTTTGAAATAACTATGACAATACGCTACTTCATATTGAAGTACTAAGAAAAAATATTGAAGTAATTCAATTATTGCTTAATAATGGTACTAATATTAATATGAAAAATCAAAAAGGTGAGTCGCCACTTTTTTGAGCTGTAAAAAATCAATCAATGGCGATTATTGAATTGTTGCTGGATTGAGATGCGGATGTTAATATTAAAAATAATATTGATGAGTTGCCACTTCATTATGCAGTATTACAGGAAAATATTGCTATTATGGAATTGTTGCTGGATTGAGATGCGGATGTTAATATTAAAAATAATATTGATGAGTTGCCACTTCATTATGCAGTATTACAGGAAAATATTGCTATTATGGAATTGTTGCTGGATCGGGGTGCGGATGCAAATATTCAAAATGAAGCTGGTGACTCGCCAATTTTTGTGGCAATAGAGCTTATGAATATTCCAATCATTGAGTTGTTGCTTGCTAGGGGTGCTAATATTAATATCTAAAGTAATGTGGGTTATATACCATTTTTTATGGAATAATTCAAGGAAATATTGAGGTTATGAAATTTATAATTGCTAGGGGTGCTGATCTTAATAATAAAGGTAATGATGGTAGGACACCACTTTATTATGCATTACGAAATCGTGAAATTGAATTCATTAAATTCTTGCTGGATAATGGTGCTAATATTGGAATTGATTCATTGCAACTAAAGCAGTTTGCTGATTATTAGGAAATAAGAAAAATTTCGATTTGTAGAAATATTTACAGTGATTTTAATCATTTAAAATAAATAAAAATAAACTAAGAATTTTCTCAAAATTCTTAGTTTTTCTTTGTTAATTTAATTGACATCACGATAAAATCGTATATAATCGTTTTGTAATTAAACTTAATGTTTACTAATACTAAACAAAGAATGGTGGTGTTTTATGGATATTGGTAAGAAAATTAAAGCATTACGGTTAAAACAAGATTTAACAATTGATGAATTGGCACAACGATGTGAATTAACTAAGGGGTTTATTAGTCAATTGGAACGAGATTTAACATCACCAAGTATTGAAACATTACAAGATATTATTTCGGTATTGAATTGTTCTTTAAGTGATTTTTTTAAAGATGATGAAAAAAATAAAAGCTATGTATTTTCTAGTGATGCGATGTCAATTTTAGAAGAAACGGATTATCATATTAAGTGACTTATTGCTACGAGTCAAGCTCATAATATGGAACCAATTTTAATAACATTAAAAGCAGGAAAAAGTTCACCAAAAGTTAATCCTTTTATTGGCGAAGTGTTTGGATTAGTTTTGACTGGTCGGGTTGTTGTCATTGTTGGTAATAAACAGATTACTGCCAATACGGGCGATGCTTTTCATTTAGAAGTTAATGAAGAACATTATTTAAAAAATAATATGTTAAATGGTGACAGTAAAGTTCTTTGAATTACAACACCACCAAGGTTTTAAAAAGATATTTACTATTTAGGAGTGATGAAAAAAATGATTGATACAGTAATTAAACCTAATATTTTAGAATTACGAAATATTACGAAAGATTTTTCTGGTGAAGTAGTTTTAAAAGGAATTAGTTTAAATATTAAAGCTGGTGAATTTATTACTTTATTGGGACCGAGTGGTTGTGGAAAAACTACTACTTTAAGAATTATTGGTGGTTTTGATGACCCTAATAGTGGTGAAATTCTTTTTGAAAGTCAGAATATGCTTCGGGTGCCAATTCATAAACGCAAAATTAATACAATTTTTCAAAATTATGCGTTATTTCCCCATTTGAATGTTTATGAAAATGTTGCTTATGGTTTAAAAATTAAAAAATTAAAAATTGATGTTATTAAAAAGGCAGTTTTAGAAGCATTGGAATTAGTTAATTTAGTTGGTTTTCAAGATAAGGATATTGATGAATTATCTGGTGGTCAAAAACAACGCGTAGCAATTGCAAGAGCATTAGTTAATAAACCTAAAGTTTTATTATTAGATGAACCATTAGCAGCTTTAGATTTAAAATTAAGACAACAAATGCAGTTAGAATTAAAACGATTACAAAATGATTTAGATATTACTTTTATTTTAGTAACGCATGATCAAGAAGAAGCATTTACAATGTCTGATCGGATTGTTGTGATGAATGAGGGACAAATTCAACAAGTAGGAAGTCCAGAAAATATTTATAATGAACCAGAAAATAAATGAACAGCTAAATTTGTTGGGGCATCAAATATTATTGAGAATGCAGTATTTGTTCATGATAATTTAGTTCATTTTGATGGTCGTGATTTTCGTTGTTTAGATAAAGCATATGGTACTAATGAAACTAATATTGATATTGTAATTCGTCCAGAAGATATTGATATTGTTGGTGAAAAGAGTGGATATTTTCGTGGTACCGTTAAGAGTGTAACTTTTAAAGGTGTTTATTGAGAAATTGTTATTGTAACGCGAAAACGAAATTTTTTGGTGCATTCAACAGATACAGTTATTGTTGGTAAAAAAGTTGGTGTTAGGTGGTCAGTAGAAGACATTCATGTAATGTGAAAAGAGGTTGAATAAGGTGAAAAAAGATAAAGACAAAAATAGCTTTTTTAGTCGGATAACACATAATGTCAAAATTCGGTTTCAATGACTACAAGAAAATTTTAAAAAGAATTTACAAAATATTAAGGAAAATTGTTTTATTAAAAAAAGTAATAATAGTTGAGTACCATTAATGATTCCTTATGTTATTTTAATGATATTATTAATTGTTGCGCCACTTTTTATTCTTTTACTATATGCTCTAATTAGTCCTACTAATGATGTTTTAATTTTTGATTTTACAATAAATAATTTTAAAAGTTTTTTTTATGAGCAATCATTTTTAGCATCATTACGTCGTTCATTATTGTATGCAACTGTTGCGACATTTTTTGCCATTCTTATTGGTTATCCAGTAGCATATTTAATGGCCTTTTCAAAGTCAAAATTAGTATCAAAAAATATTTGAATATTAGTAACATTACCAATTTGAATTAATATGTTAGTAAAAACTATTGGTTTAAAAACAATGTTTGATTTAATTGAAAGAATAACTAATGTGCATTTACTAGGAACACCAATAGCAATCGTTATTGGAATGATTTATATGTTTATTCCTTTTGTTATTATTCCTATATTTAATAGTTTGGATAAAATGGATCGTAGTTGAATTGAAGCTAGCAAAGATTTAGGTGCTAGTCCTTATCAAACATTTTGAAGAATTACTTTTCGTTATTCAATGCCAGGAATTATTACCGGAATTATTTTTATGTTATTACAAGCAGCAACAAGTTTAATTGTTGTTAAGTATATGGGACAAGAAAAAATTACTTTAATATCTTCTATTATTGAAGCATATTTTTTTCAAGGTGCTAATTTTGGTTTAGCAGCTGCAATTTCAGTGTTTTTAGGATTTATAATTTTATTATTAGTTATTGTGTTGCGCTTATTAGGAAAAAGAATTTATGGTAAGGTAGGACGAAATAATGATTAAAAAAATCTTTAAAAGTTCTTATTTACTTTTAGTATTATTATTTATTTATGTTCCCATTAGTATTTTAATTTTTTATTCTTTTAATGATGAGCGAAGTTTAACACATTTTAATGGTAATTTTTCATTAACTTGATATGAAAAGTTTTTTCAAGATCGGTTGTTTGTTGAATCAATTATTTCTAGTTTGTTAGTAGCGGTTATTTCAACAATTGTTTCAGTTATTATTGGAACTTTAGCTGGCATTGGTATTAGTAAAGCTAAAAAAGTAACTCAATCGTTAACATTAAATATTTCTAATATTGCTTTAATTAATGCTGATGTTGTTACTGCGGTATCGTTAATGATGTTATTTATGGCTTTAGGTTTTAATTTTGGCCTTTTTACTTTAATTTTAGGACATATTTCTTTTAATATTCCTTATGTAATTATTACGGTTTTACCCCGATTAAGAAGAGTTCACCCATCAATTATTGAAGCATCATTGGATTTAGGTGCTAGTCCGAGATATACTTTAAGAAAAGTTATTTTACCTTTAATTTGACCCACTATTGTTGCTGCTAGTGTTATTTCTTTTGCGATGTCGTTTGATGATTTTATTATTTCTTATTTTACAGGTGGCAATGTAACTAATGTTGCCACCTATATTTATACTTTAAAACGATTAACGCCGGTTGTTAATGCTTTTGGCACAATATTAATTTCAATTGTGGCGATTTTAGTTTTAAGTTGAAATTGTTATACCATTATTAGTACGCAGATTAAGTCACGAAATCATAATATTTTAACAGAAAAATATCGGGCTAAAATTATTATTAATAGTGAAAGAAAACTATTCCAGTTATATTTGCAGTTAAATAATCTTAATCTTGTAAAAAATCTTAATATTTTAAAATTAAAACGAAAAATTTTTCATTTAGAAATTAAAGTAGATAAAGAAAAGTTATGAATTAAATCAAAAAAAGCACAAATTATTCGTCGTGATAAACGACAAGAACGAATTAGTGAGAAAATAAGAGAGAAATATTATTGATTAGTTCGTTGACCTTGGCGAGCAATTATTATTGTGGCATTAAGTTTTACCTCATTAGGAGCTTTAACATTTGTTTATGTGCAAAATAATCTTTATGATTTTAAATTAGGAATTTGAGGAGAATATATTAATAGTTCGGTTGTGGAAAGATTTGAAACGGCACATAACATTAAGATGAAAGTAGAAACTTATGATAAGAATGAAGTTTTATATAATAAAATGTTTACTACTGATTATGATGTTATTGTTCCTTCTAATTATATGGCTTCAAGACTTATTGCTGAAAATAAGGTTGAAAAATTAGATTGAAGTCGCTTAATGCCAATTGGTAATGATCAGGTTTCTAGTGGGAATAGTTGTTCAGATTTAGATGGTACAAAACCAGTAGATAGTTTATGAACTTATCTTGATTGTGGTATTAAAAAAGTAATTTCTGCTGCTAGTTATAAAACAGAAAAGGGATTATTAAGTGATTATGCTGTTCCTTATTTTTGAGGTGATTTAACAATATTATTGAACTTTGAAAAACCAGAAACTAAAAATTGATTAATTGAAAAAGGTGTTGAAATTTTAACTACTAATGATGAAAAAAAAGAAGAATATTTAAATCCGACAACAGTATCATGAGAATTAATATGACAAGCTGCCCGAGAAGGCAAAAATGTTTTTGCATTAAGTGATTTTCGTAGTTTATATGGTTTAGCATTTCAAAGAATTAATCAAACAGTTAATCCTGAAAGAAAAGAAGATGTTGAATTTGCAACAAAATTATTAAAGGAATTAATTGTTGATTACAAGAATAATGTTACTTTACAAAGTGATGAAATTGTTAATAGTCTTTCAGCACCATATGATCCGGAGTCTAGTCGTTTATTTGATATTGCCGTAATGTATAATGGTGATGCTGTTGCTTCGTTTTATGATAAAAATCAAAATATTCGTGATCGTAATTTTAAAAGTGTGCGACCACGAAAAGCAATTCCAAAGATTGATTCGACAACAGGAATATCTAATCTAGATGTTTTAACACCGCAAGGAACAAATGTTTGAGCTGATGTGGCGATGATTACTAAACATAGTTCTAATAAGGATTTAGCATATAAGTTTTTACAATTTGTTTTACAAGATAAAGTACAAACAGAGTTATCATTAGAATTTGGTTATAATACGCCTTTGTTTAAAGATACACAAGATATTGTTAATGATGAGTATAAATCTGTTGCTAGTATTTATTTACCAGTTGCTAATTTTATTAATGGTCAGTGAGTTACTGATATTCAAGTTGCTGATGCTGGTTTTCAAAATAAATTTATTAAGGAGATTACTGATTCCTATACACGGGTAATAAGTGCTGGTTTAGGTGGTTATTAGATTATCAGGAATGACAAATTTGTTAATTGTCATTCCTTTATTCATTTTTTAAAAATATTGCTTTAATAAAATTGTAATATAAAGCAAGAAAAACATTAAAAAAGGATAAAGTCTTTTAATTTAATTTAAAAAAAGACTGAATTTTATTTCAGTCTTTTTCTTAGCTTTAAAATATTTGGTTGATAACTATCAGTTAAGTGAAGTTATTGAAACACTATAATTAACTGTTACTGTGCCATTATAAACACTTGAATCAAGTGAATTAATTTTTGCACTGTTATTAGTAATATTTTCAATTTTGATTTTATTAATATCTAACTTTGGATTTAATTGTTTTACTTTTTCTTTGATTTGTTGTTCTGTTGGAACTTTTAATTTCTCAGTTATAAATTCACCTAGATTAGCATTGACAACAACTGATGATAATTTAAAGGAATTGTTATTTTTTTCAATTATTTGGGGTTGACTTTTTTCATGATATATTGATATTGAAATAATAACAAAAATCCCTATTAAAATTAGTAAAATTAAATTAATAATTCATCATTTTTTTAGTGTCATAATTAAATTATATTCTTTTTTTTTTAAAAATTCTACCTAAAATTTAATTTAACAATTTTTCGCATTCAAGACAAAATATTACTGCTAAAAGAATATACCCCCAAATAATTTATAAAAACCAAAGGTACTAACCATCTGTGGTTTTTACAGCTTTTAATAAAATATTATTGTAGTTTTATAATTAATGTGTAATAATATTTATTATATATATGGCACTGTGGCCAAACTGGTTTAAGGCATTGGACTGCAACTCCTTGATTATCGGTTCGAATCCGATCAGTGCCTCCATAAGATATTAAGTAAAATCACAGTTAAGTGATTTTTTTAATTAACCAATAGGTAATAAAAAATAATTTGTGATATTACTAATTAAAGTAATGAAATCTGAAATTTTTGTTGTCAACAGAGCAGTAATAATATATAATAATTTTGTTATTTAATGACACCATAGGCGCCCATAGCTCAATTGGACAGAGTGCTTGACTACGGATCAAGAGGTTGCGGGTTCAACTCCTGTTGGGCGCACCATTTTATTTTAATACGGGAAGTAGCTTAGCTTGGTAGAGCGCTCGGTTTGGGACCGAGAGGTCGTAGGTTCGAATCCTATCTTCCCGACCATATTTGGCGAGATAGCTCAGTTGGTTAGAGTGTTCGGTTCATACCCGAAAGGTCGAGAGTTCAAGTCTCTCTCTCGCTACCAAGTTATGTTTACGATTTGAAAACGACTTTATTTTCTAAATAAAGTCGTTTTTTAGTGTTTCTTTTCTTTTGGCTCTAAACTTTCCATATATTCAACAAAGTTTTGTACTTCTTCATAAATTTCTTCATAAGCGTGTTCTTCGGAATAATGTTCGTTAATGTATTCTAGTAAGTGTTCAAGAGTATATTGAAGTTCTTCATTGTCAATTTCTAATTCTCAAAAGGCAATTAAATTGTTAGGAAGATAAATGCTGTCATATTTGATAATGATTCTCTGTAATACTTCTCTAATAACATCAAAGCATCGCTGTAAGGGATTATCTTTTAAAAAGTATTTATAATATACAGGATATAATAAGTAATCAAAGAGATAATATTTATTTAAGGGAATATTAAAGTGACTATTGGCAAGATGATTATTTTTCATTGACATTTGGTAGTATAACCATTTAACTAGTCGTAAAGTTTGCAAATAATAAGTATTAGTAATTTTATTTTTTTCTTGAATGTTTATTGTTTCAATTTGTGGGAAACGAGTATAAAAATCACGACTTCTTAGGCGATAAAAAATACCTTCTAAATATGTTTTTTTACTACGAAGTGAATAATTATCAAAATGAAAATAACGAAAGGTTGGAATTAACCTGAGATGAAAGCCAGGAAAAATTTGTTTAAATAAAATAAATCCTAAATCAAAGTAGAAATCATTTTTGTCTATTAAATCTCATTTTTGAGTAATGAAGTGTTTAATTGCTTTACTAAAAAGAAAGTATTTAGCATCCTTTCAGTGTGGAAAATCTTGTTTAAATTGACTTATTTGGCGTTTTGTAAAGCGATAACCACTAGATGGCATTTCTCAATGGTATCATTCATAACACATTAATAGGACATTAGAAGTCGTTATTGTTTTGTGAGTAATATAAAATGTAATTTCATTTTTAACATCAATTGTTGTATTTCAAGAGCATTCTTCATCTAATAAAATTTCAATACAATCTTTTTCATTATTAAACTGAAAATTTTTAAAAATTTCTTTTAGTTGTTGGTGAATTTCAAGAATTGCATTTATTTTTTGAGATGGATTACTATATATTTTAAGTTGTTCTTTAGTCATAATTTGCCACCTCCCGTTTACTATCGTTAATCTTATTATCTATTAATAGTAATAAAAATAAAAGTAAAAGTTTTAGTTATTTTTCTAATTGTTAATTAGATATTTTGCAAATAGTAAAGCAGATAAATATTTTTTATTGTATAATTATTCTAAATTCAAAATGGTTTTTTTAGGAAAGGATATATTTATATGAGCAAAGATAAAGATGATGAAAAAAATAATTCTTCTAAAAAATTTAAAGGTGGTTTTTTTAAAGTAGTTGCTTTTTACTATAAAAGATATTTATGACAATGTTGTATCATAATGCTTTTTACAGCTTTAGGGTCGATTTGTGTCATTATCACCCCAAAAATAACGCAAAAATTAGTTAGTCCTGATGTTTTACAAGGACCTTATGGTATGTTAATTAGTTATGTAATTATTATAATTAGTCTTTATCTTGCTTCGGGAATTTTTAATTTCTTTCAAAGTTTTTTAGGAGGCATTGTTGCTAAAAAGATTGAAATTGATGTTCGAAATAAAGTGTTAAATAATTTAGTTGATTTAGATATGCAATTTTATACGAATAAAAAGACAGGTGAAATTTTAACTAAAGTTATTGCTGATACTGCTACTATTGGTGACCAAGCACAACAAATACCAATTAGTTTTCTTTCAGCAATTTTTACTTTTGTTGGAGCAATTGTAATTCTTTTAACTATTAGCATTAAATTAACTATTGTTGCTTTAATCGCAGCATTAACAATTTTAGTTACATTATTAGTAATGTTTGGTATTTTTAAAAAAATAACTTATAAAGTTCGCAAAGTTTTGACAAATATTAATGGTGATGTTACTGATCGTATTAGTGTCATTCGTTTAATTAAATCATCAGGAACAGAAACTTACGAAAAAGAGCGTTTTGTGGATATCCATAAAATTTATTATAAAACTTCACTTAAACAAGTAACATTATCATCAGTAATTGTTTCTTTTATGATAATGGGAATTTCTAGTTTGAATATTATTATTTTATTAGCAGGGATAATAATGATGCATAATCAAACTTTGGTTGCAGATAATTCTGAAGCAATTCCAATTATTATTTCATTTGTTTTAGGAATTAATATTTTAATTTTTCCAATTATGACATTAGTTCGTACTTTTAATAATTTAGCTAATGCATCAACATCGTCAATTAGAATTAATGAATTATTAAATGAAAAGCCACAAATTAATCGCAATTTAGAGCAACCAATTATGAAGACTGTTACGGGAAATATTATTTTTGATAATGTTAGTTTCTATTATCCTAATAGTGATCAACTTATTTTGAATAAATTTAATTATCATTTTGAACAAGGTAAGTCTTATGCTTTCGTTGGTGAAACGGGAGTAGGGAAATCAACGATTTCTAAACTATTATTAAGGTTTTATGATCCTTCTATGGGAACAATTTATATTAATGCTGATCAAGATTTAAAAAAAATTAATTTAACTTCTTATTTACAACATGTTGGTTATGTTGAACAAGAACCCCAAATTTTTTATGGAACTTTCTTTGAAAATATTAGTTATGGAGTTTTTAAAGTTACTAAAGAAGAAGTTATTGTTGCTTGTAAAAAAGCAGAGTTGCATGATTTTATTATTGGTTTAAAAAATGGTTATGATACTATTTTAGGTGAACGGGGATTTATTTTATCTGGTGGTCAAAAACAAAGATTAGTAATTGCAAGAATGTTTTTAAAAAATCCTGAAGTTTTAATTTTAGATGAAGCAACAAGTTCTTTAGATAATATTGTGGAAAAAGAAATTCAAGAAAATCTTAATCAATTAATGAAAGGAAGAACAACCTTTATTATTGCACATCGTTTATCAACGATTAAAGATGTTGATGAAATTCTTGTTTTAGAAAAAGATAAGGGTGTTGTTCAAAGTGGTAATTTTGAAACATTAAAAAATCAAGAAGGTCGCTTTAAAGCATTATATACTGCAGGATTAATGGCTTAGTTTAAAAAACTAAAAGTTGATTTATAAAATTATATGATAATGAATCTAAAAATCGGATAAAATCGTGGTTATAAAGTGAAATTAATTGATGTTGATAAAATTACCCATATTTATTAAGCAAGTTGTATCAATAACACCAGGTGTTGTTGCATTTGCTTATAGTCGTGAAAATAAAGAAAATGAAGATGCCATTGCTTTAGAAAAAGACATTACCCCAGCAATTGATGTTAAAAAAATTGAACAAAATCATTATGGGGTTAAAATTCATATTATTAGTTCAATTCATACTAATATTTTTGAAGTTTTACAAGAAGTGCAACATCGTGTTAAATATGAATTAGAAAAGCAAATGGAATTTGATAGTAATTTTAAAATTGATATTTGCATTGATGATTTAATTAGTGAATAATATTTATTAAGAGGTAGGTGAAATAAAATGAAAATTGATGCAAAATTATTTAAAATCATGCTTATTAGTGCTGCTAATAACTTATATAATTATCATTTAGAAATTGATAAATTAAATGTCTTTCCTGTTCCAGATGGTGATACGGGAACAAATATGAATTTAACAATGGAAAATGCTATTAAAGAAATTAAAAAATATGAAACTTCTAGTATTACTGAAATAGCAAATGTGTTTAGTCGCGGTTTGATTATGGGAGCTAGGGGAAATTCAGGAGTTATTTTGTCCCAAATTTTTCGTGGTTTTAGTAAAGGATTAGTTCATGAAGAATTTATCAGTACTAGCGATTTACTAAAAGCATGAACTTATGCTAAACAAGTAGCTTATAAAGCAGTTATGAAGCCTGTTGAAGGAACAATTTTAACTGTTATTAGACTTGCTATTGATGATACTAAACTTGAAACTAAGGAAACAATATTGCCATTAAAATTTATGGATAAGTTTTTGGAAAATGCTAACAATGCATTGGCACAAACTCCTGACTTATTGCCGATTTTAAAAGAAGTTGGTGCTGTTGATTCAGGGGGTTTTGGATTAGTTAAAATTATTGAGGGAATGGTTTATTCATTAGAAAAAGGTAAAGAAATTAAAAAGAAAAAGAATTTAGTAGCTAGTGATAATAAAGAAGTTGCTATTAAATTAGATGATGAAAATTTTGGTTATTGTACAGAAACGATTGTTATTTTAAGTGAAATGAAACAAAAAAATTTTCCTTTAGAAAAAGTTCGCTTTTCGTTAGAAGAACAAGGTTGTAAATCAATCGTTGTTGTTCAAGATCAAGATATTTTTAAAGTTCATGTTCATTCGTTAATGCCAGGGAAAATATTAGTTTATTTACAACAATTTGGTGATTTTCAAAAAGTAAAAATTGAAAATATGGGTTTGCAAGCAAAAAATCATAGTACAGAAATTAAAGAAATTCGTAGTTTAAATAACCCTTGAGCAATTATTACTGTTGCTGCTGGTAAAGGTTTAGCAAAATATTTTATGAATGACTTACAAGCATCGTATGTAGTTAGCGGGGGGCAAACAATGAACCCATCAACTGATGATTTTTTAAAAGCGATTGAATTAGTTGATGCTAAAGATGTTTATATTTTACCAAATAATTCCAATATTATTTCAACTGCACAACAAGCAGCGAAACTAGAAAAGAAATCTAATGTTTATGTTATCCCTACAACTTCAATTCCAGAAGGAATGCTTAGTATTCTTAGTTTTAATAAGGAAGAAAAAAGTGCTAAAAAAAATTTTAATAATATGAAAAATGCTATTAAAAAGATTGTGTCAGCAAGAATTACTAATGCTGTTAGAACAACAACTATTGATGGTGTTGCTGTGAAAGAAGGAAATTATCTTGGTATTTTAGATAAAAAAATTTATACTCAAGAAGCAGATTTAGTTTTAGTAGCAAAAAAATTACTAAGTAAAATGATTAGTAAATCATCATCACAATTGGTAACAATTTTTATTGGTGAAGATGCTAAACACCAAGATTTGCGAATAATTGAAAAGTATATTGATGAAAACTTTGATGTTGAATATGAAAAAATTGAAGGTGAGCAACCAGTATATCCTTTCATATTTGGTGTTGAATAGATATAATTTAATCGTTAAAAAGAGGTGAAGTTTGTGAAAATTGCAGTAGATGTTATGGGCTCAGATTTAGGACATAAACCACTAATAAGTGGTGTCATAAAATTTTTACAACAATATAATGACATTGATATTATTTTAGTTGGTAACGAACTGATAATTAAAGAATATTTAGTTGGTTCTAAATTAAATGAAAAGTTATTATTGCGTATTAGTTTTAAAAATGCTAATGAAGAAATAATGATGACTGATAGTATTTTAGATATTAGAAGAAAAAACGATAATTCAATGAGTAAAGCAATTGAATGTGTTGCTAATAAAGAAGCTAATGCAGTATTAACAGCAGGGGCTACGGGTCCTTTTTTAGCAGCTAATCATTTTATTTTAAAAGAAATAACTGGTGTTAGTCGTCCAGCTTTTATGGCAATTATGCCAACAAAAATAAAAAATAAGCAAGTTGTGCTTATTGATGCGGGAGCTAATGTTGAAAATGATAGTAATGATTTAGAAATATTTGCCATGATGGCAAATATTTATGTTCAAAAAATTTGAGGATTATCGCAACCAAAAGTAGCATTATTAAATATTGGTACAGAAGAGAAAAAAGGTAGGGAATATCATCAAGAAACTTATATAAAATTAAGTAACAATTCACAATTAAATTTTGTTGGTAATATTGAACCTAATAATTTTATGAATGGTGATATTGATATTGTTGTAACTGATGGTTTTACTGGTAATATTTCCTTGAAAGCGGTTGAAGGAACGGCACGGAATTTATTGCAAGTTTTACGAAATCAGTTTACTAAAAACATCTTTCGTAAGTTAGCATCATTATGTTTGAAAAAAGCATTTAATGAAGTTAAAGAAATTTTTGACTATCGAAATACAGGCGGAGCAATTTTAATTGGTGTTAATGGCATTGTTTTTAAAGCACATGGTAGTAGTGATGTTAAAGCATTTTTTAGTACTTTAAAATTAGTTCGGAAAGCGCTTTTAGAAGATGTATTATCACTAATTAAAAATAATGTTGTTAAAGAAGAAGGAAAATAAGGATTTATGTTTATTGAAGAAATTAAAATTTTGTTAAAAACATTTAATTTAGAACCACGAAATATTAATTTATATGAGGAAGCCTTGACTCATAGTTCATATGCTAATGAAAAGCAATTAAATTATAATTATCAACGATTAGAATTTTTAGGTGATGCGGTGTTGCAAATGTATACAACATTATATTTATATCGAATAAATGATGATTTAAATGAAGGCGAGTTAACAATTTGGCGAAGTCAAATTGTTAGAGAAGAAACCTTAGCACAAGTGTGTAGATTTTATAAAATTAATGAATATATTCGCTTAGGTAAAGGCGAAATTCAAACGGGTGGTCGTGAAAAAGATAGCATTTTAGGTGATGTTTTTGAAGCGATTGTCGGTGCTATTTATTTAGATTTAGGACAACAAGCTGTTAATACATTTTTAATGCAAACATTATTTAAAAAAATTAAAGATAAAAGTATTTATTTAGTTAAAGATTATAAAACTTTATTACAAGAATATTTACAAACTGAACGCCAAGATCCTATTGAATATAAAGTTATTTTTGAACATAAAGATAAAAATAGTTATCAATATGTTGCTATTGTAAAAAGTGGTGACATTATTTTTGGTAAGGGAAGTGGTAGTTCACATAGTAAAGCTGAGCAAGCAGCTGCAAAAGATGCTTATTTAAAATTAGTTAAGGTTGTTAAATAAAAAGATAGCAATTAATGAGGTAATTAGATGTTAAAGTTATTTAAAAGTATTATTTATATTTTTTTTCAAAACTTTTTTCAAGTAATTAGTTTACTAATTGTTATTTTAATAATGTTAGTTATCCTTTTAGGGATATTTTCATCAAATGATTATGTTAAAAATCAATATGCTAAAATTTATAATAATGCTTCAATTTATGATAATACAATTAGTTCATCTAAAGATTTAGTTTTTAGAAATGATTCTAAACTTTGAAAAAATAAAAATTATTTTACTTCTGAAAATAAACTTGATATAGAAATTTTTAAAAAAGCAATTCTATCAATAAGTCATCTTACTGAATTTGATAAAAAAGAAATTTTAACAATAGACTTCTTGCATAACCTATTAAAAAAATTACAAATATTTGTAAAAAGACAGTAATAGAAAAATATAATTTTAATTAATTATGTCTTTTATCTAAAAAATTAATATTTTGCCACAACAAAAAATGAATTTATTATTTAAATTCTTTAATTTTAAATAAATCTTTTATGTTAAATTAATAATTGCAAATTATAAATTGAGGCAATTAAATTAAATCTTAAACCAAATCTTTTTCTACGATTACGATATTTTTCTGTCATAATTTTAAATTTTTTAAGAATAGCAAAAATATTTTCAATAATAATTCTCATTTTTGAAACTAGTCTATTATGTTGTTTTTGTGCTTTATTTAAATGGTTTTTCTTTATTTTCTTTGTAGGTGTTAGAACATTATTGTGAATTTTTTGTATTCCTTGATAATCACTATCAACTATTAATTTGGTATTTTTTAAAATTGGGATTTTTGATTCTTTAAATAAAGCATAATCATGTTTTTTCCCAAGTGAAAAACTTGTTGCAATAATTTTTCTGGTTTCTTGTTCGATAATTACTTGTGTTTTAATGGTGTGTTTTTTCTTTTTACCAGAATAAGATTGTTTTTGTCTTTTTTTGGGCGTTGGATTGGAGTTTCGGTAGCATCAATAATAATAGTTTTATCATTAAAGTAATCATTTATTAGTGCTTTTTTACCAGCAAGTTGTTGAAAATCAGAGTTTTTAATTAAAATATCTTCAATTCACTTGATATTGCGATAACAATTAGCTTCACTAATTCCGAAATTTTTACCAAGATGAAAATAAGTCTGATATTCTCGTCAATATGATAAAGTCATCAATAATCTATTTTCTAGTGATAATTTATTAGTTTTACCACCTTTTTTAAATTTTTCTATTTCAGCTACTTGTAAAATATCTAACATTTTATTAAAAGTGGATTTTTTTATTCCTGTTAATCTTAAGCATTCTTTATCATTAAGAGTATTAAATTTATTATTGTTCATATTTTGATATCCTCATAAATTATATTTTATAAGAATATTTTAATAAAAAAGGTATCGCAAGAAGTCTAATGAATCACGATGTTCAGTAATATTTAAATGCTAATATTTCAACAATTTATAAGGTAACATATTGTGATGAACCTAATAAGATTAAAATTGGTTGTGATAGTTCTAAAATTTCAAATAAAGGATATTGATTTGTTAATAGTAAAATAATTAATAATGATGGATTAGGAACACCTTATGTTTCTGATCTTTTTGAAAAATATCAACAATATGATTACTTTCATTTAATTACTACTAATGAGGCAGAAAATTTATTAACTATTAATCAAGAGTTAGAACAATTGCACAAAGATAATTTACAAGATAACTTTCCTCGTAATATTACTAATGATACAATGCGTGAACATATTGATTTGTATTGATTTATTGCTTCATCAATTAGTTTTAATCGTTTAGGATATGTTGAGTCATTAGACATTACTGAGTTTTTAACATCAGGAAATGCCTATCGTGTTAAGAGTTATGATGCTACTAGTTATTTTAATAAACCTTATATAATTAAAGAAAATGGTAAATTTAATTTAAATGATGGTAGTAATTATGTCTTTGTGTTTAAAAGATTTGCTGATGTTAATAATCTATCGTTAGGTAGCAAATTTCGGATTATGGGACAAGAAGTTATTATTGCTGGCTATGCTACTTATGTTAATGATGCGTATTTTTTAATGCAAAGTGGAGAAATGCCTAGTTTACCAATTTCAACTGTTGTATGAGTTAATAAGCAAACTTATAATAAATTAAAGAGCGATGTTGTTGATCATAAGTTAGGTGAAAATAAAAAAAGTATTTAAGGGTTTAAACATCAAAAAAATACTGATTTAAATTTTAATTTTCATACTTTAAAACAAGAATATAATCCCTTTTCGTTGTATTGAAATCTTAAATTAAATAACAATGATTTTGCTGTTATTTGAAATCCTTATTTAATGAGAAAAGAAGCTTTGAATGCAAGAATATTAATAATAAATAGTGTTGCAACAACTTTTTCATTAGACTTCTTGCATAACCTATTAAAAAAATTACAAATATTTGTAAAAAGACAGTAATAGAAAAATATAATTTTAATTAATTATGTCTTTTATCTAAAAAATTAATATTTTGCCACAACAAAAAATGAATTTATTATTTAAATTCTTTAATTTTAAATAAATCTTTTATGTTAAATTAATAATTGCAAATTATAAATTGAGGCAATTAAATTAAATCTTAAACCAAATCTTTTTCTACGATTACGATATTTTTCTGTCATAATTTTAAATTTTTTAAGAATAGCAAAAATATTTTCAATAATAATTCTCATTTTTGAAACTAGTCTATTATGTTGTTTTTGTGCTTTATTTAAATGGTTTTTCTTTGTTTTCTTTGTAGGTATTAGAACATTATTGTGAATTTTTTGTATTCCTTGATAATCACTATCAACTATTAATTTGGTATTTTTTAAAATTGGGATTTTTGATTCTTTAAATAAAGCATAATCATGTTTTTTCCCAAGTGAAAAACTTGTTGAAATAATTTTTCTGGTTTCTTGTTCGATAATTACTTGTGTTTTAATGGTGTGTTTTTTCTTTTTACCAGAATAAGATTGTTTTTGTCTTTTTTTGGGCGTTGGATTGGAGTTTCGGTAGCATCAATAATAATAGTTTTATCATTAAAATAATCATTTATTAGTGCTTTTTTACCAGCAAGTTGTTGAAAATCAGAGTTTTTAATTAAAATATCTTCAATTCACTTGATATTGCGATAACAATTAGCTTCACTAATTCCGAAATTTTTACCAAGATGAAAATAAGTCTGATATTCTCGTCAATATGATAAAGTCATCAATAATCTATTTTCTAGTGATAATTTATTAGTTTTACCACCTTTTTTAAATTTTTCTATTTCAGCTACTTGTAAAATATCTAACATTTTATTAAAAGTGGATTTTTTTATTCCTGTTAATCTTAACCATTCTTTATCATTAAGAGTATTAAATTTATTATTGTTCATATTTTGATATCCTCATAAATTATATTTTATAAGAATATTTTAATAAAAAAGGTATCGCAAGAAGTCTATTGTTAATTTTTGGAATTAATTTGTTAATTATTTTTATTTTAATTCATAAATCAGTAATAAATAATCAGCAATCATTTGGAATGTTAAAATCATTAGGTTATTCAACAATAAAAATATCATTAGTAATGACAATTGCTCAAATGATACCAATTATTTTTGTTAGTATTGGTAGTATTTTTTTATCGTATTATATGCAGAGTTTTTTTAATCAAACTTATATTGATTTTTTTGTTTTTCCTGAATATGGTATTTCATTTAATGTTTTAATTATTATTTTAATTATTGTTGTACCACTTTTATTTTTGCTTTTTTTACTTTTATTTTTGCTTTTTTCTTATTACGAAAAAATCCATTAACATTAATGTCTAAGTCAATTAATTATAGTTATAAAACTGTTGTTAATTCAAAAACTAGTAATAAAAGTAGTTTTTTTAATAAAATTATCGATTTTAGTTTTAAAACTAAAATAACCTTTTTCTTTGCTAATAATAGTTTGTCTAAATTGTCATTGACATTTTTTTTCAACTTTAGCAGCGTCAACATTATTATTTTTTTCATTATCAGCTTTTAAGATGAATGATTCAATTATGAATAAACAATGAGAAGGCGTTAATGTTAATTATTTATATAATTATCATACTAGTAATGATGATTTAAAATTAATGTATAAAGGGGAAGGTAGTAAAGTTGATTATCAAGCAATTAGTGAATTAAATCCTAATAATAATATTGTTACAGATATTAAAAATAATTCTGCAAAAATTACAAATCAAGTATATTATGATGTTAGTAATAAATGAATTAAAAGTTCAGAAGTTAAAATCATTATTAGACTTCTTGCGATACCTTTTTTATTAAAATATTCTTATAAAATATAATTTATGAGGATATCAAAATATGAACAATAATAAATTTAATACTCTTAATGATAAAGAATGGTTAAGATTAACAGGAATAAAAAAATCCACTTTTAATAAAATGTTAGATATTTTACAAGTAGCTGAAATAGAAAAATTTAAAAAAGGTGGTAAAACTAATAAATTATCACTAGAAAATAGATTATTGATGACTTTATCATATTGACGAGAATATCAGACTTATTTTCATCTTGGTAAAAATTTCGGAATTAGTGAAGCTAATTGTTATCGCAATATCAAGTGAATTGAAGATATTTTAATTAAAAACTCTGATTTTCAACAACTTGCTGGTAAAAAAGCACTAATAAATGATTATTTTAATGATAAAACTATTATTATTGATGCTACCGAAACTCCAATCCAACGCCCAAAAAAAGACAAAAACAATCTTATTCTGATAAAAAGAAAAAACACACCATTAAAACACAAGTAATTATCGAACAAGAAACCAGAAAAATTATTGCAACAAGTTTTTCACTTGGGAAAAAACATGATTATGCTTTATTTAAAGAATCAAAAATCCCAATTTTAAAAAATACCAAATTAA
This sequence comes from Spiroplasma endosymbiont of Eupeodes luniger, assembly GCF_964019525.1. Classification (NCBI taxonomy): domain Bacteria; kingdom Bacillati; phylum Mycoplasmatota; class Mollicutes; order Entomoplasmatales; family Spiroplasmataceae; genus Spiroplasma; species Spiroplasma endosymbiont of Eupeodes luniger. Next base: position 276,897 of record NZ_OZ026453.1, read on the forward strand.
TAGTTGATAGTGGTTATCAAGGAATACAAAAAATTCACAATAATGTTCTAATACCTACAAAGAAAACAAAGAAAAACCATTTAAATAAAGCACAAAAACAACATAATAGACTAGTTTCAAAAATGAGAATTATTATTGAAAATATTTTTGCTATTCTTAAAAAATTTAAAATTATGACAGAAAAATATCGTAATCGTAGAAAAAGATTTGGTTTAAGATTTAATTTAATTGCCTCAATTTATAATTTGCAATTATTAATTTAACATAAAAGATTTATTTAAAATTAAAGAATTTAAATAATAAATTCATTTTTTGTTGTGGCAAAATATTAATTTTTTAGATAAAAGACATAATTAATTAAAATTATATTTTTCTATTACTGTCTTTTTACAAATATTTGTAATTTTTTTAATAGGTTATGCAAGAAGTCTATTGAACAACTTAATAATCCAAATAGTGATAATTTACTTGGATTAGATTTAGAAACTAAGAAATTATTAGTAAGTATTATTAATACTTATCCTTATTTAAGAGATTATTTTACAGGTACAAATTTAAAAAAAGGATATTATTATTTTATTTAATAATATTTTTTATTGTCCAGAACAAGATAAAATGATTAATATTTTTAATGAGGAAATTTATTTGTTTAATATGAATAAATATCAAAGAATTAAAAATAGTAATCAAAAAATTAGTAAAATTGATGAAGTAACAATAAAAACAAATATTAATCAGTTGAATATTATTAATGAAACGCATCAAGAATTTATTAAATCATCGTTAAATAATAAAACATTACAGGAATTTTTTGATTTTGATATTGAAAATATTAAAATTAAATAGACTTCTTGCATAACCTATTAAAAAAATTACAAATATTTGTAAAAAGACAGTAATAGAAAAATATAATTTTAATTAATTATGTCTTTTATCTAAAAAATTAATATTTTGCCACAACAAAAAATGAATTTATTATTTAAATTCTTTAATTTTAAATAAATCTTTTATGTTAAATTAATAATTGCAAATTATAAATTGAGGCAATTAAATTAAATCTTAAACCAAATCTTTTTCTACGATTACGATATTTTTCTGTCATAATTTTAAATTTTTTAAGAATAGCAAAAATATTTTCAATAATAATTCTCATTTTTGAAACTAGTCTATTATGTTGTTTTTGTGCTTTATTTAAATGGTTTTTCTTTGTTTTCTTTGTAGGTATTAGAACATTATTGTGAATTTTTTGTATTCCTTGATAACCACTATCAACTATTAATTTGGTATTTTTTAAAATTGAGATTTTTGATTTTTTAAATAAAGCATAATCATGTTTTTTCCCAAGTGAAAAACTTGTTGCAATAATTTTTCTGGTTTCTTGTTCGATAATTACTTGTGTTTTAATGGTGTGTTTTTTCTTTTTACCAGAATAAGATTGTTTTTGTCTTTTTTTGGGCGTTGGATTGGAGTTTCGGTAGCATCAATAATAATAGTTTTATCATTAAAATAATCATTTATTAGTGCTTTTTTACCAGCAAGTTGTTGAAAATCAGAGTTTTTAATTAAAATATCTTCAATTCACTTGATATTGCGATAACAATTAGCTTCACTAATTCCGAAATTTTTACCAAGATGAAAATAAGTCTGATATTCTCGTCAATATGATAAAGTCATCAATAATCTATTTTCTAGTGATAATTTATTAGTTTTACCACCTTTTTTAAATTTTTCTATTTCAGCTACTTGTAAAATATCTAACATTTTATTAAAAGTGGATTTTTTTATTCCTGTTAATCTTAACCATTCTTTATCATTAAGAGTATTAAATTTATTATTGTTCATATTTTGATATCCTCATAAATTATATTTTATAAGAATATTTTAATAAAAAAGGTATCGCAAGAAGTCTAATATGAACATTTTTTATCGTCTTTACAAAATAATTTTGGGTATGATAAGATTACTATTTTACCACTTTTAGTAAATGCTAACGATGTTTGAGCTTCAAATTTAAAACAAGATGATTTTGTTTATTTGAATGATGGTGACTTTAATTTTATTAATGATGATAATAAAAAACCATTATTTGGTTATATTTTTGATACTTTTGATAATTTAACAAAAGATACTGTTATTACTCGTGAAAAGGAGTTTTATGAATATACTAATTTAAATGCAACATATTTTAATACCAAGTTATCACAAAATACAGCGAATGACTTTCAATCTTATTTTTCAATTGTTAGTAATAAGAAAAATTATCAAATTAGTTTTGATAAAAATGAATTATTTAAGACTGATTATTGAAATGATGATTTAGGTTGGAGTAGTGCAATTAAAGGATTTACCAATATTCATCATAAAAAGCAGTTGACATTAAAATTTAGCACTTATTTAGAAAGTTTAATTATATGTTTTATCATTGGTGCTATTGTTATTGTTTTAATTATTGTTTTTGTAACTAGTAATATTACTATTAATGATAATTTGCGATTTGTTACAATTTTAAATGTTATTGGGTATCATTATAAATGATTAGCTAGTCGCTTTATATTAATTTTTATGCCAATTATCTTAATTACTTGAATAATATCCATTCCTTTAGCAAGACCAATTATTAAATTATTAACTGATATTATTTATAGTGAAACTAAAGTTTTATTTCCTGTATATATTGCAGATTGATACTATCCGTTGGTTTTATTAATATTAGTTATTTTATTTACAGTATCTTTTAGTATTTGTTGACTATCATTAATATATCGCAATAAAATTAGAAGTATTACTAATACATAATATATAGTTAAAATATATTGTTATAATAAAATTTGTGAGGTAGATAAATATGGTGTTTTTAAAAAGATTAGAAGCGTATGGATTTAAATCGTTTGCTAAGCCAACAAAAATAGTTTTTGAACACGGTATTATTGGTGTTGTGGGTCCTAATGGTTCTGGTAAGTCTAATATTAATGATGCTATTCGTTGAGTATTGGGCGAACAATCAATTAAATCATTACGGGGTGATAATATTCAAGATATTATTTTTCAAGGTAGTAGTGAATATCCACAGTTAAATATGGCGGAAGTTAAATTAATTTTTAATAATAAAAAACGCATTTTTCCTATTGACTTTGATGAAGTAGAAATAACTAGAAGAGTTTATCGTGATAATAATGAGAATGAATATTCAATTAATAAAAGTCGTAGCAGATTAAAGGATGTTCAAGAATTAGTATTAGGTACTGGTTTAAGTAAAGGTTCATTAGCTATTATTAATCAAGGTAATGTCGCCAATTTTTCACAAGTTAAACCAGAAGAAAGAAGATTATTATTTGAAGAAGCAGCTAATGTTTCTAAGTATAAAAAACGCAAATTAGAGTCAGTTCGAAAATTAGAAAAAACTGAAGAAAATTTAGTTCGTATTAATGACATCATTATTGAGATGGAAAGAAATATTAATTATTTGCGTCGTCAAGCTAAAAAAGCACAAGAATATGTTACTAAAAAAGAACAATTGACAACTATTGAAGTGGCTATTTTAGTAAAAGATATTACTAGTCAGTATGAAGGAATTCGTGATTTACAATTAGAAATTAAAAGATATACTTCTCAAACTGAAGATTTAAGTGTTCAAATTACTAATTATGATAATAAAATTAATTTGTTGCAAGAAAATATTTTTACTATTGATAATAAAATGCAACAATTCGGACAACAATTAGATGAACATCTTAATCAATTAGAACTATTACAAAATGAAAAAATTTCACAACAAAATGAAAAGCAAGTTAATAGTAATAATCAAGTTCAAGATTTGGAACAAGATGCTAATAATATTAATCAAGAAATTTTACAACAAACTAAATTAATTACTGAACAACAAAATATGATTGATGATTTTCAAAAAAAAAGAATTTTATTAAATGAAGACTTAGAAGTTGCTGTTAAAAAGTATAATCTTTTAAATAAGGAAATTTATGAATTAAAAAGTAAACAAGATTATTTAGTTGATTTGCAAAGTAATAATACTTATTATTATCAGGGTGTTAAAACAATTTTAAATAATCGACTTCATTTAACAGGAATTATTGATACTATTGATCGATTAATTAATGTTCCTAGTATTTATCAATTAGCTATTCAAGAAGCTTTATCTAGCAGTATGCAACATATTGTTGTTGAAAAGGATAGTGATGCTATTCGTGCAATTCAATTTTTAAAAGCTAATGAAGGTGGAATTGCAACATTTTTACCTTTAAATAGTTTACGGATTCAAATGATTAATAATGAGGATTTATCATTATTAAAAACTCAAAAAGGTTTTATTGGTATTGCTTATGAATTATTAACTACTAATGTTAAGTTTGAACCAGTAATGCGTTTTTTATTAGGAAGAATAATTATTGTTGAGAGTTTAGCACAAGCAAATGAAATTGCTCATTTTACTTATCGGAAGTATCATATTATTACTTTACAAGGTGATGTTATTCGCCCTGGGGGCAGTATTAGTGGTGGTCACAAAAGAGTTAAGTCATTTTTATTTAATAATGAAGAGCAAGTTAATAGTTTAAAAACTAAAATTAGTGAATTAGAACAATTAGTTCAAACTTATTATCAAAAATGGCAAAGTATTAAAGAGAAACTAATAACTTTAAATAATGAATTAGAACAAAAACAATTGCATTTAGGTAAGTTTCAACAAAGTAAACAAAGTAATGAACAAAAACAAAGAATAATTGAGCAAGAATATCAACATTTAACAAAGAAAAAAATGCGAGTTAGTGATGATTTTAATCAACAACTTGATGAGCGACTAATATTAGAAAATAAAATTAGTAATTTAAAGTTAGAAAAATTAAAAATTACTGAGCAACAACAAACACAAAGAGCTTTGCGAGAAACTTATAGTAATCAATTATATTCATTAACTTTAGAAATAAAAAAAATGCGTACTGAATATAAAAATCAAGAGAAACTATTACAAGAATATAACTATCAAAAGTTAGCAATTGATAATTGTTTACAACAAAATTTAGAAAGATTAGCGCAAGAATATCGTTTAACTTATGAATATGGTTATGAAAAGTATGGTCAAGACCCGATTGGCGATATTAAAGAAGTTCGTGAACAAATTATTTTATTACGCCAAGAATTACAAGATTTAGGGCCTGTAAATATTGATGCTATTTCTGAATATGAAACAATTAATGAGCGATATCAATTTTTAAAAGAACAAGAACAAGAATTAAATAATGGTAAAAAACAATTACTTAATGCTATTAAAGATATGGATGAAATTATGATAACTCGTTTTAATGCGACGATTAAAGATATTAATAAAGTTTTGCCAGAAACTTTTAAAGTTCTTTTTGCTGGAGGTACTGCTAGTTTAGTATATACTGATCCTAATAATATTTTAGAAACTGGAATTGATATTTTAGTAAATTTACCAGGAAAAACTATTACTAACTTGAATTTATTATCCGGTGGTGAGAAATCACTAGTAGCTTTAGCAGTGCTTTTTGCAATTTTAAAGGCACGCCCTTTACCAATTGTTATTCTTGATGAAGTGGAAGCACCATTAGATGTTGCTAATGTTGAAAGATTTGCTAAGTATTTAAAGTCTTTTGCTACTGAAACACAATTTATTGTTATTACGCACCGCCCAGGAACAATGGAAAACTGTGATACATTGTATGGTACAACAATGCAAAGTAAAGGCGTTACTAAAATGGTTGCTATTAGATTAGAACAAGCAAAAAATTTAGTTACTTCTGCTAATTAATTTATCGTGTATTATTAGTATGATGAGTGTAAAAAATTAATGATTTAATCCAATGGAGGCTATTAAAATGTTAAGAACTAAATTTACTATTGAGATTGAACGCTTGAAAAAAAATATTATTGAATTATTTAATTTAACAATGAAACAACATAAAGAAGTTATTAAGGCTTTAGAAGAAGAAAGCATTAATAAATGTAAAATAATTGTTGCGAATGATAATAATATTAACAAATTTTATGCTGAAATTTTAGATAGTGCCATTTGAAGAATTGCTAAGCAACAACCAGTTGCTAGCGATTTACGCCATATTATTGGCTATATGTCAATTGCCAAAGAATTAGAAAGAATTTCTGATTATGCTCGTAACATTGCTAATTTTTATTTAAAATCTAACCCACCACTTAAATATAGTAAATATATTGGTCAATTATCTAAAAAAGTCTTAAAAATTATGCAGTTTATTATTAAAGTTCTTGCTGATGAAACACAATGAGGTAAGAAAATTATTCAAACTATTGTTAAATTAGATGATATTGTTGATAGTGAATATAATGATATTAATACTTTGCTAATTGATTTAGTTTTAGATAATGTTACTGAAGATAAAATATGAATTTATACAGGAATTATGCAACAATTAAAATATTTAGAGCGAGCTGGTGATCATTTAGTTAATATTGCTGAAACTTTACTATTTATTTCTCAGGGAACTCATTATGAATCAGGAAGATAGTATTAGGACAAGTTTTGGTAATAAAGCATTTAGAAAGAACTTATATAAAATTTATGATAGTTAATGAATCAATAAAAGATTAATATTGTTATTTTTAAAATATCTAGTAATTTTTATTAGACTTCTTGCGATACCTTTTTTATTAAAATATTCTTATAAAATATAATTTATGAGGATATCAAAATATGAACAATAATAAATTTAATACTCTTAATGATAAAGAATGGTTAAGAATAACAGGAATAAAAAAATCCACTTTTAATAAAATGTTAGATATTTTACAAGTAGCTGAAATAGAAAAATTTAAAAAAGGTGGTAAAACTAATAAATTATCACTAGAAAATAGATTATTGATGACTTTATCATATTGACGAGAATATCAGACTTATTTTCATCTTGGTAAAAATTTCGGAATTAGTGAAGCTAATTGTTATCGCAATATCAAGTGAATTGAAGATATTTTAATTAAAAACTCTGATTTTCAACAACTTGCTGGTAAAAAAGCACTAATAAATGATTATTTTAATGATAAAACTATTATTATTGATGCTACCGAAACTCCAATCCAACGCCCAAAAAAAGACAAAAACAATCTTATTCTGGTAAAAAGAAAAAACACACCATTAAAACACAAGTAATTATCGAACAAGAAACCAGAAAAATTATTGCAACAAGTTTTTCACTTGGGAAAAAACATGATTATGCTTTATTTAAAGAATCAAAAATCCCAATTTTAAAAAATACCAAATTAATAGTTGATAGTGGTTATCAAGGAATACAAAAAATTCACAATAATGTTCTAATACCTACAAAGAAAACAAAGAAAAACCATTTAAATAAAGCACAAAAACAACATAATAGACTAGTTTCAAAAATGAGAATTATTATTGAAAATATTTTTGCTATTCTTAAAAAATTTAAAATTATGACAGAAAAATATCGTAATCGTAGAAAAAGATTTGGTTTAAGATTTAATTTAATTGCCTCAATTTATAATTTGTAATTATTAATTTAACATAAAAGATTTATTTAAAATTAAAGAATTTAAATAATAAATTCGTTTTTTGTTGTGGCAAAATATTAATTTTTTAGATAAAAGACATAATTAATTAAAATTATATTTTTCTATTACTGTCTTTTTACAAATATTTGTAATTTTTTTAATAGGTTATGCAAGAAGTCTAGTAAAGAAAAATGTCTTTTTTATTTATAGAAGGAGACATTTTATTGTTTTAAAATTAAATGTTTAGAAAATAATGTAGAATAGAAATTTATATTAGATTGTTAATGATAATATTAATTTATAAAATTAAAAAAAGAAAGGATTTAACTAATGTCATTTATAATTCAATGTCCACATTGTCATCAAGAAATTACCGAAAAAGATTTTGAAAAGAGTCATCAAGCAGTATCATATTTACAACAATTTTTTAATCGTAAGGAGAAAGAATATTGTGATAAGTTAAAAAATCAATTAGATGCTGATTTTCAAAAACAAAAAGCAATAGAAATTACTAGTGTAGTAAATGAAAAAGAAAATGAGTGAAATAAGCAACACGATAATGAATTGCATAAAATAAAAGAAGCCCATCAACAAATTTTAGATGGTTTAAACCAACAATTAAATGATGCTAAGAGCAATTTAAAATCCCAAGAAGAAACAAAAAAGGCTGATATTGAAGTTTCTATTTTGAAAGAAAAAAGCAATATTGAAGAACAAAAACAAAAAGAAATTGCTGATATTAAAGATAATTATCAAAAGATAATTGATGAGTTAAATTCTAAAATAAAAGATTTAGATATTAATGCATCTCAACTAGAAAAATTGTTTACAGAAAAAGAACTTGAAATTACTAAAAATAAACAACAAGAAATTGATTTATTAAAGGATAAAATTAGTATTTTAGAAACCGAAAAGGAAAAAAAGGAAGCAGATATTAAGGTTATTTTGGCTGAAAAAGAAAAAGAGTGAAGTAATTTACAACAAAATAAGTTGGATACTTTAAATAAAGACTATCAGAAAAATATTAATGATTTACAAGAGAAAAATCATCTATTAGATATGTTAGTTAAAACTAATGATGCTAAGGTCGAAGCATTAGTAGCAAAAAAAGAAACTGAAATTATTAATTCTAAACAAGAAGAAATTAATAAGTTAATTGATGAAAATAATAAATTAATACTTAAATGAGAACAAGGACGAAATATTAGACCAGCAATTTCGGGAGCTAATTTAGAAAATGATTTTGCAGGTAAAATGCCATCGTTTTTCCCAAATGACCATTTTGAAAAAACAACTAAAGCCATTAATGGTAATAAACCTGATTTTAGGTTAGGAGTTTTGAATGATGAAGAGGATAATAAAGTAGTTGGTAATATTTTATTTGAGTTAAAAAATCAAGAAAAATTAGATAGTAAATGAGAGGAAAAATTAGCAATTGAATTAAAAGATTGAAAAGCTAGGTTTGGCATTATTGTTTGAGCTTATTCTAAAGCACCATTTAGTCGTTCTTCAAAATATCGTGATATTTTTATTATTAATACTGACCTTGAAGTTATTGCATTAATTGTTAATATTTTAAAAATTTTAATTAAAAAAGAGTTTGCTTTATCATTACAATCTTCAACTAATAAAAATGATCAGAAATTTAAAGAACGCTTTAAAATTTGATTTCAAGATGAATTTAGTCCTTTAATTAGTAAAGCGATGAAAGAGTTTGGTGATTTTGAAAAGCATATTAAAAAAATTCAAAATTCTAATGAGAAATTAAAAGGCGTTAAAAAGAAATTAGAAGAAATATTAATTGCTAAAATTGAGGATTCTTTAAAAAAATTATTGTAATTTTAAAAGACTTCTTGTAGTTAAGACAACAACAAGAAGTTTTTATTGAAAAATTTTTAATTTTTGTAAATAACTAGTAAAATTAATAGTGAAAGTAAGTCTAAGGAGAGAAATGTATGGAATATAAAGCCCCCCGAGGTACTAATGATATTTTACCAATCCAAAGTAAACAACGATATCAGTTACAACAAATTTTACGAGATATTGTTAAAAAATATAATTATGAAGAAATTAGTACGCCGATATTTGAACAGTATGAATTATTTCAAAGAACTGTTGGTGTTAATAGCGATATTGTTAGTAAAGAAATGTTTAACTTTCAAGATAAAAAAGGTCGTGAATTAGCACTTCGTCCTGAAAATACAGCGCCAATTGTTAGAGCAATAATTGAAAATAAATTAGTTGATGTTTTAGGATTACCTTTAAAATTATTTTACTATGGACATATGTTTCGCTATGAGCGACCACAACGAGGGCGTCAAAGACAATTTACGCAATTTGGTGTGGAAGTTTTTGGTAAAAAAACTATTTATTTAGATGCTGAAATTATTTGTTTAGCAATGGATATTGTTAAATCGTTAAAGATTAATAATATTTTTCTTAAAATAAATTTTTTAGGAGCAAAAGCAACCCAAAATAAATATCAACAAATTTTAAAAACATTTTTACAAGATATGAGCACAACATTATGTGCGGATTGTCAAAGAAGAATTACTAAAAATACCTTGAGAGTATTAGATTGTAAAATTGATCAAAATATTAAAAATTTACCAATAATTAGTGAAACTTATTCTATTGAAGAAAATGAATATTTTGCAAGGTTAATAAAGTTATTGGATAATTTAAAAGTTAAATATGAGATTGATAGTAAATTAGTTCGTGGTTTAGACTATTATAATGATACTGTTTTTGAAATTATTAGTTTAGAGAAGGGTGTTGAAGGACAGAATACATTAATTGGTGGTGGTCGTTATGATAATTTAGTTGAAGAATTATCAAAAAATCAAAAATCAGTTCCAGCAATTGGTTTTGCAATCGGAATTGAAAGATTACTTAATGCTGCTGAAAATCATTCAGACTTTATTAAAAAAATGCTTCCATTGGTTGATGTATACATTATTGCTTTAACCGCTACTGGTTATGAATTAGCAACTAATGTATTATTAACTTTAAGAAGTAATAATTTTATTAGTGATATGGATTATGAACAAAGGAATATTAAGGCTCAGTTTAATGTTGTTTCTAAATTAGATTGTCGTTTTGTTATTATTATTGGTGATAACGAAGTTAAAGAGAGTAATTTAACTATTAAAAATCAGCAAACTAAGGTAGAAGAAAAGATTAGTATTAATGAATTAATTAATTATTTGAATGCAAATAAGGGAGATAAATAATGAGAAGTCATAATTGTGGTGAATTAAGAGAAGAAAATGTTAATTTAGAAGTTAACCTTTGTGGTTGAGTTCATACAATTCGTAAACTTAATAATTTAATATTTTTAGATTTACGCGATCGTTATGGAATGACGCAAATTATAATTAATAGTGAAAATCCTAACTATGTTCTTGCTAAAAGTTTAAGTACTGATGATGTTATTAAAGTTGATGGTAGGGTAGTGCTTCGTAAATCTAAAAATAATAATTTATCAACAGGAAATATTGAAATTATTTGTACTAATTTAGAGTTAATAAATAAATCACAAGTATCACCATTAGATAATGAAAGTTTAGAGGGAAAGCGTTTAGAATATCGGTTTTTAGATTTACGAACACAAGTAATGCAAGATAAAATAGTTTTGCGTCATCAAGTTATGCAAATAGTGCGTAATTTTTTAAATAATAATAATTTTTTAGAAATTGAAACGCCAATTTTAGCAAGCACAACTCCCGAAGGGGCAAGAGACTATTTAGTTCCGGCAAGAAATCAAAAAGGACATTTTTATGCGTTACCACAGTCACCACAAATATTTAAGCAATTATTAATGGTTGGTGGTTATGATCGTTATTATCAAATTGCTCGTTGTTTTCGGGATGAAGATTTAAGAAGTGATCGCCAACCAGAATTTAGTCAATTAGATTTAGAAATGAGTTTTATTGAACAAAAGGATATTATTAGTCTTTTAGAGCAAATGATGCAGGAAATAATGTTAAAAACTAAAAACATTAATTTAAAAATACCTTTTTTACAATTAGATTATGAAGTAGTAATTGATTTATATGGTAGTGATAAACCAGATTTACGATATGATTTAAAACTTATTGACCTTAGTTTAATAAATACTAGTAGTAAAAAGAAAACTACTAAAGCAATTGTTGTTTCTCAGTTATTAACTGATTTACAATTAGCAGACCTAAAAGTTATTGTTAGTCAATATCAGGCGGGGCAGTTAGAATATATTACTTATGACAATAAAGTTATTGCTTCAGAGTTATTATCTAATAATGCTGAAGTTATCATTAATCATTTAGCAATTAGTAATCAAGCAACAGTTTTAATGATTACAAATGATTATGAATTGGCTTGCAATACAATGGGAGCCATAAGACAGGCGATTGCTAAACAATTAAATCTTTTTACTAATGAAGATTATCAATTTTTATGAGTTGTAAATTGACCATTATTTGTTTATGATAATGAAAACAAAAAATTTGTTGCTGCCCATCATCCCTTTACGCGCCCTAATATTAAAGATGAAATTGATTTTACTAGTAATCCGATGTTAGTCAAGTCTCAGGCTTATGATTTAGTATTGAATGGTTATGAAGTTGGTGGTGGTTCAATACGAATTCATAGTCTTGAAATGCAACAAAAAATGTTAGAGTTTTTACAAGTTTCTGTTGAAGAACAAAAGGAAAAATTTGGTTTTCTTTTGAATGCTTTATCCTATGGAGCACCAATTCATGGTGGTATTGCTTTGGGATTAGATCGTTTAATAATGTTATTAAGTAATAGTCATAGTATTCGTGATGTAATTGCTTTTCCTAAGAATACTAAGGGTAGTGATATGTTAACGCACGCTCCTAGCGTTGTTAAACAAGAACAATTGGACATTTTGGGCTTAAATGTGGTAAATAGTTAGTAAAATATAGGTATTTTATGGAAAATATATTAAAATAAGTATGGTGAAAAGTAACAAGGAGGAATAATATGTCACAAAACCAATTTCAAAATGAAAACGATGATTATAATCGTGAGCAGTCAATTAATACTATTAAGATGTTAGGTGTTGAAGCTGTCAATCAAGCTAATTCAGGGCATCCGGGAATTGTTTTAGGAGCAGCACCAATGAGTTATGCACTATTTAGTGAACATTTATATTGTAATCCGCAAGACCCTCAATGAATTAATCGTGATCGTTTTATTTTATCAGCTGGACATGGATCAGCATTATTGTATGCATTATTACATTTAAGTGGTTATGATATTAGTATTGATGAAGTTAAAAATTTTCGGCAATTGCATTCAATTACTCCTGGACATCCAGAAAGAAATTTAACACCTGGTGTTGAAGCAACAACGGGACCATTAGGACAAGGATTAGCAATGGGTGTTGGTTGTGATTTAGTAAGGACTTTTCTGGCACATAAATATAATAAACCTGATTTTAATATTTTTGACTATCATACTTATATTATTTGTAGTGATGGTGATTTACAAGAAGGAATTAGTCAAGAAGCTATTAGTTTAGCAGGTCATTTAAAATTAAGTAATTTAATTGTTTTATATGACTCTAATGATATTCAATTAGATGGCCCAGTAAGTTTATCACAAAGTGAAAATACAAAACAGCGGTTTTTAAGTGCTAATTGAAATTATATTTTAGTTACTGCGGGTAGTGACTTTAAAGCAATTAGTCAAGCAATAAGACAAGCTAAAGCGGAAACTGAAAAACCAACCTTAATTGAAATTAAAACTATAATTGGTGTTGGGGCTTCAAAAGCAGGAACTAGCAGTGTTCACGGTGCCCCTTTAGGTAATGATATTATTAAATTAAAAGAAAATTTAAAGTGAGATTATGAACCATTTTTTGTTCCTGATGATGTAAAAAATGATTTTAAAGTTAGAGTTGTACAAAGAGGCCAACAACAACAAAAAATTTGAAATCAAATGTGAACTGAATATGCTAATAAATATGTTACTGAATATAAGGAAATTAATGATACTTTATATCATAACTATAATTTTACTGCTGATGATTTTCAAGATATTTTAATTAAACAAGATCTGGCAACAAGAGATTGTTCATCAATGGTATTAAAAACTATTAGTAAAAAATTACCATTATTTATTGGCGGTAGTGCTGATTTATCATCATCAACAAAAGTTTTAGGAAGTGATGGATACTTTGCATCTAATAATTTACAAGGTCGTAATATTATGTTTGGTGTTCGCGAATTTGGAATGGGTTCTATTAGTAATGGGATGCTATTACAAAAAACTGTTCGCTCATTTGTTGCTACTTTTTTAATTTTTAGTGATTATATGAAACCTGCAATTCGTTTAGCTTCATTAATGGAAATTCCTAATATTTTTGTTTTTAGTCACGATTCAATTGCTGTTGGTGAAGATGGACCAACCCATCAACCTGTAGAACAAATTTCAATGTTAAGAGCATTACCTAACTTAAATGTTTTTCGTCCTTGTGATATGAAAGAAACGATTGCTAGTTATATTTGTGCATTGAACAGTAAAGATAAACCAACAGCCATTTTAGTTTCGCGACAAAATTTACCGCAAATTATTTCTAGTGATGTGGATAAAGCATTAAAGGGCGGATATATTATTAGTCCTGAAAAATCACAATTAGAATTAATAATTATTGCTACGGGTAGTGAAGTGCAATTAGCATTAAAAGTTCAGCAACAATTACAAAAAGAAAATATTAATACTATTCGTGTTGTTTCTATGCCGTCAACAACTGTTTTTGATTGTCAAGATGTGACCTATAAGTTAGAAGTGCTTCCACAATCTGTTAAAAAGATAAGTTTAGAAATGGCTTCAACTTGAGGATGACATAAATATGTTGATAATGGGATAACTTTTGGTATTGACAGATTTGGAATATCCGCACCAATGCAGGATATAATGAATGAATTAGGATTTACTGTTGATAATATTGTATTACAAGTTAAGCAGTTATTACAAAAAGATAATATAAAGGAGAAAAGATAAAATGCCTTGATGAGCAGGATTGTTAATTGGTCTTGTTGGCGGTTTAGTAATAGGAGGGTTATTAGCATTTTTAATATCTAAAAAGATGTTTGAAAAGCAATTAAGAGATAATCCACCGGTTAATGAAAAAATGATTCGAGCAATGTATATGCAAATGGGAAGAAAACCTTCCGAATCACAAATTAAAGCTGTGATGAATGCGATGCGTCGTAATCAAAAAAAACCTTAGAACTAATAAAATAACTTTTTAAACTGCCATTATATGGCAGTTTTTATATGTCAAATTTAGTTTGCAATAAAATACTATAAAAATTATTTTTGCTAATAATGATGTGATCAACAAATTCAATTTTTAAAACTTTAGCAATATAAATTAAAGCGTTTGTTGTTTCAATATCATGTTTACTAGGTGAACTATCATTATTAGGGTGATTATGTGCACAAATAATTTTTTGGGCATGATTTTTTAAAACGAGGTAATATATATCTTTTGGATCAATTGAAATTTGATTAATTGTTCCTTGATATACAAGTTGTTTAAAAATAATACGATTATTATTATTTAATAAAATTAAATAAAAATTTTCGGTATTTAAATTACTTACTTCAATAATGAAGTAAGTAAAAAATATCATACGGATTATTAATTCTAATAATTTTATTGTTAGCAATGTTAATATTTATTCGTTGATATAACTCAAAACTTGCTAATAACTCAATAGCCTTAACTTTTCCAATTCCTTTAATAACGGTTAACGCTAATTGTAAAACATTTTGTTTTTTATTACCAGTTCGTAATAGTAATGCAAGAAGTTCGTTATTACTTAAATTTTTAATGCCATTTTTTCACGCTTTTTCTCGTGGTCGTTCATTAATGGGAATGTCATTAAATTTCATAAAATGGTGGCAAAATCTTATTATATAAATTTTGGAGTTTTTCTAATTTTGCTTCTAAATTTTTAATATTTGTCTCATCACGATTATTTCATCCGACTTTAAAACCACCAGGGAGCCCAATATCGGCTTGCTGAGCATTAAAAAGATTTTTAATTACTGGAATAGCTAGACCAAGTAATGCTCCACCAATAAGAAATGAAGCAATGGCACCGCCGGTTTTAGAAATCATTTCTTCTTCTGATAATTGTTTTAGTTTCATAATAACCTCCTTTCATAATTTATATTCGTTTGATAACAAATAATTTCCTTGTGATTTATTTATCTTGTAATTTTTAATCATTTATTACATAATATAATCAATTAAAAATATCTGAATTATTTAGTTTTCATAAGAAGTTAAAAATAATCATAAATTTAGTGATTACTTTTTATTTTGTATTTAATAGACTTCTTGCGATACCTTTTTTATTAAAATATTCTTATAAAATATAATTTATGAGGATATCAAAATATGAACAATAATAAATTTAATACTCTTAATGATAAAGAATGGTTAAGATTAACAGGAATAAAAAAATCCACTTTTAATAAAATGTTAGATATTTTACAAGTAGCTGAAATAGAAAAATTTAAAAAAGGTGGTAAAACTAATAAATTATCACTAGAAAATAGATTATTGATGACTTTATCATATTGACGAGAATATCAGACTTATTTTCATCTTGGTAAAAATTTCGGAATTAGTGAAGCTAATTGTTATCGGAATATCAAGTGAATTGAAGATATTTTAATTAAAAACTCTGATTTTCAACAACTTGCTGGTAAAAAAGCACTAATAAATAGACTTCTTGCATAACCTATTAAAAAAATTACAAATATTTGTAAAAAGACAGTAATAGAAAAATATAATTTTAATTAATTATGTCTTTTATCTAAAAAATTAATATTTTGCCACAACAAAAAATGAATTTATTATTTAAATTCTTTAATTTTAAATAAATCTTTTATGTTAAATTAATAATTGCAAATTATAAATTGAGGCAATTAAATTAAATCTTAAACCAAATCTTTTTCTACGATTACGATATTTTTCTGTCATAATTTTAAATTTTTTAAGAATAGCAAAAATATTTTCAATAATAATTTTCATTTTTGAAACTAGTCTATTATGTTGTTTTTGTGCTTTATTTAAATGGTTTTTCTTTGTTTTCTTTGTAGGTATTAGAACATTATTGTGAATTTTTTGTATTCCTTGATAACCACTATCAACTATTAATTTGGTATTTTTTAAAATTGGGATTTTTGATTCTTTAAATAAAGCATAATCATGTTTTTTCCCAAGTGAAAAACTTGTTGCAATAATTTTTCTGGTTTCTTGTTCGATAATTACTTGTGTTTTAATGGTGTGTTTTTTCTTTTTACCAGAATAAGATTGTTTTTGTCTTTTTTTGGGCGTTGGATTGGAGTTTCGGTAGCATCAATAATAATAGTTTTATCATTAAAATAATCATTTATTAGTGCTTTTTTACCAGCAAGTTGTTGAAAATCAGAGGTTTTAATTAAAATATCTTCAATTCACTTGATATTCCGATAACAATTAGCTTCACTAATTCCGAAATTTTTACCAAGATGAAAATAAGTCTGATATTCTCGTCAATATGATAAAGTCATCAATAATCTATTTTCTAGTGATAATTTATTAGTTTTACCACCTTTTTTAAATTTTTCTATTTCAGCTACTTGTAAAATATCTAACATTTTATTAAAAGTGGATTTTTTTATTCCTGTTAATCTTAACCATTCTTTATCATTAAGAGTATTAAATTTATTATTGTTCATATTTTGATATCCTCATAAATTATATTTTATAAGAATATTTTAATAAAAAAGGTATCGCAAGAAGTCTATTTAAAGAATCAAAAATCCCAATTTTAAAAAATACCAAATTAATAGTTGATAGTGGTTATCAAGGAATACAAAAAATTCACAATAATGTTCTAATACCTACAAAGAAAACAAAGAAAAACCATTTAAATAAAGCACAAAAACAACATAATAGACTAGTTTCAAAAATGAAAATTATTATTGAAAATATTTTTGCTATTCTTAAAAAATTTAAAATTATGACAGAAAAATATCGTAATCGTAGAAAAAGATTTGGTTTAAGATTTAATTTAATTGCCTCAATTTATAATTTGCAATTATTAATTTAACATAAAAGATTTATTTAAAATTAAAGAATTTAAATAATAAATTCGTTTTTTGTTGTGGCAAAATATTAATTTTTTAGATAAAAGACATAATTAATTAAAATTATATTTTTCTATTACTGTCTTTTTACAAATATTTGTAATTTTTTTAATAGGTTATGCAAGAAGTCTAATATCGTTCTAATATATAAACAACAACTACAAACAAATATTAGAACGTTTCATCAATGGTTTTTGCAATTTCGTAAAACAGTAGAACAAATCCACAAATTGGAATTAGAAAAAAATTTTAGAAAATATATTGATTTCATATTTAGCATTAGAAAATTAATTAAGTTTTAAAAATAAATTCTGAAAAAGGCAAAACAGAAAAAAACCAATAAAATTGCAGGATATCATTTTCCTTGTTCCTAATAATAACAGTGATAATAAGAAATTATTATTATCCATTATTATTAGAATTTTTAATTATTTTTTCTTTTTCTTAAAATACTCCTAAATTATAAAAAGATGTAATTTGTTGCTATTTGTTGTAAAATTAATAGGGAAAGTTAATAAAATTGAGAAGGTGAAATTGATGAAAGGACGAGTTGTTATTGGTATGAGTGGAGGAGTGGATTCTTCCATTGCGGCATATTTATTAAAACAACAAGGATATGATGTTATTGGATTATTTATGCGTAATTGAGATTCATTAGTAAATAATGATATTTTAGGAAATAAATCTATTAATGATGCTATTTGTCCAATGCAAGTTGATTATTTAGATGCTAAAAAAGTTGCTGAACAATTAAATATTGATTTATATCGTATTAATTTTGTTGAGGAATATTGACAATATGTGTTTACTTATTTTTTAGAAGAATATAAAAAAGGACGCACCCCTAATCCTGATATATTGTGTAATAAATATATTAAATTTTCTGCTTTTTTAAATTATGCATTGGAAAATTTAAATGCTGATTATATTGCTATGGGACATTATGCTAAAGTTAAATATAATGATGAAACAAAAAAATATGAATTATTAAAAGCAAAAGATGAAACAAAAGATCAAACTTATTTTTTATCACAATTAAATCAAGAACAGTTAGCAAAAACTATTTTTCCTTTAGGCGATATTAAAAAAGTAGAAGTTAGGCAATTAGCTAAGAAATTAAATTTAGTAACAGCTAATAAAAAAGATTCAACAGGAATTTGTTTTATTGGTAAAAGGAATTTTAAACAATTTTTACAAAATTATATTCCTGCCCAAGTTGGTAATATTGTTGATATTAAAAGTAATAAAGTTATTGGGACGCATCAAGGGATTATGTATTATACGATTGGTCAAAGAAAAGGCATTGATTTATCAGGAATGAATAATCGTTATTTTGTTGTTGGTAAAGATTATCATCAAAAAATTCTTTTTGTTGCTAGTGGCAGTGATAAGGAATGATTATGAGCTAATGGTTGTTTAGTTACTGATGTTAACTGAATTAATAATTCTTTACCATTATTAAATTTACCGATTACAGCAAAGTTTCGTTATCAACAAATTTCTTATGATGTTAAATTATTATTATTAGATAATAATTGTGTTAATGTTGTTATTGCAAATAAGGTAAGAGCTCTTACTCCAGGGCAAGTTGCAGTATTTTATCAAGGTGATGTTTGTTTAGGTAGTGGAGTAATTGATCAAGTATTTAATGATGATAAATTATTAAATTATTTATAAGTTATCCATATTAGGAGGATTTAATGTTAAAAAAATTAAAAGATAAAATTTTATCTAAAAGCTCTTTAAAATATGAAAAAGGGTTGAATAAATCCCGAAAATCTTTTTTACAAAAATTACAGATTTTAGTTACTAAGCATCGTGTTATTGATGAAACATATTTTGAAGAATTAGAAAATACATTAATTTTAGCTGATGTTGGTGTTAAAATGGCATTGCAAATTGTTAATGAAATTAAAAATGAAGTTAGAATTAATAATATTAAGGATTCTGAAATAATTAATGAACTTATTATTGATAAGATGTTTGCTATTTATGCTAGTAATTCGTTTATTACAACAACTTTAAATATTTTGGATAATCAATTAAATGTTATTTTGGTTGTTGGTGTTAATGGTGCTGGTAAAACAACATCAATTGCTAAATTAGCTTATTTGCTATTACAACAAAATAAAAAAGTTTTATTAGTAGCAGGGGATACTTTTAGAGCTGGTGCTGTTGAACAATTATGGCAATGAGCAAAACGCTTGCAAGTGCCAATTGTGGTGCCTAGTAAAGAACAACAAGACCCTGCTAGTGTTATTTATACGGGTATTAAAAAAGGTCAAGAATTAGAAGTTGATGTTGTTCTTTGTGATAGTGCGGGCAGGTTACAAACTAAAACTAATTTAATGAATGAATTAAATAAAATATATAAAGTTATTCAAAAGGTAATCATTGATGCCCCCCATGAAACATTATTAGTAGTTGATGCCACAACGGGGCAAAATGGCATTTCCCAAGCACAAAATTTTACCGAAGTAGCCCCAGTTACGGGGATTATTTTAACCAAGATGGATGGTTCTTCTAAGGGAGGAATTATCTTAGCGATTAAAGAAAGTTTAAATATTCCTGTAAAATATATTGGTCTTGGTGAAAAACTTGATGACTTGGAAGAATTTGATTTAGAACAATATATTCAAGGATTAACAGCAAAAGAAGTTACGAGTAGATAGGATAAGGATGAAAATGTGAGATCTTAGTAAGACTAATGAATTAAATTTATTATATGATTTATATAGTAAGTTATTAACACCGAAACAGCAAAAATACTTTTCGCTTTATTTAATGGAAAATTTTTCATTACAAGAGATTGCTAATGAATTAAATGTTTCGCGTAGTGCTGTTCACGATGCGATTAGTAAGATAATTAATAGCCTAAATACTTATGAAGAAAAGATGCAGTTATTAACAAAAGATATTCGTCGGAAAAGATTATATGCATATTATGAAAATGAAACGGAAGCAAATGTAGAAATGTTAATTGCTGAGTTAAGAAAAATTGATTAGAAAGAAGAAAAAATATGAATATTTTAGTTATTGGTGATATTTATGGTCAAGTTGGTCGTAGTATTTTAGAAGAATATTTAGCATCATTAAGAAAAGATTATCAAATTGATTTTGTCATTGTTAATGGAGAAAATATTAGTCATGGAAAATCAATGATTAAAGAGCATTATTATTTTTTAAAGCGAATTAATGTTGATGTGATTACGGGTGGTAATCATACATTTGATAAGCCGGATATGTTAGATTTAATCGTTGATAATGATGATATTTTACGACCATTAAATAGTAATCCCTACCATTCTGGTAAAGGTTCTTCAATATTTACTGTTAAAGATAAGAAAATTCGCGTTACCAATTTAATTGGTAGTGTTTTTATGCGTTCATCACAAAATGCATATTTTGAAATGGATACGCTCTTAAAAGAAGATGATAGTGATATTCACTTAGTTGATTACCATGCTGAAGCAAGTGCTGAAAAAATTGCTTTAGCTTGAAATTATGATGGTAAGATTACAGCATTATGAGGAACGCATACGCATGTACAAACTAATGATGCGAGAATTTTGCCAAAAGGAACCGGATTTATTACTGATATTGGAATGACGGGAGCTTATTATTCAATTATTGGTGCTAATCCAACAGAAGTTATTTATCGTCAGAAAAATAATTTGCCAATTAAATTTAAACCAGTAATTGGTGAGGGGCAAATTAATGGTATTGTTTTATTTATTGATGATATTACTAATAAAGTTATAAAAATTGAAAATATTAATATTAATCCACACAAAGAATATCCTAAGGTTATTAAATAATTATGATTTTTATTAATTTTTTACGAAATTATTGAATGTGATTTTTACTAGCATTTACCGTTATTTTTGTTTTATATTTTATTTTCCGTCGAATTTATAATTTATTAAGAATTGGTGTTAGCGAAGTTTTATCAATTCAAAAACCTGAAATTAGAAAGCATTCATTAATAATGAGTGATTGCTTTTCCTTGTCGGCTAATTATCAAGTTGATATTAATAAAAATAAATTAATTATTTTTGTTCATGACTTTTTCAATAGTAAAGCTGATTTTAAGTTTTATATTGATTATTTTCAAAAAATTGGGTATAATTTTTTAGCGTTTGATTTACGATATCATCATAATGAAGTCGCTAATAAAAAAGTAACATTAGGAAGTAATATTAAAGATTTAGTAACAATTATTAATTTATTTAATAACAAATATCCTCATCAACAAATTTACTTGCTTGGACAAGGATTAGGTGCTAATATTATATCTTGTCTTAGTAATAAAGCACAGGTTACAGGGATAATATTATTGAATATAATTAGTAATCCTAATTATCTTGATAGTGATTTGAAAACAAAATTTATTTCATTGTATGGTTTTTGATTTGATCGTAATGTTAAATTACCAGTTGTTTTGGTGGAGAAATTAATTAGTAAGAATAAACCTTATCAGTTACAAATTAAGAAATATTTTGAAAATAAACCGTTTTTATTATGATATCGGTTACAAATGAACTCTTTAATTAATAAATCGTATTGAAAACTTAAAAGTTCAAATAAAAAAGTTTTGTTATTACAAAGTAATAATCATCCGTTTGGTAATCAAAAAAAAATTAAAAAGTTGATGTGGGCTCATTTACTATATTTCATTGATGATGCGCATGATTTACTATGAAGTAAAAACTATGAGCAATATTGTAAAATGATTCATCAATGAATTGAAAATAGTAGTTAATGTTTAAGGAGAAAAGTATGAAAAGAGAATATTATAATTTTGAAAATATTCGGTTATTACCTAAAAAATGTATTGTTGAATCAAGGAAAGACTGTGATGCTAGTGTGCAGTTAGGTAAATTTAAATTTAAGTTACCAATTGTTCCTGCTAATATGACAACAGTTATTAGTGAAACAATGGCATTATTTTTAGCTAAAAATAATTATTTTTATATTATGCATCGTTTTGAGTTTGATAATGTGGCTTTTGTTGCTAAAATGAAAGTCCAAAATCTTTATAGTTCAATTAGTTTAGGAATTAAATTAGAGGATTATAATGTCATTGATGAATTGAAAGCAAAAAATTTAATTCCTGATTTTATTACTATTGATATTGCTCATGGACATTCGCAATATATGGAAAAGATGCTTAAATACATTAAAATTAATTTACCACAAACATTTGTTATTGCGGGAAATATTGCTACGGTTGAAGCAGCACAAGATTTAGTTTTTTGAGGAGCTGATTGTGTTAAAGTTGGTATTGGTCCGGGAAAAGTTTGTACGACAAAGTTAAAGACTGGTTTTGGCACCGCTGGATGACAGCCCAAAGCTTGTTTAGACATTTTTAATGCGATTAAACAACCAATTATTTTAGATGGTGGTTTACGCGAACATGGTGATATTGCTAAAGCGATTAGATTTGGGGCAACAATTTGTATGGTGGGAGCGATATTAGCAGGATTGGAAGAATCGCCAGGGAAAACTGTTCAAGTTGATGGTCAATTTTTGAAAGAATATTATGGTTCAGCTAGTGTTTTTAATAAAAAAAATACTGATAATATTGAAGGCAAGAGAATTTTTGTTCCGATTGAAGGAAATATTGCTTCGAAGTTAAGAGAAATTAATCAGGATTTACAATCAGCAATTTCATATTCGGGAGGCAATAAACTTTTTGATTTAAGAACCGTTGATTATGTTTTATTAGTTAGTGAATAAAAAAAGAAAAAATGTTATTTTTAAATAAATGACATTTTTTCTTTTAAATGAAAGATGTTTTACTAAATCTTATGTTAAGATAAATTTATAAGTTTATATTTGAGAGGAGTAAGAAAATGACAAAACTAAAAAATTCATCTTTTGTGAGAGTTTTTCATAGTTTTGGCAGTAAAAAAATATGAGCTATTGCTATTTTAGCAATGGCAGATGTATTATCAATGATATTGCCTTTTTATTTAAAAAATGTTTTTTCTAATATTCATACTGAGTTTGGTATTAGTGAAGGAAAATTTACTAGTGCCATTGCAATATATGGGTATGTCTTATTGCCATCATATTTATTTGGTGGCTATCTTGCTGATAAAGTTAGTTTAAAGTTATTAATTGTTAGTGGTTTAGCAATGATTGGTGGCGTTGGTTTTTGATATGGAGCAATTCCATTTATGCAAGGTACCGAAGAAGCGATTTTTAGTCAGTTAGTAGCGATATTTGTTATTTGAGGATTAGCAACAGGATTTATTTTTTGATCAGCATTATGAAAATTATTGTCACAACAAGCAACCGACAAGCAACAAGGAACAGTTAATGGCTTATTAGGCAGTATTAATGGTTTATTTGGTGCTTTAATTGTTGTTTTTTCTTATGCGATTTATTTTTTTTTAAAAGCAACAAGTTTAGATAATTGAGCATTTCCGGCTTTATGTTGAGTTTTATCAGCAACAGCTTTAATTGTTTGTGTTTTAACAATGTTATTTGTTGAAGAAAAGAAAAAAACGAAAGCTTTTGCTTTTAAGTGAGATGAATTGCGACTTATTATTGGTAATATTAAGGTGTGGTTAGTAACACTATTAATTTTAGGTGTTTATATGTTTCAATCAGGTTTAAGCGTTTTTATTAATTACTTAGAAAATAGTTTAAAAGTTGCTAGTGTGGTAACATTTATTTTAGGAATTGTTAGAACTTATCTCTCACGGTTTGCTGTGTCTTCATTTGCAGGAAATATTGCTGATCGCTGAGGGAAATATATTCTCTTTATTACTTTGGGACTAGTAATAAATAGTTGTTTAATTTTGATTGCTATTATTACTCCTGGGTTTGGAACAACAATTAATAATTTTGGAGCTGTTGGCAAAATTGCAATTCAAATTATTGTTTCGGCGATGTTTATTCTTTTAGGAATAACTTGTTGATGTTTAGTAACTAATCGTTGAGCAGTAATTAATGAATTAAATATTCCTGAAAAGAATTATGGTTTAATGGTAGCATTTATTTCTTTAATTTCTTTTTCTCCTGATGCTTGATTTTGACATATTGCTTCTGTTGTTTATAAGAGCTATGAAATCGTTGAAATTGTTAATGGTAAAGAAGAAAAATTTTCTAGCCAAACGGGATATCAAATTGTCTTAACAATGATTCTTGTTGTTTCATTATTAGCAGTATTAGCGGGATCCATATTATTTTTTTTAAAAAGAAAAGATAATAAGCGCTTAAAAATATCAGTTAGTTAATAAAATCAATATTAGACTTCTTGCGATACCTTTTTTATTAAAATATTCTTATAAAATATAATTTATGAGGATATCAAAATATGAACAATAATAAATTTAATACTCTTAATGATAAAGAATGGTTAAGATTAACAGGAATAAAAAAATCCACTTTTAATAAAATGTTAGATATTTTACAAGTAGCTGAAACAGAAAAATTTAAAAAAGGTGGTAAAACTAATAAATTATCACTAGAAAATAGATTATTAGACTTCTTGCATAACCTATTAAAAAAATTACAAATATTTGTAAAAAGACAGTAATAGAAAAATATAATTTTAATTAATTATGTCTTTTATCTAAAAAATTAATATTTTGCCACAACAAAAAATGAATTTATTATTTAAATTCTTTAATTTTAAATAAATCTTTTATGTTAAATTAATAATTGCAAATTATAAATTGAGGCAATTAAATTAAATCTTAAACCAAATCTTTTTCTACGATTACGATATTTTTCTGTCATAATTTTAAATTTTTTAAGAATAGCAAAAATATTTTCAATAATAATTCTCATTTTTGAAACTAGTCTATTATGTTGTTTTTGTGCTTTATTTAAATGGTTTTTCTTTGTTTTCTTTGTAGGTATTAGAACATTATTGTGAATTTTTTGTATTCCTTGATAACCACTATCAACTATTAATTTGGTATTTTTTAAAATTGAGATTTTTGATTCTTTAAATAAAGCATAATCATGTTTTTTCCCAAGTGAAAAACTTGTTGCAATAATTTTTCTGGTTTCTTGTTCGATAATTACTTGTGTTTTAATGGTGTGTTTTTTCTTTTTACCAGAATAAGATTGTTTTTGTCTTTTTTTGGGCGTTGGATTGGAGTTTCGGTAGCATCAATAATAATAGTTTTATCATTAAAATAATCATTTATTAGTGCTTTTTTACCAGCAAGTTGTTGAAAATCAGAGTTTTTAATTAAAATATCTTCAATTCACTTGATATTGCGATAACAATTAGCTTCACTAATTCCGAAATTTTTACCAAGATGAAAATAAGTCTGATATTCTCGTCAATATGATAAAGTCATCAATAGACTTCTTGCGATACCTTTTTTATTAAAATATTCTTATAAAATATAATTTATGAGGATATCAAAATATGAACAATAATAAATTTAATACTCTTAATGATAAAGAATGGTTAAGATTAACAGGAATAAAAAAATCCACTTTTAATAAAATGTTAGATATTTTACAAGTAGCTGAAATAGAAAAATTTAAAAAAGGTGGTAAAACTAATAAATTATCACTAGAAAATAGATTATTAGACTTCTTGCGATACTTTTTTTATTAAAATATTCTTATAAAATATAATTTATGAGGATATCAAAATATGAACAATAATAAATTTAATACTCTTAATGATAAAGAATGGTTAAGATTAACAGGAATAAAAAAATCCACTTTTAATAAAATGTTAGATATTTTACAAGTAGCTGAAATAGAAAAATTTAAAAAAGGTGGTAAAACTAATAAATTATCACTAGAAAATAGATTATTGATGACTTTATCATATTGACGAGAATATCAGACTTATTTTCATCTTGGTAAAAATTTCGGAATTAGTGAAGCTAATTGTTATAGCAATATCAAGTGAATTGAAGATATTTTAATTAAAAACTCTGATTTTCAACAACTTGCTGGTAAAAAAGCACTAATAAATGATTATTTTAATGATAAAACTATTATTATTGATGCTACCGAAACTCCAATCCAACGCCCAAAAAAAGACAAAAACAATCTTATTCTGGTAAAAAGAAAAAACACACCATTAAAACACAAGTAATTATCGAACAAGAAACCAGAAAAATTATTGCAACAAGTTTTTCACTTGGGAAAAAACATGATTATGCTTTATTTAAAGAATCAAAAATCTCAATTTTAAAAAATACCAAATTAATAGTTGATAGTGGTTATCAAGGAATACAAAAAATTCACAATAATGTTCTAATACCTACAAAGAAAACAAATAAAAACCATTTAAATAAAGCACAAAAACAACATAATAGACTAGTTTCAAAAATGAGAATTATTATTGAAAATATTTTTGCTATTCTTAAAAAATTTAAAATTATGACAGAAAAATATCGTAATCGTAGAAAAAGATTTGGTTTAAGATTTAATTTAATTGCCTCAATTTATAATTTGCAATTATTAATTTAACATAAAAGATTTATTTAAAATTAAAGAATTTAAATAATAAATTCATTTTTTGTTGTGGCAAAATATTAATTTTTTAGATAAAAGACATAATTAATTAAAATTATATTTTTCTATTACTGTCTTTTTACAAATATTTGTAATTTTTTAATAGGTTATGCAAGAAGTCTATTGTTTTTGTCTTTTTTTGGGCGTTGGATTGGAGTTTCGGTAGCATCAATAATAATAGTTTTATCATTAAAATAATCATTTATTAGTGCTTTTTTACCAGCAAGTTGTTGAAAATGAGAGTTTTTAATTAAAATATCTTCAATTCACTTGATATTCCGATAACAATTAGCTTCACTAATTCCGAAATTTTTACCAAGATGAAAATAAGTCTGATATTCTCGTCAATATGATAAAGTCATCAATAATCTATTTTCTAGTGATAATTTATTAGTTTTACCACCTTTTTTAAATTTTTCTATTTCAGCTACTTGTAAAATATCTAACATTTTATTAAAAGTGGATTTTTTTATTCCTGTTAATCTTAACCATTCTTTATCATTAAGAGTATTAAATTTATTATTGTTCATATTTTGATATCCTCATAAATTATATTTTATAAGAATATTTTAATAAAAAAGGTATCGCAAGAAGTCTATTAATCCATTAGGTTCAATATTAGTTTGATTTAAATTTTTAGTTTCTTTTAAATTAGAATTATTAATCATTCTTAAAACATCCCTTCTTTTTTAATTTTACTATTTATCATTATAGCCAATAAACAATATAATGCAATAATAGCAAAATTTTAAAACAATCCCTTATCTAATTTTGATATAATATTTTTAATTAAAAAAAATCTACGGAGGAAATTATGAAACCAACACGAGGAAAACTAATTTTTAAAATATTTGCTTTCATATTTACAATAGCATTTTTAATTGCTACATATATTAATTCAATGGTATTAAAATTATGAGTACCTAAATCTGACTTACCATTTCTATATGGCGATTTTACACTTCAGTATTTATCTTTTTTTACTACGCAATCAAATATCATTGTTGCCATATGATTTCTATTAGCAACAATTAATTATCAAAATGAAGATAAAAGTATTTTAACAGGACAAACAAGTAAACTTTTCATAACTAGTTATATTTCCGTAACTTTTTTTGTTTGACTTATAGTCCTAATGCCCACCGCTTTTAAATATATGGGAATAAATGCCTGAATTTATGGCGTTGCCCAACACATTATTGTCCCATTATTAATGATTATTTATGGCATCTGAAATATTGGCAGTAATAAAATTGAATTAAATAACTATTTAAAAAAAAATATCTGAATATACTTAAGTTATCCATTAACATACATTATCTATGTTATGCTTCGTGGCGAAATGCGCTGAGCAGATGGTAAAGAAAACTTATCATACCCTTACTTTTTCTTAAACCTTCATAATGAAAATTTTGGAATGAATGGGATTTTAGTATTTGTTATCTTTGCAACTTTAATTTTATTTTTATTTATTGTATTTAACTTGCTATACATATTTATTAACAATTTTAAAAACAAAAAATAAAAAATATTAGAAAATAATTTAAATTTTAAAAATGAGAATACCTAAATATTCTCATTTTTACTTATCTTTAATATAATCTTTTAATTGTTCTAAACAATCCAATTTTTCTCAACTAAAATTATCATCTTTACCAAAATGGCCATAAACGGTAGTTTTTTGATAAATTGGTTGCATTAACTGCAAACAATCAATCATTCCTTGAATTGAAAAATCAAAAACAGCACTAATGGCATCACTAATTATATTAAGAGCAATCTTTTCAGTATTAAATGTCTCAATATAAACAGCAATCGGAGCTTTCATACCAATAACATATGCCAATTGAATTTCACATTTATCAGCCCAATTTAAAGCAACAATATGTTTAGCAACTTTTCTTGCCATATAAGCAGCTGTCCGATCAACTTTAGTAGCATCTTTACCAGAAAAGGCACCACCACCACTACGAGCATATCCACCATAAGTATCCACAATAATTTTTCTTCCTGTTAATCCCGTATCACCATAAGGTCCACCAATAACAAATCTTCCTGTTGGATTAATCAAAAATTTAAAATCAAAATTTAACTTATATTTCTTAGCAATAACTAGCATAATTTTTTGATGAATAAATGTTTTAAATTCACTTTGATTATAATCAGGATGATGTTGAATTGACATTAAAATCGTATCAATTTTAGGTTGGCACCAATTACTATAATCAATCGTTACTTGTGATTTCATATCAGGGCGCGCATCTTTGAATTGTTGATTTTTTCTTAAAGAAGAAGCTAAATGTACTAAATCATGAGCAATTTGAATAGCTAAAGGCATATAAGTTTTAGTTTCATTAGTAGCATAACCAAAAATAATTCCTTGATCGCCTGCTGCTAATTGATGATTATGTTCCACACCACGAATAATATCTTGTGATTGACTATGAAGTAATACTTGAATATCACAAGTATTACCATTAATACCAATTTTTTCATCAATATAACCAATATCACAAATAACTTTTCTAGCAATCGCTTCATAATTTACAATTGCTGATGATTTAATTTCGCCACCAATAATAACCATATTAGTAGTAATAAACACTTCACAAGCTAGTCTTGTTTGCGGGTCTTGTTTTAAACAAGCATCCAAAATAGCATCAGCTATTTGATCACTAATCTTATCGGGATGTCCTTCACTAACAGATTCACTAGTAAATAATATTTTTCTCATACTTTCCTCCATTAATTTATTTAAATAATATAAAACCTTCTTTAACTAAAAAGAAGGTTTTATATTTTAGATATAATCCTTTCCTTATTGTTGGTATTTACCCTGCTAGAAGCACCTTCTTTTAAAAATAAAAGGGTTGCTACTGGTTAAAACTAGCATATCCAGTTCAGAATAAGTGAATGAAAATTTTAAATTGTCCTTAAAAATATTAACATTAATGACTTAAAAATGCAAATTACTTTTAAGTAATTTAATGCATCAATATTAAAAGTTAAAAATTTTCGTTTCCGATTTAGCTTTTTAGAATAATAGACTTCTTGCATAACCTATTAAAAAAATTACAAATATTTGTAAAAAGACAGTAATAGAAAAATATAATTTTAATTAATTATGTCTTTTATCTAAAAAATTAATATTTTGCCACAACAAAAAATGAATTTATTATTTAAATTCTTTAATTTTAAATAAATCTTTTATGTTAAATTAATAATTGCAAATTATAAATTGAGGCAATTAAATTAAATCTTAAACCAAATCTTTTTCTACGATTACGATATTTTTCTGTCATAATTTTAAATTTTTTAAGAATAGCAAAAATATTTTCAATAATAATTCTCATTTTTGAAACTAGTCTATTATGTTGTTTTTGTGCTTTATTTAAATGGTTTTTATTTGTTTTCTTTGTAGGTATTAGAACATTATTGTGAATTTTTTGTATTCCTTGATAACCACTATCAACTATTAATTTGGTATTTTTTAAAATTGGGATTTTTGATTCTTTAAATAAAGCATAATCATGTTTTTTCCTAAGTGAAAAACTTGTTGCAATAATTTTTCTGGTTTCTTGTTCGATAATTACTTGTGTTTTAATGGTGTGTTTTTTCTTTTTACCAGAATAAGATTGTTTTTGTCTTTTTTTGGGCGTTGGATTGGAGTTTCGGTAGCATCAATAATAATAGTTTTATCATTAAAATAATCATTTATTAGTGCTTTTTTACCAGCAAGTTGTTGAAAATCAGAGTTTTTAATTAAAATATCTTCAATTCACTTGATATTGCGATAACAATTAGCTTCACTAATTCCGAAATTTTTACCAAGATGAAAATAAGTCTGATATTCTCGTCAATATGATAAAGTCATCAATAATCTATTTTCTAGTTATAATTTATTATTTTTACCACCTTTTTTAAATTTTTCTATTTCAGCTACTTGTAAAATATCTAACATTTTATTAAAAGTGGATTTTTTTATTCCTGTTAATCTTAACCATTCTTTATCATTAAGAGTATTAAATTTATTATTGTTCATATTTTGATATCCTCATAAATTATATTTTATAAGAATATTTTAATAAAAAAGGTATCGCAAGAAGTCTAATAATTAATAATATCAGAAAAAATAATTTGTTTATTTTCAAAACCCTTAACATAAATATTATAAATATCTAAAAATAATTTTTCTTGCATATCTTTATCTTTTATTAAAGAAAAAAGAAAATTTAATTTAATAAATAAATATTTATATGCTTTTTTGTTGTTTCTAAAGCCTTAGTTAATCTTTTTCTTTACTTTTTTCTGTTAAAAAAATACTATTTTTTAAGTCTAATAATAAACTAGTATCAGTCTTATCTCACAGTTTTTCATCAGCAATTATTTTATCTAAAAGTAAAACTGAGACATTTAAAAATTCTAAAATAAGATGATGAGCATCACCCTTTTGATATTTTCTTAATAAATCTAAATATGTAACTGCTACTTCTTTTAAAAGTAATTCCGAAAAATTCACAATAATTTCATTTTTTAATTCATATATATTAGACTTCTTGCATAACCTATTAAAAAAATTACAAATATTTGTAAAAAAACAGTAATAGAAAAATATAATTTTAATTAATTATGTCTTTTATCTAAAAAATTAATATTTTGCCACAAAAAAAATGAATTTATTATTTAGATTCTTTAATTTTAAATAAATCTTTTATGTTAAATTAATAATTGCAAATTATAAATTGAGGCAATTAAATTAAATCTTAAACCAAATCTTTTTCTACGATTACGATATTTTTCTGTCATAATTTTAAATTTTTTAAGAATAGCAAAAATATTTTCAATAATAATTCTCATTTTTGAAACTAGTCTATTATGTTGTTTTTGTGCTTTATTTAAATGGTTTTTCTTTGTTTTCTTTGTAGGTATTAGAACATTATTGTGAATTTTTTGTATTCCTTGATAACCACTATCAACTATTAATTTGGTATTTTTTAAAATTGGGATTTTTGATTCTTTAAATAAAGCATAATCATGTTTTTTCCCAAGTGAAAAACTTGTTGCAATAATTTTTCTGGTTTCTTGTTCGATAATTACTTGTGTTTTAATGGTGTGTTTTTTCTTTTTACCAGAATAAGATTGTTTTTGTCTTTTTTTGGGCGTTGGATTGGAGTTTCGGTAGCATCAATAATAATAGTTTTATCATTAAAATAATCATTTATTAGTGCTTTTTTACCAGCAAGTTGTTGAAAATCAGAGTTTTTAATTAAAATATCTTCAATTCATTTGATATTGCGATAACAATTAGCTTCACTAATTCCGAAATTTTTACCAAGATGAAAATAAGTCTGATATTCTCGTCAATATGATAAAGTCATCAATAATCTATTTTCTAGTGATAATTTATTAGTTTTACCACCTTTTTTAAATTTTTCTATTTCAGCTACTTGTAA
Organism: Spiroplasma endosymbiont of Eupeodes luniger; assembly: GCF_964019525.1. NCBI lineage: Bacteria > Bacillati > Mycoplasmatota > Mollicutes > Entomoplasmatales > Spiroplasmataceae > Spiroplasma > Spiroplasma endosymbiont of Eupeodes luniger. The sequence goes on from NZ_OZ026453.1 coordinate 309,533, forward strand.
AATATCTAACATTTTATTAAAAGTGGATTTTTTTATTCCTGTTAATCTTAACCATTCTTTATCATTAAGAGTATTAAATTTATTATTGTTCATATTTTGATATCCTCATAAATTATATTTTATAAGAATATTTTAATAAAAAAGGTATCGCAAGAAGTCTAATTAATAATTTAATAATATCTAAATTATTTTCAATAATAGATGAAAATAAAAGAGAATTATCATTATTTTTTTTAAAAATTAATAATCTTATTTTATTTTTGTTTTTTTCTTTTTGTGATATTTTTTTGTCAATTGGATGAATTATTTTATTAGTATTAGCAATTTTTTCTTTATATTTTAATCTAAAATTAACATATATAGTTTCATTTTCGGTTCACTCATCGTTAATTTTTAATAATTCTTTTATTTCAACTAGAAAAATATTTTTTATTTTTTTATATTTTTTATTTTCTTTTTTATTAGACTTCTTGCATAACCTATTAAAAAAATTACAAATATTTGTAAAAAGACAGTAATAGAAAAATATAATTTTAATTAATTATGTCTTTTATCTAAAAAATTAATATTTTGCCACAACAAAAAATGAATTTATTATTTAAATTCTTTAATTTTAAATAAATCTTTTATGTTAAATTAATAATTGCAAATTATAAATTGAGGCAATTAAATTAAATCTTAAACCAAATCTTTTTCTACGATTACGATATTTTTCTGTCATAATTTTAAATTTTTTAAGAATAGCAAAAATATTTTCAATAATAATTCTCATTTTTGAAACTAGTCTATTATGTTGTTTTTGTGCTTTATTTAAATGGTTTTTCTTTGTTTTCTTTGTAGGTATTAGAACATTATTGTGAATTTTTTGTATTCCTTGATAATCACTATCAACTATTAATTTGGTATTTTTTAAAATTGGGATTTTTGATTCTTTAAATAAAGCATAATCATGTTTTTTCCCAAGTGAAAAACTTGTTGCAATAATTTTTCTGGTTTCTTGTTCGATAATTACTTGTGTTTTAATGGTGTGTTTTTTCTTTTTACCAGAATAAGATTGTTTTTGTCTTTTTTTGGGCGTTGGATTGGAGTTTCGGTAGCATCAATAATAATAGTTTTATCATTAAAATAATCATTTATTAGTGCTTTTTTACCAGCAAGTTGTTGAAAATCAGAGTTTTTAATTAAAATATCTTCAATTCACTTGATATTGCGATAACAATTAGCTTCACTAATTCCGAAATTTTTACCAAGATGAAAATAAGTCTGATATTCTCGTCAATATGATAAAGTCATCAATAATCTATTTTCTAGTGATAATTTATTAGTTTTACCACCTTTTTTAAATTTTTCTATTTCAGCTACTTGTAAAATATCTAACATTTTATTAAAAGTGGATTTTTTTATTCCTGTTAATCTTAACCATTCTTTATCATTAAGAGTATTAAATTTATTATTGTTCATATTTTGATATCCTCATAAATTATATTTTATAAGAATATTTTAATAAAAAAGGTATCGCAAGAAGTCTATTAAATAATTCTTCTATTAATTTTAATATTTCTTCTTTTTCATTTTTTGTTTCTAATATTTGATTAATTTCATTTTGATTTTCAAAAACAAAATTACTTAAACTTTTTAAATTTATTAGCTCTTCTCAAATTTCTGTTCTAAATTTATTAAACTGTTCTGAATATTTTTTTCAATCACCTCTTAATTGTGATGTATAATCTTTTCAATTTATTATTTTATTTTTGTTAAATATTTTTTCTTGAATATTTTTTAATATATTTTTACTCTCAGATATGATTTTTTTTAATTCATCAATATTTTTAATATTTGCAAAAATTTCTAAAGTCTTTTCATCACATTGAAACCTCATGGCTTCACTTGTAATAAAAATCATTCTTACTAAATCATCTTTTATTGTTTGATTTTCTTGTTTATTATTATCATAATCTGCTAAATTTGAAATTGCATCTTTTAAAGTTTCGTTAGAAATATTAATATTTTTTCCTTTATCTGGTTTTCCATTTTCTTTTATTACAACATTTAAACCATCACTTGTGTATGCTCCTGTATAATTTAAATTAATCTTTTGACAATTATATTTTTTAATTACTGATTTATTTAAAGTTTTAATTTTTTCTTCATCATCTTTTAAATTTTCACCTTGTAAATTACTGAGTTTTTTATTTAAAGAATTTAATTCATTAGACTTCTTGCGATACCTTTTTTATTAAAATATTCTTATAAAATATAATTTATGAGGATATCAAAATATGAACAATAATAATTTTAATACTCTTAATGATAAAGAATGGTTAAGATTAACAGGAATAAAAAAATCCACTTTTAATAAAATGTTAGATATTTTACAAGTAGCTGAAATAGAAAAATTTAAAAAAGGTGGTAAAACTAATAAATTATCACTAGAAAATAGATTATTGATGACTTTATCATATTGACGAGAATATCAGACTTATTTTCATCTGGGTAAAAATTTCGGAATTAGTGAAGCTAATTGTTATCGCAATATCAAGTGAATTGAAGATATTTTAATTAAAAACTCTGATTTTCAACAACTTGCTGGTAAAAAAGCACTAATAAATGATTATTTTAATGATAAAACTATTATTATTGATGCTACCGAAACTCCAATCCAACGCCCAAAAAAGACAAAAACAATCTTATTCTGGTAAAAAGAAAAAACACACCATTAAAACACAAGTAATTATCGAACAAGAAACTAGAAAAATTATTGCAACAAGTTTTTCACTTTGGAAAAAACATGATTATTCTTTATTTAAAGAATCAAAAATCCCAAATTAATAGTTGATAGTGGTTATCAAGGAATACAAAAAATTCACAATAATGTTCTAATACCTACAAAGAAAACAAAGAAAAACCATTTAAATAAAGCACAAAAACAACATAATAGACTAGTTTCAAAAATGAGAATTATTATTGAAAATATTTTTGCTATTCTTAAAAAATTTAAAATTATGACAGAAAAATATCGTAATCGTAGAAAAAGATTTGGTTTAAGATTTAATTTAATTGCCTCAATTTATAATTTGCAATTATTAATTTAACATAAAAGATTTATTTAAAATTAAAGAATTTAAATAATAAATTCATTTTTTGTTGTGGCAAAATATTAATTTTTTAGATAAAAGACATAATTAATTAAAATTATATTTTTCTATTACTGTCTTTTTACAAATATTTGTAATTTTTTTAATAGGTTATGCAAGAAGTCTATTATTATAATTTAGTTTTTTAATATTTTTCTCTTTTTCTTTAAGAGGAATTAATTTATTTTTTTCTTGCAAATATTCTTTCACTTTTTCTTCATTAGACTTCTTGCGATACCTTTTTTATTAAAATATTAATTCAGAAATAGAAATCAGAAAAGAAATATATAAAAATTCATTATGAAATAAATATAATAATAAAAATGATGATAGTTGAATTAATTATAAAGGTAATGCTGTAACAAATAAATATAATAGATTTAAGTAAGTAAAAATATAAAATTAATATATATTAGTGAAAATTTAATAAAATTAATAATTTTTTATTGTGTAAAAATTCAATAATATGATAAAATGGTAATGAATAAAAATGACAATAACAAGAAAGGCAGGGTTAGTTTAGTAATTAAATAATATAATTAGCTGATTGTTTTACTTCTTCAAAGCAACACCTAAGAAAACTAAACGCGACCTATCTTGGTTTATTGCTTGCAAACTTGCATTATTTTTATTATAATTTATTTTGTTTAAGATTAGTAACAATTTTATAGATTTAAACAACCAATTAAATATAAGTTAGTTTTACTATTGGACCCTTAGCTCAGTTGGTTAGAGCATCCGGCTCATAACCGGATGGCCGTAGGTTCGAGCCCTACAGGGTCCACCATTATGGTATTATTTTATGGAGGTGTACCCAAGCCTGGTTGAAGGGGGCGGTCTTGAAAACCGCAAGGAGTATAAAAACTCGCAGGGGTTCGAATCCCTTCACCTCCGCCATTAGTAATTATTAACGAAACATATCGCGGGATAGAGCAGTCTGGTAGCTCGTCAGGCTCATAACCTGAAGGTCGGAGGTTCAAATCCTCCTCCCGCAACCAATTGGTCCCGTGGTGTAGTGGTTAACATGCCTCTCTGTCACAGAGGAGATCGAGGGTTCAATTCCCTTCGGGACCGCCAGTTAGTTAGGGTTCGGTAGCTCAGTCGGTAGAGCACTTGATTGAAGCTCAAGGTGTCGGCGGTTCAATTCCGCCCCGAACCACCATTAGACTATAAATTAAGATTTTAAAAGGTATTAATAGACTTTTTTAAAATAGTTAAAATAGTTGAAGGAACCTAAAATAAATTTAATTTAAGTAGTTTTTGTAATTAATTACAAAAACTACTTTTTAAAATTATGATATTTCATTTTTACTAATAAAAAAGACTTTTTAGCATCTTTAAGATAAAATAATAATTAGAGAAAGGAGAATAAGCTAATGATTTATACAATTACTTTTAATCCAGCAATTGACTATACAATAAAAGTAGACAATTTTACTGTTGGCAATACTAATCGTTGTTATGAAGATTATTTGCAGTCGGGGGGTAAAGGTATTAACTGTGCTATTATTCTTACCCGATTGGGAATAAAAACTATTACAAGCGGATTTTTAGCTACCAATAATAATGAGTTAATTTTACAAAAGTTAAAAGAAGAAAATATTGTTGCTAACTTTATATTAATTAAAGGAATGGTTCGCATTAATGTCAAAATTAAAAGTGATCAAGAAACAGAAGTTAATGCTAGGGGTCCATTAGTTATTGCTAGTGATTGAGAAGCATTTATCAAACAAGCTAGTGATTATCATTCTGATGATTTTGTTGTTATTTCTGGTAATTTAGCAAATGGAATGGATCAATCGCAACTTAAACAATTTTTAAAAATTCTTAATGAAAAACAAGTTAATTTTTCGTTAGATATTAATAGTGGTAGTTTAAAACATTGTTTATCGTATCAACCGTTATTAATTAAACCTAATTTAGCAGAGTTACAACAATTATGTAATAAGAAATTAATAACAGATTCGCAAATAATAACGGCGGCTAAATTATTACAACAACAAGGTGTTCATAATGTTTTGGTAAGCTTAGGTAAAAACGGTTCAATTTATATTACCAGTGATAACGAAGTTTATCGTATTAGTGCCGCAGAAGGTTTATTAATTAATTCAGTAGGGGCTGGTGATTCAATGTTGGCAGGTTTTATTGCTAGTTATTTTGTTAATAAAAAATCAATTGAAGATAGTTTAAAAATGGCTGCTGCTTGTGGAGCAGCAACAAGTTTTACAAAATGATTAGCTACTGCTCAAGATATTGAAAAATTAGTTCCATTAATTAAGGTGGAAAGGTTGGAAGAGTAAGATGGAAATTGGTAGTTTATTTAATGTACAGATAATGGATTTAAATTTGAAAGCAAAAACTAAAAAGCAAGCTATTAGTAAACTTTGTCATTTGGCATATAAACAAAAAGTTGTTAGTGATGCTGAAAAGTTTGAAAATGATATTTGAGTTCGTGAGCAACAAGGAACAACAGGAATTGGTGATGGGATTGCTATTCCTCATAATCGTAGCAAGTATGTTAAAAAAGCAACGATTATTTTTGCTAAAACTAGTAGTAAATTAGATTGAGACTCATTGGATAATAAACCAGTTAAATTAATTTTTATGATTGCGATGCCTTTACTTAGTGATGATACTCACTTAAAAGCCTTGGCAACTTTATCATCGTATTTAATTGATCCTAAAATTGTTAAAGAATTATTAAAAGTTAAAAATCCCGAAGCTGTTGTAAAAATTTTTAGTAAGCAACAAGAATCGAAAGATGATGGGTCTTTAGTTGATGATAGTGGTAAAGTTTTAGCGATAACTGCTTGTCCGACCGGGATTGCTCATACTTATATGGCACAAGAAAAATTAGAATATTTTGCAAAGCAATTAAATGTTAGTATTAAAGTTGAAACACAAGGGCGTAGTGGTCAAGAAAATGTTTTAGCTAAGGAAGATATTTCTAATGCTAAAGCTATTATTATTGCTGCTGATAAGAATATTGAAGGTGTTGAAAGATTTGCTGGTAAGAAAGTATTATATGCAGGAACTAAAGATGCAATTACCGCGGGTGATAAATTAATTCAAAAAGCATTAAGTGGTGAAGGTGAAATTGTTAAAGAACAATCAAAAAATGATGATTCTTTTTTAACAGATACTGTTCAAAGTTGAAAGTCTTTTCGTTCTGTTTATAAACATATTATGGCTGGGGTTTCACGAATGCTCCCTTTTATTGTGGCAGGAGGAATTATTCTGGGGATTGGATTTTTATTGGATTCTGGTATTGATGGTAACAATAATTTTGGTACTGTTCGTCTGCAATCGGGGTGATTTTCAGCTTTAGGAAAGTTATCACTTTCAATGATTGTACCTGTATTAGGTGGCTTTATTGCTTATTCACTTGTAGGTTGGCAAGGTTTGTTGCCTGGTTTTATTGCCGGATTAATTGCTGATGCTCCGGGACTGTTATATACTGTTGATATTAATGAGGGATGAAGTAATCTTTGAGGAATATTAATACCAGAAATTAAAATTGGTGATATAACATTGCAGTTTAATTCTGGATTTATTGGAGCCATAATTGGTGGTTATTTAGCGGGAGTAATTGTTTTTGCTTTAACACAATGAACAAGAAAAGTTCCCGCAACTTTTAGAGGTGTTAAAGATATTGTTTTTGTGCCTTTATTGAGTGTTTTATTTATTGGTTTAATAATGTTTGCGTTAAATATTCCTTTAGGGTTTTTAAATTTAGGTTTAAAAACGGGAATTAAAAAAATGTATGATTATAATTTACATATTCTTGTTGGTATTATTGTTGCGGCGATGATGGCTGTTGATATGGGGGGACCTATTAATAAAGCGGCTTATGTTTTAGGAACAAGTTTAATTGCTGATGGTGAGTCTGGACAAAAGGTAATGGCTAGTGTAATGGCAGGAGGAATGGTGCCACCATTAATTATTGCTTTAACAACATTAATTTTTAAATCACAATATACAATAGAAGAACGGAATGCGGGAATTTCTAACTGATTTATGGGATTATCTTTTATTACTGAGGGGGCTATTCCTTTTGCGGCAACTCGTCCCAAAAAAGTTATTCCTTCAATTGTAATTGGTTCTGCTATTACTGGGGCATTAGTGATGTTATTTAACATCTCATTGCCAGCACCGCATGGCGGAATATTTGTTTTTCCACTTTTAAGAAATCATTGAGTAACTGATTCTGGAATGCAAATTGGTTTAGGTATTATTTTATATGTTACAGCTTTAGTTGTTGGTATGGTTATTGGAGCATTATTGTTAGGATTGTTAAATTCTAAATATTTTATGGAAAAGATTTCTAATAAGAAGGTTAAAAAATAATTTTTAGATATAATAATGAGTAATATGTAAGCTATTAAAGTTAAAGGAAAGTGAATAAAATGAGTTCAGAAACTTTAATAAAGAAGGAAAGAAAATCTTGGCTTCATACTTTTATTAATCGTTGATTTATTCCGTTTGCTGAAAAAATGGGTAATCAAAATTATTTGTCAGTTATTGGTAATACTTTTACAATATTAATACCATTAATTATTACTGGTGCTTTTGTTTTGCTTGTTAATAATGCTGTTTTTGGCAATTAATAGTTCATTAGCATATTGAATTGTTGTTTGAACAGATGCTTATTCTGTAGTTCCTAGTAATCCTAACATTATTGAATTTGTTGGTATTGGCGAACAAATAATAACGAGTTTTAAGGTTGTTGGCGAAGTAATTTATAGTGCTACTTATTTAATTTTAGCGCCATATGTTTCATTTTTAATTGGTTATTTATTGGCAAAAAAGCGTAATCAAGAATTAGCAGTGATTACTGGTTTAGTGACATTAGGAGTTTTTCTTATTAGTGGGGGAATTACTGTTTATTGACAGAGTCCTGTTAAGATTGGCACAAAGTTTTTGGGTGTTGAAGGTTTATTTTCAGCAATTATTATTTCATTTTTAGGAGCAGAATTACTTTTATTTTTATCACGAAATAATCGGTTAGCAATTAAAATGCCAAAAGGAATGGTACCAATTGTTAGTCAGTCATTTGCTAAGTTATTGCCAATTGTTATTGTTATTTTTGCTATTGTTTCACAATTGTTTATTACTGCTCAGATTCAACAAGCAGTATTGAAAGAATTTAATCGCCTTTTTGATTTGGAAAGTGATGCTGATACGGTGAAAGCTATTGTTAAAGATACTGAAGGAAATATTTTTTATGCTGTTTTTGTTTTTCAAGCTGATGATAATTCTTGATTTTCAACAGTTATTCCTTTAACAAGAGACCAAATGGCTGTTTTTGAAAAGGTTGAATATTTATGGTTTACTGGTCAAGGATATGAAATGTGAGGTAATTATGAAGCTAAATTTGATAATTATGCTTTGTTTACACCTGATATTAATGCTTTAAATTTAGTTGCTATTTTTTATAAATTTTTTGCATATCCTTTTATGAATTTTTCTGCTAATCCGAATATTGGTTTAGGTTTAGCGATTGTTTATATATTTTTTGGACAGTTATTTTGATTTTTTGGTTTGTCAGGAACAAACATTATGAATGGTATTTTTGGACCAGTTTGAGGATATGCTATTGTACAAAATGCTTCTCAATCAAAGCTGGTTTGGTACCGCAATTTATATTTAATGAATCATTTTTCAATAGTTTTATTTTTATTGGGGGATGGGGGATGTCGTTATCTTTACTGTTGGTGTCATTATTAATTGGTCGTGATAAAAGAGCAAGAACAATATCTAAAATGGCATTAGTTCCAACAATATATAATATTAATCATCTGATAACATTTTCATATCCTTTAATATTAAATCCAATATTTTTTATTCCTGCGGTTATTGGTCCAGTATTATTAGTGATTTGAACTTGATTATGAATGATGTTAGGGTATGTTCCTTATGCTTCACTGCAAATGTCTTTTCTTGCTCCTGTGGGCGTTGGTGCCATTTTAGCAACATCAAGTTGGAAAGCAATTATTTTAGTATTTTCTAATTTAATATTAAGGATGGTAATTTATGTTCCCTTTATATTAATTGCTAATAGTATAGCTAAGAAAAATGGTAATGCTGTTAATTTAGGATATTTAGGTGTGATTCATTATTTTTTTACTGGCAAAAACTTTCAAGATTTACGATATCAAGAAATTAGGAATAAGCATCGCAGTGAATATCAAATTTTAAAGAAAAATGATGCTTCAATTGAGGAAAAGCAGAGATTACGCGAGAAACATATTCAAGAGTGAATCATTTATCGTAAATTCTTTAAAAAGGAACGCATTGAAATTAAAAAACGAAAACAACAAGAAAAATTACAGCAAAAAATTGAATTAAAGGCAGAGCGAACTAAAGTTTCTGCTAATAAAAACAAAGAGAAAAAAATTATTAAGAAAAATAATCAAGATTTGAAAAAAGCAAAAAAAGCTTCTAAAAAGGCTAAACTAAAATCTCAAAAAAGAATTAAAAGAAAGAAAAAATAAAAAACTTTATTTTTTATTGATAAAGTTTTTTATTGAAAATTGCGATTTTCTAGTGGCAACATATCCAAAAATAGATATGTTATAATCAAAGAGGAAAACAATTAAGAGAGGAATTATTTAAATGCGTAAACCAATTATTATCGGTAATTGAAAAATGTATAAAAATATTAATGAAACAAAAGATTTTATTTTGCAAGTTGAACAGAAAATGATAAATCAGAATATTGATGTTGGAATTGCTGTTAGTTTTCCTTTATTGGAAACATCTATTCGTGAGGCTAGTAAATTAATTATTAGTGCTCAAAATTGTCATTTTGAAAATGACGGTGCATTTACAGGAGAGGTTTCCCCATTATTGTTAAAAACTATGAATGTTTCTTATGTTGTATTAGGGCATTCTGAAAGAAGAACTCTTTTTAATGAAAGTAATAAGATTATTAATAAAAAGGTTTTAAAGGCTCTAGAAAATAACTTAAAAATTATTCTTTGTTGTGGTGAAACGGAAGAAGAATATATTAATAAGCAAACAGAAGTAGTTGTTTCTCAGCAATTAAAGATAGCATTAGAAAATGTTAGTGAGAAACAATTAGAACAAATTGTTATTGCTTATGAACCGGTTTGAGCTATTGGAACTGGAAAAACAGCAACAGTAGAAGTAGCACAACAAGTTTGTCAGTTTATTCGTAAATATATAATGGAAATATATAATGTTGCTTTAAGCAATAACATTAGAATTCAATATGGTGGTTCTGTTAAACCAGATAATATTAAAGCACTTTTAGAACAACCAGATATTGATGGAGCATTGGTTGGTGGTGCATCATTGCAAGTGGATTCATTCTTGCAATTAATTTCTTAATTAATTTCTAAGGAGTGATAAATATTATGAATATTAAAGTAATTGCAATTGATATTGATGGCACTTTATTAACTGATAAAGGAAAAATATTAGATGATACTAGGGAGACTATTATTCAAGTACAAGAGAAAGGCATTAAAGTTGTTTTGGCAACGGGAAGGGCCCCTAGTGCAGCACTTTTATATGCTCAGCAATTAAAGTTAGATGAGTATGCGCAACATATTATTTGTTTTAATGGTTGTGTTATTTATGATTTAAAAACTAAAAAGAATATTTGAAATGCTCATTTAAATGAAGAAGATACAAAATATATTTATGAAATTATTAAAAAATATGATTTGAATTTTTGAGGTTATGGTTTAAAAAATTCTGCCTATACAAGAAAAAAATCTGTTGCGGTTATGCGAGAAGCAAAAATAAATCCTAAATATAAGTTAAAGATTTTAAATGATTGGCAAGCATTGCCAGCTTGTTATACATTAACTATTAGTTTAGATGATTTAGAGGATAAGATTTGTGAAAATTTTAAAATTGAAATTGAAGCCAATAAACGAATTAGAATAACATCGTCATCGTTAGAAAAATATCAATATTTAGAGATTATGCCAGCAAATTTTGATAAATCTAAAGCTTTAAAGTTTCTTGTGAATAAATGACATCTTAAACTAAAAAATTGTATGGCAATTGGTGATTCTTTAAATGATTATGAAATGTTACAAAAATCTGGTTTAGGAATAATGATGAAAAATGGTTATTCAGATTTAATAAAAGTAGCAACAGATATGTGTGATAGTAATAATAAAGATGGTGTTGGTAAAGTGATACTTAAATATATTTTAAAATAATATTGATGAAAATAAGAGAAGGAAAGAGAATGATGAGAACTAAAAATCCAATATTATTAGCAATTTTAGATGGTTTTGGCATTGCTGCTGAACAAGCTTCTAATGCCGTTACGAAAGCTAAGATGGAACATTTTAAATATTTACAAAGTACTTATCCGTCATTAGCAATTCATGCTTCAGGAAAATGAGTTGGCTTACCAGATGGACAAATGGGAAACTCGGAAGTGGGTCATTTGCATATTGGTGCGGGAAGAATTTTATATCAATCATTATCGCTAATTAATAATGCTATTGGTGATAAATCTTTTTATGAAAATCCAGCCCTGTTAGCTGCTATTTATCAAGCTAAAAGTAATAATGCTCGATTGCATATTATTGGTTTATTATCTGATGGTGGCGTTCATTCACATATTAATCATTTATTAGCAATTTTGACAATGGCAAAAGAGCAACAGTTTAAAGATGTTTATGTGCATGCGATTTTAGATGGTCGTGATACTAAACAGGATGTTGCTAAAAAGTACTTAACAAAGTTAATATCTGTGATGAATGAATTACAAGTTGGATATTTATCTAGTATTTCGGGAAGATATTACGCAATGGATCGTGACCAACGATGGGAGCGAATGAAGTTAGCGTATGATGTCATTGTGCAACGCAATGGCGCTAGTTTTAGTAATCCTTTAACATATATTGATGATGAATATGCTTGTTCTCGTAATGATGAATTTATTATTCCAGCATATAATGAACAAGTTGCTGATGGTCATATTAAAGATAATGATAGTGTAATTTTTACTAATTTCCGTCCTGACCGTGCTATTCAATTAGCTGCGGCAATAACTAATCGTGAATATTTGTGAAATTCAGAAGTAGTTCGTAATAATTTATTGTTTGTAACAATGACAGAATATAGTGTTGATGTTAAAGCTAATCAAATTGCTTTTCAAAATCAAAATGTGAATAATGGTCTTGGTGAATGAATTAGTAAGCAAGGATTAGAACAATTACGAATTGCTGAAACCGAAAAATATGCTCATGTTACTTATTTTTTTGATGGTGGCAGAGATATTATGTTTTCTGGTGAAGACCGCATATTAGTTTCTTCACCACGAGTTGCCACTTATGATTTAAAACCAGAAATGGCTGCCAACGAAGTTACTAAGGAATTAATTAGTAAAATTAAAATGCAAAAATATGATTTGATTGTTCTTAATTTTGCTAATCCTGATATGGTAGGGCATACTGGTAATTTATTAGCTACTATTAAAGCATTACAAGTAGTTGATAAATGTTTAAAAGAAATATATGAACCATTAAAATCGTTAGGGGGCATTATGGTATTAACAGCTGATCATGGTAATGCTGAAATTATGATTGATGAGACGGGCGATATTAATAAGAAACATACTTCACAGTTAGTGCCATTAGTTATTACTAAATCAGATTTAAAATTGGTAACAAATACCGATATTAGTTTAGCAAATATTGCTCCAACAATTTGTGATTTATTAGGAATTAGCATTCCTGATGAAATGACAAGTAAATCAATTATTAAAAAATAACTTTATTTTAAAGGGAGGCAAATATATGCCAGAAGATAAAAAAGTTGATATTTTAAAGAATTTTTTTAGTATTTCAACTTGACAATCGTTAGTTATTATTTTAATTTTCCTTGTTTTAGTTGTAAGTTTAGGAATTTTAGTTAAGTTAACTAAAATGCGATTTAGTTTTCGAATTTTTACTGCTATTGGTGGTGGTGTTATCTTTGCAATTGGTATTCAAGCGATATTAGGTTTTCCTAATGATGATAGTCCTACTAGTATTTGAAAGGAATTCTTAGAGGATAAAAAAACAGAAAATTCTAATTACAATCTTTGATTGCATCAAGTTATTACTTGGATATCATTGTTAAAAACTATTTTTATTAATGGAATGTTGATGTTATCTGTTCCCGTTGTATTTTTAGCAATTGCTCGAGTGGTTGCTAAACCACATACTAGTGGTTTAGCAACAATGACAATTAAAGGCATTATTATTTTATTAATTAATGTTGCTGTTGCTTACACGGTGACATATTTAGTTGGTATGGCATTAGACATTGGTAGTGGTTTAAATTTACAACCAAAAACAATGAGTGATAAAACTACGGTTAAGGAATTACCAGAAGTAATTAGTAACTATATGCCAGCAAATTTTATTGGAGCTTTTGTTGGGGGAGCGATTATTCCGGTAATGGTTATTGCGGCGTTAGTTGGGTATGCGATTAAAAAGCAAAGCAAAAGGTATGAACGAGAAATGAATACTTCAAGAGATACTTTAGAGCGCTTTTGAAAAATTGTGATGTCAATGTTAATGACTTTTATGAAGTTTATGCCTTATGCCGTAATGTCAATGGTAATCATTGCTATTATTGGTGGTCCAATTGCTCACTTAGTAGATATTGGTAAAGTAATGGGAACAGCATATATTGGTTTATTTATTAGTTTAGTATGGCATACATTAACGATATTAATTTTTGGGATTAATCCATTACAGTGATGAAAATTTGCTTGAAAACCGGTTATTCAAGGATTTGCCACGCAATCATTTCAAGGAACAATTCCCATATCAATTGATGCCTTAAAAGATGATATGAAAATTAAAGAAGAAGCCGTAAACTTAGTATTACCATTATCCTCAACGATGGGATTAACTGGATGTGCTGGTGTTCAAGCTGGTGTCGTTTTAATGTTTGTTTATAATGGCGCTAGTAGTATTAATAGTCAATATTCAGTATGGATTTGATTTTTAATGGGATTAATTGTTACGGTTATTACTTCATTAGGAATTGCTGGTGTTCCTGGTACAGCACCATTAGTTACTGCTGGTGTTTTATCGGGGTTAGCATTTCCTACATATTATGGTACGGTATATACTTATTTTGGAGCACTAGATGGGATTCTTGATATGGGAAGAACGGCGGTTAATGTTGCTGGTGGTTTACAAGCAACAACAATTGTGGCCCGAATGCAAAATAAAATTACTGAACCGCAAATGATTCTTTTTAATTATCGGAAAAAAAATCGCCAAAAAAATAAAAATAAGATTCACTAAACGATATTTTTTTCACAAAACACACCCTTAGGTGTGTTTTTATTTACCATTTATATTAATTAGACTTCTTGCGATACCTTTTTTATTAAAATATTCTTATAAAATATAATTTATGAGGATATCAAAATATGAACAATAATAAATTTAATACTCTTAATGATAAAGAATGGTTAAGATTAACAGGAATAAAAAAATTCACTTTTAATAAAATGTTAGATATTTTACAAGTAGCTGAAATAGAAAAATTTAAAAAAGGTGGTAAAACTAATAAATTATCACTAGAAAATAGATTATTGATGACTTTATCATATTGACGAGAATATCAGACTTATTTTCATCTTGGTAAAAATTTCGGAATTAGTGAAGCTAATTGTTATCGCAATATCAAGTGAATTGAAGATATTTTAATTAAAAACTCTGATTTTCAACAACTTGCTGGTAAAAAAGCACTAATAAATGATTATTTTAATGATAAAACTATTATTATTGATGCTACCGAAACTCCAATCCAACGCCCAAAAAAAGACAAAAACAATCTTATTCTGGTAAAAAGAAAAAACACACCATTAAAACACAAGTAATTATCGAACAAGAAACCAGAAAAATTATTGCAACAAGTTTTTCACTTGGGAAAAAACATGATTATGCTTTATTTAAAGAATCAAAAATCCCAATTTTAAAAAATACCAAATTAATAGTTGATAGTGGTTATCAAGGAATACAAAAAATTCACAATAATGTTCTAATACCTACAAAGAAAACAAAGAAAAACCATTTAAATAAAGCACAAAAACAACATAATAGACTAGTTTCAAAAATGAGAATTATTATTGAAAATATTTTTGCTATTCTTAAAAAATTTAAAATTATGACAGAAAAATATCGTAATCGTAGAAAAAGATTTGGTTTAAGATTTAATTTAATTGCCTCAATTTATAATTTGCAATTATTAATTTAACATAAAAGATTTATTTAAAATTAAAGAATTTAAATAATAAATTCGTTTTTTGTTGTGGCAAAATATTAATTTTTTAGATAAAAGACATAATTAATTAAAATTATATTTTTCTATTACTGTCTTTTTACAAATATTTGTAATTTTTTTAATAGGTTATGCAAGAAGTCTAATGAATTTCAACATGTTTTAAAATATTATTTGCATAATATTGCTGGTGACTATATTAGTCATTCATCGCCTGATAATAAAGGTGATTATATAAAAACATTATATGAGAATACTACTAAAAGTTTGCAAGATACTCATAACATTATTGATACTAAAAAAATTGAGCAGGTTAGTTTATATTTGACTAAAACTCAAGAAGTTATTCTCATTGCGGGGCAAGCATCATATGTTCCTTGCCTTGATTTAGCAGAAAAATTAATTCGTTTAGGTTTTAATGTTAAGTTTAGTAATAATGCTTATATTCAAAATATTTATTGTAAACTATCAAGTAAAAATAGTCTTGTTATTGCTGTGAGTTATTCGGGAATTAATTTTGAGGTGTTGCGTAATTTAAAAATTGTTAAAGGTAATAATAGTCATATTGTAACTGTTACTAAACGAAATAAAAATGAAGTAAATAGTTATACTGATGTTGCGCTCCATGTTTTGTCCAATGAATCAATTGAGCGGTATGTATCGTTAACAAGTCATTTAACTTTAATATATTTATTTGATGCTATTTTTGTTACGGTTTTAGAAAAATATCATAATAAATATATTCATAATTTAAGAAAAACGAAGTTGGATTATGTGATTTAAAGTAATTTATTTTTTATAAATGCTTAATTTCTTCTTAGTAAGAATATAAAAACTAGACAATTATATTTTCTGTGTGTCTTTGTCTAGTTTTTGCTATAATATATAATATATATCTCATTTAGAGGAGGATAGTAATAGATGTCAAGAATTACAGATGTAAGAGCAATAGAAGTTTTAGATTCTCGTGGTAATCCCACAATTCAAGTGGAAGTATGAAGTGAATTTGGTTATGGTAAAGCCTTGGTTCCGTCAGGGGCATCCACAGGTGAATTAGAAGCTTTAGAATTAAGAGATAACAATGAAAAGCGATATATGGGTAAAGGTGTTTTAAAAGCTGTTGCTAATATTAAAAAAACAATTCGTGAAGAAGTAGTAGGAATGGATGTTACTAATCAACTTTTAGTTGATCAAGTGATGATTAAATTAGATGGTACAGATAATAAAGAAAAATTAGGGGCTAATGCGATTTTAGGAGTATCAATCGCAGTTATGCGTGCAGCTGCTGATGAAGTGGGTTTACCATTATATCAATATATTGGTGGTATTAATGCTAGAAAATTACCAGTACCAATGTTAAACATTATTAATGGTGGAGAACATGCAGACAACACAATTGATTTTCAAGAGTTTATGATTATGCCCGTTAGTGCTCCTAATTTTAAAGAAGCAATTAGAATGGCAGCAGAAGTATTTCATACTTTAAAGAAAATTTTACACGATGCTGGTGATACTACTTCTGTTGGTGATGAAGGTGGATTTGCTCCAAATTTAGATAATGAAGGTGCATTAGATGTTATTGTTAAAGCAATTGAAACAGCAGGATATAAAGCTGGTACGGATATTAAAATTGCAATGGATTGTGCTTCTAGTGAATTATATGATAAAGAACGAAAAATTTATGTCTTTAAAAAACTAAGCAAAAAAAGTGGCAAAGCTGTTGAAAAAACTACTGATGAAATGATTTCGTATTTAGAACAGTTAGTTAATAAATATCCGATTATTTCTATTGAAGATGGACTATCAGAACATGATTGAGATGGTTTTGTTAAATTAACAGAAAAATTAGGTAATAAAGTCCAAATTATGGGAGATGATATTTTTGTAACTAATCCTAAAATAACAAAAGAAGGTATTGAGAAGCAAGCTGCTAACTCAATTTTAATTAAAGTAAATCAAATTGGAACAATGAGTGAAACGATTGCAACGATTCAAATGGCGCAAAAAGCTAATTGAACAACAGTTGTATCACATCGTTCAGGTGAAACTGAGGATACAACTATTGCTGATTTAGCGGTTGCTTTAAACACTGGACAAATTAAAACTGGTTCGATGTCAAGAACCGATCGGATTGCCAAATATAATCGTCTCTTAACGATTGCAGAGGAATTAGGTGTTACTGGTGAATATGATGGAATGGAAACATTTTATAACTTAACAAAGAAAACTTAAAACCTTTAAATATCTCCCAGTTAATTGGGAGATATTTTTTATTTAAGAATATTAGACTTCTTGCGATACCTTTTTTATTAAAATATTCTTATAAAATATAATTTATGAGGATATCAAAATATGAACAATAATAAATTTAATACTCTTAATGATAAAGAATGGTTAAGATTAACAGGAATAAAAAAATCCACTTTTAATAAAATGTTAGATATTTTACAAGTAGCTGAAATAGAAAAATTTAAAAAAGGTGGTAAAACTAATAAATTATCACTAGAAAATAGATTATTGATGACTTTATCATATTGACGAGAATATCAGACTTATTTTCATCTTGGTAAAAATTTCGGAATTAGTGAAGCTAATTGTTATCGGAATATCAAGTGAATTGAAGATATTTTAATTAAAAACTCTGATTTTCAACAACTTGCTGGTAAAAAAGCACTAATAAATGATTATTTTAATGATAAAACTATTATTATTGATGCTACCGAAACTCCAATCCAACGCCCAAAAAAAGACAAAAACAATCTTATTCTGGTAAAAAGAAAAAACACACCATTAAAAAACAAGTAATTATCGAACAAGAAACCAGAAAAATTATTGCAACAATTTTTTCACTTGGGAAAAAACATGATTATGCTTTATTTAAAGAATCAAAAATCCCAATTTTAAAAAATCCCAAATTAATAGTTGATAGTGGTTATCAAGGAATACAAAAAATTCACAATAATGTTCTAATACCTACAAAGAAAACAAAGAAAAACCATTTAAATAAAGCACAAAAACAACATAATAGACTAGTTTCAAAAATGAGAATTATTATTGAAAATATTTTTGCTATTCTTAAAAAATTTAAAATTATGACAGAAAAATATCGTAATCGTAGAAAAAGATTTGGTTTAAGATTTAATTTAATTGCCTCAATTTATAATTTGCAATTATTAATTTAACATAAAAGATTTATTTAAAATTAAAGAATTTAAATAATAAATTCATTTTTTGTTGTGGCAAAATATTAATTTTTTAGATAAAAGACATAATTAATTAAAATTATATTTTTCTATTACTGTCTTTTTACAAATATTTGTAATTTTTTTAATAGGTTATGCAAGAATTCTATTATTTCTTTAATTAGAAACGATTTTCACTCTATTCTTGCTATTGTAGTAGTAAAGGAGGGTTTAATATAAAATTAAAATTTTATATAGAAATAACAAAAGTAATACTGAGCATAAGCTAGCAGTTTACTTTTTTTAGGAATAATTTGATTTTTAATTATAAAATCTAATGCTAAAACTTATCAAATTTATAAAAAACATATTAAGACAATTATTAAATATATCTTTTTAAAAAATAACAAATTAATAGTATAGTCCCCAACTAATTAATTATTAAGGAGACAAATAGGACTTTAATAAATTAGTATATTGTGGGGAAGATATTTTTGCTATAATTAAGATAATAAATATTTAGAAGGGATAAATTAAAAATGGCAAAATTGATGAATAAAGTTGCGATATTAACTTCTGGTGGCGATGCTCCAGGAATGAACAATACGGTGGCGCAAATAATTAAAAAAGCAATAGCAAATAATATCCTGCCTTACATTGTTAGGGATGGTTATGAAGGTTTAACACAAGGTTGAATTGAAGAAACTAATGAAGACTTTGCAAGAAAAATTGTTAATCGTGGGGGAACAGCAATTGGTACTTCGCGTTATCCTGAATTTGCAAAGGAAGAAGTAAGGCAACGAGCGATTAATAATTTAAAACAATTAGAAATTAATAATTTAATTGTTATTGGTGGTGATGGTAGTTATCAAGGTGCTAATAAATTAGTAGCAATGGGATTAAAATGTATTGGTTTACCAGGAACAATAGATAATGATGTTGTATCAAGTGATTTTACTATTGGTTTTGATACGGCATTAAATACCGTTATTGAAGCAATTGACCGTGTTCGCGATACTAATGAATCTCATAATCGTTGTGGAATTATTGAAGTTATGGGTCGTTATTGTGGAGATATTGCGATGCTGGCGGGAATTGGTAGTGGTGTGGAAATTATTAGTACATCAGAAAATAAATTGACAGAAGAAGAAATTATTCAGCAAACTAAAAAAAGTTATGAAAAAAAATATCGTTCGGTAATTATTCTTGTAACGGAAAAACTGTATGATGTTCATCAATTGGCGAAAGAAGTTGAAAAAGGTAGTGGTTATGTTACGCGAGCAACAGTTTTAGGGCATATTCAAAGAGGCGGTATGCCAACAGCAATGGATCGCTATTTAGCAACAATTTTAGGAACTGAAGCTATTAAGCAGTTAATTGCTGGCAATACAGGGATTTGTATTGGATTAAGTGGAAATGGTTTACAAAGTTATTCTTTTACTAAAGCATTAGCAATGAAACGAAAATAAGCTGGTCGTATTCATCATTAGTCATAAAATATACAAGGAGTAAATTAATGGAAAATAATAATTATGCAATTTCTATTAGTGGATTAACCAAAAGGTTTAAAAAACAAGTTGCTGTTAATAACATTACTATTAAAGTAAAAAGTGGTAAAATTCATGGTTTTATTGGACCTAATGGTAGTGGAAAAACAACAACAATTAAATGTTTAATCGGTTCAATTATTCCTAATAGTGGTGAAATACAAATTGATGGTAAAGATGCTAAGCTGTCTGTAGCTAAAGAAGTTTTAGGATATATTCCTGAAAATGCTCGTTTTCCAATGCACTTATCAACATATAAATATTTAACTTGAATGAGTTTTTTACGAGGAAACAATTGAAAAAAAAGTAAAGAGGAAGCTAAAGCATCATTAGAACAATTAAATTTATGGAAGTTTCAACGAAAAAATCCTAATAGTTTTTCTTCTGGAATGAAAAAAAAGGTATTATTAGCACAAGCTCTTATTTCTAATCCTAAAATATTAATTTTAGATGAACCAGCAGCTAATTTAGATCCAACAGCGAGAATGGAATTATTTGATGAATTAATTAAACTTCGTGATATTGGAAAAAGCATTTTGATTTCATCACATATTTTATTAGAGTTACAAAATATTATTGATGAAGTTACAATTTTAAATCATGGTAATGTTATTTACAGTGATATCATTCAAACTAAAAAACAAAATTTATATATGTTTGATCCTTTAAAACCAGAATTATTTATTAAAGTATTAAAAAAAGCTGGTTATGATGTTCAAATAATGAATGAAAAAATTGTGGTGCAAATTAAAAATGATCAAGAATTGTTAAACATTAGTGAATTAGCGCTTGAACATAAAATTTTAATTAAATCAACACAACCGTATACAACAGACTTAACTGAGTTGTATGAACAAATTATTAAAAATGATCAAGAATCAGAAATTGTGTCTAGTCATAAAAACAGTAATAAAAAGGAAGGTAAGAAGTAATGCCGATTAAAACTCAAAAAGTAACAAGTAAAAACTATAAATTTACTTTTAGAGCGCCAATTTTGCTTTATACTTTAAATAAAATTATCAAAGCAATTTCATCTTGAGTTTTTCTAATTATTGGTTTAATAGTTCCTTTAGCGATTGTCGGTTCATTATCTAATTTTTTAAATATGCGTTTAGAAACAGTTTCTAATGTTACTACTGATGTGATAAGAGCAGAGTATGTTTCTTTAAATAATCAAATAATTACTATTTTATATGGTTTTTTTATTAGTTTTTTAATTTTATTAAGTTATTCTAAAGCATCACAAATTTTTCGTGATGAAATTAGTGATGGAACATTATTAATTTTTAATACTTTACCAATGACAAGAACAAGACTTGTTACAGAAAAAATCTTAGCATTTCATATTACAATTATAACTTATATAATTATTTGTTTAGGATTGCCAATTTTAATAACACCATTATTTTTTAAATTTTTACCATTTATTTTTATGGGTCAATTTGCTAACAATATTTTTATTTTAATTGGAGTTTTAATATTATTGCAGTTTTTAATTTCTAGTCCTGCTTTATTATTATCATTAGTTTTTTCTTCAAAAGTTTTAATATTATTTGCTGCTTTATTTCTTGGTTTAATTCAAATTTTTGGTTTAGTTGATACATTTATAAGTCCGGTGGTTGCTGGTTCAAATTTATTTCAAAGACAATCAGAATGAGATGAAGACTTTAAGTTAATTCCTAATTTTAGGAAATTACTTTTATTAAGTGATGCTGAATTAGAAAAATCAGGAATTAATGAATGAAAAAATGCAATTAATAAATATGCACAAGACAATGGTGGTGAAGTTGGATATAATTATTTTGATTATTCAAATGCAATAGAACCGTGAAAAGAAACAAATTTTCAATTAGCAGTGGATAATACAAATAATATTAGTAACCCATATAACATTAATTATAAACAAATGTTTAATATCATTTTGAAATATAAAATATTTAATAAAATTACGAGAGTACGAGATGATAGTCAAGAATTTAATAAGGTTATGGGATATTGGTTTGCAATCAAATTTGATGAATGAAGAAAATTATTAGGTCAGAAGATACCACCATTTACTGTTACGATGGGGAAAATAGCTACTGCAATCTCATATTTAAATGTTGTTAAACATTGACAGTTATTAGTGTCACCAGCCTTGAATGATAATAATATAAATAGGATTTATACTAATAAGAATATTGGATTTGTAAAAAATGCTGATAGCTCATATTCATATCGCCCTGATATTACAAGAGAAATTATTAATATTCCTGGTGCTTATGTTTTCTATATTCTTTTAACTATTGGTGTTATCTTTGGAACCTGATGAGTGTTTAAAAATAAAGATTTTACTTAATTTATTACTTTTAAATTATTAATATTAATAATAAAAATAGTTCTTACACATATTGTGTAAGAACTATTTTTTAAATTAAAATTATTATTATTTTTCTAGTAGTAATTAAATATTAAATTTGTTAATATTATTCATAAGAATGTTATGAAATTAGACTAATAAATAGTTATTTTTTAAAAAAGGAGGTTGTAAGTATTATCTTTTACTATTAACTTATTATTTTTAGTTGTCAGGAGAGTTTTTGGTGAATAAACTATTTTCTAGTTTAGTATTAATTAGTATTTTTGCTACTAAATAATATAGCATTGCTATTAGAAACGGATCAATTTGATATCATTAATAATGATGAAGGAAAAATAATTGATTTATCAATTTTATCTAATCATTTTAATAATTTAGATAAATCACTATTCAGAATTAACTTAACTGAAAAAAATCCGCGGTTAACAAATGAATTAATTTTTAAGGGATTAAACGAATATTTAAAACATAAGCCAACTTTAGTGGGTTTTAATTCACCTGTTCCTGTTAATTTTTTTAATAACTCAAATTACATTAGACATTTAAATATTAAATTGTTTACTGCTGATGGTTTAAATATTCAACCTAATAAATTAAATACTGTAATAAATGAAGATATTTTTGTTAAAATAGTTTTAACAGTGGTACCGAATCGTTTTATTAAAATGGATTCTCATAAAGAAATGCAATTTTTTATTAATATTAAAGATACTAGGCACTATATTAGACTTCTTGCATAACCTATTAAAAAAATTACAAATATTTGTAAAAAGACAGTAATAGAAAAATATAATTTTAATTAATTATGTCTTTTATCTAAAAAATTAATATTTTGCCACAACAAAAAATGAATTTATTATTTAAATTCTTTAATTTTAAATAAATCTTTTATGTTAAATTAATAATTGCAAATTATAAATTGAGGCAATTAAATTAAATCTTAAACCAAATCTTTTTCTACGATTACGATATTTTTCTGTCATAATTTTAAATTTTTTAAGAATAGCAAAAATATTTTCAATAATAATTCTCATTTTTGAAACTAGTCTATTATGTTGTTTTTGTGCTTTATTTAAATGGTTTTTCTTTGTTTTCTTTGTAGGTATTAGAACATTATTGTGAATTTTTTGTATTCCTTGATAACCACTATCAACTATTAATTTGGTATTTTTTAAAATTGGGATTTTTGATTCTTTAAATAAAGCATAATCATGTTTTTTCCCAAGTGAAAAACTTGTTGCAATAATTTTTCTGGTTTCTTGTTCGATAATTACTTGTGTTTTAATGGTGTGTTTTTTCTTTTTACCAGAATAAGATTGTTTTTGTCTTTTTTTGGGCGTTGGATTGGAGTTTCGGTAGCATCAATAATAATAGTTTTATCATTAAAATAATCATTTATTAGTGCTTTTTTACCAGCAAGTTGTTGAAAATCAGAGTTTTTAATTAAAATATCTTCAATTCACTTGATATTGCGATAACAATTAGCTTCACTAATTCCGAAATTTTTACCAAGATGAAAATAAGTCTGATATTCTCGTCAATATGATAAAGTCATCAATAATCTATTTTCTAGTGATAATTTATTAGTTTTACCACCTTTTTTAAATTTTTCTGTTTCAGCTACTTGTAAAATATCTAACATTTTATTAAAAGTGGATTTTTTTATTCCTGTTAATCTTAACCATTCTTTATCATTAAGAGTATTAAATTTATTATTGTTCATATTTTGATATCCTCATAAATTATATTTTATAAGAATATTTTAATAAAAAAGGTATCGCAAGAAGTCTATTTAATCCAAAAATTAATAATCAATCATTTTCATTAATTACTAAATTTTTTGATAATGTTAAAAGTAAATTGCAAGGAGCATATATAAATCAGGAATTATTAGATAGTAGTAATCAAAAGTTTCAAATTTTTCAAATTATTTCGCAAATTTTACAAAAGGAATTAATGATTATTGATAATAAAACATATAAGTTTTTAATGGACTCATTTTGAATTTCATCTTACAAGATAATTGATGATAAAATTTATGTTGTTTTAAATCACGACTTATTAAATCAAGGGTTAGAAATTACAATGCAGACATTTTTAAATTAGAAAAAAATGAATGGTTATTTATTGATATTGAACAATAAGACTTATTTTCTAAATTTTATTGTTTATTAAGAATATTTGATATAATTAATAAAAGAAATAATTGAATTTACTTTCTTTACAATTAACAAATTAATTTAAAATATGTTTTTATGTTAAAATTAAACTGTTATTTACAAAAATAGAAATGAGGATTAAAATAAATGCTTTTTATAAATAAAAGAGTAAAAACCATTACGACAATTGGTCCGGCTAGTGAAACCAGAGATTTGATGCTTCGTTTAGCACAAAAGGGAGCAAATGTATATCGTTTAAACTTTTCTCACGGTGATTTTGAAGAACATGGTAAGCGCGTTGAATTTGCTAAATCTATTATTCAACAAGTACAAAGGCCACTATCACTAATATTAGATACTAAAGGTCCAGAAATTAGAACTCATTCTTTTAAAGGTGGCGAGGCGTTAATAAGTAAAGATAGTAGGGTTATTATTTATACGAATAAAGAAATTGAAGGTACGGAAACGGAATTTTCAATTAATTATGAAAATCTTGTTAATGATATTCAAGTTGAACAAAGATTATTAGTAGATGATGGTAAGTTACAGTTAATTGTTTTAGGAATTAATAATAAAGATTATGATAAGTCAATTATTTGTCGTGCTGTTAATACTCATCTTGTTAAAAATCATCGTGCGATTATTGTTTCGGGAATTAAACTGTCATTACCTTTTATTTCTGACAAAGATCGTGCCGATCTTATTTTTGGATGTGAGCAAAAAGTAGATTATGTAGCTGCTTCTTTTGTTCATGATGCTAAAGATTTACAAGAGATGCGTCAATTGTTAGATGAAAATGGTGGTGCTGATATTAAAATTATTGCCAAAATTGAATCACGATATGCTGTTGATAATATTGATGAAATTATTGCTAATAGTGATGGTATTATGATTGCGCGTGGTGATTTAGGTGTTGATGTGCCTTATGCTGAGGTGCCTTTAATTCAAAAACATGTTATTCGTAAATGTAATAAAGCAATGGTGCCAGTAATTGTAGCTACGCAAATGTTAGAATCAATGTTATCTAATCCTTTACCAACAAGAGCTGAAGTATCAGATATTTATTGAGCAGTTGATTTAGGTGTGGATACAACAATGTTATCTGGCGAAACAGCTAATGGTGAGTATCCCGAAAAATCAATTGAAGCAATGACGAGAGTCGTTAGAAAAGCAGAAATTCATTTTTGATATGAAGGTTATTTAGAAAGATTTATTAAATGATCAACTTCACCTTGTAAAGATTTTGTTTATCAAGTTGGTAAAGAAGTTCTTGGCGAAAAAATTCAAAAGCAAAAACGGATTCATCAAGTAATTGTTTTAGATGATAGTGATGATCAATTATTAACTAAAACTTTATCTAATGCTCGTGTTCGCAGTACATTAATTCCATTAGTTACTGATGAAAGAATTAGAAATAGTTTTGGGATTTGGTATGGTGTTTATCCAGAATTAGTTATGGATATTAATAAGGTAATTAATGATGATAGTTTATTAAATAATATTGCTAGAAAATATGGTGCTAAAACTAATGAACAAGTTTTAATTGTTAATGGTAATGAAATGAGAAAATTACAAATAAAATAATTACATTAACAGTGTTAAAGACGTTCAATTTGCTAATGAACGTCTTTTTCGCTAGAAAGGATATGTCGGCAATGGAACAAATTGTTACTGTAAAAATTAATAATGAAAATAAATCGTATCCATTAGGAATAATGCTTAGTGATGTTTTAACAAGTATTGATGGTAATTGACAAGAAAATATTATTGCTGTTAAAGTTAATAATGAATGAAAAGATATTAAAACTTATGTTTTAGAAAATGATATTATATTAGAAATAATTACAAAAGATTTAGATGAGGCATTAAAAGTACTTAATTATTCAGCAGCTATTGTTTTAGCAAAAACATTACAAACTAATTGAAAGGGTTTACTAATTGCCAATATTAATGTTCGTGATGAAGGTTTTTTTGTTGATTTTGATTTTCAAAACCACATTAAAGAACAAGATTTAGAGATTATTACTAAGCAAATGCAAGAATTTCTTAAAAAAGACTTAGAAATTAAATATGAGTTAAAATCACCGAACGATTTACAACGATTATATGAAAATAATCCTTATTTTTTAGAACAACTTTTAACACTTAAAGATGTTGTTGGTATATATACTATTGATAACAGTTCCTTCATTAATAATTTTATTGCTTTAGATAATACTAAAATTGTTGAAAATTTTATGCTTTCATCACTTGCTGGAGTTTATTGAAATAATGATGCTAATAATAAGCAAATTCAAAGAATTTATGGTGTTTGTCATTTTTCACAAGAAAAATTAGCAACCTTGTTAGCATTAATTGCTTTAAGAAAAGAACGAGATCATCGAAAAATTGGTAAAGATTTAGAAATTTTTATGTTTGATTCATTGGCAGGTCAAGGATTACCAATTTGATTACCTAATGGAATGATTCTTAAAAAACAATTACAAGAGTATTTACGCTCGCAAGAGTTCTTTTATGACTATTTAGAAGTCGCAACACCAGTAATGGGAGCAATAGAATTATATCGTACTAGTGGTCATTGAGATCATTATCAACAAAATATGTTTCCAGTTATGTCATTCAATAATGAACAACTTGTGCTTCGCCCGATGTCGTGTCCACATCATTGCTTAATTTATTGTTATAAATTACGCTCTTATCGTGATTTACCATTACGATTTGTTGAACATGAGTTATTATATCGTTATGAAGCTAGTGGCGCTTTAACTGGTTTAGAACGAGTTCGAGCAATGGAGTTGACTGATGCTCATATTTTTTGTCGTTT
The DNA here is from genome assembly GCF_964019525.1 of Spiroplasma endosymbiont of Eupeodes luniger. Taxonomy (NCBI): domain Bacteria; kingdom Bacillati; phylum Mycoplasmatota; class Mollicutes; order Entomoplasmatales; family Spiroplasmataceae; genus Spiroplasma; species Spiroplasma endosymbiont of Eupeodes luniger. The sequence continues at coordinate 337,014 of NZ_OZ026453.1, forward strand.
TGATCAAATAAAAACTGAATTTCAAACAACATTTAAATTAATTAGTGAAATATTGTTAGCATTAAATATTGAAGTTGATTACTATTCATTATCATTAAGAGATTTTCAAGATAAAAAAAGTTATTATGATAATGATGAAATGTGAATTAAAGCTGAGAAAGTTTTAAAAGAAGCCTTAGATGAATTAAAAATTAAATATATTGTAATGATTGGCGAAGCAGCTTTTTATGGTCCAAAATTAGATATTCAAATTAAAACAGTGTTAGGACACGATATTACGGTTTCAACGATTCAGTTGGATTTTTTACTACCAGAAAAATTTGATTTATCTTATCAAGATGAGAATGGACAAGAAGTTCGACCTGTTATTATTCATCGTGGTTTAATCGGCACTTATGAACGCTTTATTGCTGTTTTATTAGAGCAAACAGGTGGAGTTTTACCACTATGATTAAGTCCTAAACAAATTACTTTAATTCCTATTAAAGAAGAGCATCAAGCATATTGTTATGAATTAGAAAAGCTATTTAAAAACCATAATTTACGGTCATTTGTTGATGCTAGTAGTGAACGGTTAGGTTATAAAATTCGTATTGCGCAAACTAAAAAAATACCTTTCCAAATTGTTATCGGTGAAAAGGAAATTGCTACTAAAAAGATTACTTATCGTCAATATGGTAAAGAAGAACAAATAACAGTTACGATTGATGAGTTTATTAATTTATGTAATGAATTAATACTAAACAAAAAATAGTTAATGAATGTTTGGCATCTTAAAATTTGTAATAATTCAAACAATAGACTTCTTGCATAACCTATTAAAAAATTACAAATATTTGTAAAAAGACAGTAATAGAAAAATATAATTTTAATTAATTATGTCTTTTATCTAAAAAATTAATATTTTGCCACAACAAAAAATGAATTTATTATTTAAATTCTTTAATTTTAAATAAATCTTTTATGTTAAATTAATAATTGCAAATTATAAATTGAGGCAATTAAATTAAATCTTAAACCAAATCTTTTTCTACGATTACGATATTTTTCTGTCATAATTTTAAATTTTTTAAGAATAGCAAAAATATTTTCAATAATAATTCTCATTTTTGAAACTAGTCTATTATGTTGTTTTTGTGCTTTATTTAAATGGTTTTTCTTTGTAGGTATTAGAACATTATTGTGAATTTTTTGTATTCCTTGATAACCACTATCAACTATTAATTTGGTATTTTTTAAAATTGAGATTTTTGATTCTTTAAATAAAGCATAATCATGTTTTTTCCCAAGTGAAAAACTTGTTGCAATAATTTTTCTGGTTTCTTGTTCGATAATTACTTGTGTTTTAATGGTGTGTTTTTTCTTTTTACCAGAATAAGATTGTTTTTGTCTTTTTTTGGGCGTTGGATTGGAGTTTCGGTAGCATCAATAATAATAGTTTTATCATTAAAATAATCATTTATTAGTGCTTTTTTACCAGCAAGTTGTTGAAAATCAGAGTTTTTAATTAAAATATCTTCAATTCACTTGATATTGCGATAACAATTAGCTTCACTAATTCCGAAATTTTTACCAAGATGAAAATAAGTCTGATATTCTCGTCAATATGATAAAGTCATCAATAATCTATTTTCTAGTGATAATTTATTAGTTTTACCACCTTTTTTAAATTTTTCTATTTCAGCTACTTGTAAAATATCTAACATTTTATTAAAAGTGGATTTTTTTATTCCTGTTAATCTTAACCATTCTTTATCATTAAGAGTATTAAATTTATTATTGTTCATATTTTGATATCCTCATAAATTATATTTTATAAGAATATTTTAATAAAAAAGGTATCGCAAGAAGTCTAATAATAAATTAACTGAAAAATATTATTATTCATACTAATATTGGTAGGTAATGTAATAGACTTCTTGCATAACCTATTAAAAAAATTACAAATATTTGTAAAAAGACAGTAATAGAAAAATATAATTTTAATTAATTATGTCTTTTATCTAAAAAATTAATATTTTGCCACAACAAAAAATGAATTTATTATTTAAACTCTTTAATTTTAAATAAATCTTTTATGTTAAATTAATAATTGCAAATTATAAATTGAGGCAATTAAATTAAATCTTAAACCAAATCTTTTTCTACGATTACGATATTTTTCTGTCATAATTTTAAATTTTTTAAGAATAGCAAAAATATTTTCAATAATAATTCTCATTTTTGAAACTAGTTTATTATGTTGTTTTTGTGCTTTATTTAAATGGTTTTTCTTTGTTTTCTTTGTAGGTATTAGAACATTATTGTGAATTTTTTGTATTCCTTGATAACCACTATCAACTATTAATTTGGTATTTTTTAAAATTGGGATTTTTGATTCTTTAAATAAAGCATAATCATGTTTTTTCCCAAGTGAAAAACTTGTTGCAATAATTTTTCTGGTTTCTTGTTCGATAATTACTTGTGTTTTAATGGTGTGTTTTTTCTTTTTACCAGAATAAGATTGTTTTTGTCTTTTTTTGGGCGTTGGATTGGAGTTTCGGTAGCATCAATAATAATAGTTTTATCATTAAAATAATCATTTATTAGTGCTTTTTTACCAGCAAGTTGTTGAAAATCAGAGTTTTTAATTAAAATATCTTCAATTCACTTGATATTGCGATAACAATTAGCTTCACTAATTCCGAAATTTTTACCAAGATGAAAATAAGTCTGATATTCTCGTCAATATGATAAAGTCATCAATAATCTATTTTCTAGTGATAATTTATTAGTTTTACCACCTTTTTTAAATTTTTCTATTTCAGCTACTTGTAAAATATCTAACATTTTATTAAAAGTGGATTTTTTTATTCCTGTTAATCTTAACCATTCTTTATCATTAAGAGTATTAAATTTATTATTGTTCATATTTTGATATCCTCATAAATTATATTTTATAAGAATATTTTAATAAAAAAGGTAGCGCAAGAAGTCTAATATATAAAAAGATGCTTGCAATATCAAAGCATCTTTTTATTTGTTTTAGTTATAAGTTTAATAGTTTTTCTAAATATATGCCAACACCACCTTCATCATTAGTATGTTCAGTAATATCTTTAGAAAATACTTTTAAAGTTTCAATACCATTTTTCATTACAATACCATAACCAACTTTGGTAATCATTTCTAAATCATTAAATTCATCACCAAAGGCAATAACATCTCTAATATCTATATTGTAATATTGTGAAAGAATTTCAGCTGCCATCCCTTTATTAATAAATTTATTTGATAGGTCTAGAACAGGATGTTCTTTGTCATTATCATGCGTTCAAATATTAATTTTTAAAGTATTAGTATATTTTTCTAAACTACGAATAACTTTATCTAAATGTTGGGGACTTTTTAATTGTAAAACAATATTATTAGCAGAACCACTTCAGTTTTCTAAAAGATTGCCAATAATAAAATTGTCCGTTGGAATATCTGTTAAATGAAAGTAGCGTTCAAAATTTTCTGTTTGTTTTAAGCATACTGCTTTGTTGTAGTATTCTACAAGACCATTATATAAAGAAGTTTTGACATCGTTTTCTTTTAAAACTGCTTTTACGGTTTCATAAGAAATTGGAAATACTAAGCGTTTAAATTCTCTTAATAATGGATCATGAATGTGACCACCATTAAAATTGCAAAGTAATGTTTTTAATCCTAGTTCATTATAAAACGAAATACTTCCACGGTGGGGTCTTCCTGTAACAATACAAACAATATGACCTTGAGCAATAGTTTTTTGTAATCCTTGAATAGTTAATGGATGCATTGTCTTTCCGTCATCCATTAATGTTGTTCCATCAAGGTCAATAAGGATTAATCTTTTTTTATCAATATGATTAAGTTTAATCATTGTTTTTCTCCTTTATTTTTAGTAATTAATCCCAATTTTATCTTGGATTAATTGCAATTTTTCGTGAGCAATTTTTGTTGCTTTTTCTTTTCCTTGCAATAATCAATGTTTTCATTTATCATTAGCAATAATTTCGTTATATTTTCTTTGAATAATTTCAAGTTGATGGCAAACAACTTTAGCAACTTTTTCTTTAAAAACACCATAATTTTGGTCAGAAAACTCATTTGTTGCTTCTTCAATTGTAGTATTTGTAAAAGCACAGTAAATATTTAAAAGATTACTAATTCCTGGTTTATTAATTTCATCATAAAAAATTTTATTTTCACTATCAGTAATGGCACTTTTAATTTTTTTGGTAACATCATTTAAATTATCTAAAAGAGAAATGTAAGTTTTAGGATTTTCATGTGATTTTGACATTTTTTTTAAGGGATTTTGTAAGTTCATTATTTTTTTACCATTAGGAGCAATATATGGTTCTGGAATTGTAAAGATATTACCATATTTATTATTCATTCTTATCCCAATATTTCTTGTTAATTCTAGATGTTGCTTTTGATCAATTCCCACAGGAACAATAGTAGCATCATATAGTAAAATATCAGCTGCCATTAATGCTGGATAAGTAAATAATCCTGTTGGTATCGTTTCAGTATTATTATGTTGTTTAAATGATTGTGTTTTATCTTTAAATTGTGTCATGCGATTTAGTTCTCCCATTGATGTATGACATAGCAGAATATGACCTAATTGGCAATGCTCTAAAATGTCAGATTGAGCAAAAATCGTAATCTTATTGGGGTCTAAACCGCAAGCAACATATAAGGCAACTAAATCACGAATATTATTTTTAAGAACATCGTGGTCATGATTTTTTATTGAGACAATAGCGTGCAAATTGGCAACAAAGATAAAAACATCATATTCTTCTTGTAATTTAATAAAATTTTGAATAACACCAATATAATTACCAATAGTAATTTTTCCAGTATTAGTAATACCTGATAATAAGCGTGGTTTCAATAGTAATTCCTCCTAAAATAAATAAATCTCATTGGTAATGTATCAATTTTACTATAAATAATAATAAAAAAGAATATTTATATGGATTCTTAATTTATGATATTATTATTTTATTGATAGAATTATATTATGAGGTGTAATTAATGCAACAAAAGAAATTTACAATTGTTACTAATAAGGCCGATGAATCAATTGCTGTGGCTAATAATTTACTAGATAAATTATTAGCATTAAAGATGATATTTGATGAGCAAAATCCAGAAATAGTATTTGCTATTGGTGGTGATGGTACTTTTTTATCGGCAGTTAATCGTTTTAATGAAAATATTGATAATATTCATTTTATAACTATTAATAGGGGAAATATTGGTTTTAATGCTCTTTATCAAGTTAATGAAATTGATAAGTTAATTACTAATTTAAAAAATAATATTTTGAAAACAAAATCTCTTGATGCTTTAAAAATAACTATTAATAATAAAATTTTTTATAGTCTTAATGAGATTAAGTTAATGAGTATTGCAAAAACAATATTTTTTACAGTTTATATTAATAATCAATTATTACAAAATTGTCAAAGTTCAGGATTTGTTTTAACTACTAAAACTGGTTCAACGGGTTATACTAAAAGTATTAATGGTGCAGTTATTTTAAGTGAAAAAAATTTAATGGAATTCTTAGAAATTGCTCCGGTTTTTCATAATAAACATAATTCTTTAAAGGCACCATTAATTTTAGATAATACCCACACCGTTACTATTAAAGGTAATATGAAAGATTCTTTTTTAGTAATTGATAGTCAAAAACATGACTTTAATAGTGATAATTTAATTATTAATTTAATTGCTAATAAAATTAAAATTTTAGTAACTGATGTTAATGATTTAATAATGATTAATCAAATTCAAAAAATATTTATTCATAATTAAACAAAAGGAAGAGAAGCGATGGAATTATGACAGATACTGTTGTTAGATTTAGGGTTAATATTATTAGTTTTTATAATTGCTTGCTTAATAAGTATGATATTTTTAAAAAATAAAAATTCAACAGAAAAACAATGACAAAAATTAATTCCTTTTAAAGTAGATGTTTTTATTGATTATTTGGGAACAATTAGTAATATTATTGAGGCACAAGCAACAAATACAAAGATTAAAATTATTATTAAAGATATTAAACAAGTTAATATTGAAAAGATTCGGAAGTTAAAACAGCAAGGAATAATTAAACAAAGTAATGCTATTAGTATTATTTTTGGTAAGTATGCGAAGGCATTATCAGAGATTATTAATGGTCGTTTAAAATAGCGATCATATTTTTTGTTGCTAAAACAATAGACTTCTTGCGATACCTTTTTTATTAAAATATTCTTATAAAATATAATTTATGAGGATATCAAAATATGAACAATAATAAATTTAATACTCTTAATGATAAAGAATGGTTAAGATTAACAGGAATAAAAAAATCCACTTTTAATAAAATGTTAGATATTTTACAAGTAGCTGAAATAGAAAAATTTAAAAAAGGTGGTAAAACTAATAAATTATCACTAGAAAATAGATTATTGATGACTTTATCATATTGACGAGAATATCAGACTTATTTTCATCTTGGTAAAAATTTCGGAATTAGTGAAGCTAATTGTTATCGCAATATCAAGTGAATTGAAGATATTTTAATTAAAAACTCTGATTTTCAACAACTTGCTGGTAAAAAAGCACTAATAAATGATTATTTTAATGATAAAACTATTATTATTGATGCTACCGAAACTCCAATCCAACGCCCAAAAAAAGACAAAAACAATCTTATTCTGGTAAAAAGAAAAAACACACCATTAAAACACAAGTAATTATCGAACAAGAAACCAGAAAAATTATTGCAACAAGTTTTTCACTTGGGAAAAAACATGATTATGCTTTATTTAAAGAATCAAAAATCCCAATTTTAAAAAATACCAAATTAATAGTTGATAGTGGTTATCAAGGAATACAAAAAATTCACAATAATGTTCTAATACCTACAAAGAAAACAAAGAAAAACCATTTAAATAAAGCACAAAAACAACATAATAGACTAGTTTCAAAAATGAGAATTATTATTGAAAATATTTTTGCTATTTTTAAAAAATTTAAAATTATGACAGAAAAATATCGTAATCGTAGAAAAAGATTTGGTTTAAGATTTAATTTAATTGCCTCAATTTATAATTTGCAATTATTAATTTAACATAAAAGATTTATTTAAAATTAAAGAATTTAAATAATAAATTCATTTTTTGTTGTGGCAAAATATTAATTTTTTAGATAAAAGACATAATTAATTAAAATTATATTTTTCTATTACTGTCTTTTTACAAATATTTGTAATTTTTTTAATAGGTTATGCAAGAAGTCTAATATGATAGAATAAGATGTGGGAAGATGAGAAAGGTAACAGCAAATGAATAAAGAACAAAGATTTACGAATAATTTTAATGGGAAGAAAATTGTTATTGAGTATGGTAGTTTAGCATCACTAGCAACAAGTTCAATTTTAGTACGATATGAGGAAAGTACAGTATTAAGTATTGTTAGTTTTAATGAAGAGCCATCAACATTAGATTTTTTTCCTTTAACAGTTGTATTTCAAGAGAAATTATATTCTGTTGGAAAAATTCCTGGAGGCTTTTTTAAGCGTGAAGGCAAACCTAGTGAATATGCAACATTAGCATCAAGGTTAATTGATCGCCCTTTGAGACCTTTATTTCCTAATAATTTTAATCACGAAATTCAAGTAATTAATAATGTATGAGCGGTTGATTCTAGTGCTGATGTCAGAATGGCAGCATTATTAGGTTCTTCATTAGCATTATGCATTTCAAAAATTCCTTTTAATGGTCCCGTAGCAGGAGTTATTATTGGAAAAATAAATGGGGAATTAATTTGTAATCCTACAAGTCAACAATTAGAACAATCATCGTTAGAATTAATTGTTGCGGGAACAAAAGCATCAATTAATATGGTTGAAGCTAGTGGTCAAGAAATTAGTGAAGAAGAAATGTTAGCAGCAATTGCGATGGCACATATAGAAATTAAAAAGTTAGTTGCCTTTCAAGAAGAAATTATTAATATTATTGGTCAAGAAAAACTGCCTGTTATTGAATTAGAATTTGATAATAATTTAGTAGCAAGTATTACTAGTCAGTATGAACCACAAATTATTAGTGCTTTAAATATTAAAACGAAGCAAGAACAAAAAAAAGCTTTAAAAGATGTTTATAATGCTTTATTTGCTGTTTATGATAATCAACAATATGTTAATGAATTAGAAAAAAAAATGGTTATTAAGCAGATTAGAGCTATTTATCAAACTTTATTAAAGAAACTTGTTCGTGATTTTATTATTAATAAGAAAATTCGTTTAGATGGTCGTGTGAACAATGAAATTCGACCGTTAACATCAATAATTGATGTTCTCCCAATTGTTCACGGTAGTGCTTTATTTACTCGTGGTGAAACGCAAGTATTATCAATTGTAACTTTGGGAGCTCTAGGCGAACATCAAATTATTGATGGTTTAACAGAAGAGGAAAGTAAACGCTTTATGCTTCATTATAATTTTCCATCATTTTCAGTTGGTGAAACTGGAAGATTTGGACCGCCCAATAGAAGAGAAATTGGTCATGGAGCATTAGCAGAAAAAGCATTGTTACAAGTATTGCCTAGTATTGATGATTTTCCTTATACGATTAGAGTTGTGACGGAAGTATTGGCATCTAATGGTTCAACCTCCCAAGCAGCAATTTGTGCTTCTTCATTAGCTTTGATGGCTAGTGGAGTACCATTGAAATCTAGTGTTGCTGGGATTGCAATGGGATTAATTAAAGAAGGTAATGATTATGTTATTTTAAGTGATATTCAAGGTAGTGAAGATCACTTTGGCGATATGGATTTTAAAGTTTCGGGAACAAACCAAGGAATTTGTGCTTTACAAATGGACATTAAAATTGATGGCATTACAATGGAAATTTTTAAAGAAGCATTATTACAAGCTAAAATTGGGAAGAAGCATATTTTAGATAATATGAAGCAAACAATTAATATTTCGCGTAATAAAGTAAATAAAAATGCCCCTAAAATTAAGCAATTACAAATTCCGATTAATCGCATTCGTGATGTTATTGGTGCTGGTGGTAAAGTAATTACTAATATTGTTGAGACTTCTGGCAATGTTAAAATTGATATTAATGAGCAAGGGAAAGTGACTATTTATCACAAAGATGAAGCATCAATATTAATGGCAGAAAAATTAATTAAAGATATTATTGAACCAGTTATAATTGGAGAAATTATTATGGGAACTGTTGTTCGGATTGAAAAGTTTGGTTATTTCATTAATTTAAAAGAGAATATTGATGGATTATTACATAATTCAAAAATATCCAAAAATACGCCGTTATTAAAATTAAAACAAGAAGTAACAGTAAAAGTAATTAGTATTGATGAAAAAAATCGTGTTAATTTAGAATTAATTAATGAAATTAAAATTGAATAGAAAAATAAAATGAACTCTTATTAGTTTAAAATAGGAGTTCATTTTATTTTTTAAATTAATTTTTGTGCTCATTTTACTTTAATAACACAGATGGTAACAAGAGCAAATTGAATAATTTCACCAATAGTAGAAATAATAAAAATATATTTGTAATCAAAGTTAGGAAAATATTTAGTTACAATAATACTAACAATTAATGGTGTCATAACAATAATAATTCAAGTACAAAGAATATCTAAGGCAGTAGCTAACTTTACAAATCCGCCAGCGCGTAAAACACTAAAAAAGATAATTGAAAAAGATAAGAAGAAATAAGCTAGGGATTGTAATCCTAAATAAAATCTTGCCGTGTTGATGGCTTCATTACTAATTTTATTAGTAAATAGAATATCAAAAATAAAAAATGAAAGACCGAAAATTATTATTGTGAAAGTAATCGCAATTAGAAATAGCAAACCAATAATTTTTTTAAGATTGGCAACTGCTTGTGATAGTTTACCAACACCTAATTGTTTACCAATAAAGATTGGTACAATGGCACTATAACTATTAAATACGGCATAAAAAATATTCATAATGTTCATTACAACAACGGTTGCTGATAGGATATCGGCTCCACCATAATAGGAATAAATAACTGTTTGTGCTGTTAATGATAATACAAAAAGAATGTTAGCTAAAAATATTGGCAAAAGTGATTTAAGAATTTTTAATAATAAATCTTTAGTAATATATCAAAATTTTTTCATTGGGCGAAACACGGGTTTAGTAATTAAAAGAAATGTAATAACAATAGTTATTTCTAAAATTCTTGCTATTACAGTAGGAATAGCAACTCCCATAACTCCCATTTTTAAATAAAATAAAGAGATGAAGTTAAGAATGCCATTAGTCAATACCGGAAAAATTGTAAAAAGAAACGGTAAATATGTTTTATTACATTCGTTCATATTTTGGTATAAGGTTGTTATAACGCTTAGAAGCGGATAAATTCAAATAACAATTGCTAAATATAAACTGCCATTATCAATTGCGATTTGGGAATTAAAATTTAACATTGTTTTACTGCTTTCAGAAGCAATAATTACTTTAATTAAATCATTTCTTAATGTGAAGATAAAGATGGTAAATATTATTGACATTGTGACATTAATCATAATTCTAATGTTATTTACTTCTTGCATTTTTTTAAGATTATTATTGCCAATATATTGAGAAGCATAAATGCTTCCCGCCATATTCGTAGCAAAAAAACCGAACATTGCCAGTAACAGAATGGTGTTAGCAGCACCAACGCCATTAAGAACTTCTTGACTTAAAAAAGAACCAATCATAAAGACATCAATAACATTCATTAATGCAATTAGTAATGATTGAGCGATTAGAGGAATCATAATGATAAGTGCTTGTTTCATAAACTTACTGTCAAAGTATTGTGATAATTTTCATTTTTGGTTGATATTAGTAAGTTTCATTATTTTAGTACCTCGGTTTCTTAAATATATAAGAACAATTATATTTTACTAATAAGATTAAGTCAATTGTGATTAAGTTAATTAATAATAAACAGCATTTATCAAATTTTTACATTTGCGAATAGTTATAGTATAATTAAAAGATAAAAATCAGAATGAATTTTAATTATTGAGGAAACAAATAAGATAAGAAATTATTCTCTGCTTAGCTGGATAATCAATGTGTTATAATAATAAAAGCAATATTTTAAAATAAAATTATATTAAATTAGAGGAGAAAAAAATAGTTATGGCAACAATAAAAGTTTTTGCATTAGGCGGACTTGATGAACGCGGAAAAAATATGTATTTGGTGGAAGTTAACCGCGATATATTTATTTTTGATGCTGGTAGTAAAATCCCTGAACGAGAAGCATTAGGAATTGACACTGTTATTCCCGATTTTTCTTATTTAAAAGAAAATGTTAATCGGATTAAAGGATTATTTATTTCTAAACCATCAGACGAATGTTTTGGAGCAATAACATATCTTTTAAAGGATATTAAAATTCCTATTTATGCTAGTAAATTAACAATCTTTTTAATTAAACAAAAACTGCACAAGTTTAAAGTATGACATAGTGAAAATGAATTAATTGAAATTAAAGAAAAGGATATGTTATCTTTTAGTGATAATGAAATTGAAGTTTTTAATACGACAACTTGTATTCCGGGAAGTTTTGGTTTTGCTTTAAAGACTGTTGATGGAACTATTGTTTATACGGGTGATTATATTTTTGATAGTGAAGAACGCAGTAATTTTGCTACGGATATGGCACACTTAGCAAAAATTGCTAATAATAAAATTTTATTATTGATTAGTGATTCTGGTTATGCTAGTCGTAATGATTATACGGCACCTAATCATAAATGTAAGAAGTTAGTGGAATCAACTTTTAAGGCAGCAAAGTCTAAAATTATTATTGCTTGTCATGAACAGGATTTATATAAAATAAGTGAAATTTTGGAGTTGGTTAGTGAAACTAATCGTGAGGTCATCGTTATGGGGGGCACATTAAAATCAATTTTAGAAGAATTTAAGTCAGGAACTTATTTGCAATTTAATAAAATTAAATTTAGAAATTTAACTAGTGATGCTATTAATAACAATTCAGTAATTTTTGTTACAGGTAGTGGTGAGCGCCTTTATACAAGATTATATAAAATTATTAGTGGCGATGATGAGCATTTAGAAATAGAAAAGTCAGATACTGTGATTTTAGCAACGCCACCGATTCCTGGTTATGAATTAAAACATGCTAGAATATTGGATGAATTAGCAAGAACTGATGCTCGTTTTATGGCGTTATCCGATAAAAAAGTGTGAGATATGAATGCTTCATATGAAGATATTAAGATGATGATTGGAATTATGAAACCAAAATTTTTTATGCCAGTTAAAGGATTACATAAAAATTTTGTTATTGCGCAAAATAGTGCTCAAGAAGCAGGAATTCTAATTAATAATATTTTAATTAAGGATAGTGGTCAAATTTTAGAGTTTATTAATGGTAAATTAGGGCCATCACCAGTTTCTTTAAAATGTAATAATATTTATGTTGATGGTCTTGGGGTTGGCGATATTGGTGCTGTTGTTTTAAATGAAAGAAAGCAATTGGCTCGTGATGGAGTTTTAATTAGTGGAATTACATTAAATCGTCGTAGTAAAGAGATTGTTTCTTTAGTTGATGTGCAAATGCGTGGGGTTGTTTTTATTCAAGATGATGAGGAATTAACTAATAAAATGCAAGCGAAAGTTCGTACAATTGTTGAAGAACATCAAAAAAAATCAGAGTTTGATTGTACAACAGTTAAAAATCAAATCCGTAGTGAGTTGCAAGAGTTATGTCGTCAAGAAACGGGTAAAAATCCGATGGTTTTAGCAATAATTAATGAGATAAATTAACTATTACTTAAAAAATATGAGGAGACAAAAGGATGAATAGCGATAAAATAAGTAGTAATTTTGTCGAGTTTGAAAATAATCCTCGCAATACTACAAAATATGAACAAGAACAACAAGCGAAATCCAAAATTATTCAGTTAAAGAAGAAAATTCGGCGTAGTGATAAAATTGGTGGGAAAATATGAGCTTTGTTCATTATTTTTGCTAGTATTTTGGCGTTTGCTCGTTTAACGGTTATTGGTCAATTTTTAGATGATGTTTTTTTCAATTTTCTTTTTGGATGATTTAAATATATTATCTATTTTGTTATTTTAGTAGTGAGTTTTGCAATTTTTGGTGGTATTCAAATTAAAATTAAGAAACGAGTTCAAGTAATGATAATATTACTTGTTTTAGCTATTTGTTGATTTGTGAATGATATTGTATTATTGATTAGTTATCATCGTTTTTCTATTAACATTGAACAAAATTGGTTTTCGCAAGTTATTAGTGCTTATACGGATAATTGACTACAAAATTCTCTTTTTATGCAACGATTAGATATTAAGAAATTTTTTCATATTAATGGTTCATATTTTATTCCTTTTGCTGGTGGCGGATTTATTGGAATGTTGTTTTCAGCAGTATTTGGTTATTTAACAACAATTGTTTCTTTAATATGTAGTTTAGTTTTTTTAACAACGATTATTTCATGAATTTTAACAGGAAATCCTTGATATTTTTATCAATGAAAAGTTAATAAGGAACATAATAGTTTACATGTTGTTAGTTTTATGGCGAAGAAGAATGTTAAAAATAAGAAAAATGCTGAGAAGAAATATCAGCAATATTTTGAAACTGTTAATGTTAAAAATATTAATGGTAATGATCGGCAAGTTTTACATACAACAAAAAATTCTGATATTACGATTAAATTACCATCCGTTAATTTACATCATTCATTAATGAATGAAGATTTATTATTTGATGATATTTATAGTAATAAAAATTATCACCATATTGATAATTGAGATTCAAAGTTAACACCAAAAATTAATCTTAATGAGAAGGTAATTAAAGAACAAGAGTATCATCAACAAGCATTTTCTCGTGATGATTTTGGTTATGATCAAACATCATTAATGGAATTAGATGTGGTGCGCAAAGATTTTGCTGCTAATAGTTATTTAACACCTTTTAATAAAGAACAACCGCCAATTCAAAAAGAAAGGATAAAATCTTATCCAACTAGCTCATCAGCATTAGATGAGGCATTTTCAGTTATTGATCAATCCGATAATCAAACAAAACAAGCAGTTGTTATTAGTGAAAATTTGTCTCCAGAATTTATTGAAGAGATTAATCCTTTGGATAATAAAGTTTCTTCTTCAATAATACCAAGTAATTATTTTCCTTCAATAATTAATCCTAATTATCAATTGCCACCAGTTAGTCTTTTAACAAAACCAATAATTAGTGTTAATCGTGATTTAAATATTAAAACCGCAAAAAATAATGTTGAAAAAATTCATCGTCTTTTTAAACATTTTAATATTGAAGCGCGAGTTACTAATATTAATATTGGACCGGCAGTAACTAAGTTTGAAATTGAACTAGGAATGGGCGTTAAGGTAAGTAAGATTACTTCGTTAGAAAATGATATTAAGTTAGCTTTAGCGTCAAAAGATATTCGTTTAGAAGCACCAATTCATGGCAAGTCAGCAGTGGGAATTGAAATTCCAAATATTTCACCAGCATTAGTTACGATTCGTGAAGTGATGGAAAATGTTCCCCTTAATAAGAAAGATAGTAAATTATTAATGGCCATTGGTAAAAATGTAATGGGAAAAATTTTATTTGCGGAATTAGATAGGATGTCACATTTACTAATTGCGGGTGCTACTGGTACTGGAAAATCAATTTGTATTAATAGTATTATTGCTTCTTTAATTCTTCGGGTTAAACCGCATGAAGTAAAATTTTTATTAATTGATCCAAAACGCGTTGAATTATCGGTATATAATAATTTGCCACATTTATTAGTACCTGTAATTACTGATTTAAGAAAAGCCAATCGTGCTTTAAAAAAAATTATTAGTGAAATGGAACGAAGATATATTATTTTTTCTAATATTGGCGTGCGAAATATTGCTAGTTATAATCAAAAGGTGGCAACTGAAGAAATGTTACCATATATTGTAATAATTATTGATGAGCTTGCTGATTTAATGGTTGTCGCCGGAAAAGAAGTTGAAGAAAGTATTATGCGAATAACGCAAATGGCACGAGCTTCAGGAATTCATTTAATTATTGCAACCCAAAGACCGTCAACAGATATTATTACTGGTGTTATAAAAAATAATATTCCATCAAGAATTGCTTTTGCTGTTAGTTCTTCAATTGATTCTAGAACGATTTTAGATAGTATGGGAGCTGAAAAGTTAATTGGTAGTGGTGATATGTTATTTGCTCCTTATGGTCAAATAACACCAACTAGAGCTCAAGGGGTATATATTAATGATGAAGACATTAATGCGTTAATTAAATTTATTTCTCAGCAACAAAAACCGCAGTTTAATGAACAATTAGATGAATTAACACAAAGGATGAATACTAGTCATATTATTACAGGTGAAGATGATGAATTGTATGATGAGATTTGTGATTTTATTATTGCCAATAAAAAGGCATCAGCTTCATTAATTCAACGAAGATTTGGTGTTGGTTATAATCGGGCGGCAAGATTAATTGATAGTTTAGAAGCTAATGGTATTGTTGGACCACAAAATGGGTCAAAGCCTCGTGAAGTTTTGATTATGAATAAAGAGTAGGAATTTTGATAATGGTGTGAGTTAAACCCCTTGTTTTACAAGAAAAAATTAAAAATTTACCACAAAGTTCGGGATGTTATCAGTTTTATAATGAAGCGCGACAATTAATTTATGTTGGTAAAGCAAAAAATATTCAACAGCGGGTAAATAATTATTTTAATAAAGTACATAATTTTAAAACTACTAAATTAGTTCGTGAAATTGCTGATGTGGATTATATTTTAACAATTAATGAAAAAGAAGCATTATTGTTAGAACATAATTTAATTAAAGATAAGCGTCCCCGATATAATATTTTACTAAATGATGATAAAACCTATCCTTATATTAAAATTACTGATGAAAATAATCCTGAATATCGTTTTGTTCGTAAAGTTCAAAAAGATAATGCTAAGTATTATGGTCCTTTTCCTGATGGTACAGGGGCTAGAGAAGTTTTAAAGATATTGCAACAATTATTTCCTTTGCGAAGATGTAAAGGAAGTTTAGGAACGCCGTGCTTATATTATCATCTGCAATTATGTTCAGGTGCTTGTTTTAAAAACGTTCCTGAGGAATATTATGCCTTGATGAAAAAGAAAATTAATGATTTTTTTCAAGGAAAAAATCAAGATATTAAAAATAAGATTACTGAGCGAATGCAACAAGCAGCGATTAATTTACAATATGAAGAAGCACAAAGATTAAAAAATGTTTTAGATAAGTTGCAATTATTTATTTCTCATCAGTTGGTTCAATTTTGTGATTTTCGTAATCGCGATTTTATTGGTTATGCTATTAAATATCATAAATTGGCAATAACAGCATTATTTTATCGTAATGGACAATTGCTTTCTAAAGATGAACAAATTTTTACTTTATTTAATGATGATTTAACTGATGCAATGAGAAATTATTTACAACAGTTATATACTAACAATACTGTTCCCCAAGAATTATATATTGCAAATATTGTTTTAGATGATTTGGCAGAAGCATTAAATATTAAAATTATTAATAAGCTTACTAAAAAAATGCAAGAAATTATTTCTTTAGCTACTAAGAATGCTCAAGAATTATTAAAGCAACAACTTGTTGATTCCTATCAAATTAAATATCGTTATTATGAGATTGTTGAACAATTAGGAAAACTTTTAAAAATCGCGACACCACAATATATTGAAATTATGGATATTGCTAATTTAGGACATGATAATGTTATTGGTGGGGTTATTGTTTATCAAAATGGTCAAGCAATTAAAAAACTGTTTCGTCGCTATAAAATTCAAATTGAACAACAAGGGGATTATCATTATTTACAAAGTTTAGTTTATCGTCGTTATTGAAAAAAAATAATGAATAAAGAACCAATGCCGGAATTAATTATTGTTGATGGTGGTAAATTACAAATTGATAGTGTGCAGTTGCAATTAGAAAATTTAAATATTAGTTTACCAGTTGTCGGTCTTGTTAAGAATAGTCATCACAAAACTGATTATTTATTAGATAATAAAGGTTATCCGTTAGATATTGCTAAAAAGAGTGCTTTATTTCATTGATTAACTAAAGTTCAAGAAGAGGTACATAATTATACAATTTCATTTCATCGCCAGCAACGAACTAATTCTTTATTTGTTAATTCGTTAAAAAAAGTTAAAGGATTAGGTGAGTTAACTATTAAAAAGTTATATCAACAGTTTGAAACATTAACAAAAATGAAAGCAGTTTCATTTGCTGAATTAAATGCTATTATTAAAAATAAAACAACAACAAAGGAGTTAATTGCTTATTTAAAAGATAATTAATTTAGAAATTTTATTCGCTAAATCGAAAAATTTATTACTAATTTGATGCTAAAATTCTTATATTTTTATATAAGCATTTTTATTTTTAATAAAATAGAAGGAGGATATTATTTATTGAAAATAAAATGCAATGATTAAATTTATAAATTAGATATAGGAGTATTAAATATGAAAAAAGTATTAAAAAATATGTTGTTAACAATTACCCCATTAACAATAAGTGCTAACTTTTTAGTATCTTGTAATCATACTAGTAAAGACAATTTGACTACTGCTTTTAATGAATATGGAGCATTACAGTCGGTATTATGAGCAATTTCTGGTGAAAGAAAAGCGCAATTATTAACACAATATCGCTTAAAAAAAGACTTATATAGTCAAGTTATCGCAAAGCAAAAGCAAGTGGATAAGGCATTAACTAAGGGTAAACTGAATAATAATCTTGTAAAATGAGAAAATAATAGACTTCTTGAGATACCTTTTTTATTAAAATATTCTTATAAAATATAATTTATGAGGATATCAAAATATGAACAATAATAAATTTAATACTCTTAATGATAAAGAATGGTTAAGATTAACAGGAATAAAAAAATCCACTTTTAATAAAATGTTAGATATTTTACAAGTAGCTGAAATAGAAAAATTTAAAAAAGGTGGTAAAACTAATAAATTATCACTAGAAAATAGATTATTGATGACTTTATCATATTGACGAGAATATCAGACTTATTTTCATCTTGGTAAAAATTTCGGAATTAGTGAAGCTAATTGTTATCGGAATATCAAGTGAATTGAAGATATTTTAATTAAAAATTCTGATTTTCAACAACTTGCTGGTAAAAAAGCACTAATAAATGATTATTTTAATGATAAAACTATTATTATTGATGCTACCGAAACTCCAATCCAACGCCCAAAAAAAGACAAAAACAATCTTATTCTGGTAAAAAGAAAAAACACACCATTAAAACACAAGTAATTATCGAACAAGAAACCAGAAAAATTATTGCAACAAGTTTTTCACTTGGGAAAAAACATGATTATGCTTTATTTAAAGAATCAAAAATCCCAATTTTAAAAAATACCAAATTAATAGTTGATAGTGATTATCAAGGAATACAAAAAATTCACAATAATGTTCTAATACCTACAAAGAAAACAAAGAAAAACCATTTAAATAAAGCACAAAAACAACATAATAGACTAGTTTCAAAAATGAGAATTATTATTGAAAATATTTTTGCTATTCTTAAAAAATTTAAAATTATGACAGAAAAATATCGTAATCGTAGAAAAAGATTTGGTTTAAGATTTAATTTAATTGCCTCAATTTATAATTTGCAATTATTAATTTAACATAAAAGATTTATTTAAAATTAAAGAATTTAAATAATAAATTCATTTTTTGTTGTGGCAAAATATTAATTTTTTAGATAAAAAACATAATTAATTAAAATTATATTTTTCTATTACTGTCTTTTTACAAATATTTGTAATTTTTTTAATAGGTTATGCAAGAAGTCTAATAAACTAACAATTAATCAAACCAAAGAAAATGAGTTTATTCCTTTTGTAGCTCTTGATTTAGATGAAACATTTATTGATAATACGCCATCATCAGCATATAATCTGTTAAATAAAAAACCATTTCATCCTCTTGAATGAGATAAGTGGGTTAATTCGCAACAAGCAACAATTTTCCCAGGGGTTTTAGATTTTGTTCAATATGTTTATAAAAGTGGGGGATTAGTAATGTTTGTTTCTAATCGTTTGCAAGATACTCATAAAGAAGCAACAAGAAATAATTTAATTAAAGAAAATTATCCAAAAGAATTATTACAAGATTTTCATTGATGAATGTCAGGTGTTAAAGATAGTGAACAAAATATTGTTAAAGAAAAAGAAGATCGTTATCATTACTTAAATAGTAATAAATTGCATATTAAAGAAGGAATTGCTGTTAATATTTGCATTATTATGGTATTAGGTGATGATTTTAATTCTAATTTTACTAATGCTAAGGATAATATTTATCGTAACTATTATTTAGAAGATAATGATGTCCAACAACTTTTTGGGCAAGTAGCACCAGCCGTTCGTTTTACTAGAAAAAATACTGAAATTACAAAATATTATGCTAATTGTGGGCAACAACCAGATAAGTTATTAAAAAATAAAAAATACCTTGATAATATTCAAGAAGAATTAACTTGTTGATATAGTACTTATGGTTTAATTGGTGGTAATGCGATGTATGGGGGCTGAGATAGTTGCTTTTAAGAAGAAATATTTTGAACAGCATAAGATCTCTTATATGAAACAAGCGATTAGAGAATATTTACAAAAGTTTACTTCTTGGGATTAGAAATTAAATAATAATTTTGGATTTTTGTTCATAAATTGGCAACTTTGCTAGCAATATTTTAAATATAATATCACTACGAAAGTGATACCACTTTCGTAGTGATATTAAAAGATAAGTATTTGGAAAGGGACAATAAGAATGAAAAAAATATTTGTTTATAATGCGGGACCATTATTTAGTGAAGCAGAACAAAATCAGAGAAAAGCGGAAGGAATAAATTTAAGAAAGCAATTAGGTGATAATTTTGAAATTTTAAATCCCATTGAGTTTAGTTTTAATAGTGAAAATGCTACGCCAAAAAATAACGAGATATTTAAAAAAGATTATGAAGAGATTAAAAGGTCAAAATATGTAATATTTGATATTGATGGTCGTGATAGTGGGACATATATGGAATATGGGTTTGCCTTTGAACAATGTTTGCAGGAAGAAAAATATTTAATATGTGTTTATAGTGATTTTAGGTTGTATCAATCAAATATTGATGTTGCGGAAATTTCTGGATATGGTATTAATGAGATGATATCAGGTAGTTTACAATACAATGATATTAGTAAAAAGAAAATTTTTAAGGTTAAAAATTTTCAAGAAGCAATTAATAAAATTAAAGAAATTGAAGGAATTTTAAAATAATAAAAGGGAATAAATTTTTAATTCTTTTTACAAATGAAGAAGCAATGTTGATAGAATTTAAAAAATAATTTCTATCAACATTTTTGTAAAATTATTTATTAACATTTTTTATATTTAAAGGATTTAGTGGCTATTAATTTTATTTGGTAGTGTAAAATTCTCTGGGGTATAGATAAATATTAGACTTTTCTTTTCACAAATGAACTAGGAGGCAGTTTTTTGTGGAAAGATCATTACAAAATAATAATGAACCATAATGAACTTTAAATTTAGTTAATTAACTTTAACTATTTTAAAGTTCATTTTTTATTGACATTTTAGAAGGGAAAAAATATATGAGTTTCACATACGAAATAAAGAATAATGATTGTTTAAAAGAAATAGAAAAGATGAAAGAAAATAGTGTTGATATTATCATTACCGATCCGCCCTACGAGATAAATTACAGTGTCGAAAAATGAGATAACACCGGTCTTTTATTACAAAGTGAAACTCATAAAAAGTTCTTAAAAGTTCTTAAACCGGGTGGGGTAATGTTAATGTTTGGACATTCCAGAATGTTTCATCGGGGGGCAGTAGCAATAGAAGATGCTGGTTTTGTGTTACGAGATACGGTGTTATGAATGTATAGTAATGGTTTTCCTAAATCACAAGACATTTCTGGACTTATAGTTAAAAATAAACATTTAGATATCCAGAAGAAAACATTATTACAAAACCAGTGACAAGGTTGAAAAACAATCCGATTTAAACCAGCGTTTGAACCAATCATCGTTGCCCAAAAACCATTACAAGGGGGTTATGTTTTCAATATCCTAAATTGAAATGGCGGAGCAATGAATATTGAAAAACAAGAATTAAAGGTTTTGATAGTATTAATCGTTTTCCTAGTAATGTCATTATTGATGAGTCCAATGAAGTATTAAAAGCTTTGGTTGATTCTAAAAATGCGATTAAATATTTACAAAGTAGCATTAAACAAATTAATAAGACAGATAATTACTGACCTAATCGGATATTTTATTGTCCTAAAATTACTAAAAAGGATAGAGATGAAGGATTAGAAGCGTTTGCAATAAAATTGAAAGATATTCCGATTTTTCGTAAAAATATACCTAAGGTTAAAAATGATCATCCAACCGTAAAACCAACAAACCTAATGCAATATTTAGTAAGAATGTTTGCATCAAATAATGCAATTATTTTAGATCCATTTATGGGTAGCGGTAGTACTGGTAAAGCAATTGTTTACTAGGCAATAGAGAAAAAGAAAAATTATGTAGAAACCATATACATATGACAAGATTTTGTTTTCTACAAACTTTTAGGGGGTGTTTTCTTTTGGCAGTAATATTTTGTATTGAATGCGACAGCGAAAGCTATGTCATTGGTAATAAAAATACAGTTGGAATCTGTAATTCTTGCGATGAAAAGGGTTTTTAAATTTTGAAAGGAAAGATAAATTATAAAATATGTCGCTGGTGTTTACATCTATTTAGTGATAAACGATATTTGCATGTTGCTTGTGAGAAAAAATTTATTAATCATATTAAAAAAATTTTAAAAAATAAAAGTAAAAGGAATTTAGATAATAATGTTTAAAGTTAAATTAGTTAGTATAAAAAGAAAAATATTTAAAAATAAAGATGGTTCTATGATGTCAGGTTATTCTGCCGAATTTTTGCGTTATGAAAATGACTTATTTGAGCCTACCGGAGAACAAAAGGCTTTATGAATTGATGATAACAATCTAGAACAACAAGAAATTTATAAACTGTTAAAAGAAAACGTTAAATCATTTTTTAGTTGCGAATTAACTTTTGAAAAAACCCACAAAAAAGTTAACTTGCAAAAAATTGAATTATCAAAAAATCAAAAAAACTTGTCCAGTTAATTGATAATCACTTCGGTCTGCGAAGCGGTGCGAAAGGCGTATGCCCAGCCCGCTAGCGGGTTAGTCGGCGAAGCCGACTATTACTTGATTAGACTTCTTGCATAACCTATTAAAAAAATTACAAATATTTGTAAAAAGACAGTAATAGAAAAATATAATTTTAATTAATTATGTCTTTTATCTAAAAAATTAATATTTTGCCACAAAAAAAATGAATTTATTATTTAAATTCTTTAATTTTAAATAAATCTTTTATGTTAAATTAATAATTGCAAATTATAAATTGAGGCAATTAAATTAAATCTTAAACCAAATCTTTTTCTACGATTACGATATTTTTCTGTCATAATTTTAAATTTTTTAAGAATAGCAAAAATATTTTCAATAATAATTTTCATTTTTGAAACTAGTCTATTATGTTATTTTTGTGCTTTATTTAAATGGTTTTTCTTTTTTTTCTTTGTAGGTATTAGAACATTATTGTGAATTTTTTGTATTCCTTGATAACCACTATCAACTATTAATTTGGTATTTTTTAAAATTGGGATTTTTGATTCTTTAAATAAAGCATAATCATGTTTTTTCCCAAGTGAAAAACTTGTTGCAATAATTTTTCTGGTTTCTTGTTCGATAATTACTTGTGTTTTAATGGTGTGTTTTTTCTTTTTACCAGAATAAGATTGTTTTTGTCTTTTTTTGGGCGTTGGATTGGAGTTTCGGTAGCATCAATAATAATAGTTTTATCATTAAAATAATCATTTATTAGTGCTTTTTTACCAGCAAGTTGTTGAAAATCAGAGTTTTTAATTAAAATATCTTCAATTCACTTGATATTCCGATAACAATTAGCTTCACTAATTCCGAAATTTTTACCAAGATGAAAATAAGTCTGATATTCTCGTCAATATGATAAAGTCATCAATAATCTATTTTCTAGTGATAATTTATTAGTTTTACCACCTTTTTTAAATTTTTCTATTTCAGCTACTTGTAAAATATCTAACATTTTATTAAAAGTGGATTTTTTTATTCCTGTTAATCTTAACCATTCTTTATCATTAAGAGTATTAAATTTATTATTGTTCATATTTTGATATCCTCATAAATTATATTTTATAAGAATATTTTAATAAAAAAGGTATCGCAAGAAGTCTAATAAAGCATAATCATGTTTTTTCCCAAGTGAAAAACTTGTTGCAATAATTTTTCTGGTTTCTTGTTCGATAATTACTTGTGTTTTAATGGTGCGTTTTTTCTTTTTACCAGAATAAGATTGTTTTTGTCTTTTTTTGGGCGTTGGATTGGAGTTTCGGTAGCATCAATAATAATAGTTTTATCATTAAAATAATCATTTATTAGTGCTTTTTTACCAGCAAGTTGTTGAAAATCAGAGTTTTTAATTAAAATATCTTCAATTCACTTGATATTCCGATAACAATTAGCTTCACTAATTCCGAAATTTTTACCAAGATGAAAATAAGTCTGATATTCTCGTCAATATGATAAAGTCATCAATAATCTATTTTCTAGTGATAATTTATTAGTTTTACCACTTTTTTTAAATTTTTCTATTTCAGCTACTTGTAAAATATCTAACATTTTATTAAAAGTGGATTTTTTTATTCCTGTTAATCTTAACCATTCTTTATCATTAAGAGTATTAAATTTATTATTGTTCATATTTTGATATCCTCATAAATTATATTTTATAAGAATATTTTAATAAAAAAGGTATCGCAAAAAGTCTAATAAATAAATAATATCAAATAACATTCGTCAACTTAGGGGATTATAATAATGCAAAATCGCACCATAAAATCACGCAATAATAAATAAAGTGCGATTTAAATCGACAAAATCATATAATCTTAAATTTATTTTCTTAAACAATAGCATAACTTAAATCACACTTTCTTTATTTTTATTACTATCTGCCCGGCATTAATTTTTCAAATATTTTGAAAGCAATTAAAAATAAACCAATAATTACCCCAAGCAAGAAAACTCAATATGTAGCAAAGAAATTAACAACATTTGGCATATTACCACCAATAATATCAGTTCAAATATTACCAAATGCTTTAATTAATGCTTTTCATAAGTTAGTAACCGCTTGTTCACCAGTAATTGCTACCGGTGTTATTGCTCCATCAAGAAAAATTCTAAACATATAATCACCCCCTTTCTAAACAAAATATGATTTAACCTTATAAAATAAAATAACCATAAATAAGACAATAAATACTAATACCATTCAAAACGCAATATTTGCTATTAAAAGTCAAAGTAGTTCTTGGGTTAAATCAATTTCCTTGCCAGAAACTCACGCCGGAATAACTTTAATTTGAATAAATAAATCTCAAAAATATAATTTTGTCATTTCTCAATCTAAATCTTTTCAAGCAACTAAAAACATAATAATTACCGCTTAAAAGGTCAAAAGAGTAGAAAAATAATTCCCGAGAAGAGCATTACAATTATTAAAATTGAAAACAAAAATACAACTTGGGGTGGTAAATCGGTAATTGGATAAATTAATTCAATTAACTCAATAATTATTTTTTTAAACATTTTCTAAACCTACTTTTTAATTTCTTTTTCATCTTGTTCTAATAAATTTCGCTTAAACTTTGCAATAAATATTCGTTGTGCATAAGTAAAATCTTTTGGCAACTGTTTTGCTTCGCTGCCATATTTCTTTTTATCTTTAAAAAACCGATAAATATTAACCGCAATATAGTATGCTAGTAATAATGTTAAAATCGTAAAAAACACTAATCCAAAAATACTCATTTTTCTTTTCTCCTTAATTTTTTAATTTTTAATTCTTATTTTAAATTGCAATTTTTCTTTCATTTTTTAACTCCTAATGTTTCATTTTTCTTAGTTGGTTTCTAAATCTTAAACTTTCTAATGAAGCATAATTTGCACTTTCAAATTCTATTCTCTGCTGAAATGCCTCCTTTGTCTGAAAAAGATAACGAGCAACCATTACCAAATGAAATGACAAAAAAGGATGGTGAATATCAGTATAATCAGTTTCAAAATAAATTAGATTATTTAATGATACAACGGCGAGATTTTGATAAATTTAATTATAGTTATTTTATATTAAGTTCCGATTTTTAATTTCTTTGATGATAATTTTAAATATATGAGTGAAATTTCAATTAAATTAAATGGTTTTAAACAAAATAGTAAATTTAATTTAAGTCGCAAAAATTCATATCCGCCCGGTTTCATTGAAGAAGTTATTTTTAGAGAGCTTTCCTTTTCCAGTTTTGGTGATGTTATTACTATAAAAACTGAGCATGGTAGCATTGTGGGTAATAATGAGTTTTTAGAAAATGGTAAATCACTTTGAAAATCTGGCTCACAAACAAGTTTTGGAATAGATTTTATTAACACCTTTTTTGGGCAAGTTAATTATTATGGTAATACCTTCCATTTTTTACGCTATGATGATAAATTAAAATCAGATTTTAAAGATTTTATGCTTTATTACCAAAAAGATTTAACTATTGATTTCATTAATGATTTATTTAATAAAATTTATAAAGTTTTAGGTGAGTTTTTTGTACAATTCTTTTATGCCAGTTTTGATATGGACGCCTCTACTTATGTAGAATTAGATTACAAAGGGATGCAACAAATTCCTAAAAATGTTTTACAAATGGGTTTTTTCTATCGTTCCTTAATTACTTTTATCCCAAAAAGTATTTAATTAACTTTGGTTCAACAATCGAAAATAGTAAGAATATGATTTTTCGTTCCTATTTCTTTGTTAAAGATAAACAAATTGCCAATGGTTTTAATACTGGTAGAAGCTCTTATCAAATAGATTTTAATGTTTTAAAAGCGTATGATAACCAATTATGCCACTAGTAATAAACTGCATTTTTACAACGCTAAAGTTGATGTGATGTATGGGATTAATATTTTTACGCTAACTTTCCCGCTATATAAAAAGAAAAATGAAAGCACTGAATATAATTATTCTTTATACGATTTTAACATTTTGAATTCAACGGCTTTTATTGGTGGCCGGATAAGTGGTAATATGGATGATTTAATTCCCACACCCACCTGTTCTTATTGAGGTTTATTTAGTGCGATATCTTGTGGTATTCAGCATGCTTCTGTTGGTGTGCTAAATTGATTACTCAGTCTTTCTGGAATTAATCTTTTAATTCGCCCTATTACTGACATTGCTAAAACAACGATTAATTTTACTAAAACTGCTTTTCCGGTGTTTGAAGTCATTCCGGAATTTCAGATGTTATTTGAATTTGTAGTTCCCTTAGCAATTTTATTAATTTTAATTAAAAAATTTTCTTAAATAATTCTAAATATTATTATATAATATAATTCCTTTTTTGAAAGGAGGATTTTTCTTTATGAGAAAATTTTTATCAGCTTTAAATTTAGTATGTGTAATGTTTATTTTTGGATGTAGAAGTAATAATATTTCAACTATTGATAATTTTAAAAAATATGAATTAGTCTTTACTGAAATTTTAAATAGTGAACTATGACTTAATTCACCAGCAGAAGGTAGTTATAGACTTCATTTTCCAAATGATATTTTACCTAACGATTTGAAAAAGAAAAACTTATTTTTAAAAGGCCAAGATAATATTGAAAGTGTTCTTAATTTTTACAAAAATAATGGTATAGACAATGGGGGTATACTAATAACAATTCCAAAAATTATTAATGTAAAAATTAAATTTCAATTAATAAAATCTCAGTTAGTACAAATTTGCTATATAACTTCATTCTATGCCGAGATGTCTAATAAAAATTAGTAATTTAATAAATATTCTTGAAAATCGTATTTTTTATAATGCGATTTTCTTAATTTAAGGAGTTTAAAAATGAAATATATTATTTCCCAGGGTGATTTAGCCGATTTAAAAGCAAAAATCCAAAGTTGACTAAGTGCTAATTGCCGTAATCCTTATTACTATAAAACTAAAAAACGCATCACTGCCTATTTAAATTTATGTACTTATTTCTATATTAGACTTCTTGCATAACCTATTAAAAAAATTACAAATATTTATAAAAAGACAGTAATAGAAAAATATAATTTTAATTAATTATGTCTTTTATCTAAAAAATTAATATTTTGCCACAACAAAAAATAAATTTATTATTTAAATTCTTTAATTTTAAATAAATCTTTTATGTTAAATTAATAATTGCAAATTATAAATTGAGGGAATTAAATTAAATCTTAAACCAAATCTTTTTCTACGATTACGATATTTTTCTGTCATAATTTTAAATTTTTTAAGAATAGCAAAAATATTTTCAATAATAATTCTCATTTTTGAAACTAGTCTATTATGTTGTTTTTGTGCTTTATTTAAATGGTTTTTCTTTGTTTTCTTTGTAGGTATTAGAACATTATTGTGAATTTTTTGTATTCCTTGATAACCACTATCAACTATTAATTTGGTATTTTTTAAAATTGGGATTTTTGATTCTTTAAATAGACTTCTTGCATAACCTATTAAAAAAATTACAAATATTTGTAAAAAGACAGTAATAGAAAAATATAATTTTAATTAATTATGTCTTTTATCTAAAAAATTAATATTTTGCCACAACAAAAAATGAATTTATTATTTAAATTCTTTAATTTTAAATAAATCTTTTATGTTAAATTAATAATTGCAAATTATAAATTGAGGCAATTAAATTAAATCTTAAACCAAATATTTTTCTACGATTACGATATTTTTCTGTCATAATTTTAAATTTTTTAAGAATAGCAAAAATATTTTCAATAATAATTCTCATTTTTGAAACTAGTCTATTATGTTGTTTTTGTGCTTTATTTAAATGGTTTTTCTTTGTTTTCTTTGTAGGTATTAGAACATTATTGTGAATTTTTTGTATTCCTTGATAACCACTATCAACTATTAATTTGGTATTTTTTAAAATTGGGATTTTTGATTCTTTAAATAAAGCATAATCATGTTTTTTCCCAAGTGAAAAACTTGTTGCAATAATTTTTCTGGTTTCTTGTTCGATAATTACTTGTGTTTTAATGGTGTGTTTTTTCTTTTTACCAGAATAAGATTGTTTTTGTCTTTTTTTGGGCGTTGGATTGGAGTTTCGGTAGCATCAATAATAATAGTTTTATCATTAAAATAATCATTTATTAGTGCTTTTTTACCAGCAAGTTGTTGAAAATCAGAGTTTTTAATTAAAATATCTTCAATTCACTTGATATTCCGATAACAATTAGCTTCACTAATTCCGAAATTTTTACCAAGATGAAAATAAGTCTGATATTCTCGTCAATATGATAAAGTCATCAATAATCTATTTTCTAGTGATAATTTATTAGTTTTACCACCTTTTTTAAATTTTTCTATTTCAGCTACTTGTAAAATATCTAACATTTTATTAAAAGTGGATTTTTTTATTCCTGTTAATCTTAACCATTCTTTATCATTAAGAGTATTAAATTTATTATTGTTCATATTTTGATATCCTCATAAATTATATTTTATAAGAATATTTTAATAAAAAAGGTATCGCAAGAAGTCTAATGAACTAATTTCTTTTTTAAAAAATTGTGATACTTTTATGTGAAAAAATGAACAGAAAAATAAACTGAAAAGCCTAATCAAATACTTTCGTGCTAAAAAAGAAGGCGTAATTAATCAAGGTGCAAGTTGAAATATTGGTGTTAATGCTGAAGGGCAAATATCTCACATTATTAAATGACTACTAAGTTATGGTGGTAAAATTTTTAACATAAGAACATTCAAAAATATGTTGCATGTCCATATCGCTAACATTAACGGTATTAATCCGGTAAATTTACTACGACAGGAAATTGAAGATGAAAGATTCGAAGAAGTTAATCACCTAAAGTAAAACAATTGAACGGTAAAAAATGTTCCGGAATACTATTTGCAAGGCAGTGGTGTGGTAAAAAATTCTTCCGCATAAAAAAAGCATTTGCACTGAGTATATGACGATTTGTATGACCATTATAATTAGTAAATAAGAATTTAATATTTAAAAATACTTTTTAGGTTATAATTATTTTGTGAAAAGAAAAGTCTGATGAGTTCCATACTCATAGTTGCAATTAATTCTTAAATATAAGAATTAGTTTTCAAAACATAATCTAATAACCCCAATAAACTTTACTCCATCATTTTATTTAAAATAATTGCAGTTTAAAGATAATAATGTTATTATTTTTTATGTAGTATAAAATATGCCCATGTAGCTCAGTTGGATAGAGCATGCGCCTTCTAAGCGCAGGGTCAAGAGTTCAAGTCTCTTCATGGGCGCCATTTAAAATAAAAATGTTGGTGAATAAGTTTAATGAATAATAAATATTATACTTTTTTTATTAAAGAAGTTGAACAGTTAATTGCTAATGAAAAATATGAACAAGCGAAAGTTAAGTTAAAATTTGAATTAGATTTACCTTATATACCAAAAAAATATGAACAACAAATTATTAAACTTTATGATGAAATTCAACAGTTAACAAAAGAAAAACCAAATATTAAGCAATGAGATTTAGAGACAATTAAAGAAATTATTAATAATCCGTTTGATGAAGAAATTCATTTAGTAGCGTTTAATTTTTTAGAACAGCAAAATGCTAGAAAAATATTATCAACATTACGAGATTATCTAAAAAATTTGTTGTTTAGAAATGAAAATAAAACGCATTTGTTAATAGTTTTAAAAAGACAAGATATTGATGAGGTGTTTATTGTTCAAAAAACACATGGTCAGTATTTTGTTAATCCGATATTGATTTCTGAATTTCATCTTGATGAATGTACTAAAAAAGTTAAAACTATTTTAAGTAATTTTGTTTATAATGATAATCCTAGTTTAGAACAGGTTTGTTGATACTTATGAGAAAATTATTGATATAGTCAGTATCCTAATTTGCCATTAATGGCGGATCTTCCTGCGGTAGTTAGTGCTATTATTTATAAAGCACAAATTATGCAAGGTGATGATGATTGTAAGCTAGAACAGATTTGTCAAAGTTTAAAAACTGATGTTGTTCTTACTGAAAGATTTTTATTACAAATTGAAAAAGAACAAATTTTTTAAGATTTATTATTGGATATTTGTTAAAGTTTAATTGCATTTAGTAACTAATCAAGGGTATAATTAAATCGTTGAAATATAGGAGGATATTTGATGAAATTTACAAGTAAAAAAAATATTAAAGAAAATAAAGGAAAGTATATTATTGAATTTGAAAAAGAAGAATGAGAAGATATTATTGAAAAGGTAACAAATAAGTTAAAAGCCCGTTTACAAATACCAGGTTTTCGTAAAGGCAAAGTGCCAGAAGCAATGGTACAAAAATATTTAAGTGAAGCACAAATTTTGAATGAAGCTCATGATATTGCAGCTGATAAAGCGTGAAAATTTGCTTTATTAAAAGATGATCCATTAAAACCTTTTAATCAGCCAAGTTGGAATATTAATGCTTTGTCAATGGAAAAATATACTATTTCTTTTGAATTTGATTTAAAACCGGAAGTTAAAGTTGAAAAATATACAAATATAAAAATTGAGAAAATGGCAAATATTGTTAATGATGAGGATATTAATCGGGCACTTAGTCAGTTACAAGAAAAATCAGTTATTTTAGAAATTAAAGAAGATAAGATTACTAATGGTGATGTTGTTATTTTTGATTTTGAAGGGTTTAAAGATGGTAAGTCTTTTGCAGGTGGAAAAGCTGAAAATTTTAGTTTAGAAATTGGTTCAAAAAAGTTTATTCCTGGTTTTGAAGAACAAATGATTGGATTGATGGCTGGTGAAGAAAAGGATTTACTTGTATCGTTTCCTAAGGATTATTTACAACCAGATTTAGCAGGAAAAGAAGTAACTTTTAAAGTTAAAATTAAAGAAGTTAAAAATAAGATTGTTCCAGAAATTAATGATGATTTAGCAAAAGATGCTAATATTGATGGTATTGAAGATTTAGCACAATTAAAAAATTTTATTAAAGAAAATTTGATTAAGGAAAATGAAGAAAAAATTAAAGATGAGTTTATTAATAATTTATTATTAGAAATTTCTAAAACAGCAACGATTCATATTCCTCAATCAATTATTGATAAAGAAGTATTAAATCTTCAAGGTGAATTTGAGCAGAAGTTAAAAGAACAAAATATTGATTTAAAAGAATATTTGAAGTTAACTAAATTAACTGAATTAGATATTAAAAAACAGTTACGAGGTGACGCTAAAACAAAAATTAGTAATTATTTAATTTTACAAGAAATTATGAAGCAAGAAAAAATTCAAGTTAGTAATGATGAGGTAGAACAAGAAATTATTGAGTTTGCTAAGTTTTATAAGATGACACCAGAAGAAGCTAAAGAAAAAATTATGGATACTAGTATTGTTGAAGAAGGTTTAAAACATCGTAGGTTATTAAATTTTCTTTATGAGAATAATGGATAAAATAGATTTAGCACTTTAATATTGCAAGTGCTAAATTTTTATTATATAATTAAGTAAATCTGTTTTATGGAGGTATCATAATGATAGATAAAGAACAAATAAAGTCTTTGGAAAATATTCCTGTTTTGGTTACACGAGGTAGTTATATTTATCCTGGATTTGAGCAGGTTTTAGAAATTGGTCGTAATAAATCATTAAAGACTATTGAAGTGGCTAAGGATAATTTTGATAATCAAGTTATTTTAGTATCACAAAAAAAACCTTTAGATGATGAACCAACAATTGATGAAATATTTGATGTTGGAGTTATTGCTAATTTAAAAATAAAAAAAGTTTGAGAAGAAGGTTCGTTTACGGTTAATTTTAAGTCACTTAATCGGGTTAAATTACTGAATTTAAAAGATAATGGTACTTATTATGAAAGTGATATTGAGGTTTTAGAATCAAATCATGAAGGTAGTGTTGAAGAATTAGTTCAAAAAATTACTAATAATTTAACAGGATTATTGGAAATGCAAGAAGGTCTTCCTGAAGATATCTTACAAGAAATTAAGGTAAATATTAATAGTAGTCCCGGAGAAGTAATTGATACATTAGCACAGTTTTTACCTTTTTTACCGTTAGATAAAAAACAAGCTATTTTAGAAGAGTTGAATGTTGAACAACGCTTGAATCTTTTAGTTGATAATGTTAATAGTCGCAAGCAAACTGGTGAAATTGATCAAAATATTTCTGAAAGAATTAAAGTTAGAATTGATGAACAGCAAAAGAAATTTTATTTACGAGAAAAACTTGAAGCAATTAAAGAAGAGTTAGGTGAAATTGATGACGATAGTAATGAGATGAAGAAATATTTAGATCGTCTTCAAAAAGAACCATTTCCTGAGAGTATT
The DNA here is from genome assembly GCF_964019525.1 of Spiroplasma endosymbiont of Eupeodes luniger. Lineage (NCBI taxonomy): Bacteria > Bacillati > Mycoplasmatota > Mollicutes > Entomoplasmatales > Spiroplasmataceae > Spiroplasma > Spiroplasma endosymbiont of Eupeodes luniger. The sequence continues at coordinate 369,750 of NZ_OZ026453.1, forward strand.
AAAGTTCGTGTTAAGGAAGAAATTAATCGTTATGAAATGATGCCACAAGCATCAAGTGAAGCTAATATTATTAGAACATACATTGATTGGGTAATGGAGATTCCTTGACATGAAGAAAAGGAAGAAATTGAGGATTTACCATTTGCTTTACAAACTTTAGATAAATATCATTATGGTTTGGAAAAAGTTAAAGAACGAATTATTGAACATTTAGCTGTTAAACAAATGACTAAATCATTAAAAGGACAAATTATTTGTTTAGTAGGTCCTCCCGGAGTAGGAAAAACATCACTTGCTAAGTCAATTGCTGAAGCAACAGGAAGAAATTTTGTGAAGTTATCATTAGGTGGTGTTCGTGATGAATCAGAAATTCGTGGTCATCGAAAAACATATATTGGTTCAATGCCAGGAAGAATAATCCAATCAATGAAACGAGCTAAAAGTATTAATCCTTTATTTTTGCTTGATGAGATTGATAAGATGGTTAATGATTATCGTGGTGACCCTGCTAGTGCGATGTTGGAAGTATTAGACCCAGAACAAAATTTTGAGTTTTCTGATCATTACTTAGAAGAAAATTATGATTTATCAAAAGTAATGTTTATTGCTACGGCTAACTATATGGAAGATATTCCTGAACCATTATTAGACCGAATGGAAATTATTCAATTATCATCTTATACAGAAATTGAAAAAATGGAAATTGCTAAAAATCATTTAATTGCTAAAGTATTGCAAGGTAATGGTTTAAATGAGCAGTTATTAAAATTTGAAGATGGTGCAATTAAAGAAATTATTAAATATTATACTCGTGAAGCTGGTGTACGACAGTTAGAGCGATATTTGCATCAAATTGCGAGAAAGTTTATTGTTCGTTATTTAGCTAAACATTTAAGTGATGAATTAGTGAATATTGAAAAGGTTAAGCAATATCTAGGTAAACATAAGTTTGAATATACTGAAAAAGAAGGAACAGCTCAAATTGGTGTTGCTACTGGTTTAGCATATACTGCTTTTGGTGGCGATATTCTCTCAATAGAAGTAAATTTCTTTTCAGGTAAAGGACAGTTAGTTTTAACAGGAACTTTAGGTGATGTTATGAAGGAATCAGCAAATATTGCTTTGGATTATTTAAAAGCTAATAGTAAGAAGTTTAATATTGATTCCAAGTTTTTTAGTAATAATGGTATTCATATTCATGTTCCTGAGGGGGCAGTACCTAAAGATGGACCTTCAGCGGGGATTACAATAACAACAGCAATAATTTCTGCTTTAACTAAAAGACCTGTATCTAGTGATGTTGGAATGACTGGGGAAATAACTTTACGAGGGAATGTTTTACCAATTGGTGGTTTAAAAGAAAAATCAATTTCTGCTCATCGCAGTGGGATTAGTACAATTTTAATACCTGATAAAAATATGAAAGATTTAGATGATATTCCTAATGAGGTGTTAAATGAATTAAAAATTATTCCGATTAAACATTATGAAGAAGTATATGACTTTATTTTTAATTCTAATTCAACAATAGCATCCACTGATGTTATTACTGATGCTGTAGCAGTTGCTGCTTAATTACGAAGATAATTAATACTATTAAGAAATTCTTTATAGTATTTTTTTATATTATGATTATTTTATTTTTAAAATATTTTTTAAAAATAAATGTGAGTTAGTTATTTTTATTGTAAGAGTACTTTATAAATAAAAATATTTTTTATAAGGTTAATTGTATTTAATGTAATTATTAAAAGGGAATTTAGTGTGATTCTAAAACTGTCCCAGCAACTGTAATATTGACATTAATTATATAAGTCATTGAAAAGTTATTTTTGAGAAGGCATAATTAGTGGTTGAAATTAAGTCAGGAGACCTACCTTAGAAAAAATTATTTAATTCTCCTGGGGATGAGTTATTAAAAAATGATTTTAATTTGTGACTACTTCTAAAATTTATTTTTTAATCTTAAACCATCACCTAGTGGTGGTTTTTGTTTATAGTCAGGAGGCAATGATGAAATTAAATATTTTTAAATCAACAGTAGTTAGCATTGAAGAAGATAGTTATTGTGTTAAAAAACTAGTTTTATTATCATTTTTAACAGCAATGGTTATTTGTGTAAAATTTTTATTAGGTAATATTGCGGGTGTAGAATTAGTATCATTTTTGCTGTGCTTATATACCCTTTATTTTTCTTTACGAGATAGTATTTTTATTGTTACTATTTTTAACTTGTCAATAATGTTATTATATGGTTTTAGTACTTGAAATTTAGTATATTAGATTTCTTGCGATACCTTTTTTATTAAAATATTCTTATAAAATATAATTTATGAGGATATCAAAATATGAAAAATAATAAATTTAATACTCTTAATGATAAAGAATGGTTAAGATTAACAGGAATAAAAAAATCCACTTTTAATAAAATGTTAGATATTTTACAAGTAGCTGAAATAGAAAAATTTAAAAAAGGTGGTAAAACTAATAAATTATCACTAGAAAATAGATTATTGATGACTTTATCATATTGACGAGAATATCAGACTTATTTTCATCTTGGTAAAAATTTCGGAATTAGTGAAGCTAATTGTTATCGGAATATCAAGTGAATTGAAGATATTTTAATTAAAAACTCTGATTTTCAACAACTTGCTAGTAAAAAAGCACTAATAAATGATTATTTTAATGATAAAACTATTATTATTGATGCTACCGAAACTCCAATCCAACGCCCAAAAAAAGACAAAAACAATCTTATTCTGGTAAAAAGAAAAAACACACCATTAAAACACAAGTAATTATCGAACAAGAAACCAGAAAAATTATTGCAACAAGTTTTTCACTTGGGAAAAAACATGATTATGCTTTATTTAAAGAATCAAAAATCTCAATTTTAAAAAATACCAAATTAATAGTTGATAGTGGTTATCAAGGAATACAAAAAATTCACAATAATGTTCTAATACCTACAAAGAAAACAAAGAAAAACCATTTAAATAAAGCACAAAAACAACATAATAGACTAGTTTCAAAAATGAGAATTATTATTGAAAATATTTTTGCTATTCTTAAAAAATTTAAAATTATGACAGAAAAATATCGTAATCGTAGAAAAAGATTTGGTTTAAGATTTAATTTAATTGCCTCAATTTATAATTTGCAATTATTAATTTAACATAAAAGATTTATTTAAAATTAAAGAATTTAAATAATAAATTCATTTTTTGTTGTGGCAAAATATTAATTTTTTAGATAAAAGACATAATTAATTAAAATTATATTTTTCTATTACTGTCTTTTTACAAATATTTGTAATTTTTTAATAGGTTATGCAAGAAGTCTATTATATAGACTTTGAAAGTGCAAATTATGTTTCATTAGAAAGTTTAAGATTTAGAAATCAACTAAGAAAAATGAAAAATTAGGATTAGGAGTTAAAAAATAAAAGAAAAATTGCAATTTAAAATAACAATTAAAAATTAGAAAATTAAGGAGAAAAGAAAGATGAGTATATTTGGGCTAGTATTCTTTACAATTTTAACATTATTACTAGCATACTATATTGCGGTTAATATTTATCTTTTTTTTAAAGATAAAAAGAAATATGGCGGTGAAGCAAAACAGTTGCCAAAAGATTTTACTTATGCACAACGAATATTTATTGCAAAGTTTAAACGAAATTTGTTAGAACAAGATGAAAAAGAAATTAAAAAGTAGGTTTAGAAAATGTTTAAAAAAATAATTATTGAATTAATTGAATTAATTTATCCAACTGCTGATTTACCACCCCAAGTTGTATTTTTGAGATTTATTTATTCAAATTAAAATTATTCCGGCGTGAGTTTCTGGTAAAGAAATTGATTTAGCCAAAGAACTACTTTGACTTTTAATAGCGAATATTGCCTTTTGAATGGTATTAGTATTCATTATCTTATTTATGGTTATTTTATTTTATAAGGTTAAATCATATTTCGTTTAGAAGGGGGGTGATTATATGATTGGAACTTTCTTGGCCGATGCACCAGCAAAAATTACTGGCGAACAAGCGGTTACTAACTTATGAAAAGCATTAATTACAGCGTTCGGTAATATTTGAACTGATATTATTGGTGGTAATATGCCAAATGTCGTTAATTTCTTTGCTACATATTGAGTTTTCTTGCTTGATGTGATTATTGGTTTATTTTTAATCGCTTTCAAAATGCTTGAAAAATTAATGCTCGGCAGATAGTAATAAAAATAAAGAAAGTGTGATTTAAGTGATGCTATTGTTTAAAAAAATAAATTTAAGATTATATGATTTTGTGACTTTAAATCGCACTTTATTTATTATTGCGTGATTTTATGGTGCGATTTTGCATTATTATAATCCCCAAAGTTGACGAATGTTATTTGATATTATTTATTAATTGCTTTGTATATTTTATATACTAAAATTTCTCATTTCTTTGCTCGTCGAAGTTTTATTAATTTCTTATTAAATTCACCTTTAAATTTAGTAATTGGTGCTTTAGGAACTGGAAAAACCGCTTTAATGGTTTTAGCTTCTTACTTATTAAGTGGTTGAAAAACGATTTCTACTTTTCCGATTACAGATAAACAAATGCTTTCATTAGGGCATATGTCACTTTTAGATTATAATTATCCAATTTTAGATGAAAAGCATTTACTGTTATGAGATGAAACTAACTTATTTTTAGAAGGAACTGAGTATAAAGAAAATGATAGAGTAACCCAAGGTTTACAAGAATATTTCGCTTCGGCTCGCCAAATTTGCCCATATCATATTACCAAGCGGACAACGAGCTGAACATATATGAGTTAAAGTTCGTGATATTGCGAATTCAATAATTGTTGGTATTAGAAAAAAACCAGTTAGTATTTTCCGGCCCTATTTACAAGTTATTTACGGCACTTTTAAATCAGTAAGCGAATACGAACAATGACGATTAACTCTGATTAATGCTAAAAATGATAAAAAAGGTCGCAAAATCAAGTATCGTAGCATTCCGGAATTAGACATTTATTTCTTTAAATTGAAAATTCCGATGTCAATTTTAAACCTTTATGATAATAAATATTTATCATTCTTGCGTGAATTAAGTAATCGTGCTTTGAATGATAATTATCAACATAAATTTTGAAATGATAATGTAATGGATATTGAAACATTAGAATATTTAAAAATGGAAAAATTCAGTAAGATACTTACTAAGTTAAAAAACAATCTGAATAAGAAAAACAAGTAAAGGAGTTTAAAAAATGGAAAAATTAGAAAAAATGGCTAGTTTGATTGGCGATATGTTTTATAAAGTTTTTGATTTAATTTGAACTTTAACTATTCCCGGGACAGATATTCGCATTATTATTTTTCCGCTAATTATGCTTGTGATAAATATTGTAATTGGTGGCATTTTAGGTATTCATATCGAACGACCAAAAGTTGGTTTTCGTAAAAAATATCGAAAATCAGTTGCTAATTGAGGAACTAAGAAGCAATCATCTAGTGGTCCAATTAAGAAATTTAGTGGTAATAGTTCTAAAAACAGACCGTGAGTTAACCAACACGGACGGCGAATAAAAAGGTAGGTTTTTAAAATGTTTAAATTAACAATTTTATTTATTCTTGTTGCTGTTTTTTCTATTTTTGCTTTAAACGACTTTTTAGCTTTATGAGCCTATGTGGGTGAAGGTTTAGAATATTTTAATAAAGTTTTATCAAATAATATTAAAATTTTAGATTTGTTTAAACCAATGAAAAGGTTATTTTCTCAACATCCAATTTTCCAAATTTTAGGAAGGATTTGTATTTTATCAACAATATACTTTATTTTAAGAAGTTAAACGCAAAAGAAAGGACAAATAGATATGTATAAATTTATGTCGTGGTTAGGTATCGTTTTTGTTGGTTTAGTCCCTCTAGGTGCCTTCTTTGATACAAAACAACCACCAAAACCTAATATGGAACAATTCTTTATGAAACGGAAAAAACGAGCCACCAATCCTAGTCAATGTGTCGATAATTGTAAATTAGAGTTTTCCGAAATTTCAAATAGTTATTTAACTATAGTTCCTAGTTTTAATTCAACCGCTATAGATATTAGCAATGTTAAAAATCAATTGCCCTCTGATATTGTTGTCCCTAATTCCGGTTTTGAAGGTTTTGAATATGGTTTTAGATATGATGATTCTTCAACTAAAAAAGCGGTTCAAGACTTTTATAAATCTAATGCAACAAAAGTTGTTAAGGGCAATGTTCCTGGCGGTTCTTATTATGAGAGATATAATATTGATAAACTCGTTGATGTTAAAATTACATTTTCTAATCAAAATTACTCACAGAGATGAAATATAATATCCTTTTCCGCCGTTGTGTCTCATTAATTTAGTAATTTAATAAATATTCTTGAAAATCGTATTTTTTGTAATGCAATTTTCTTAATTTAAGGAGTTTAAAAATGAAATATATTATTTCCCAAGCTGATTTAGCAGATTTAAAAGCAAAAATTCAAAGTTGACTAAGTGCTAAGTGCCGTAATCCTTATTACTATAAAACTAAAAAACGCATTACTGCATATTTAAATTTATGTACTTATTTCTATATTGAAGAAATCACCTTAACAAAACTTATTAAAAAATATTTTAAGAATGCAACGAAAAGCTTTTATCGTTGGGCACAAAAATTATGACCGCTTATTATTCTGATAATTTAGATTTGTTATTGTTTAAAACTACAAAACCACAAAATCTTAATTATCAATATAGTTTAAATTCTCATGAAAAAGTATGTGATTTATATTTTGATTACAAAAATCTTCAAGCCGGCGGAATGTGGTCTTTATTTAACAATTTAAAAATTGGTTTTCACGATGTTAAAAATTCAGAAGTTCCAAAAAATATCAAAACTTTTTATCGTTGAATCAAATCTGACCCTCGTTGAAAAGAATTAAAACAACAAATCAAACAAACAAAACGCCATTTTAAGCGTTATGAAGTCTCCGAGATTGGTCTTTTACAAATGGATGCCAAAATTATTACTACATCAAATTTTCCGGTTGATAAAAAAAATTATATTTATGATTTTATTGACAAAATGACACGCATAGTATTTGGTTATGTTTATGATAGTTTAGGAACTAATAATGCGATTAACGCCGTGCAAAGAGCAATATATATGATTTTAAGAAGTTTGGAATAGAAATTAAGCGAATTAGAAGTGATAATGCTCCAGAATTTACTACTACTAACTGAAGTAATAAAAAATCGTAAAAAGTAAAAGAAAGGCCTTTTACAACCTTTCTTTCGAGGAACGGAATTGTCCACGAAACCACACCGATTTGTTCGCCACAGAGTAACGGTAAAATCGAGCGGTTTTATCAATATTATACCAAATTATTTTATTAGACTTCTTGCGATACCTTTTTTATTAAAATATTCTTATAAAATATAATTTATGAGGATATCAAAATATGAACAATAATAAATTTAATACTCTTAATGATAAAGAATGGTTAAGATTAACAGGAATAAAAAAATCCACTTTTAATAAAATGTTAGATATTTTACAAGTAGCTGAAATAGAAAAATTTAAAAAAGGTGGTAAAACTAATAAATTATCACTAGAAAATAGATTATTGATGACTTTATCATATTGACGAGAATATCAGACTTATTTTCATCTTGGTAAAAATTTCGGAATTAGTGAAGCTAATTGTTATCGGAATATCAAGTGAATTGAAGATATTTTAATTAAAAACTCTGATTTTCAACAACTTGCTGGTAAAAAAGCACTAATAAATGATTATTTTAATGATAAAACTATTATTATTATTGATGCTACCGAAACTCCAATCCAACGCCCAAAAAAAGACAAAAACAATCTTATTCTGGTAAAAAGAAAAAACACACCATTAAAACACAAGTAATTATCGAACAAGAAACCAGAAAAATTATTGCAACAAGTTTTTCACTTGGGAAAAAACATGATTATGCTTTATTTAAAGAATCAAAAATCCCAATTTTAAAAAATACCAAATTAATAGTTGATAGTGGTTATCAAGGAATACAAAAAATTCACAATAATGTTCTAATACCTACAAAGAAAACAAAGAAAAACCATTTAAATAAAGCACAAAAACAACATAATAGACTAGTTTCAAAAATGAGAATTATTATTGAAAATATTTTTGCTATTCTTAAAAAATTTAAAATTATGACAGAAAAATATCGTAATCGTAGAAAAAGATTTGGTTTAAGATTTAATTTAATTGCCTCAATTTATAATTTGCAATTATTAATTTAACATAAAAGATTTATTTAAAATTAAAGAATTTAAATAATAAATTCATTTTTTGTTGTGGCAAAATATTAATTTTTTAGATAAAAGACATAATTAATTAAAATTATATTTTTCTATTACTGTCTTTTTACAAATATTTGTAATTTTTTTAATAGGTTATGCAAGAAGTCTATTCTAAGGATACAAAATTAAACCAAAATGAACTTCAACATTATTTAAACAAATATTATTACTTTTACAACTTTGAACGCCGTCATTCATCTTTAAATACTAAAACCCCATTTCAAACATTACAAAAATTTTTAACAAAGTAGTTTCTAGAAGTTTGAATAATTATTTTTTACAAAGTATTTAACTTGTTATTTCAGTTGTGATTAAATTGATTACTCCTAAAATAATTAATATTTTTTTCATTATTGTTATTTTCCTTTTTTTTAGTTGGTTTATTATTTTTTAAATATTATTATCAATTAAGCGACTCTATTGAAACAGTATAATTAACATTTATATTTCCAGTATAAAAATTTAAATTATTTGATTTAATTTGAGCACTAGTTAAAGTAATATTTAAAATATTAATTTTATTTATATATATACTAGGATATAGTTCTTTTAATTTATCCTTGATTTGTTGCTCTGTTGGATTAGATAAATTACTAGTTTTAAATTCACCTAAAGTGGTATTTGTAATAATTTTATTTAAATTAACATTAGATATAAAATTAACTTTTGCACTACCACTTAAAAGGTCTTTTCTTTTAAAAGTTATTTCTGCATTTTCAAATGTTATATCTTTAATTTCAAAATCATCTATAACATTTTCTAATTTTCTATTTAATTCTTTTAATTTATCTTTAATTTGCTGTTCCGTTGGTTTATGAACTCCATCAGTTCTAATTAAGCCTAATTCCTTTTTTTTCAATATATAATCTTAGTGGTATAGAATAGACTTCTTGCATAACCTATTAAAAAAATTACAAATATTTGTAAAAAGACAGTAATAGAAAAATATAATTTTAATTAATTATGTCTTTTATCTAAAAAATTAATATTTTGCCACAACAAAAAATGAATTTATTATTTAAATTCTTTAATTTTAAATAAATCTTTTATGTTAAATTAATAATTGCAAATTATAAATTGAGGCAATTAAATTAAATCTTAAACCAAATCTTTTTCTACGATTACGATATTTTTCTGTCATAATTTTAAATTTTTTAAGAATAGCAAAAATATTTTCAATAATAATTCTCATTTTTGAAACTAGTCTATTATGTTGTTTTTGTGCTTTATTTAAATGGTTTTTCTTTGTTTTCTTTGTAGGTATTAGAACATTATTGTGAATTTTTTGTATTCCTTGATAACCACTATCAACTATTAATTTGGTATTTTTTAAAATTGGGATTTTTGATTCTTTAAATAAAGCATAATCATGTTTTTTCCCAAGTGAAAAACTTGTTGCAATAATTTTTCTGGTTTCTTGTTCGATAATTACTTGTGTTTTAATGGTGTGTTTTTTCTTTTTACCAGAATAAGATTGTTTTTGTCTTTTTTTGGGCGTTGGATTGGAGTTTCGGTAGCATCAATAATAATAATAATAGTTTTATCATTAAAATAATCATTTATTAGTGCTTTTTTACCAGCAAGTTGTTGAAAATCAGAGTTTTTAATTAAAATATCTTCAATTCACTTGATATTGCGATAACAATTAGCTTCACTAATTCCGAAATTTTTACCAAGATGAAAATAAGTCTGATATTCTCGTCAATATGATAAAGTCATCAATAATCTATTTTCTAGTGATAATTTATTAGTTTTACCACCTTTTTTAAATTTTTCTATTTCAGCTACTTGTAAAATATCTAACATTTTATTAAAAGTGGATTTTTTTATTCCTGTTAATCTTAACCATTCTTTATCATTAAGAGTATTAAATTTATTATTGTTCATATTTTGATATCCTCATAAATTATATTTTATAAGAATATTTTAATAAAAAAGGTATAGCAAGAAGTCTATTATATAAAATTATATATGTTATAATTAAAAAAATCTTATTCATTTTGAAAAGAGGGAAAATATTAATGTTAATTAAAAAACTTTATGAAACATATAAGGCCATTGTTGGTCAAGAAATTACTTTAAAAGGTTGAGTACGAACTAATCGTGATTCTGGTAAAGTAGGTTTTATTAGTTTAAATGATGGTAGTTATTTGGATAGTATTCAAGTTGTTTATAATCAAGAAATTAAAACTTTTAATTTCATTAAAAGTTTGCGAACAGGTGCTTCAATTGCAGTAACAGGAGTATTAGTTTTGCCAGATAAAGGTAAAGGTAAAGAATTGTTTGAAATTAAAGCAAAAAATATAAAAATATATAATAATGCTGTGGAACAATATCCATTACAAAAAAAAGAACATTCTAATGAGTATTTACGAGAAATTCCTCATTTGCGAGCTAGAACTAATAAGTTTTGAGCTATTTTTAAGATTAGAAGTAGTGTTAGTTATGCGATTCATTTCTTTTTTCAAAGAAATGACTTTTTATATTTGCATTCGCCAATTATTACTAGTAATGATGCTGAAGGTGCAGGTGAAGCATTTATTGTGACAACTCGTGAAGATAATAATTATCAACAAGATTTCTTTTCTAAAAAGGCTAATTTAACTGTTTCTGGACAATTAAATGCTGAAGCATATGCACAAGCATTTAATCGTGTTTATACTTTTGGACCAACTTTTCGAGCCGAGAAGTCTCATACTTCTCGGCATGTAGCTGAATTTTGAATGGTAGAACCAGAGGTGGCATATAGTTCGTTAGAAGAAAATATGAAATTAGGAGAAGAATTAATTAAATATATTATTAATTATATTTTAGAAAATAATAAAAAAGAATTAAAGTTTCTAAATGATAATGTTGATAATAATTTATTAGATAAACTAAAGACAATAGTAACTGTTAAATTTGTAATTATGACTTATGATGATGCGATTATGGAATTAATTAAAGTTAAAGACCGTTTTGAAAATCAAGATATTCATTGAGGAATGGATTTACAAACTGAACATGAAAGATATTTATGTGAACAATTAACTAATAAGCCAACATTTATTACTAATTATCCACAAGTTATTAAAGCATTTTATATGAAAACTAATGAGGATAATAAAACTGTTCAAGCAATGGATTTATTAGTTCCTGGAATTGGCGAATTAATTGGTGGTAGTCAAAGGGAAGATAATTATGAAAAGTTATTAGCAAAAATGCAAATGGCTAATTTAGATATTAAGGATTTTCAATGATATTTAAATTTAAGACAGTATGGGTATGCTCCAAGTGGTGGTTTTGGTTTAGGATTAGAACGATTAATTATGTATTTGACAGGAGTGACAAATATTCGTGATGTTTTACCATTCCCACGGGTACCTAACAGTTTAGAATTTTAAAAAAAGATAAAGTTTTAACAAACTTTATCTTTTTAATTAGTAATTTCTTCATGTGTTTTAGCAAATAATAAAGTTTTACTTGTATAGAGGTCATAATCAGTTGTAATTGATTGTACGTGCCCAGCATCTTTTATAACTAGTAGTTCACTAATTTGTTTTTCTTCATCACGAATTTTATGATGATAAATATCATAAGCCATATATAATGGAACAAAATTATCTTTTTCACCATGAATAATTAGTAATGGGATAGTAGCACATTTTTTTAAATTATTTTTAGGAACTAATTTTTTAACTTTTAGTTCATTAACTAATCGTAATGATAATCGCATTACTGATATTGTTCAAAATCAATGTTTTTTAAAAATTGTCATACTCATCCATCGTAGTTGTTCAATAAAACTACTATAAGCACAATCACTAATTGCTCAAGATACTTTTAATTCTTTAATTTTTTCACTGTATTCTTTAATGAATTCAATAATGGTACTTCCACCCATTGAATTACCAATTAAACCAATTGATTGGACAATAAAGTTCTTATGTAAATATTTTATGACCATTGCTAGATCATGTTTTTCAAAAAAACCAAATCCAATAGTTTTAGCACTAGATTTACCGTGGTTGCGTGCATCAAATGATACAATATTGTATCCTTCATTATAAAAATGTCTTGTCATTCTTAAAGCTAAAAATTTGTTTTCTGTTCATCCGTGCATAGCAATAACTCATTTATTATTTTTATTGTTAGGATTAATTAAGATTAAACTGCTAAGAACAGTATTACCATTAATAATTTCATGTTCTTGAAATTTGAGATTGTTTCTTTCTTTTGTGCTGAAAGCAATTAAAGAATTATTTTTAATAATACTATCAGTAGTTAAAACAGCTAAACTATATTTTTCAGTACCATGATATAAGGGGTCATATTTACCAAATCGATGAAATGTATTTGTGAAACGAGGCATAACATAAAAATTTTTACAACATATATATAATAGATATCATATTAAAATAGGGAAAGTTAAAATAATGATAATTAAATTAAAAAATGATAGTCGTTTAAACTTTCTTGATAGGGGATTTTTAATTTGCGTAATTTCCATAATTTTAACCTCATATTTTAGTAATATATTTATTTTATCATTTTATTAATATTATATGATAATAAATTAATTAGGTAATATATAAAGGCAAATGTTATAATTACTATATTGAGGGAGTGGTAATGGTGACAATCAGTTTTATTTTAACTAGTTCTAATGATAATAATAAGTTAGAAGTAACATTAAATAGTATTTTAAAACAAAAGGGTAAAGATTATGAAATTATTATTGTGGATGATAAAACAAAAGACGATACTCTAGAATATATTACTAAATTTTTTCAAGAACATAGTGATACTATTAAAGTTATTAGTAGTTGAAAGGAAATTGAAACCGCTAATGCTTGAAATTTAGCATTAAGTAATGCTAAAGGAAGTTATGTTTTATTTTTACAACCAGGATATAAATTAATAAATAATTTTATGGAAAATATTATCCAAGAAATTAATAATAATGATGAACCTGATTTAATTGAATTTATGGTTCAATATTCTAATGTTTATCATCATATTTCTTCACGAAGATTAAAAAATAATAATTTGTATCATCCTCTTTTAAATCGGGAAGTCTTTGCTTTAATTCATCACTCACTATTTAATAAGTTATTTAAAAGAAAGATTATTACTAGTCATAAAATTACTTTTCGTCGCTCTAATCGTTTTGATTTATTATTTATTTATAAAATATTACCGTGAATTGAAACTTTATATACGAGCACTAAAATATTAGTAGATATTGAAATTGAGCCGTTCTTAAATTTTAATAGTTTTGATTTTTTAAAGCAATGAGTTCATATTTATAACTATTATAAACAAATAAACTTAGCACGAGAGTTAATTGAAGAATTGGAATATGCATTTGTTCGTTTTCATTACTATACATTTTTAAAAGTTATTGCTCCAACAGGAAATAAAGTATTAGTTAAAAAAGCTATTCAAGAAGTTACAAATAAAGTTACGAAAAGATTTCCTCACTGAGAAAAAAATCAATATCTCAATTTAGTAACAGATGATTTGTTCAATAAAGATGTTGCTAAAGATTGAAAAAAATATTTAAAGAATTTTGTTTAATGGATATTATGAAAATTAAAACTATTAGTAGTGATAATGACACTATAAGAAAAAAAACGCCATATTTTTTAGTAAAACTTTGAAAAGTAATTTTTGCTAGAGTGATTGATTATGTAATTATCAGTATGATCATTTTTATTATTACTTGGGGAATTTATCAAAATCAATATCTTAATGACTGACAAAAAGCAATTATTAATCATTTCAGTGCATTGTCATTATTAATGTCTTATTTTGTTATGATGCCATATTTTTGTCAAGGTAGAACAATAGCAAAATTTATTTTTTGTTTTAAATTAATCAAAGAAGGTCAAAATAAGATTCGGATTTGAGATTTATTATATCGGGAATTGTTTATTACAATTATTCCGTGAGTAATTTTGATTATTAGTAATTTATTTGTTAGCTTAGTTTTTAAATATCCAATTTTTATTTTTAATTATCAAAACATTTTTGTAATTACTAAACCACAACATTCTTTACCGTTAGCTGTAACAATTACATTAAGATTAATGGGATTATTTTATTTATTATGATATGGTTCATTAATGTTACTTTATAAGTTTGATGTTAAAAATCAATTATTCTTTGATCGCTATTTATACATTTATATTGTTAATGTTCGTTATCATCAAGAGAAAAAGCAAGAAAAAGAAAAATTACAAGATAATAAAATTCATATTCATTTACAAGAGTCTTTACCGGGAACTATTGATAGTAAAGAATTAAAAGCAATTGAAGAGTTATAAAAGGAGTAGAAGATGTATATAAACCATTTAAATGAAGAACAAAAATTAGCAGTTTTAAGTAGTGAAGGTGCTAATAGAATTATAGCAGGTGCGGGAAGCGGCAAAACAAGAGTTATTATTTATAAAATTGCTCATTTGATTCATAATTTGGCCATTAGTAGTAATCAAATTTTAGCTGTAACTTTTACTAATAAAGCAGCTAATGAAATGAAGAGTCGATTAAATGAATTGGTTGGCGATCAATCTAAATATACATGAGTTCATACATATCATGCCTTTTGTGTTCGGGTTTTAAGAAATGATATTATGGTTTTGGGATATACAAAAGATTTTATTATTATTGATACTGTTGATAAAATTAATATTTTAAAAGATATTATTAAAAATAAGCAATATAATTTTGATAGTAATGAAATTAAGAAAGTTAGTAGTATGATTTCTTATTGAAAAAATCATCAATTATCGTATCGTGATGTTATTAATAGTGATTTTTATAATGAACATAAGCAACAATGATTGGAAATTTATAAGATTTATTTACAATATTTGCCTAAGAATAATATGGTTGATTTTGATGATTTATTAACTTTAACTTTAGAATTATTTTTGCATCATTCAGAGGTATTACAAAAGTGACAAAAGCGATTTTCGTATGTTTTAGTTGATGAATTTCAAGATACTAATGAATTACAGTTTGAATTAATTAATTATTTAGTAAAAATCCATCAAAATATTACTGTTGTTGGTGACCCAGATCAAACAATTTATTCTTTTCGGGGGGCAAAAGCAAGATTAATTTTAGATTTTGATAATTATTTTCCTAATGGGAAAAGTTTTATTCTTAATCAAAATTATCGTTCAACACAAAATATTTTAGATGTGGCAAATATTCTTATTAGTAATAATCATTCACGAATAGCTAAAGATTTATTTACTATGAATGACCGTGGTAGTAAGACAAAATTATATCATGGTAATACTAGTATTCGTGAAACTAACTGGGTGGCAAAAGAAATTAAAAAGTTAGTTGAGAAAAATATTTTATTAAATAATATTTTAATTCTTTATCGTGCTAACTATCTTTCTCGTGATTTAGAAGAAGCATTAATTAATAATCATATTAATTACCATATTTATGGTGGTTTTAAATTTTTTGAAAGAAAAGAAATTAAGGATGTTTTAGCTTACTTAAAAACTTTAGTTTATGGTGATCAATTATCAACAGTAAGAGTTTTGAATTTGATTAAAGGTGTGGGGATGACAACAATTAATAATTTAATTGAACAATCACAAAATAATCACCAATCACTTTTAGAATATTTAATGCTAAATGTTGCTAGTTTAAAACCATCAATAATTGAATTAGTTACATATTTAAAAGTTTGAAAAGAGAAACTAAAATCATATGAAAAGATGACTTTATTCAGTCAAGATTTTTTAAATAACGGTAATTACTTACAACAATTAGCAGATGGTTTTGAAGAAGAACGCTTAGAAAATGTTAAAGAATTATTTAATCATATGGAAAATTATGATTTGCAAAATGTTGATTTATTACAAGGAATGGAATTATTACAACATTATTTACAAGAAGTTAGTTTATATGTTGATCAAGATGAAAATTCTGCTGATCAAGATAGAGTTAGTTTGATGACGATTCATAATGCTAAAGGTTTGGAATATGATTTTGTATTTATTATTGGTTTAAATGAAGGCATTTTTCCTAATACCTTAAGTATTGAAGAAGGAATTTCTGCTATTGAAGAAGAACGAAGAGTTTTATATGTTGCGATTACAAGAGCAAGAAAAGGATTATTTTTAAGTTATAGTGAAGGGTTTTCTTATGTAACTAATAATTACCGCTTACCTTCAAGATTTGTTATTGAAATTAATCCTAGTTTATTAGAACTTAAAAGCGATGAACAATTAGAAGATACTAAGGGGTCATTAAGTTGAACAATACCGAAAAATATTTCTTTAACACCAGCAAAAAAATCGCAATGAAAAACTGGTGATATTATTCAACATTCTACTTTTGGTAAAGGAATTGTAACTAATATTTTAAATTCTAATGTTGAAGTCGCTTTTAATAGTGGGATTAAAGTTTTACGATCTAATCACCCATTATTAAAGAAGGTTTTGAGTGAAAATTAAATATCTAGTTTTTAATTGCTGTTTATGTTAGTATTAACTTACATTTATTAATTATTATTTATTGATGTAAAAAAAATTAAAGGAGAAATAAAAATGTCATCATTTAAAGCTAAAATTACTGATCCAATAGGGATGCATGCGCGACCTGCTGCGATTGTTGTTAAAGAAGCTTCAAAATATAGTTCTACTATTAAAATTAAAGTTAATGGTCGTGAAGGAAATTTAAAGTCAATTATGAATATTATGGCTTTAGGAGTTAAAACTGGAACAGAAGTAGAAATTGAAGCAATTGGTAAAGATGCTGATATTGCAATTGCTGGCATTAAAAAAGCAATGAAAGATAATAAATTGGTTTAATAGACTTCTTGCGATACCTTTTTTATTAAAATATTCTTATAAAATATAATTTATGAGGATATCAAAATATGAACAATAATAAATTTAATACTCTTAATGATAAAGAATGGTTAAGATTAACAGGAATAAAAAAATCCACTTTTAATAAAATGTTAGATATTTTACAAGTAGCTGAAATAGAAAAATTTAAAAAAGGTGGTAAAACTAATAAATTATCACTAGAAAATAGATTATTGATGACTTTATCATATTGACGAGAATATCAGACTTATTTTCATCTTGGTAAAAATTTCGGAATTAGTGAAGCTAATTGTTATCGGAATATCAAGTGAATTGAAGATATTTTAATTAAAAACTCTGATTTTCAACGGTCGCGTTTAGTTTTCTTAGGTATTGCTTTGAAGAAGTAAAACAATCAGCTAATTATATTATTTAGTTACTAAACTAACCCTACCTTTCTTGTTATTGTCATTTTTATTCATTACCATTTTATCATATTATTGAATTTTTACACAATAAAAATTATTAATATTATTAAATTTTCACTAATATATATTAATTTTATATTTTTACTTACTTAAATCTATTATATTTATTTGTTACAGCATTACCTTTAAAATTAATTCAACAATTAATTCAACTATCATCATTTTTATTATGAATTTTTATATATTTCTTTTCTGATTTCTATTTCTGAATTAATATTTTCATTAATATAATAGACTTCTTGCATAACCTATTAAAAAAATTACAAATATTTGTAAAAAGACAGTAATAGAAAAATATAATTTTAATTAATTATGTCTTTTATCTAAAAAATTAATATTTTGCCACAACAAAAAATGAATTTATTATTTAAATTCTTTAATTTTAAATAAATCTTTTATGTTAAATTAATAATTGCAAATTATAAATTGAGGCAATTAAATTAAATCTTAAACCAAATCTTTTTCTACGATTACGATATTTTTCTGTCATAATTTTAAATTTTTTAAGAATAGCAAAAATATTTTCAATAATAATTCTCATTTTTGAAACTAGTCTATTATGTTGTTTTTGTGCTTTATTTAAATGGTTTTTCTTTGTTTTCTTTGTAGGTATTAGAACATTATTGTGAATTTTTTGTATTCCTTGATAACGACTATCAACTATTAATTTGGTATTTTTTAAAATTGGGATTTTTGATTCTTTAAATAAAGCATAATTATGTTTTTTCCCAAGTGAAAAACTTGTTGCAATAATTTTTCTGGTTTCTTGTTCGATAATTACTTGTGTTTTAATGGTGTGTTTTTTCTTTTTACCAGAATAAGATTGTTTTTGTCTTTTTTTGGGCGTTGGATTGGAGTTTCGGTAGCATCAATAATAATAGTTTTATCATTAAAATAATCATTTGTTAGTGCTTTTTTACCAGCAAGTTGTTGAAAATCAGAGTTTTTAATTAAAATATCTTCAATTCACTTGATATTGCGATAACAATTAGCTTCACTAATTCCGAAATTTTTACCAAGATGAAAATAAGTCTGATATTCTCGTCAATATGATAAAGTCATCAATAATCTATTTTCTAGTGATAATTTATTAGTTTTACCACCTTTTTTAAATTTTTCTATTTCAGCTACTTGTAAAATATCTAACATTTTATTAAAAGTGGATTTTTTTATTCCTGTTAATCTTAACCATTCTTTATCATTAAGAGTATTAAATTTATTATTGTTCATATTTTGATATCCTCATAAATTATATTTTATAAGAATATTTTAATAAAAAAGGTATCGCAAGAAGTCTAATAAATATTATTCCAATCGCAATATTCATTTTTAAGCTCCTTTAAAATAGTTATAATTTATATCTTTTTTGTTGTTTTCTTTTTCGGCAATGAAGAAACCCAACAATTCTTGCCCTTTAATTAACTTAGTTTCTTGCTCTTGTTGATTAATTGAAATTACTTGATATTTACTATCTTTTATTATTCCAATGCAAATTGAATTTTCGTATTTTCCTTTATAAACAAATCGCTTTGGAAACCAAATGCCGATTTGTTTATTAAATCATGGAATTTTTGGGGCTTTAATAAGCATTGCGTTTTGCGTTTCTTTTAAGAGATATTTTTTAGTATTTAAGAAAATGTTTTCAATGTTTTTCATAATAAATTACCTTTATTATAGATAAACTAAGTTATATTAACTAAGTTAGTTAAATTAGTTTTTTAAACACTTATATATCGCAGATTTAAGTAGACTTCTTGCATAACCTATTAAAAAATTACAAATATTTGTAAAAAGACAGTAATAGAAAAATATAATTTTAATTAATTATGTCTTTTATCTAAAAAATTAATATTTTGCCACAACAAAAAATGAATTTATTATTTAAATTCTTTAATTTTAAATAAATCTTTTATGTTAAATTAATAATTGCAAATTATAAATTGAGGCAATTAAATTAAATCTTAAACCAAATCTTTTTCTACGATTACGATATTTTTCTGTCATAATTTTAAATTTTTTAAGAATAGCAAAAATATTTTCAATAATAATTCTCATTTTTGAAACTAGTCTATTATGTTGTTTTTGTGCTTTATTTAAATGGTTTTTCTTTGTTTTCTTTGTAGGTATTAGAACATTATTGTGAATTTTTTGTATTCCTTGATAACCACTATCAACTATTAATTTGGTATTTTTTAAAATTGAGATTTTTGATTCTTTAAATAAAGCATAATCATGTTTTTTCCCAAGTGAAAAACTTGTTGCAATAATTTTTCTGGTTTCTTGTTCGATAATTACTTGTGTTTTAATGGTGTGTTTTTTCTTTTTACCAGAATAAGATTGTTTTTGTCTTTTTTTGGGCGTTGGATTGGAGTTTCGGTAGCATCAATAATAATAGTTTTATCATTAAAATAATCATTTATTAGTGCTTTTTTACCAGCAAGTTGTTGAAAATCAGAGTTTTTAATTAAAATATCTTCAATTCACTTGATATTCCGATAACAATTAGCTTCACTAATTCCGAAATTTTTACCAAGATGAAAATAAGTCTGATATTCTCGTCAATATGATAAAGTCATCAATAATCTATTTTCTAGTGATAATTTATTAGTTTTACCACCTTTTTTAAATTTTTCTATTTCAGCTACTTGTAAAATATCTAACATTTTATTAAAAGTGGATTTTTTTATTCCTGTTAATCTTAACCATTCTTTATCATTAAGAGTATTAAATTTATTATTTTTCATATTTTGATATCCTCATAAATTATATTTTATAAGAATATTTTAATAAAAAAGGTATCGCAAGAAGTCTAATATTAATGGATTTAAATTTGATAATTGAGCTTTTAATTATTATGAACAAATTAAAGAGCAAGATGAAAATAATGGCTCGTTACTCTTGTTTTGAGAGTATCAACGCCATAAATTTTTGCTTACAGGTGATTTAGAAAAAAGTGGTGAAAAAAAATTATTAAATTATATTTTGCCACAAAAAATTAATTTGTTTCAGGTTGCACATCATGGCAGTAATAGTTCAACAAGTGATGAATTTTTAAAAATTATTAATCCTGAAACTTGTATTATTTCTACTAAAGAAACTAATAATCGCAATTTGCCACATCCACTAGTAATGCAAAGATTGGAGCAAAACTGTGATAATATTTATACAACAAATAATAATCAAACAATAATTTATAATTTGAAAAATTATCAACATTTTATATCAACATTAATAAAATAATATTATATAATTCTAAAAAGGTGAATAAAATGTTTCTAATTTATGGTAGTGATAAATTTCTTATTAATAAACAAATTCAAAAAGTAATTAATGTTATTAATAAAGATCAACAAATGAATATTTTAAAGTATAGTATGATAAATACTAATATTGATGAAATACTACAAGTTATTTCAATGCCACCATTATTTAACAATAAACAAATTGTTATTATTGAAGATTGTTGGTTTTTAACTTCTTCTCGTGAGCATCAATTAAGTAGTTTACAATTTAAAAATTTATTTAAATATTGTGAAAATCCTGCACCATTTACTGAGATATTTTTTGTTGTTAACAGTTCTAATATTGATCAACGAAAAAAAATTATTAAAGTTATTGAAAAAACAGGTAAAGTTTTAGTTGTTAAAGAATTAAATGATAGTCAGTTAAAAATGTTTGTTCAAAATTATTTTGTTAAGCATAATACTGAAATTACTAATGAGGGTTTAAATTTATTATTAGAAAGATTACCTAATAGTTTGCAAATTATTGCTAATGAATTAAATAAACTTGTTAATTATAGTAATTCATTAATATTGGAAGATGTTGATGTTTTGGTTAGTCGTTATTTAGATAGTAATATTTTTGATTTAGCTAATGCTTTTATTGCTCGTGATATTTTAAAAATATGGCAAAGATACTATGATTTTAAAAATAGTAATCAAGATGTTTTGGCAATTATTGGTTTGTTAGCTAATCAACTAAGGACGATTCGTGATATTAAAATTTATCAACAAAGGAATTATGATTTTAATACTATTTGTCAAAAAATGACTATTAATCCTTTTCGGTTAAAAATTCTTTGAAAGTATCTTTTAAAAATTGATGATCAACAAATTCATTATTTATTAGGTAGTTTAAGTAATTTAGATTATAATATAAAAAGAAGTCATGTTAATAAAAATATTGGCTTTGAGATGTTTTTATTGCAATTGTAAGAGGGTGAGTTTATTAATGAATAATAGCAAAAATACTTATGAAAATATTGTTAATTTATTAGTTAATATTTTACAAAGTTCTAAATTGAAACTTAAAGTGATTAAGGATGATGAATTTTATACTTATTTTTTAAGATTAGTTAATAGTCTTTTATTTTTAGAACAAGAGCATCACGCTAATTATGAAGAACAACGCTATGCGAGAAGTTTTGTGCAAGTATTAGCTGATTTAAGAGATGAAGAAATAAAAATTGTTAAAGATGATAATTTAACCTTAGAAACTATTGAGAATGATTATAATTTTTTACAAACTTATATTCTTAATATTTTTCAAATATCAAAACAAGAATTGGTTACACCAACAGTGATTTCTCTTGATATTGTTAAAGAATTATCAAATATTGATTCAAATTTACAAAAGCAATTATTAAAAAATGATAATGTTGTAGTAACTAGTAAGAATAATAATTCTGAACAAATTTCTAATAATAATTCTGAACAAATTTCTAATAATAATTCTCAAATTTTAAAAGATAGTGGCGAAAAAGCAACTGAGGCTGATTCGCAAAAAAAAATTAATGAACAATTAATTAATTTGCAAAATTTACAAGTTAATTTGCAAGGTTTAAAATTGCCAACTCATCCGGCAAATAATCAAGGTTTTTATCCATATACGGGTAAACCTAAAGCAATGTCGTTTTTTAAAAGAGTTTTAAGTTATGTTTTTATGTTTTTGTTGGCTATTGTTATTGGTATTAATGTTTATGGTTTTATTGCTGAAATTAAGTTAACTGATGTTATTTTAAAAGATAATTTAGCTGAGCCAAAAATTTTTAATTTTCGGCCAGCGTCTATTGCTTGAAATTTGTCAATGTGAAGTATAATTTTAGAAATTTTAACTTATGCAATGTTAACTTATTCTTTCTTTAAAAAACCACAATTTTTAAGAGATAAATATCGGATGCAACCAATGATGTTAATATTTGCCATTGTGGCTATTCTTTTTAATTCTATTTATGGTGTGTTTGGATTTTTATCTTATAATTCATTTGTTCAGTTTTTTAAAAATGCTTTTAATCAAGTTTATAATGTTGATAGTGTCTTAGAGGAAATTTGAAGTAGTTCTAGTTTTCAAATTTATCGGGTTTTAAAAATTGTCGGTGCTGGTATTGCTATTATTCCGATATTACTAATTTTTATTGTATTTTCCATTAATCCTCGTTTAGATCGTGATAAGTTAATGCAAGCGGATTTGGAGTATCAAAAAGCATTGCAGGCAACATTAAAAGGTGAATCTTATGTTATTGATGCATCATTATTTGACCAAGATTTAATTTTAGAAGCTGAAAAGCAGGATGAAAATAATAAAAAGTATGATTTATAGTTTTTATTGCTATTTAGAAAACAAGTAAGGCAACAAAAAAAGAGTGTTAGTTAGCAGCACTCTTTTTTGTTAATTAGTTTCTTTATTATTAGCAATATTATTAGCTATAGTTAGTTTAGATTTTATTCGGGCAACTTTATTTTTGTGAAAAATATTTTTACTTTCTGCACGGTCAAGCATTGAAATAGCGTGATTTAATGTTTGTTGCATATTAGTTTCATTACTGGTAATTGCGATTTTAGCTTTTTTAATTGCTGTTCTTGTTGTTGATTTGATATGAACATTTCTTTGTCTTGCTTTTTCATTTGTTATTGCGCGTTTAATTTGTGATTTGATATTTGCCATTATTGTCTCCTTAGTTTATTTTTTTATTATAAAACCAAAACTAATTATAGCAAATAATTGTTTTTTAGTAAACTAGTTACTTAAAAAAGTAGTAAAAAAGATGTATAATTACTTATGTACATTTAAAAAAGTGTGGGTAGAAAAAGTGAGTTATTATTTACAATCAAAATATCAGTTTTCACATCATGTTATTCTTCCTGTTAAACAACGATTAAATTTGAAGCATTTAAATGATATGGAATTAAAAATGCATTGTTTACAATTAATTAATGAGGCATTTTATGTTATAGATATAAAAGATGATATTTATGTGCAAATTAATGATAGTGATTTATATTTTGTTATTGATAAAAAATCTAATTTGATTAAAACAATAACGCCAATAAGTCAAGAGCGTTTATTAAGTATTATTGAAATTTAATTATTAAGGAGGGAATGAATAATGTTTTTAGTAACAGGTGATTTACAAAATGGACAAACTACTTGGGTAATGTTAGGTTTAATTATTATTATTGTAGTTGTAATGATAGTTTCTTCAATTCGTAAACGAAAACAAGATAAAATTGAAAAAGAAAAGCGTCAAAAAGAAGTTAGAGATAAAATTAAGCATTATTTAAAGATTAATGATAATATTGCTCATAAAAGAATTGAATATGATAAAGTAATTGCTAGAGCAGGTAAAGATTATAAATATCGTGATGTTTTTGATGTTGTTATCAAATTATATGACTCAAAATCAAATGCGTTATATGCTACTAAAGCTTTTGAAGTTGAAGGTTTAACAAAACAATTAAGTAAAAAAGAATATGAAACAACTTGAAAAGTTAATCATGAATTAGAATTAGAAGCCACTTTAATTCGTTTGCAAAAAGAACAAAAGAAAAGTTATTGAAAGATGACTAAAGCTGAGCGAGCACAAGTTAGTTTAGAGCGCAAGGAAGCAAAAATAATAGAAAAAGCAGAAATTAAAAAAATTAAGCAAGAGAAAAAAAGCAATGCAACTAAAAAAGTTGTTCAAAATAAAAATGAGGTTCTTATTAAGCGACAACCTAATGAGAAGTTTGGTGCTAAAAAATAAATAGTTTAATTAATTCATAATCTGAGGAAATGACAAAATGCTTCATAAAATATATAAAGAAGATTATAAAAATTATCGGGAATGTGCTAAATTATCATTTCTTTTACGAAAAGAAAATCATCAAAAGACAATTCAATGGCACGATAGGGAGTTAACTTATTTTTTTAGTTTGCCTGAATTTGGTGATGAAAAGCAAAAAGATGACTTGACGAATATTTCTGCTCGTAATTTAGAATTATTAGCGAACGATGATTATAGTTTTATCGATTTAGAGGTAATTGATAGTGAAACTATTCTTGATGGTTTAGAAGTAGGTTATCATGCTAAGCAATATTTTTTACGAAATTATCGTTGTTTTGATTTAGATACTTATGAAAAACATCTTGTGGCAAATAAAACGGTAGAAAAAATTCTTGATGCTAATCTTGAAGTGTTGTTTGAACCACGATTTGAATATAATGGTTGTGTTACAAAGGTTGATGTTTTAAAACGAAATGGTACAGGTTGAGACTTAATTGAAGTTAAGGCAACAACTAAGGTTCATCGCGAACATTTATATGATGTTCTTTATCAATATTATATTTTGACTAATTGCAATATTGAGATTAAAAATATTTATTTAATGCATTTAAATGGTTTTTATTTTCATCAAGGTGATTTAGAATATGATAATTTGTTTATTTTAGCAAGTAAATATAATTTAACAACTACTGGTTCAAAGCAAGAAAATATTATGGTTGGTGTAAAAAAAGATTTAGCAAAGCGAGATTTTAATCAAGATATTCAGCGCATTAAAGATATTTTTCAAATGCCAGTTGCTGAAGCATTAGCGTGGTTAAAGACTAGTCAATGTCATAATCGGGGTAAATATGATTATTGTATTCATGTTTATGCTAAATTACCCAAAGAACATACAATATTTAATCTTTATCGATTAGTAAAAACTAAAAAAGCAAGATTATATTATGAAAATAATTTTTTGTCGCTTTATACATCTAATTTTTTTGATCTTAATTTAACAGCTAATCAATATCGCCAAATTAAAGTTGTCCAAAATTTAGAAGGTGTTGTTGCATTGTCAGAACGAAGATATTTACAAAGTATATATAAGGAATATGCGTATCCGATTTATATGTATGATTTTGAAACTGTTAAAAGTGCCATTCCGAAATATGAAAATAGTACACCATATGAACAAATTCCATTTCAGTATTCAATTCATGTTTTATTGGATAATAAGTTTAATGAAGAGAAACATAATATTAAACATTATCGTTATTTAAGTGATGGTGTTGGTGATCATCGTTTAGTTTTAATTGAAAATTTAATTAGGGATTTAACACGATATGGCATAGGTACTTATGTTGCATATAATAAAAGTTTTGAGAAGCAAGTTTTAAAAAAAATGGCATTATTATATCCGATTTATGAAGAAATATTAATGCAAATTTCTGATCGGACTGTTGATTTAATGGATTTCTTTAAAAATTTTGCAATTTATAAAGCAGAATTTAATGGTAGTCTTTCAATTAAGAAAACATTGCCGGCTTTTAATTCGAAATTTTCTTATGATGATTTAGAAGTGCAAAAGGGAACCGATGCTTCTAGTTTATTTCGTAAACGGTTGTATAATGAATTACAAAAAGATAATAATCATTTGTTTTTCTTGAAATTAAATGATGCTTGAAAAACTATTAGTTTGCAACAATGACAAGACAATTATGTGAAAAATTTGTTATTATATTGTGAACGCGATACTTATGGGATGGTAGTTTTGTTTACTAAAATTTCTGAATTGTTGCGAGAACAGGGGTGAATTGAATGGTAACGAAAGTTATTTTTATGGGGACACCGATTTTTGCTAAAGAAGTATTATTAAAATTATTAACAATGGATTTTATTGAAGTTGTAGCTGTTGTTTGTCAACCTGATCGTAAGGTTGGAAGAAAGCAAGAAATGAGGATTGGTGCTGTTAAACAAGTAGCATTAGCATCAAAATTAAAGATTTTTCAACCAGATAATATTAACGATATTGTTTTAGAACTAGATAATTTAAATGCTGATTTAATAATTACTTGTGCTTATGGTCAATTTTTGGGAACAAGGATTTTACAATTGGTGCCGAAAGGTTGCTTAAATATTCATGCTTCGTTATTACCTAAATTACGAGGTGGAGCGCCAATTCATTGAGCGGTAATTAATGATGAAAAGGAAACTGGTATTAGTTTAATGAAAATGACATCACAAATGGATGCGGGGCCAGTATTTGTTCAAGAGAAAATTAGGTTGGTAGCAAATGAAACGGCAAGTAGTTTGCATTACCGTTTAATTTTGTTAGCAAATATGACGTTAGAAAAATATTTATTCTTAATAATTAGTGGTAAAATTACTCCAGAAATCCAAAATGAACGACTTGTATCGTTTGGTTTAAATATTAAACGAAATAATGAAAAGATTATTTGAAATGTTGATGCGAGAAAAGTAACTTGTCAAATTCGTGGTCTTTTTGAAATCCCTTTAGCTTATACGACTTATGAAAATAAGATTTATAAAATTCATCAGGCGATTGTTTATGATATTAATAAACAGGAAAAGGCAGCGGGAACAATTTTATCATTTCAACAAGATGGTATTGAAGTTCAAACGAGTAAAGGAAGTGTTTTAATTCAAAGATTACAACCTGAGGGTAAAAAAGCAATATTGGTTAAAAATTTTTATCAAGGACAACATCCTTTGCGGGTTGGAACAAAATTTATTTAAGGAAAGGATTTGAAAGAAAAGTGTATCGTTTTCGTTCATTGAAATATTTAGCAACAACAGCTGTAATCACAGGTCTTTTAATGGTTTGTGGTTATGCTTCTAGTTTTATTAAAATTGGCGTTGGTTATTTGCAATTAGCTGATATTATTGCTCTACCTTTAATTACCTTTATTTCTGGACCAATGATTTTATTTGCTAATCCGATTGCGATGGCATTTGCTGATATTATGGGGGTGGGGTATTTTGTTTTTGTTCCCATTACGATTGTTGTTAGGATTTTAATGTTTGTTATTATTCGGATATTAGAACCATATTTTCATTTTATTATCAGTCATTTTTTTGCGGTTTTACCAGTTTTAATTATTTATCCACCATATACTTACTTTATTTCTAATTTTGATTATAGTTATGCGATTACAGCATTAATTAATGATGCTGTGCAAGCGATATCAACATATATTTTTTCCTTGTTTATTACTTGATTTTTAATTAGAATTAATAGTGTTAGTTATCGTCATCTTTGAAGTGATAGTGATTTTGATTATTTACGAGAGGTAGCGTTAGAAAATAGTAATTTAGAACAAAGTAAGGAAATTAAAAATAATGGCAACAAATAAAAATTTAATTCGTAATTTTAGTATTATTGCTCATATTGATCATGGTAAGTCTACTTTGGCGGATCGGCTTTTAGAATTAACGGGTACTGTTAGTAAAAGAGAATTAAAAGAACAATTATTAGATTCAATGGATTTAGAGCGTGAAAGAGGAATTACTATTAAGTTAAATGCTGTGCAGTTGCAGTATGTTGCTAAGGATCATCAACAATATTGTTTTAATTTAATTGATACGCCGGGACATGTAGATTTTACTTATGAAGTTTCGCGTAGTTTAGCGGCTTGTGAGGGAGCATTATTAGTGGTTGATGCTACGCAAGGGATTCAAGCGCAGACGTTAGCTAATGTTTATTTGGCGATTGATAATGATTTAACAATTATTCCTGTTATTAATAAGGTTGATTTGCCTAATGCGGAGCCCGAAAGAATTAAACAACAAATTAGAACATTGACAGGAATTGCGTATTCGCATATCCCGTTAATTTCTGCCAAGACTGGTTTAAATGTTGATGAAGTGTTAGAAACTATTGTTAGGGATATTCCTGCTCCAATAAAATCCCAAGATGATGCTCCTTTGCAGGCATTGATTTTTGATTCTTATTATGATCAATATCGTGGTGTAATGATTTTCATTCGTGTTTTTCAAGGAACTGTTAAGCCTAATGATAAGATTCTTTTTATGGCAACAAAGGGTGAATATGAAGTTATTAGTGTTGGTATTAAGACACCGTTGGAAGTTCAGCAGGATGCAATCTATGCTGGTCAGGTTGGTTGAATAGCGGCGGGTATTAAGAATATTAAAGATGTTCAAGTAGGAGATACAATGACACATGCTGATTTTCCAACATTAGTGCCATTATCAGGTTATCGAAAAATTAATTCAATGGTTTATTGTGGATTATATTCCGTTGATAGTTCGCGTTATGAAGATTTAAAAGATGCATTATCAAAATTGCAATTATCAGATGCTGCTTTGGTATATGAACCAGAAAATTCACAAGCATTAGGATTTGGGTTTCGTTGTGGGTTTTTAGGTTTATTACATATGGATGTTATTCAAGAGCGACTTGAGAGAGAATATAATTTAGATTTAATTGCTACGGCGCCAAGTGTTATTTATGAAGTGCATTTAACTGATCAACAAATTATTACTGTGGATAATCCGAGTAAATTACCGGAAGTACAAAAAATTCGTAGTATTAATGAGCCTTTTGTTAAAGTAACGATGATGACTCCTGAAACTTATTTAGGTGGTTTAATGGAGTTATGTCAGCAAAAACGCGGTATTTATCAAAATCTTCTTTATGTTGATGATACAAGAAGAATTTTGACTTATGAAATGCCGTTAAATGAGATTATTTTTGATTTTTTTGATCGTTTAAAATCTGTGTCTAAGGGCTATGCTTCGTTAGATTACGAATTATTAGGTTATCGACCAAGTAAATTAGTAAAGATGGATATTTTATTAAATGGTGCGGTTGTTGATGCTTTATCAATGATTGTGCATAAAGATTTTGCGTATGCTCGTGGAAGAAATTTATGTGCTAAATTAAAAGATATTATTCCACAACAAAACTTTGAAATTCCCGTACAAGCTTCCATTGGTAATAAAATCATTGCGCGAGAAACTATTAAGGCGTTAAGGAAAAATGTTACTGCTAAGTGTTATGGTGGCGATATTAATCGCAAGAAAAAATTATTAGAAAAACAAAAAAAGGGTAAAAAGCGGATGAAGGCTTTTGGAAATGTTGAATTACCACAAGAAGCGTTTATGGCAGTTTTATCTATTGATGAATAAATAAGCATATTATATTGAAATGTTAATTAATCGGTTATTTTAAATTATTAATATTTTTATTATTAGTAATAAAATTATGAAACGAAAAAGGAGAAATGTTAATGTCATTAATTTTAAATCAAATCCAAAAAATAATTAAAGAGGCAGTAAATAATATTACTCCTTTTGTTGATGATATTGTTATTGAGAAAACTCGTAATATTGCATATGGTGATTATGCTACTAATATTGCGATGGTGTTAGCACCAATTTTAAAGCAAAAACCGGAAGTCATTGCTAAAAAGATTATTGCTATTATTAAGTCAAATGATTTTTTTACTAAAATAGATTTTGTTTTTCCTGGGTTCATTAATTTAGCAATTAATCAAAGTGGACTTAGTGCTGTTATTACGGAAATTTTAAAATTAAAAACTAAGTTTGGTAGTGGAGAAGCAACTAATATTAAATATAATTTAGAAATTGTTTCTGCTAATCCAACAGGAATTTTACATATTGGTCATGCTCGTAATGGTGCTATTGGTGATGCGGTCGCAAGAATTTTAAAATTTGCAGGAAATATTGTTGAAACAGAATATTATCTTAATGATGCTGGTAATCAGATTAATGTGTTAGCAAATACAATTTTTTCGTATTATTTACAAAAATTAGGGGTTAATGTTGAAATACCAGAACAATCATATCAGGGTGTTTATCAAGAAATGTTAGCAACTAATTTTGTGAATAAATATCAAGATAAATTTATTGCCGTACGAATTGTTAATGATGTCATTAATGATGAACAAGTATTAGCAATATTTAAGCAAGAGTCAATTGCTTTCTTTTTACAATTAATTAAAACACAATTAAAGGATTTTCGGATTAATATTGATTATTGGTCGAGTGAGTTAGAAATGTATACAACAAAAGAAATTGATAAGTTATTAAAGGAATTGCAAGCAACTAGTAAAGTTTTTGAAAAAGATGGTGCTTTGTGGTTAAAAACAACAGATTATGGTGATGATAAGGACCGAGTTCTTGTTAAACAAGATAAATCGTATGCTTATATTTTACCGGATTTAGCTTGTCATAATTTACGAATTAAACGAGCAAAAGCTAATTATTTAGTTAATTTTTGAGGTGCAGATCATCATAGTTATTTAACACGAATGCAGGCGGGTTTACAAATTTTAGGTTATGATGCTAATATTTTAAAAATTGTGATTATTCAAATGGTGCGATTAATTAAAGATGGTCAAGAATATAAAATGTCAAAAAGAAAAGGGACAGCCGTATGATTAATTGATTTAGTTGCGGAATTAGGTATTGATGTTGTTCGTTATATGTTATGTTCAAAAGCATCTTCTGGTCATATGGATTTAGATTTGAGTCTTTTAACATCTCAAAGCAATAATAATCCAGTTTATTACTTTCAATATGCTACAGCGCGTTGTGCGAGTATTTTACGAAATGTGCCTAATAATATTGATTTAACAAAGAAAATTGCTAGTTATCATTTATTAACACATCCCAAGGAGCGAGAGTTAATTAAAGTATTGGATTATTTTAGTAAAGTAGTACAAAGTGCTGCTAAATTTTGTCAACCGAATATTATTTGTGATTATATTCAGGAATTAGCACGGGGATTTCATTCATATTATTCAGAATGTAAAATTTTGGATGAAACTAATATTACTTTATCAGAACAAAGATTGCATTTAATTATTAGCACACAGTATGTCTTTAAAAATGCTTTAAACTTAATTGCTGTTGATTTTAAGGATCAAATGTAATTTGCTTATTCAGTTAGTGTTGCTTTTAAGAAATTAATTACTATTGTCATATTTAACTTATAAGGTTTCATTTTCCCACGATTATTTTTTCGCATAAATTTTTTTTCATATCATTGCTTTATTTCATTATAATTTGTTAAATTTCATTTAGTGAGAGAAATGTTTTGTTTAGTCAGAAATTTATTAATAACAGCAAATCATGAAAGGTTTTCTTCATAACAATTAAATTGTTTTAAATCTCATTGTAAACAACATTCAATAATGAGAAAAATATTGGTGTCTATTATTAAACTTGGCGGATTGTTTTTAGCATAATATTGGGCTAATGTTCCCACATATAAATTTCTTTTGTTCATTTCAGTTATTCAAGTATAAATTACAAGATTAAAATAAGGTCGTTTTAATTTTAAAAAAGGATTCATTGCGATATTGGTTTTATTTTTATTAAGACAATAATCATACATTGAAATTTCTTTTCTTAAAGCTGATAGACTCATATTGTTAGCATAGCAAATAAGTTCATAGGGAATAATACGCATAGTTTCTCCTTTAAAATTAATAATAAATAAATTATACTCTTTAATTTATAAATTTTTCTATTGAAATGATAAAAAGGAGTGTGAATTAATAGACTTCTTCCGATACCTTTTTTATTAAAATATTCTTATAAAATATAATTTATGAGGATATCAAAATATGAACAATAATAAATTTAATACTCTTAATGATAAAGAATGGTTAAGATTAACAGGAATAAAAAAATCCACTTTTAATAAAATGTTAGATATTTTACAAGTAGCTGAAATAGAGAAATTTAAAAAAGGTGGTAAAACTAATAAATTATCACTAGAAAATAGATTATTGATGACTTTATCATATTGACGAGAATATCAGACTTATTTTCATCTTGGTAAAAATTTCGGAATTAGTGAA
This sequence comes from Spiroplasma endosymbiont of Eupeodes luniger, assembly GCF_964019525.1. Lineage (NCBI taxonomy): Bacteria > Bacillati > Mycoplasmatota > Mollicutes > Entomoplasmatales > Spiroplasmataceae > Spiroplasma > Spiroplasma endosymbiont of Eupeodes luniger. The sequence continues at coordinate 402,320 of NZ_OZ026453.1, forward strand.
GCTAATTGTTATCGGAATATCAAGTGAATTGAAGATATTTTAATTAAAAACTTTGATTTTCAACAACTTGCTGCTAAAAAAGCACTAATAAATGATTATTTTAATGATAAAACTATTATTATTGATGCTACCGAAACTCCAATCCAACGCCCAAAAAAAGACAAAAATAATCTTATTCTGGTAAAAAGAAAAAACACACCATTAAAACACAAGTAATTATCGAACAAGAAACCAGAAAAATTATTGCAACAAGTTTTTCACTTGGGAAAAAACATGATTATGCTTTATTTAAAGAATCAAAAATCCCAATTTTAAAAAATACCAAATTAATAGTTGATAGTGGTTATCAAGGAATACAAAAAATTCACAATAATGTTCTAATACCTACAAAGAAAACAAAGAAAAACCATTTAAATAAAGCACAAAAACAACATAATAGACTAGTTTCAAAAATGAGAATTATTATTGAAAATATTTTTGCTATTCTTAAAAAATTTAAAATTATGACAGAAAAATATCGTAATCGTAGAAAAAGATTTGGTTTAAGATTTAATTTAATTGCCTCAATTTATAATTTGCAATTATTAATTTAACATAAAAGATTTATTTAAAATTAAAGAATTTAAATAATAAATTCATTTTTTGTTGTGGCAAAATATTAATTTTTTAGATAAAAGACATAATTAATTAAAATTATATTTTTCTATTACTGTCTTTTTACAAATATTTGTAATTTTTTTAATAGGTTATGCAAGAAGTCTAATGATTAAACAAATAATTTTATAAATTAATGTAAGATGATAGCAATTAAAATAAATAGTTTAGAACTAGAATTAATCTTTCTAGTTTTTATTTTTAAGATAATTAAGATATTGAATGAAATTTTTAATCATTATTTGAAAATTTTATTTATTCTGTGGTAATAATTGAATAATAGTCAAGAATTCGTATATAATTACTGTGTAAATTGAGTTTTTTCTTATTTTAATAATTATCATGAAAAATAACTAGAAACTTAGAAACAAATAAAATTATAGAAGGAGTCAAAAGACGATGAAAGTTATTGCTATTGGTGTTAACCATTCAGGGACTACCTTAGTTAGAACCTTAAGTCATTTAAGTAAACAAGATAAAAAGGATATTAAAATTGTAGCATACGATCGTAATGACAATATTTCTTTTTTAGGGTGTGGAATTGCTTTATGAGTTGGTGGTGAAATTAGTAAACCTGATGGTCTATTTTATGCAACGCCAGAATTATTGCAATCAGAAGGCATTGAAGTTCATATGAAACATGAACTTTTGGCTGTTAATAATAAAGAAAAGAAAGTTTTAATCAAAAACTTAGAAACAAATGAAGAGTTTTTTGACACTTATGATAAGTTAGTTATTGGTGTTGGTACTTGACCAATTATTCCTTCAGTTCTGGGGCTTAAAAATGATGATGGTACTATTAGTACGGGTATTAATATTGTTAAATTGTTTCAACATGCAAAACAAATTAAAGCAATAATTGATAATTCAGCAATTAAAAATGTTGTTGTTGTTGGTGCTGGATATATTGGGATTGAATTAGTTGAAGCTTTTACTCGTAATAATAAAAAGGTAACTTTAATTGATATTGAAGATCGGATTATGCCACGATACTATGATGAAGAGTTTACAACACCTGTTCAACAAAGTATGGAAAAAGCAGGTGTTATTATTCGTACAGGTGAAGCTGTTAAAGAGTTTATTAAAGAAAATGGTATTGTTACTAAAGTAATTACTGATAAAAATGAATATGCTGTTGATATGGTGCTTTGAGCGGTTGGTTTTAATACCGAAACAAAGATTTTAAAAGATGTTGTTGAATTAGGAACAAGGGGAGCGATTAAAACTAATAGTTATTTTCAAACTAGTGACCCTGATATTTATGCCATTGGTGATTGCGTTGCGGTTCATAATAATGCTACAAAAGAAAATGCTAATATTGCATTAGCAACAACTGCGGTACGAACGGGTTTAGTGACTGCTTTTAATATCGTTAGGGATAATTTATTAACAAGTCCGGGATTTCAAGCTGCGAATGCGATTTCAGTATTTGGCTGAAAAATGGCGGGTGTTGGTGTTAGCGAAACAGTAGCAAAAATGAGTCAGATGGATGTTGAAACAGTATTTTTTGAAGATAATGATCGGCCTGAGTTTTTAGAACCGCATTTTAAGGTAAAAATTAAAATTGTTTGAGAAAAAACATCTAGAAAAATTATTGGGGCACAAATTGCTTCAAAAGCAAATCATACGGAAGTTATTTATATGTTTTCTTTGGCAATTATGAAAGGTTTAACGATTGATGAGTTACCGTTAGTAGATATTTTCTTTTTACCGCATTTTAATAAACCATATAATTTTGTAACTTTAGCAGGTTTAAAAGCATTAGGGATGGATTATTTTCATCAATTAGTTGATGAAAATAATAATAATTAAGAATAAATTTTAGTTATGATTTATATTGAAAATAATAGTAAAAATCCTTATTTTAATTTAGCTCTTGAAGAATATTTAATGAAAAATTATCCGAATGATGATGATATTTTATTACTTTGACAAAATGATAATACAATTGTTATTGGTCGTAATCAAAATGCGTATGAAGAAATTAATGTTAAGCAAGTAAAAGTGGATAATGTAAAAGTAGTTCGCCGATTATCTGGTGGTGGTACTGTGTATCATGATGAAGGGAATTTAAATTTTTCTTTTATAAAAAAACGAAGTTCAAATGTTGTTAATAACTATTATCATTTTTTGCAACCAATAATTAGTGTTTTGCAAAAATTAGGAATATATGCTGAATTTTCTGGTAAAAATGATATTTTAATTGCTGGTAAAAAGATTTCTGGTAATGCTCAGTATGCAAATAGTAATAAAATATTACATCATGGAACAATACTTTTTAATGTGGATTTATTAAAGTTAGGGGCATACCTTAATGTTGATCCATTAAAGATGCAGTCTAAGGCGATTAAGTCTGTGCAGGCACGCGTTACTAATATTTTACCGCTATTAAAAAATAAAATTACGATTATGGAATTTAAAGATTTGATTATTACTGAGTTATTAAAAGGGGAAAATAAAAAGGTTATTTTATCTTCTGAACAATTGGAGGAAATTAATAAATTAGCAATAGCGAAGTATGCATCATGAGAATGGAATTATGGTATTGCTCCTAAATTTCAAATTCAAAATAAGAAACTTTATGAGCATAAAGGAACTGTTACTGTTGGTTTAAATGTTAATGCTGGTATTATTACTGATATTAAAATTTCTGGTGATTTTATGGGCTATTATGGTACTGAGATTATTGAACAACAGTTAGTTGGTTGTAAGTATGATTATGAACATATTGCTGGGCAATTGCAAAATATAAATATTGAAGAAATTTTTGGAGTTAATTTTATTGCTTCGGAAATTATTGATTTAATAATTTAAGAAAGGAATTATTTAAATGTTTAGTGATTATAGTGATTTGAAGTTTGAAGTATTTCAAATTATGAATGAAAAAAGTGAAATTGTTAAGCCTGATTTGATGCCAAAAATTAGTGATGAGTTATTACTAAAAGCGTATCGTTTTATGTGTTTATCAAGAAAACAAGAAGAAATTCAAACTGAAATTAGTGAGGGGGGTAAAAATCTTAATTTTTTAGCATCAGCAGGACAAGAAGCAACCGAAGTGGGGTATGCGATTCATTTACGAAAAGGTATTGATTGATTAGTTCCAGCATATCGTAACAATGCTGCTTGAATTACAGCTGGGTTTCCAATTGAAAATATTTACTTGTATTGATTAGGAAATGAAGCAGGAAGTAAAGTTCCCGAAGATATTAATGTTTTACCAGTTAATATCCCGATTGGGACGCAATATTCTCATGCAACCGGAATTGCGTTTGCTGAAAAGTTTAAACAAAGTGATGGTGTTGTTATTACTACTATTGGTGATGGGGGAACGAGTGAAGGTGAAGTTTATGAAGCAATGAACTTTGCTGCGATTCATAAATTACCCGTAATTTTTATGGTGGAAAATAATCAGTGGTCATTAACTACGCCGCGAAAAAAGGCATCAGCAACGGCATCTTTAGCAATTAGAGGTGTGGGTGTTGGGATTGCTAGTGCGCAAGTTGATGGCAATGATTTTTTTGCAGTTTATGCAATGGTTGAAAAAGCAATTGCTCGTGCAAAATCTGGTGAAGGGCCAACCTTTATTGAAGCAATTACTTATCGGCGTTTTGCGCATTCAGCATCGGATATTAAAAAAGATTATTATGATCCGCAATTAGAAGCTGAATGATTAAAAAAAGATCCGCTTGACCGGTTAAGAAATTATTTAATTGCCAATAAAAAATGAGATGAAACTAAACAAAAACAATTAGATGTTGAAAATGAAGTATTAATTCGTAATGAAATTAATAATGCAATGAATAAAAAAGATACAAAATTAGCAGATATTTTTCAATATACATATGCAAAAATGACACCACAATTAGAAGAACAATTAGCAGAAGCACAAGCATATTTTGCAAAGGAAGGTAATAACTAATGGCACTATATAGTAATATTCAAGCATTAACTAATGCATTAGACATTGCAATGGAACGCGATAAGACAATAGTTACTTATGGTGAAGATGTTGGTTTTGCTGGTGGCGTGTTTCGGGCAACGAGAGGTTTACAAAAGAAACATGGTGAAAATCGTTGTTTTGATGCGCCAATTGCTGAAGCTAGTTTAGTAGGAATTGCTGCTGGAATGGCTTTTAATGGACTTCGTCCGATTGTAGAATTACAGTTTCAAGGGTTTGCTTATCCGGCGTTTCAACAATTATTTTGTCATATAGCTCGATTTCGTAATCGTACAAGAGGAAGATTTACTTGTCCAATGGTTATCCGAATGCCAGTTAATTTGTGAGGATTAAAAGGTTTAGAACATCATTCTGAAGCGATTGAAGCAATGTTTGCACATGCGCCTGGTTTCAAAGTTGTTATTCCGTCTAAACCTAGTGATGTTAAAGGATTAATGTTAGCTGCAGTGGAATGTAATGATCCCGTAATATTTTTAGAACCGTTAAGAAATTATTATACGCCCAAAGAAGAAGTTGCTGATGGTCATTATACAATTGAAATTGGTAAGGCAAAACAAATTATTAAATGAGAAGCTAGTGATAATCCTGATTTAACAATTGTTACTTATGGACCGTTAGTTTATGATTGTGAAACTGCTGTTGCTAAATTGCAACAAGAAGGAATGAAAATTGAATTAATTGATTTAATGACAATTCATCCGTGAGATGAGGCAACAGTTGTTGCTTCTGTTAAAAAGACAGGAAGAATATTAGTAGTGCATGAAGCAGTTAAATCTTTTTCAGTATCTTCAGAAATTATTACAACAATTAATGAAAAATGTTTTGAATATTTACAATGTCCGCCAGCGAGATTAACAGGTTATGATGTGACTGTTCCTTTATATCAAGGTGAACATTGATTTAAAATTACTGAAAAAAGAATTATTGATAAAGTAAAAACAATGATGACATATTTAGCTTAAGTGAGAAAGGAGTAGAGATATGATAGAATTTAAATTTTTAGGTCTTGATGGTGATATTAATGAAGGTCAAATAACAGAAATTTATGTTAAGGTTGGCGATGATATTAAAAAAGGTCAAGATTTATTTGAGTTAGAAGCAGATAAACTTTCTCAACCAATAGTTGCTGAATTTGATGGTAAAATTGGTCAAATTAATTTTGCGATTGGCGATATTATTAAGGCCGGTGATGTCTTTGCTAGTAGTAATTCTACTAATAATGTTACTTCATCTAATAAGTCAGAAGAAATTATTAATAAACAAGTTTTATCAAATGTGATGGAAACTAATCCTGAAAAATCAAATAAGAAAGTATTAGCAACCCCATTAGCGCGAAGAATGGCTCGTGAATTAGGGATTGATATTACAACTATTAAGGGGACAGGACCTAACGGCAGAGTATTAAAACAAGATTTAGTCGGTGGGCATTCTTTATCTAGTGAAGCTAAATCATCAAAATTAGTAACAGAAAAACCGTTAGCGGTTGTTCCACCAATGCAATCTCGTGGTGATGATTTTTCTTCAAAGCCAGCATCACAAGTAGAACAGCGGGTAAAAATGACCCCAACCAGAAAAACAATTTCTAAAGCAATGAAGAATTCAGTATTTACAATTCCGCATACTAGTTTAATGACACAAGTAAATGTTACTGCTTTAGTGCAATTACGAACACAATTAAAAACGACAGTTATTAAACCTGATTTTAAATTAACTTATATGCCATTTTTTATTAAGGCAGTTACTATGGCTTTAAAAGAATTTCCAATAATTAATGCCCGATTAGATGAAGAAACAGAAGAAATTGTTTATCATAATTATTATAATATTGGCATTGCTGCTGATACTGATGCGGGATTAATTGTTCCTGTTATTAAAGTTGCTGATCAACAAGATATTTTTAATTTAGCTGTTGTTTACAATGACTTAGTTGCCAGAGTTAGAAATAAGAAATTAATTCCTTCGGAAATGAAAGATGGAACTTTTACGATTACTAATTATGGTTCTGTTGGTTTAGATTTTGGAACGCCAGTTATTAATTATCCAGAAGCAGCGATTTTGGGTATTGGGGCAATTAAAAAAACACCGGTTGTTGATGACAGTGGCAATATTGTTGTTAATGATTTATTACCGCTATCAATATCAATTGACCATCGCATAATTGATGGTGCTGATGCTGGCAGATTTATGTTGTATTTAAAGAAATTATTAGAAGCACCAACTTCATTGCTAATTTCATATTAAGGAGAAAATAAATGGATAAATTTGATGTAATTATTATTGGCGGTGGTCCTGGTGGATATGTGGCTGCGATTAAAGCAGCCCAAGTTGGTTTAAAAACCCTTATTATTGAAAAACAATGATGAGGTGGTGTTTGTTTAAATATTGGTTGTATTCCGACAAAAGCATTATTAAAAAGTGCTAAAGTTTTAAATTATTTTAAGCATGCTAAAAGTTATGGTGTTGATGTTAATGAGGCAACAATTAAACCTAATTGAGATGAAATGCAAATTAGAAAATCTGGGGTTGTTAAAAAATTAACCCAAGGTGTTGAACATTTATTGAAAAAAAATCAAGTTGAAAAAGTATTTGGTGAAGCTAAGATTATTGATAAAAATACTGTGGAAGTTAATGGTAAAAGATATACTGGTAATAATTTAATTATTGCTACTGGTTCGGTATCACGAGTTTTAGATTTACCTGGTTTTAAAGAAGCGAAAGAAAATAATTTTTTAATTACTAGTCGGCAAATTTTATCATTAAAAGAAATTCCTAAAAAGTTAACAATTATTGGTGGTGGTGTTATTGGCATTGAGTTTGCTTGTTTATTTAGTACTTTAGGAACAGAAGTTACCATTGTTCAAGGAGTGGATAAGATTTTAGAATTATTAGATAATGATATTAGTTTAGAAATGACAAAAGTATTAAAATCAATGGGCGTTAAGCTTGAACTTAATGCTAAAATAACAGCAATTAAAGATAAAACATTAGTGTTTATGCAAGCGGGACAAGAAAAGCAACTTACTAGTGATTTTATATTAATTTCTGTTGGTAGAATTCCTGTAACTAAGGGGTTAGAAGCATTAAATCTTGAATTAGAACCTAGAAAAAATATTAAAATTAATGACCGTTGTCAAACTAATGTGGAAAATATTTATGCTATTGGTGATGTCGCTGCTGATAAGATGTTAGCTCATGTGGCATCAGCACAAGGAATTGTTGCGGTGGAAAATATTTTAGGTAAGAATAGTAAAATGGATATGGATTATATTGCGAGTTGTATTTATTCGTTTCCAGAAATTGCTAGTGTTGGTTTAACAGAGCAACAATGTCAAGATAAACAATTATCGTTTAGTAGTTTTAAGTTTCCTTTATCGGGTAATGGTAAAGCATTAGCTGATGGTGAAATAACGGGATTTGCTAAAATTTTAGCCAATAAACAAACTGGTGAGATTTATGGGGCTCATATTATTTCGGGAACAGCAACGGATATGATTACGGAAGTGACAACAACAATGGTTAGTGAAGGAACAATTTATGAGTTGGCAAAAACAATTCATCCTCATCCAACTTTATCAGAAGTTGTGATGGAAGCTGCGCATGGAATTATAGATAAACCAATTCATGGTTAATTTAAAGGAGAATTATTATGGCAGGACATTCAAAATGAGCAAATATTAAGCATCGTAAAGCAGCCCAAGATAAAATTCGTGGTAAAATTTTTCAAAAAATTTTGCGCCAATTAAATACTGCGGTAAGAAACGGTGGGATTAATGTTGAAACTAACAATCAATTGCGATTGCTCATTGAAAAAGCAAAAACAGTTAATATGCCTAAAGAAAATATTGACCATGCTTTAAAGAAATTTAGTCAAGATAATAGTAATCTTAATTATGAAGAAATTATATATGAAGGCTTTGTTGCGGGACATATTGCTGTTATGGTTGAATGTTTAACTGATAATCGTAATCGTACGGCGACTAATGTTCGGAGTATTTTTAATAAAGCTAAAGGAACATTAGGTGTTACTGGCAGTGTTCGTTATCTTTTTACTCGGGTAGGATTATTAGTTTTTACTAATAAGATGGTTAGTGTGGATGAAGTTTTTGAATGAGCTTTAGAAATTGCGGCTATTGATATTAATAACTATGAAGGAACATTTATTATTACGACAACTGTTGATAGGTTTTGAATAACCAAAACCTTTTTAGAATCTAAGGGTGTTACTGCCTTTGATGTTAGTGAAATTATTTTTCAACCGAACAAAACAGTATCCTTAGAAAATAAAATTGCGATTGAACAGTTTTGGCAGTTAATTAATTCCTTAGAAGCTGATGATGATGTGCAAAATATTTATTATAACTTTGTGGAAGATGATAATTAAAAAGGAAATTATATTACTAATACGGAAGAACATTGCCGATAGTTGTTAGCGAGAATTATTTTTTCACTTTTAAAAATTATATTGTATAATTATAAATGATTTGACAATAAGGCTGGAAAAAGTAATGGAAAAGTCTTATTTGTATAGTTATGTTCTTAAATTATTAGAATTAAAAACTATGGAATTGAAATTAGAAATTTCTTCGCTGTCAATCGTTGATCTGGCAACTTATTATTTGGAAGTGATTTTGCATAAACGGCAAGCTACTAGTTTGCAACAAGCAACATATGATATATTTAATATTAAACCAAATATTGTTATTGAATATATTAATAATAAATTAATTACTGATAAAACAATATCGTTAGATGATTTTAAAGAAATGTTTGAAAAGAAATAATGAGGTATAGATATGAAAAATAATATTAAAGGAACGCAACGAAACCTTTGAATTCAATTTGGTTTATTTATTATTTTAATTTTAAGTACTATTGCTGGTTTAATTACGGGTAGTTTTTTTGTTGATAATAATTTTCGTTCAGGAATGTTAGTTGGGGGGGCATATCAAACAATTGTTAGTTATGAAAATGCGAAAAATCGTCATGAGGCTGTTAATACTTTGCAAGATAAAATTGATCCTTTAAGAAAAAAACGAATGGATATTAGTCGTTTTACTAGTAATATTGGGGGAAGTCGTTTAAATGTTATCGTTCCGCAAGCTAATTATGGTAATATTGCTGATTTTTTACGAGATGTTGAACGCAGCGGATCAATTTTCTTTTTAGATGATAAAGGTGATGATTTACTTGTTGGTACAGGGACAGGTGAAACTTACAAGCCAGCAAAGAAGAATGGTAAAAGAATTGTTTTAAAAGATTTTATTGATAGTAGTTCAATCAAACATTCTTTAATTTCGGGAATAAATAAGCCATCAATTGAATTCAAAATTAAAAATTTAGAGTTATATAATGCGATTTTAAAATATCAAGATAAAAAGTCAGTTTATGTTTGACAAGATTTTGGGCAAATGTTAGATGAGATGCGGAGCAATTATAACGATTTGATAAAACTTAGAAAATTTATTAATGCTAAAGCGGTAGCTTTACAAGGTGGTGAAGCGCAAGAATTGAGAAATGCTCTGCGAAGTCTCTTAGCGGCTAGTGTTCGTAATCGCGAAAATAGTGATGTTAAAGAAGTAAATTTAGCTGATCAAAGTGTTAATACGGATTCTGATATTTATAACTATTTTCAAAACGCTGATGTTACTTTTAATGAGGTTCTTAGCTATAATAAGAATTCGCCAAATAGTGATTTAACAATTGATATTAATAATGAAGATGATACTTATGATAAGCAAACATATTTAAATCCGTTTCGTCCTTTTTTAGTAGAACTTGTTAATACTGAATTTAAAGATGTTATGAATAACAAATATAAAAATAAGTATTTAATTACATCTTCATCATTACAGCTTAAACCTAATAATAGTGATAAAGTAAGTGATATTGCTTTTATTGAAATTAGTGGTGAAGAGGCAGCCGCTGGTTTAGCTAAGATTTTTAGTGCCGGCATTAAAGGAATTGCCTACCAAGTTGAGTCATATTCAGTATCCGATACCGTAATTAGTAATGCCACAAAGGTGATGATGATTATTACTATTAGTTTTATTTTGTTAATAATATTAGTTATTTTGGCATTATTTTATCGTGTTTTGGGTCTTATTTTGGGTCTTATTTTAGCAACGATGGTCGTTGTTACAATGGTTGTGTTTAATGTTTTATTAGGGATTTATGGCTGAGAAGTGTTTATTGCTATGCTGATAGGTATGATGGTTGCTTTAAGTAGTAGTATTATTTTATTAGAACGAATGAAAACTGAGTTTAATGGGGGTAAATCTTTAATTCAATCTTTTTTAGATGCTAATCGAAAATCAATATCAACAGTTTTTGATACGACTGTTTTGCCATTGATAATTAGTTTCTTTATTTATTGATTTGGAACCGGTATTATTAAATCTTTTGCGATTATGCTAATTATTAGTATTTTAGGAGCTTTTATTTTTGGTATTGTTTTAATCCGAGGAATTTATTATTCGCTATTATCGTTAAACTGGATTAATACCCGTCAAGATTTAGTAATGACTAATTCTGTAATTATAAAGCAAAAAATTCATCATCTTATTAAAAAGCTTGGTTTTAATCGGATAACACAATTTTCTAAGAAATTTAGTTATCAAAAAAGTTTTAAATGATTAGTTTTACTTTCTACGATTATTATTTCGTGTGGTGTTATTGTTGTTACAACTGTGGGACCGGGTATGAGTTTAGAATTTACGCGGGGAACAATTTTTCAAGTGCAAACTTCTGGACATAGTATTGCGAGTGATGATAGTGCTGATGATGAGGCGTTTCTAAAAGTGATTGCAGAAACTAAAAATGAAATTATTAGTAAATTTAAAACCGATTATTCAGCACATAGTTATTCCCTAGCAGTATTTAGGCGGATGGAAGATCGTGGATATAATATTTTTATTAAAACTTCCTTAATTGATAATAAATATGTTAACTCCTTACAAACTTGGTTATCAGAAAATAATTTCCAATCTGAAATTAGAATTAATGATGTTAGTTATGGTTCTTTATGAAATGAAACTAGTGGTAGCGTGGTCATTAATGGGGTTATTGTGTTAGCAGTTATTATGGTGATTATTCTAATTTATTTAATTATTCGTTTTGATTGAAGCTTTATTCTACCATTAATATTGACAATTATTCATGATGTTTTATTAACTTGTTCTTTGATAATTATTTGTCGTTTTGAAGTAACGATTGAAGTTGTTACAGCTATTTTAGCAGTAGTTATCTTTGCTATTATTCATAAAATAATTATCTTTGACCGTGTTCGGGAAAATAAAATTGGTTTGGATAGTACGAAAATCAATAAGAGTAATTTATCGGATTTGGTAGATACGGGATTTACAATGACTTTAAAAAGTAGTTTAATTGTTTTATCGTTAGTCTTGTTATTGTCGATGGCGTTATTTGTTATTGGTCAAAATATTGGGGCAGCATTTGGTCTTTTATTAGGTAGTGTTATTGGTATTTATTCTTCAACAATTTTATTGCGATGATTATGAGTATATTTTGCTAACATTAAAGTAAAACTTTTACGAAATAAAAAGCAAAAAATTTATAAATCATTAACTGGACCTGATGAGCAAATTGTTATCGGTGTTAATGATTAATAATGTTGGAAGGATGAGTTAGTTAATGGATTTAAAAAAATTAATAATTGATGTTCCTAATTTTCCAAAACCAGGAATTCAATTTAAGGATATAACACCATTATTGGCTAATAGTGTAACATTTAAACAGGTTGTTAAGCAATTAGAAGAAATTGTTAAATCATTTAAATCGGATGTTATTGTGGCACCCGAAGCCCGAGGATTTATTTTTGCAACTCCGGTTGCTAGTGGATTGGGATTGGGATTTGTTCCCATTCGTAAGTCAGATAAATTACCGCGAGCAGTTATTCATAAAAGTTATGAATTAGAATATAATAAAAGTACTTTAGCAATTCATAAGGATGCGATTGTTCCCGGAATGAAAGTTGTTATTGTTGATGATTTGTTAGCCAGCGGCGGTACGATTGATGCCATTATTAATTTAATTGAAGAATTACAGGGCGAGGTTATTGCCGCAGTATTTGTTATTGAATTGACTAGTTTTAAAGCCCGCGAACAATTTCCTAATTTAAAAATTGAAAGCTTAATTCAGTATTAAAATAAGTGAGTTTGATATTATGAAATCGATAACATTTAAACAAGTTTTAGATAAAGTTAAAACCTATATTAGTAATGAAAAAGATATTGAGGAAATAAAACGCGCATATGCCTATGCTTATAATAAACATGATCAGCAGTTAAGAAAAAGTGGTGAACCTTATATTAATCATCCTTTATGAACAACTTATTATTTGGCAACATGGCATATGGATTTAGCAACATTAATTTCTGGTTTATTACACGATGTGCTAGAAGACACACCGACAACTTTCGAAGACTTGAATAAAGAGTTTGGTATTGAGATATCAACTTTAGTTGAAGCTGTCACGAAAGTATCTTATTTTGCTAAAATGAATCGTAGTGAAATTAAATCTAATTATTTGCGAAAGTTATATTTAAGTATGGCGCATGATATTCGTGTTATTGTTATTAAGTTAGCAGATCGTTTGCATAATATCCAAACAATTGAATATTTGGAACCAGAAAAACAAAAAGTTATTGCGAAAGAAACTTTAGAAGTTTATTCTTCAATTGCGCACCGGTTAGGGATGCGACAAGTAAAAAGTCTTTTAGAAGACTTGTCTTTCGCAATTTTAAATCCTGTTGAATATAAAAGAATTTCTCGCAATGTTGATTTGGAAAAAGAACATTTAGAATCATTAATGGCCGTAATGATTAACAATATTAAGTCATTATTAGATAGTAAGAATATTAAAGCAACAATTTCTGGTCGTAGCAAAAGTATTTATTCAATTTATCGTAAGATGTATTATTTTGGTCGTAAATTTGAAGATATTCATGATTTATTAGCGATAAGAATTATTACTAATACGATTGATGAATGTTATACTATTTTAGGTTATTTGCATCAGCAATTTCCACCTTTACCAGGAAGATTTAAGGACTATATTGCAACGCCTAAATATAATTTATATCAGTCATTACATACAACAGTTATTCAAGATGCAACAATTTATGAGATTCAAATTCGAACTGTTGATATGGATGAAAAGGCAACTTATGGAGCAGCATCGCATTGAAAATACAAAGAGGGCGAAATCTATAATACTAAAAAACGCCAAGCTGATATTGATGAGCGCTTAGATATTTTTAATCGGATTTTAGATTTAGAAAATATTAACAATGAAGAGTTAGAAAGTAATGAAAAACCAAATATGGAGTTAGCCGTTAAGAGTGATATTTTTACTTCTTTAATTTATGTTTTAACTCCTAATGGTAAAGTTATTACTTTGCCTTTTGGGTCAACAATTTTAGATTTTGCATATAAAGTTCATACTGATATTGGTGAGAAAACTACGGGTGGTAAGATTAATGGTAACTATGTTTCTGTTAGTACTGTTTTAAAATCTGGTGATGTTGTGGAAGTTAAAACTAGTAAAAATATGCGACCATCCCGTGACTGACTAGTTATTGCTAAAACTAGTTATGCATTGCATAAAATTAAAAGATTTTTAAAAAAACAAGAACAAGAATTTGATGAAACTCATAAAGATAATGAATCTAAAAATCTTAAAAAAATTAAAAATGTTAAAAAAGCGATTGATGATGTTTTAACGCAACGGAAATTAAAATGGAAGTTAGTTTCCCAAAAAGAACTAATGCATCGCTTAAAGCAATTAAAATATCATACTTTAGAAGATTTTTATTTAGATGTTGCCAATAAGAAATATCAACTTGATGATGCGATTAATCTTTTATTAGCAAGTAATGAAACTAGTCCTAATACTTATTTGAATCATCTTCAAGAAAAAAAAGTTGAAAAAATTAACTTGAAAGATGACTTTATTGTTAAAGGTGCTGATAATATTAAAGCAACTTTAGCTCATTGTTGTATGCCAGTGCCATTAGAACCAATTACGGGATATGTTAGTAAACTTGGTGGAATTCGTGTGCATCGCGTTAATTGCCATAATATTCTTCCAGAAGAACACCAAGGGCGACTTCTGGAAGTGTGGTGGAATGAAAATGTCATTAAGCGTCATCAATATTATAGTAATATTAAAGTAATTTGTTATGACCGTGATGGTTTAATGGCTAATATTACCAATATTCTTGCTAATTTAAATGCTTCCATTCAACAAATTCATATTGAAACAAGTTCGGATAATAAATACAGTATTAATCTTGTTATTAAAATTGCCAACAAGGTTCTTCTTCAACAATTGTTGTCATCATTACGACAAATACCCCATGTGTATGATGTCGTTGTAATGGAAAACTAGATATATAGTAAAATAAGTCTCTAACTAAATTTCTTTGTTAGAGACTTATTTTTTATTTTATTGTCTTAATTTGTTAGCAACTATGTTTACTAGTACTATCTTTCTTACAGTCCTTGCAATTATGTCCCTCAGAACAAGAACATTTGCAGTCCTTACACTTGTTCATTTTATTGTCTCCTTTCTTCTTATGTAGAATAGTTAGATGAAAAATAACTTATATCAATGATAAATTATTGCTCGCTTTTTGTGGTTATATTTTTCAGTATAAGATAGTTGTAATTTTTATTTATTAGACTTCTTGCATAACCTATTAAAAAAATTACAAATATTTGTAAAAAGACAGTAATAGAAAAATATAATTTTAATTAATTATGTCTTTTATCTAAAAAATTAATATTTTGCCACAACAAAAAATGAATTTATTATTTAAATTCTTTAATTTTAAATAAATCTTTTATGTTAAATTAATAATTGCAAATTATAAATTGAGGCAATTAAATTAAATCTTAAACCAAATCTTTTTCTACGATTACGATATTTTTCTGTCATAATTTTAAATTTTTTAAGAATAGCAAAAATATTTTCAATAATAATTCTCATTTTTGAAACTAGTCTATTATGTTGTTTTTGTGCTTTATTTAAATGGTTTTTCTTTGTTTTCTTTGTAGGTATTAGAACATTATTGTGAATTTTTTGTATTGCTTGATAACCACTATCAACTATTAATTTGGTATTTTTTAAAATTGGGATTTTTGATTCTTTAAATAAAGCATAATCATGTTTTTTCCCAAGTGAAAAACTTGTTGCAATAATTTTTCTGGTTTCTTGTTAGATAATTACTTGTGTTTTAATGGTGTGTTTTTTCTTTTTACCAGAATAAGATTGTTTTTGTCTTTTTTTGGGCGTTGGATTGGAGTTTCGGTAGCATCAATAATAATAGTTTTATCATTAAAATAATCATTTATTAGTGCTTTTTTACCAGCAAGTTGTTGAAAATCAGAGTTTTTAATTAAAATATCTTCAATTCACTTGATATTGCGATAACAATTAGCTTCACTAATTCCGAAATTTTTACCAAGATAAAAATAAGTCTGATATTCTCGTCAATATAATAAAGTCATCAATAATCTATTTTCTAGTGATAATTTATTAGTTTTACCACCTTTTTTAAATTTTTCTATTTCAGCTACTTGTAAAATATCTAACATTTTATTAAAAGTGGATTTTTTTATTCCTGTTAATCTTAACCATTCTTTATCATTAAGAGTATTAAATTTATTAGACTTCTTGCATAACCTATTAAAAAAATTACAAATATTTGTAAAAAGACAGTAATAGAAAAATATAATTTTAATTAATTATGTCTTTTATCTAAAAAATTAATATTTTGCCACAACAAAAAATGAATTTATTATTTAAATTCTTTAATTTTAAATAAATCTTTTATGTTAAATTAATAATTGCAAATTATAAATTGAGGCAATTAAATTAAATCTTAAACCAAATCTTTTTCTACGATTACGATATTTTTCTGTCATAATTTTAAATTTTTTAAGAATAGCAAAAATATTTTCAATAATAATTCTCATTTTTGAAACTAGTCTATTATGTTGTTTTTGTGCTTTATTTAAATGGTTTTTCTTTGTTTTCTTTGTAGGTATTAGAACATTATTGTGAATTTTTTGTATTCCTTGATAACCACTATCAACTATTAATTTGGTATTTTTTAAAATTGGGATTTTTGATTCTTTAAATAAAGCATAATCATGTTTTTTCCCAAGTGAAAAACTTGTTGCAATAATTTTTCTGGTTTCTTGTTCGATAATTACTTGTGTTTTAATGGTGTGTTTTTTCTTTTTACCAGAATAAGATTGTTTTTGTCTTTTTTTGGGCGTTGGATTGGAGTTTCGGTAGCATCAATAATAATAGTTTTATCATTAAAATAATCATTTATTAGTGCTTTTTTACCAGCAAGTTGTTGAAAATCAGAGTTTTTAATTAAAATATCTTCAATTCACTTGATATTGCGATAACAATTAGCTTCACTAATTCCGAAATTTTTACCAAGATGAAAATAAGTCTGATATTATCGTCAATATGATAAAGTCATCAATAATCTATTTTCTAGTGATAATTTATTAGTTTTACCACCTTTTTTAAATTTTTCTATTTCAGCTACTTGTAAAATATCTAAAATTTTATTAAAAGTGGATTTTTTTATTCCTGTTAATCTTAACCATTCTTTATCATTAAGAGTATTAAATTTATTATTGTTCATATTTTGATATCCTCATAAATTATATTTTATAAGAATATTTTAATAAAAAAGGTATCGCAAGAAGTCTATTGTTGATAAGTATAAATTAACTAGTCCGGTTAAGTTACAAAAATTAATGTATTTTTCTTACTTGAATTTTTATAATGATACTGGGAAATTAATGTTTAATGAGAAGTTTGAGGCTTGAATATTAGGTCCAGTATTACGAAGGGTTTATTTACATACTAGAGATTTCGGTCTTAATTTTTCTTATGTTTTATCAACAAAAGTTATTACTGAAAATAATGCAATAAAAAATATTTCTGTAGATAAAAAAATTATTAGTGATTTAACAGATCAGGAAATAATTAATGTAATAGATAAAACTTGAGAACAATATGGTAATATGTCACCTAGAGATTTAGTTGATGAATCTCATAAAACAAGTCCTTGAATTAAGGCCAGAAATGGAATTCAAGAAAATGAACCAAGTGATAACCAAATTTCTTTAGTTTAAAATATGATTTTTTAATCAAATAAGCAATATTTAAAAATTAAAACTAATTAAATGGCTAAACAAAAGCCATTTTTTATTATTAAAGTAATTGCTAATATTTTTTCTTTTTGCTAACTTATTTTTATTAAGTTGTGTTAAAATTAATTTAACAATGTGAATCTTTGTGTAATATGTGTGTATCAACCACAACAACACACCCTTATAATAGGTTGACAAAATATACGGTATATTCTATAATTGTTTGGTGCATTAGATATTGCTATTGCATATATAAAAATAAATAAAAATTTAATATAATTTATTGTGAAGAACTCGGGTTTTATTTAAGTAGTATTTGAATGAATAATGTCTTGGGTCTTTGTTTTTTAGAGCGGGGTTGCTATGGCGGATATTAATAAGAGAATGGAATTGTTACTTAATCATTTGAAGGAGTATGGCTTTGTTTTTCAGGGTTCACAAATTTATGGTGGGTTAAGTAATAGTTGGGATTATGGTCCGTTGGGAGCACAGTTGAAAAATCGTTTGCAACATTTGTGATGGGAACGGTTTGTGACGAAGCATCCTTTGAATGTTGGACTGGATAGTGCAATTGTTATGAACAGTAGTGTTTGGAAGGCTTCGGGGCATCTTGATAATTTTTACGATTTATTTGTGGATTGTAAAAGTTGTATTAAGCGGTTTCGAGTGGATCATTTGTTAAGCAATGTGACTGTTGATTTTCAAAAATTGCGTGCTGATGAATTGCAAACCTTATTAAAAGAACATCAAGTTGTGTGCCCTAATTGTAAAAATAATAATTTTACATCGGTTCGTTCGTTTGATTTGATGTTTAAAACTCAACAAGGGGTTTTAGCAAATGATCGAGGTGTTGTTTATTTACGACCAGAAACAGCACAAGGAATTTTTGTAAATTTCAAAAATATTCAACGAAGTTTAAGAAAGAAATTGCCCTTTGGAGTTGGTCAAATTGGAAAAGCTTTTCGTAATGAAATTACTCCGGGACACTTTATTTTTCGGACAAGAGAATTTGAGCAAATGGAATTGGAATTTTTTTTTAATCCTAATGATCAAACTGAGTGGTTTGATTATTGATTAAGTTATTGTCAGCAATTTTTATTAGATGTTGGTATTAAACACGGTAATTTTAGTTTAAATGAACACGAAGATAATGTTTTAGCTCATTATGCGAAGCGAACTGTGGATATTGAATATAATTTTCCTTTTGGTAAGCAAGAGTTATGGGGTATTAGTAATCGTTCCTCTTTTGATTTAAAAACGCATAGTGAACATAGTGGCGAAGATTTAAGTTATTTAGATTCAGAATTAAATGCGAAGATATTCGCGAATGTTATTGAACCGTCAGTCGGTGTTGGCAGATTAATATTGGCTATTTTAAATGATGCTTATGATGTTGAGATTTTGCCAGATAATAGTAAACGCACGATATTGCGATTAAATCACAATTTGGCTCCTTATTATATTGCTATTTTACCTTTAAGTAAGCAATTAAATGAAGAAGCCTATAAATTATATGAAGAGTTAGCGAATGATTTTTTAGCAACTTATGATGAAACGCAAAATATTGGGAAAAGATATCGCCGTCAAGATGCTATTGGAACGCCTTATTGTATTACAGTTGATTTTAAAAGTCTTAGACGGTGAAGAAGAAGTGTAACGGTGCGTTTTCGTGACACGATGGTGCAAAAACGAGTAAAAGTTAGAAAATTAAGAAAGTACCTTAAACACTTGCAAGAGCAAAATTAAAGTGTAAGGAGAAATAGAACTAGTATGGTTAATCCTGAAAAAATTTCTCTCATTAGAACGAGAACTAATATTACTGAAATTATTGGTCAATATTTAAAATTGCAAAAAAAAGGTCGTAACTATTGAACAGTTTGTCCTTTTCACGAAGACAATGCACCTTCAATGAGTGTTTCTCCTGAAAAACAAATTTATCGGTGTTTTTCTTGTCAAGCTTCTGGGAATGTCTTTACTTTTTTGCAAAAATATAAAAAAATTTCCTTTTTAGAAGCTTTAAAAGAAGTAGCAACACTTGTAAATATTGATTTACAAGAATTAGAGCAATGAACAAAAAATAAATATGATAATGAAACTCTGAAAATATTTGCGATTAATTCTTTAGCTTGTGAATACTTTATGTATCATTTAGATAGCAAAATTGGTATTCAAGCAAAAAAATATTTAGAACAGCGAAATATTGATAATAAGTTAAGAGAACAATTTAGTATTGGATTGGCTCCTAGCGAAGATGGACTAGTAGCATATTTAGAACAAAAAGGTTATAAACCTAGTGAATTAGTTATTTCTGGTTTAGTTGTTTATCAAAATAATCATTTTAATGATTATTTTAGAAATCGGATTATGTTTCCGATTCGTGATATGGAACATAATATCATTGGTTTTTCGAGCCGTTCATATTTGGAAAATCAACAACCAAAATATATGAATACCGTAGAAACTAATATTTTTAAAAAAAATCAATTATTGTATAACTTAAGTTTTGCAAAAAATAATTTGCATCAAGATAAGTATTTATTAATTTGTGAAGGATTTATGGATATTATTGCTTTAAGCAAAATTGGCATTAACAATGCTGTTGCCATTATGGGAACAAGTTTAAGTGCACAACATTGTTCTATATTAAAAAAGGTTACTAATGAAATTATTTTATTTTTGGATGGTGATGATGCTGGAATTATAGCTGCGTTTAAAATGATTAGTGAATTATGGTATCACAAATTTAATGTTAAAGTAGTAAACAATCCAACAAAATTGGATCCCGATGATTTAATTAAAAAAGAAGGTGCAGTAGCCGTTCGTGCTTTAATTAAAAATAGTATTCATCCTTTAGACTTTGTTTTAAATTATTTTCAAAATAATTTAGATTTAAAGAAAATTGACAATGTGACTGAACTTTTAAAAAAAGTTACTCCATTTTTTCAGTTGTTACATAGTGCTGTTGAAGTAAACTTTTATTTAAATAAATTAGAAACAATAACTAATTTGGATAAAAAAATCCTTGAACAAACATTATTTGCTAAGCAAACAATAGGAACTACTGATAAAATAAATCCTAAAAATGCTGGGGTTAATAAGAATTTATATTTAAATCCGATTGAAAAATCGGAAAATATTATTATATTTTCGTTACTTTATACAAAAGACACATTAACTAATAGCGAATTAAATAATTTTTCCTTAATTGATCCCATTAAAAAAGTTTTATTATCAGAAATTATTAGTTGATATGATAAAAATCCGCAAGCAGAGAAAGTAAATTATGAAGATTTTCTAAAATCATTACAACAAGAGCAAGTAAAAAAGTCGTTAGAAATGATTTATAGTCTTTATAATAAACAAGAATTTGTTTATCGCCCTAAGTTAATTAGTGATTGTCAAGAAACTATTTATAATTACTTAATTAAATTAGAAAAAGATAAATGAGCAAAAAAATGATTAGCAACTAATAATGTTAATGAAAAAATAGCAATTGGGCAAAAAATTATTAGTTTGTCAAAAAATATTAAAAGAGAAAAGAGTGGTCAATAGATGCGAAAAAGAATATTTAAAAAAATAAAAACTTTTGATGAGATTAAGTATGACTTATTAAAAAAGATTAAAAAAAATGATAATCATATTAGTCAAGAAAAGGTTTTAAAAGCATTTGAAATGTTACATATTGAAGATGGACTCTTAGAATCTTTTATTAATGAACTACAAAATGATGGTGTTTTTTTAACCGATTTAGTTGATGATGAAGTTGAAGTTGATATTGATTTAGAACATTCTGATTTTGAAGAAGATGATATTGTTAAAGAGCGAGCTATTTTTGATGAAGATGATGATATTATTATTAACTTTAAAAATAATGGTCCAAGTATTTCTAATGAAACTAAAATTCATGACATTATTAAAGCCTATTTTAATCGTTTAGGTTCAAGTAAAATTTTAACAAAAGAAGAAGAAGTAAAATATGCAAGAATGTTGGATTCATCTGATCTTGAAATTAAACAATATGGACGAAATAAGTTAATTATTTCTAACTTAAAGTTAGTTGTTTCAGTAGCTAGAAGGCATACTAATCGTGGTTTAGATTTTTCAGATTTAATTGAAGAAGGAAATATTGGTTTAATGAAAGCAGTTGATCGTTTTGATTATCGCCGAGGATTTAAATTTTCTACTTATGCAACTTGATGAATTCGTCAAGCAATTACAAGAGCGATTGCTGATCAAGCAAGAACGATTAGAATACCGGTTCATATGGTGGAAACTATTAATAAATTAACAAGAATTGAACGCCAATTAACTCAAGAATTAGGTCGGGAACCAACCCACACTGAAGTTGCCGAAAAAATTGGTTTGGGAATGACTGCTGAAAAAGTTCGTGAAATTAAACGATTATCAATGGAACCAGTTTCTTTAGAAAAGCCAATTGGCGAAGAAGATGATACACACTTTGCTGATTTTGTTGAAGACAAAGATATTTTTTCACCAGATGATTATGCTGAACGAGAATCATTACGAGAACAATTAGATAAGGTTTTTGAAGAAATCTTAAATAAACGCGAGGAAAAGGTTATTCGGATGCGTTTTGGTTTACTACCAACTAAAATTCGATCGCTAGTTGATTTAGCAGAAGAAGGAAGCGAAAAAGATGAATTAATTAGTGAAATAATGAATTTAGATTTTAAGTTTGATACGCCAATTGAAAAGGTAATTAATTTAAATGATTATGTTATTGATAAACATTTAACTAAGTATGATTCACCAAAAACATTAGAAGAAGTTGGTAGTGAATTTGGTGTTACCAGAGAAAGAATTCGTCAAATTGAAGCTAAAGCTTGTCGCAAACTAAGAAGTCCTTCAAAGTCAAGAGTTTTGAAAGATTTTTATAAAGGTTAATAATGAAACTATCTCATCGTTTAGCAACAATTGCTAATTTAGTTAATCCTAATGATATTGTTGCTGATATTGCTTGTGACCACGGTTTAGTTGCTATTTACTTAGTAAAGAAAAAAGGAATGAATAATATTTTTGTTAGTGATATTAATCTTAAAGCATTAGCTCAAGCTCAGAAAAATATTATTCAAAATCAATTACAAAATAATATTTTTCCAATTTTAGGGGATGGCACTAAATGAATTAGTGCTAGTAATAACATTAATTGTGTTATTATTGCGGGATTAGGTGCCAAGACAATTATTAATATTTTAACTAATGATTATCAATCAATTAATCGTTATATAATTCAAACAAATAATGAAATGTCTAAAATTCGTAAATGAGTGCAAGACCACAATTATTTTATTGAAGACGAATTATTAATTAAAGATAATAATTTTATTTATGAGATTATTGTTATTAATAAAACGCACGGTTGTTTAATTGTTAACGATGAACAAATTATGTTTGGACTAAATTTAGAAAATAAATATGAGTTATTATTTAAGAAAATGTGAACCGACAAACTTTTTCATTATGAAAATATTATCAATAAATTAACCCCAAATCAAGTTAATGCCATAATGAATTTACAAGTTTTGTTAATTAGAAATAAATTGCAAAAGTAAAAGGAGAAATAAAGATGATTAATGTTAATGATTTACGCAACGGCATGACTTTTAAACATAGTGGTAACTTATTTTTAGTTTTAGATACTGGTCGTGCTCAAGCAGGAAGAGGCCAAGCAAATGTTAAAGCTAAAGTTAAAAATTTGCGAAGCAATGCAATTATTAATTTAACTTTTACTAGTGGTGATAAAGTTGAACGGGCGCATCTTGATAAACGCGTGATGCAATATTTATATAGTGATGGCAATAACTTGATTTTTATGGATAATGAAAGTTATGAACAAGTTGAAATTAATAAAACAAAAATGGTATGAGAATTAAAGTTTTTAACTTCTAATTTACAAGTTCAAGTATTACAATATGATAATGAAATTTTAACGATTTCGTTACCAGATAAAGTAACTTTAAAAATTATTGAAGCTGAACATGCTGTTAAAGGTGATAGTAGTTCTTCGCCAAGCAAAAGAGCAGTTGTTGAAACTGGATTAGCATTACAAGTACCATTATTTATTAATACTGATGATTATATTGTTGTTTCCACAGTTGATGGTAAATATCAGCACCGAGCTTAAAATAACCTAAAAGGTTATTTTTTTTATGTCATAATTATTACAAACATATAAAGGAGTTAAATAAAGTGAAAATTGGATTTTTAGGTGCTGGTAATATGGGGAAAGCAATTATTGATGGGTTATTAAATACTAATGCTTTTACTAATGAAAATATTAAAGTCGTTATTAATAGTGATAAAAGTTTTCAATATTAGACTTCTTGCATAACCTATTAAAAAAATTACAAATATTTGTAAAAAGACAGTAATAGAAAAATATAATTTTAATTAATTATGTCTTTTATCTAAAAAATTAATATTTTGCCACAACAAAAAATGAATTTATTATTTAAATTCTTTAATTTTAAATAAATCTTTTATGTTAAATTAATAATTGCAAATTATAAATTGAGGCAATTAAATTAAATCTTAAACCAAATCTTTTTCTACGATTACGATATTTTTCTGTCATAATTTTAAATTTTTTAAGAATAGCAAAAATATTTTCAATAATAATTCTCATTTTTGAAACTAGTTTATTATGTTGTTTTTGTGCTTTATTTAAATGGTTTTTCTTTGTTTTCTTTGTAGGTATTAGAACATTATTGTGAATTTTTTGTATTCCTTGATAACCACTATCAACTATTAATTTGGTATTTTTTAAAATTGGGATTTTTGATTCTTTAAATAAAGCATAATCATGTTTTTTCCCAAGTGAAAAAATTGTTGCAATAATTTTTCTGGTTTCTTGTTCGATAATTACTTGTGTTTTAATGGTGTGTTTTTTCTTTTTACCAGAATAAGATTGTTTTTGTCTTTTTTTGGGCGTTGGATTGGAGTTTCGGTAGCATCAATAATAATAGTTTTATCATTAAAATAATCATTTATTAGTGCTTTTTTACCAGCAAATTATTGAAAATCAGAGTTTTTAATTAAAATATCTTCAATTCACTTAATATTGCGATAACAATTAGCTTCACTAATTCCGAAATTTTTACCAAGATGAAAATAAGTCTGATATTCTCGTCAATATGATAAAGTCATCAATAATCTATTTTCTAGTGATAATTTATTAGTTTTACCACCTTTTTTAAATTTTTCTATTTCAGCTACTTGTAAAATATCTAACATTTTATTAAAAGTGGATTTTTTTATTCGTGTTAATCTTAACCATTCTTTATCATTAAGAGTATTAAATTTATTATTGTTCATATTTTGATATCCTCATAAATTATATTTTATAAGAATATTTTAATAAAAAAGGTATCGCAAGAAGTCTATTTTTAAATCGCAAGAGTTTGAAGTGCCACTTTACAAACATTTTTGTAGTAATGGTCCGACATATTCACAAATTTTAGCTAATAAATTAGGAATCAAATTAGTTCCTGCTTGAAGATTTAAGTTTTTAAAACAAATTTATGAAAAGATTGGTAATAATTATGCTGTTGCCGGTGCACAAATAACAAAGTTACCTTTTTGAAAACTTAAAAGTATTTTCTGCAATAATTTTTCTTTGCCTAAACAAGCAAAGGCTTTGCTTAAACATCATCAATTAACTGAAAATGATTTAGTTATTATTAATATTGGTGGTAATGAATTAATAGACTTCTTGCGATACCTTTTTTATTAAAATATTCTTATAAAATATAATTTATGAGGATATCAAAATATGAACAATAATAAATTTAATACTCTTAATGATAAAGAATGGTTAAGATTAACAGGAATAAAAAAATCCACTTTTAATAAAATGTTAGATATTTTACAAGTAGCTGAAATAGAAAAATTTAAAAAAGGTGGTAAAACTAATAAATTATCACTAGAAAATAGATTATTGATGACTTTATCATATTGACGAGAATATCAGACTTATTTTCATCTTGGTAAAAATTTCGGAATTAGTGAAGCTAATTGTTATCGGAATATCAAGTGAATTGAAGATATTTTAATTAAAAACTCTGATTTTCAACAACTTGCTGGTAAAAAGAAAAAACACACCATTAAAACACAAGTAATTATCGAACAAGAAACCAGAAAAATTATTGCAACAAGTTTTTCACTTGGGAAAAAACATGATTATGCTTTATTTAAAGAATCAAAAATCCCAATTTTAAAAAATACCAAATTAATAGTTGATAGTGGTTATCAAGGAATACAAAAAATTCACAATAATGTTCTAATACCTACAAAGAAAACAAAGAAAAACCATTTAAATAAAGCACAAAAACAACATAATAGACTAGTTTCAAAAATGAGAATTATTATTGAAAATATTTTTGCTATTCTTAAAAAATTTAAAATTATGACAGAAAAATATCGTAATCGTAGAAAAAGATTTGGTTTAAGATTTAATTTAATTGCCTCAATTTATAATTTGCAATTATTAATTTAACATAAAAGATTTATTTAAAATTAAAGAATTTAAATAATAGACTTCTTGCGATACCTTTTTTATTAAAATATTCTTATAAAATATAATTTATGAGGATATCAAAATATGAACAATAATAAATTTAATACTCTTAATGATAAAGAATGGTTAAGATTAACAGGAATAAAAAAATCCACTTTTAATAAAATGTTAGATATTTTACAAGTAGCTGAAATAGAAAAATTTAAAAAAGGTGGTAAAACTAATAAATTATCACTAGAAAATAGATTATTGATGACTTTATCATATTGACGAAAATATCAGACTTATTTTCATCTTGGTAAAAATTTCGGAATTAGTGAAGCTAATTGTTATCGGAATATCAAGTGAATTGAAGATATTTTAATTAAAAACTCTGATTTTCAACAACTTGCTGGTAAAAAAGCACTAATAAATGATTATTTTAATGATAAAACTATTATTATTGATGCTACCGAAACTCCAATCCAACGCCCAAAAAAAGACAAAAACAATCTTATTCTGGTAAAAAGAAAAAACACACCATTAAAACACAAGTAATTATCGAACAAGAAACCAGAAAAATTATTGCAACAAGTTTTTCACTTGGGAAAAAACATGATTATGCTTTATTTAAAGAATCAAAAATCCCAATTTTAAAAAATACCAAATTAATAGTTGATAGTGGTTATCAAGGAATACAAAAAATTCACAATAATGTTCTAATACCTACAAAGAAAACAAAGAAAAACCATTTAAATAAAGCACAAAAACAACATAATAGACTAGTTTCAAAAATGAGAATTATTATTGAAAATATTTTTGCTATTCTTAAAAAATTTAAAATTATGACAGAAAAATATCGTAATCGTAGAAAAAGATTTGGTTTAAGATTTAATTTAATTGCCTCAATTTATAATTTGCAATTATTAATTTAACATAAAAGATTTATTTAAAATTAAAGAATTTAAATAATAAATTCATTTTTTGTTGTGGCAAAATATTAATTTTTTAGATAAAAGACATAATTAATTAAAATTATATTTTTCTATTACTGTCTTTTTACAAATATTTGTAATTTTTTTAATAGGTTATGCAAGAAGTCTAATAAATTCGTTTTTTGTTGTGGAAAAATATTAATTTTTTAGATAAAAGACATAATTAATTAAAATTATATTTTTCTATTACTATCTTTTTACAAATATTTGTAATTTTTTTAATAGGTTATGCAAGAAGTCTTTTATTTAAAAAGCAAAAATATTTTTTAATTTGGTCAAAACCTCTCCTTATTAAATTTTATTATAGCATTGATTGTCTGAATATATTTTCACAATTAGATGCGATTTTATTCTTTCAATTTAATTATCAGTTATAATTAGTTAATATTGATAGAAGGAGTGATTAAATGAAAAAGCGAATTATTACTAGTATCTTTTTAATTTCTTTTGCAATTTTATATTTATTTGTTGGGGCGATATTTCAAGAGTGAAAAGGTTTTGATGTTTGATATATGCCGTATGCATTTTTAATATTTAATAGTATTTTATTACGGATTACAATTTTTGAGGTGATGAATTTAAGGAAAGGAGAAAGTTTTAATTGAATTATTAAAGCTATTATTTTTGTTTTTGCAATTATATTATTATGGTTTCCCATAGCAGAGAATATTAAGTATGAACCGTATTGAAATAAGTACGATGGTCCAAGTCGTATTGAATGATGACAATCATGAATGGTATTGTTAATTTATATGATATTTTTATTAGTTATTTTAGTAATGGTGAAAGTTTTTAAGAAGTTTAGTGCTAATGATGCGTTATTTATATTTTGTATGACACTTTATTTAGTATTTGCTTTTAAAGCAATGAATTATATTATGCTCCAACCAGGGTTTGGTTGACCAGCAGTTAGTGTGGTTTTATTAATTACTATTAGTAATGATACATTTGCTTATATTGGCGGAACATTAGTTGGCAAAAATGCTCTTGCTCCAAAAATTAGTCCTAGTAAAACATGAGAAGGGGCGATTATTGGTATTTTAGTAACCTTGGTGCTTGTTTTAGGATATATTGTGTTATTAACGGAGTTTACGAAGTATCAGCCATTTGCTAACTTTTTTACAACGAAAACAGATGATTATAAATATGTAATTTATTTCTTGTTAATTTTATTTTTGTCATTAATAAGTCATATGGGTGATTTACTTTTTTCATTTATTAAACGGAATCATAATGTAAAAGATTTTTCTAATGTTTTACCAGGTCACGGAGGATTTTTGGACCGGATTGATAGTTTGTCGTTGGTATTAATATTTACTGGATTTTTTATGTTAATCCAGAGTTTTTCAACAATTTAAGTCAGGGGTGAAAGTATGGAAAAGAATTTACAGCAATTGTGAAAAATAATGAAGTTTTCTTTAAAAAATGATATTTTACAACAAGCAAAATTATTGAAAATAGAATTTAAGAAAAAGAATGATACGCTGTATTTTACATTGCAAATTAACAAAATTTTACCAATTGAAATTATTAGAGAACTTGAACAATGTTTATTGAAACTTGATTTTCGTAGTAAAATAACTTTTTTATGTATAGATGCTAATTATGTACTGGAACAAATTGTTGATTATTGAGAATATATTAAGCAAACTAAGACAAAACAAAAAGAGTACATTAATAGTAATATTTCTTGTGATAATTTAGTGTTGGAAAATAATGATTTGCTTATTAAAGTTTATAATGAATCACAAGCGGCATTGACTAATCGGCATTTAAAATATTATCAAGAGCGAATGCGTCGGTATGGTTTTCAAAACTTGTCTTTAAAAATAAAAATTGAACAATATGATGTTTCTGTTGATCCAGCAATGATACAAATTGAAGAAGAAGAACGAATGAAAGTCCAACAAAGAGAACAACAACAAGTAAAGGCTTTGCCTGCAAAAAAACGGGCTTTTAAAGGCAATTTGTCTAGTAGTGATAATTTATTGTCGCAAGTATCGTGTAAAATTTCAGAATTGGAAGAAGATGTTCGGGGGGTTACTATTCAAGGACAAATTTTTCGTAAAGATTGTAAATTAACAAAAACTAAACGATGAATTTATTCAATATTAATTAGTGATTTTAGTGATGCGATTGCTTTAAGATATTTTACAAGTGATGATATAAAAGACAAGCTTTTAGAAGAACTACAAGAAAAGGATTGAATTGTTGTTAAAGGTAATGTGCGGTTTGATAATTTTTCTCGTGAACAAGTTTTGTGAGTAAATAAAATTCAAAAGATTGCTGATCCGCATTTACGAACTGATGATATGGTAGAA
Source organism: Spiroplasma endosymbiont of Eupeodes luniger (assembly GCF_964019525.1). NCBI lineage: Bacteria > Bacillati > Mycoplasmatota > Mollicutes > Entomoplasmatales > Spiroplasmataceae > Spiroplasma > Spiroplasma endosymbiont of Eupeodes luniger. The sequence continues at coordinate 431,963 of NZ_OZ026453.1, forward strand.
AAGCGGATTGAATTTCATTTACATACAAAAATGAGTGCGATGGATGGGGTTACAAGTATTGGTGAATATATTAAACAAGCAAGTCTTTGAAAACATTCAGCAATTGCGATTACTGATCATTTAAATGTTCAATCATTTCCTGATGCGCAAATCGCCCAAAAGAAATATCCTGCTGTTAAGGTTATTTATGGTGTGGAAATGCAAATGATTGATAGTAGTGTTAAAGCGATTACTAATGCTACTAGTGATGCGATTAATGCTTGTAAGTTTGTTATTTTTGATATTGAAACAACAGGATTGTCTAGTCGTTATGATGAAATTATTGAATTTGGAGCGGTAGTTATTGAGGGTCGGGGGTTAAGTGATAAAAGATATGATTTTTTAATTAAACCTAAAAGTAATGTTAGTGCTTTTAGTGAATCATTAACTGGGATTAGTAACGAAATGTTACAAGATAAGCCCCCAATTGAAATTGTGGCTGCTGAGATTAAAGAAGTTTTACAAGATGCTGTTCTTGTGGCTCATAATGCATCATTTGATATTGGTTTTATTCAAGAATTGTGAAATCAAATGGGTTATGGAAAACTTACTAATCCGATTATTGATACCTTGCAATTATCACGGTTATTACAACAACAGTTACGCTATCATCGTTTAGGAACGGTTGCTAGAAAATATAATATTAAGTATAATGAAGAAATTGCTCATCGTGCTGATTATGATGCTGAAATATTAGCTGATGTGTTTGCTGTGATGTTAACGGATTTAGAAGATAATTATCAAGTAAAAACATTATTAGATATTGAAAAAATTAATTATGAACCAATTTTTGCCAAGTTATTTGGTAATCATACGACAGTAATTGCTAAAAATGAGCAAGGATTGAAAGATTTATTTTCGTTAGTTTCGTTATCGCATACTAAGTACTTTTATAGTAGTCCTAAAATTACGATTGCGGCATTGCAAGAAATGCGTGCTAATGTTTTTATTGGTTCTGGTTGTGTTAATGGTCAGGTTTTTGAGTTTGCTCGTAATCGGAGTCAACAAGAATTTGAAGCAATAATGCAATTTTATGATTATATTGAAGTACAACCTCTAAGTGTTTACAATCATTTAGTTGAAAGTGGTGAGATGACAGTTGAACATTTAATGCGGATTGTAAAAAATATTGTTCATACTGCAAAGAAACTTAATAAAGTGGTTATTGCTTCTTCTGATGTTCATTATTTAAATCCGCAAGATAAGATTTTTCGTGATGTATATATTAATACTAAGGGTTTAGGAGGAAGAATGCATCCTTTATTTGACCGTAAAGGTCGTGTTAAAAATAATCCTGAGCAACATTTAAGAACCACTGCTGAGATGTTAAATGAGTTTAGTTTTTTAGAAGATGAAGTTTTAATTAAGGAATTGGTTATTACTAGCCCTAATTATTTAAATGAGCAAATTTCGTGGTTGCGACCGATTAAAGATGATTTGTATACCCCAGTAATTGATAATGGTGATGTTGATAGCAATTTGAAAAGATTATGTTATGATAACGCGAAAAAAATTTATGGTGCAGTATTGCCAATAATGGTAGAAGAAAGGTTATCTCGGGAGTTAGATGCGATTTTAAAGCATGGTTTTGGGGTTGTTTATTGAATTGCTCATTTGTTAGTTACAAGGTCATTAAATGATGGTTATTTGGTTGGTTCTCGTGGTTCTGTGGGGTCGTCACTAGTTGCGACAATGGCGAAGATTACCGAAGTAAATCCATTAGTGCCACATTATGTGTGTTCGCAATGCCAATATAGTGAATTTGTTAGTGATGAAAATATTCGTAGTGGTTATGATCTACCACCAAAAAATTGTCCACAATGTCGTCATCTTTTAACTGGTGATGGTCATGATATTCCTTTTGAAACCTTTTTAGGTTTTGATGGTGATAAAGTACCGGATATTGATTTGAATTTTTCTGGTGAGTATCAAATGATTGCTCATAATTTTACTAAAGAGATGTTTGGCGAGGATAATGTGTTTCGGGCGGGAACAATTTCTACTGTGGCACAAAAAACAGCATTTGGTTATGCTCGTGGTTATTTAGAAGATGTGAAAGGTAATCATTTTGTTAAAAAGGCGTATTTGGAATGATTAGCACAAGGTTGTGAGGGTGTTAAACGAACAACCGGACAACATCCGGGGGGAATTATTGTTGTTCCTAAGAACTATGATGTTAATGATTTTACGCCAGTAAATTTCCCAGCCGATGATATTACTTCTCAGTGAAAAACAACGCATTTTGATTTTCATGCCATTCATGATAACTTGTTAAAGTTAGATATTTTGGGACATGTTGATCCCACAGCATTAAAAATGTTACATGACCTTACTGGATATGATCCGCAAAATATTTTGTGTAATGATGCCGAAGTACTTTCATTATTTAGTTCCCCAGAAATTATGAAGATTACTAGTAGTGATATTAATAATGAAAAAACTGGAGCTGTGGGCTTACCTGAGTTTGGTACCCAATTTGTTCGTAAAATGTTAGAAGAAACAAATCCGACGAGTTTTGCTGATTTAGTGCAAATTTCTGGTTTATCGCATGGTACTGATGTGTGAGTAAATAATGCCCAAACATTAATTACCCATCAAGATTTAAAATTAAAAGATGTTATTGGTTGTCGTGATGATATTATGACTTATTTAATTCATCGTGAGATTCCGTCAAATATTGCTTTTAACATTATGGAAACCGTTCGTAAGGGAAAAGGTATCACTGATGAGCACCAAAAAATTATGATTAGTCATAATGTTCCCCAATGATATATTGCATCGTGTCAAAAAATTAAGTATATGTTTCCTAAGGCGCACGCGACAGCTTATGTTCTAATGGCGTTGCGAATTGCTTGATATAAAATTAATTATCCGCACGAATATTATGCGACTTATTTTTCAACACGATGTGATGTTTTTGATATTAAGACGATTGCTAAGGGAAGGAATGCTGTTTTAACAAAATTAACCGATATCTTATCACGGATGGATAATGGTTATAATGTTGTTAATAAGTTAACTCAAAAGGAGAAGGATTTAGTACCAGTGTTGGAAGTAGCATTAGAAATGTATGCTCGCAAAATTGAATTTATTGGTATTAATTTAGAACATTCTTTAGCAACAAATTTTGTTGTTCAAGAGTTTGCTGGTCTTAAAAAGATTGTTCCGCCATTATCAGCATTAGATGGTCTGGGTAGTACTGTTGCTAATTCAATTGTTGAAGCTAGAACTGAAAGAGCGATTGCCTCTTTGGAAGATTTGCAAAAAAGAACTAGTATTACTAAAACGCATTTAAAGGAATTTGAGGAGATGGGTATTCTATCAGGTTTAGATAAATTTGATCAAATATCTTTGAACTTTTTTGAATAATTAAAAGTAAAAAATGAATTAGTTAAGAGTTAAGTAAAACCTTAATAGGTTTTACTTTTTCTGTAAGATGTTAAACAAAAGTTTTTGTTGTTGCTTTTCTTTTATTAAAATTGTATCTAAAATGGATAGTTTAGTTTTTTAAAAATATTTAATTTATATCGTTAAATAGTTAAAATTTGTGGTAATATATATTTACGGTTTTAAAACATTCCGAAGATATATATTGAATTTAATTGATTAAATATTGGTTTAAAAGATAATTAGAATTATTTTAAAAAAAGTTTAAATTTATGTTGACATTTATTTCCAAATTCAGTATTATCTTAAATGTACTAGTAATTAAGTCGTTAAGATTCTTACTATTACGAAATGATCTTTGAAAACTAAACAGAACAATCTGTCAATCTGATGAGTTATGAAACAAACAATAAAAATTGAAAACATTAATATAAAATGTTTTTTTATTTTCACTTTTTAATGAGAGTTTGATCCTGGCTCAGGATTAACGCTGGCGGCATGCCTAATACATGCAAGTCGAACGAGAGTGCTTGCACTCTAGTGGCGAACGGGTGAGTAACACGTATCTAATTTACCTTTTTGAGGGGAATAACCGTTGGAAACGACGGCTAATACCGCATAGGTTATCGTTAGGCATCTAATGATAATTAAAGGTGCGTTTGCACTACAAAAAGATAAGGATGCGCTGCATTAGTTAGTTGGTAAGGTAATGGCTTACCAAGACGATGATGCATAGCCGACCTGAGAGGGTGAACGGCCACACTGGGACTGAGACACGGCCCAGACTCCTACGGGAGGCAGCAGTAGGGAATTTTTCACAATGGGCGAAAGCCTGATGGAGCAATGCCGCGTGACTGATGAAGGCCTTCGGGTTGTAAAGGTCTGTTGTAAGGAAAGAATAGTAAGAATAGGAAATGATTCTTATTTGACGGTACCTTACCAGAAAGCCACGGCAAACTATGTGCCAGCAGCCGCGGTAATACATAGGTGGCAAGCGTTATCCGGATTTATTGGGCGTAAAGGGTGCGTAGGCGGTAATATAAGTCTAAGGTTAAAGATCGAAGCTTAACTTCGATTTGCCTTGGAAACTGTATAACTAGAGTTCAGGAGAGGTTAGTGGAATTCCATGTGTAGCGGTGAAATGCGTAGATATATGGAGGAACACCAGTGGCGAAGGCGACTAACTGGCCTGTAACTGACGCTGAGGCACGAAAGCAGGAGTATCAAATAGGATTAGATACCCTAGTAGTTCCTGCCGTAAACGATGAGTACTAAGTGTCGGCTTTAATGTCGGTGCTGCAGCTAACGCATTAAGTACTCCGCCTGAGTAGTATGCTCGCAAGAGTGAAACTCAAAGGAATTGACGGGGACCCGCACAAGCGGTGGATCATGTGGTTTAATTCGAAGCAACGCGAAGAACCTTACCCAGACTTGACATCCAGTGCAATGCTATAGAAATATAGTGGAGGTTAACACTGAGACAGGTGGTGCATGGTTGTCGTCAGCTCGTGTCGTGAGATGTTGGGTTAAGTCCCGCAACGAGCGCAACCCTTATCATTAGTTGCTAACATTTAGTTGAGGACTCTAATGAGACTGCTAGTGCAAGCTAGAGGAAGGTGGGGATGACGTCAAATCATCATGCCCCTTATGTCTGGGGCTACACACGTGATACAATGGTCGGTACAAAGAGTCGCAAACTCGCAAGGGCAAGCTAATCTCAAAAAGCCGATCTCAGTTCGGATTGAAGTCTGCAACTCGACTCCATGAAGTTGAAATCGCTAGTAATCGCGGATCAGCAATGCCGCGGTGAATACGTTCTCGGGTCTTGTACACACCGCCCGTCACACCACGAGAGTTGGTAATGCCAGAAGTTTGTATCTTAACAGTTTACTGAGAGAGCAACCCAAGGTAGGATTGACGATTGGGGTGAAGTCGTAACAAGGTATCCGTACCGGAAGGTGCGGATGGATCACCTCCTTTCTATGGAGTTTATATTTATAAACTAATTACATTAGATTTTAACAAATAACTTTGGTTGAGGATGTTCTGTTTAGTTTTGAGAGATTATTTATCTCTCAAACGCAATATGAGAAATTACAGTGTAATTTCTATGAGCATTGTTCTTTGAAAACTGGATATAAACATTTATTTTTATAATTGCAATAGGTTTTTCTTTTGACAAAGAAAAATTAGTAAGTTAATAAGAGCATATAGTGGATGCCTTGGGATTAGGAGCCGATGAAAGACGTGACTACCTGCGATAAGCCTTGGGGAGCTGGAAGTAAGCTTTGAGCCAGGGATTTCTGAATGGGGTAACCTACTATTCTTAATCGAATAGTGTCATATGATGAATACATAGTCATATTGATGGGATACCTAGGGAAATGAAACATCTTAGTACCTAGAGGAAAAGAAAGCGAATGCGATTCCCTTAGTAGCGGCGAGCGAAGAGGGAACAGGACAAACCATTCTTCTGAATGTGGGTTTGGACCATCTATATAGAGTTTTAGAAAATTTTTTGATAGTAGAAATCGCTGGGATGCGATGCCATAGAGAGTGAAAGCCTCGTATACGAAATTGAAAAGTCTCTTGATGGGATCCGGAGTACGGCGAGACACGAGAAATCTTGTCGGAATATGCGCAGACCACTGCGTAATCCTAAATACTACCTAATCACCGATAGTGAACCAGTACCGTGAGGGAAAGGTGAAAAGTACCCCGAGAGGGGAGTGAAATAGTATCTGAAACTATATGCTTACAAGAAGTCGGAGCTCGTTAATGAGTGACGGCGTGCCTTTTGTAGAATGAGCCGGCGAGTTATGATTATATGCAAGGTTAAGTGGAAAACATGGAGCCGTAGTGAAAGCGAGCCTTAATAGGGCGTTTAGTATGTAGTCGTAGACCCGAAACCAGGCGATCTAGCCATGAGCAGGTTGAAGTTAAGGTAATACTTAATGGAGGACCGAACCAACGTTCGTGAAAAGACCGTGGATGACTTGTGGCTAGTGGTGAAATTCCAATCGAGCCTGGAGATAGCTGGTTCTCCCCGAAATAGTTTTAGGACTAGCGTCAAAATTAGCGCAACGGAGGTAAAGCACTGAATGTATGATGGCCCCACCTCGGGGTACTGAATGCAATCAAACTCTGAATGCCGTTGTTGTATGTTTGGCAGTCAGTCTGTGGGTGATAAGGTCCATGGACGAGAGGGAAACAGCCCAGATCATCAGTTAAGGTCCCAAAATCAATGCTAAGTGTAAAAGGATGTGGAATGACTTAAACAGCTTGTAGGTTGGCTTAGAAGCAGCCATCCTTTAAAGAGTGCGTAACAGCTCACAAGTCGAGTTATTCTGCGCCGAAGATGTACCGGGGCTAAGCATTGTACCGAAACTATGGATTTTAAATTATTTTAAAGTGGTAGGGGAGCGTTCTAAACGGGACGAAGGTAGATCGTAAGGACTACTGGACTGTTTAGAAGTGAGAATGCCGGCATGAGTAACGATTGAAAGTGAGAATCTTTCATGCCGTTTGACTAAGGTTTCCTGGGCAAGGTTCGTCCACCCAGGGTTAGTCGGGACCTAAGGCGAGGCCGAAAGGCGTAGTCGATGGACAACAGGTTGATATTCCTGTACCACCATGGTATGGAATGGAGTGACGGAGAAGGCTAAGATATCCCGGTTAATGGATTTCCGGGCTAAGCGCAAAGAGGGTCATTTAGTAAATTTTATGGCATAACCTTGAAGCGTTATGGGGAGTGAAAGCTTCGGCAAGTAGCGAAGAGTCTGATGCCACGCTTCCAAGAAAAACTTCTACTATTAACTATCATGGTGCTCGTACCGAGAACGAACACACGTGGTCAAGGAGAAAATCCTAAGGCAAGCGAGATAACTATAGCTAAGGAACTCTGCAAAATCATCCCGTAAGTTAGCAAGAAGGGATGCTCATATAAGTAATTATGTGAGCCGCAGTGAAGAGGCCGGGGCGACTGTTTAGCAAAAACACAGCTCTCTGCTAAGTCGTAAGACGATGTATAGGGGGTGACGCCTGCCCAGTGCTGGAAGGTTAAGAGGAGGGGTTAATAATTTATTATGAAGCTCAGAATTGAAGCCCCAGTGAACGGCGGCCGTAACTATAACGGTCCTAAGGTAGCGAAATTCCTTGTCAGGTAAGTTCTGACCCGCACGAAAGGCGTAACGATCCCGGCGCTGTCTCGGCTATAGACTCGGTGAAATTTTAGTACCTGTGAAGATGCAGGTTACCCGCAACTAGACGGAAAGACCCCGTAGAGCTTTACTATAACTTGATATTGATTTTTGATCTACTATGTACAGGATAGGTGGGAGACTTTGAAGTAGATACGCTAGTATCTATGGAGTTAACGTTGGGATACCACTCTTATTATTTTGAAAATCTAACCTTATTCAGTTATCCTGAATAGGAACAGTGTCAGGTGGGTAGTTTGACTGGGGCGGTCGCCTCCTAAAGAGTAACGGAGGCGCCCAAAGGTACCCTCAGTATGTATGGAAATCATACGCAGAGCGCAAAAGTAGAAGGGTGCTTGACTGTGAGACTTACAAGTCGAACAGGAACGAAAGTTGGGTTTAGTGATCCGGCGGTCCTGAGTGGAAAGGCCGTCGCTCAACGGATAAAAGTTACCTCGGGGATAACAGGCTTATCTCCCCCAAGAGTTCACATCGACGGGGAGGTTTGGCACCTCGATGTCGGCTCATCACATCCTGGAGCTGAAGTTGGTTCCAAGGGTTGGGCTGTTCGCCCAATAAAGTGGTACGTGAGCTGGGTTTAGAACGTCGTGAGACAGTTTGGTCCCTATCTGTTGTGGGCGTAGGAAGTTTGAGGAGATCTGTTCTTAGTACGAGAGGACCGGAATGGACCTACCTCTGGTGCTCCAGTTGTCATGCCAATGGCACAGCTGGGTAGCTATGTAGGGAATTGATAAGTGCTGAAAGCATCTAAGCACGAAGCAAACTTCAAGATGAGACTTCCCATCCAGAAATGGAATAAGACCCCTTAAAGATTATGAGGTTGATAGGTTGGCTGTGTAAGTATGGTGACATATTTAGCTAACCAATACTAATAGGTCGAGGGCTTACTTTATTTTAAAAGTAATTCCTATTGTTGAAAGTCTAAAATAATGTTTATGTCTAGTTTTGAGAGAGCAATCTCTCAATCTGGTGCCTATAGCGGCGTGGTCACACCTGTTCCCATTCCGAACACAGAAGTTAAGCATGCCTGCGCTGACGATACCTTTATGGTGAAAATTATTTCACAGGGAAAATAAGACGGTGCCAGATTTTTTAATTTATTAATTCACTTTTTTTATTAAAAATATAATACAATAGTTAATAATAATTGTATTATATTTTTAATAAAAAAATTTTAAAAAGGTGTTGATATTAATGATTCGGAAAGTATCTAATACATTAATAGTCATTATTATTGGTTTTGTTATGTTTTCAGTTACTTAGGGACTTTTATTAAGTTATGTTAATTTTAATCCCATGACTTATAATAACATTAAAACTGATAATGTTAGTTGTAATATTAAAGTATTAGAAATTTCTGAACAAATTGTTAATGATTCAATTCGTAAAGAAAATTCTTTATTAGACTTCTTGCATAACCTATTAAAAAAATTACAAATATTTGTAAAAAGACAGTAATAGAAAAATATAATTTTAATTAATTATGTCTTTTATCTAAAAAATTAATATTTTGCCACAACAAAAAATGAATTTATTATTTAAATTCTTTAATTTTAAATAAATCTTTTATGTTAAATTAATAATTGCAAATTATAAATTGAGGCAATTAAATTAAATCTTAAACCAAATCTTTTTCTACGATTACGATATTTTTCTGTCATAATTTTAAATTTTTTAAGAATAGCAAAAATATTTTCAATAATAATTCTCATTTTTGAAACTAGTCTATTATGTTTTTTTGTGCTTTATTTAAATGGTTTTTCTTTGTTTTCTTTGTAGGTATTAGAACATTATTGTGAATTTTTTGTATTCCTTGATAACCACTATCAACTATTAATTTGGTATTTTTTAAAATTGGGATTTTTGATTCTTTAAATAAAGCATAATCATGTTTTTTCCCAAGTGAAAAACTTGTTGCAATAATTTTTCTGGTTTCTTGTTCGATAATTACTTGTGTTTTAATGGTGTGTTTTTTCTTTTTACCAGAATAAGATTGTTTTTGTCTTTTTTTGGGCGTTGGATTGGAGTTTCGGTAGCATCAATAATAATAGTTTTATCATTAAAATAATCATTTATTAGTGCTTTTTTACCAGCAAGTTGTTGAAAATCAGAGTTTTTAATTAAAATATCTTCAATTCACTTGATATTCCGATAACAATTAGCTTCACTAATTCCGAAATTTTTACCAAGATGAAAATAAGTCTGATATTCTCGTCAATATGATAAAGTCATCAATAATCTATTTTCTAGTGATAATTTATTAGTTTTACCACCTTTTTTAAATTTTTCTATTTCAGCTACTTGTAAAATATCTAACATTTTATTAAAAGTGGATTTTTTTATTCCTGTTAATCTTAACCATTCTTTATCATTAAGAGTATTAAATTTATTATTGTTCATATTTTGATATCCTCATAAATTATATTTTATAAGAATATTTTAATAAAAAAGGTATCGCAAGAAGTCTATTATCGTAAAGATTTAAAATTGACATTGGGATTTTCAATTTAAAGAAATAAATATCTAATTCCGGAATGCTGCGATACTTAATTTTGCGACCTTTTTTATCATTTTTAGCATTAATTAGAGTTAATCGTCATTGCTCGTATTCGCTTACCGATTTAAAAGTGCCATAAATAACTTGTAAATAGGGCCGAAAGATACTAACGGTTTTTTTCTAATGCCAACAATTATTGAATTAGCAATATCACGAACTTTAACTCAAATATGTTCGGCTCGTTGTCCGCTTGCTAATACGATATGGGTAAATTGGCGAGCCGAAGCGAAATATTCTTGTAAGCCTTGGGTACCCTATCATTTTATTTATAATCAGTTCCTTCTAAAAATAAGTTAGTTTCATCTCATAACAGTAAATGTTTTTCATCTAAAATTGGATAATTATAATCTAATAAAGACATATGCCCTAATGAAAGCATTTGTTTATCCGCAATCGGAAAAGTAGAAATCGTTTTTCAACCACTTAATAAGTAAGAAACTAAAACCATTAAAGCGATTTTTCCTGTCCCTAAAGCACCAATGACTAAATTTAAGGGTGAACTTAATAAGAAATTAATAAAACTACGACGAGCAAAGAAATGAGAAATTTTAGTATATAAAATATACAAAGCAATTAATAAATAAATAATATCAAATAGCATTCGTCAACTCTGAGGATTATAATAATGCAAAATCGCACCATAGAATCACGCAATAATAAATAAAGTGCGATTTAAAGCAACAAAATCATATAATCTTAAATTTATTTTTTTAAACAATAGCATCACTTAAATCACACTTTCTTTATTTTTATTATTATCTGCTGGGCATTAATTTTTCAAACATTTTGAAAGCGATTAAAAATAAACCAATAATCACCCCTAGCAAGAAAACTCAATATGTAGCAAAGAAATTAACGAGGTTTGGCATATTACCACCAATAATTTCAGTTCAAATATTACCGAACGCTTTAATTAATGCTTTTCATAAGTTAGTAACCGCTTGTTCACCAGTAACAGCTACTGGCGTAACCACTTCTGTTAAGAAAGTTCTAATCATATAATCACCCCCTTTCTAAACAAAATATGATTTAACCTTATAAAATAAAATAACCATAAATAAGATAATGAATACTAATACAATTCAAAAGGCAATATTCGCTATTAAAAGTCAAAGTAGTTCTTTAGTTAAATCAATTTCTTTACCACAAACTCACGCCGGAATAATTTTAATTTGAATAAATAAATTTCAAAAATACAATTTTGTCATTTCTCAATCTAAATCTTTTCAAGTAACTAAAAACATAATAATTAACGCTTAAAAGGTTAAAAGAGTAGAAAAATAATGGCCGAGAACAGCATTACAATTATTAAAATTGAAAACAAAAATACAACTTGGGGTGGTAAATCGGCAGTTGGATAAATTAATTCAATTAACTCAATAATTATTTTTTTAAACATTTTCTAAACCTACTTTTTAATTTCTTTTTCATCTTGTTCTAATAAATTTCGCTTAAACTTTGCAATAAATATTCGTTGTGCATAAGTAAAATCTTTTGGCAACCGCTTTGCTTCACTACCATATTTCTTTTTATCTTTAAAAAAAAGATAAATATTAACCGCAATATAGTATGCTAGTAATAATGTTAAAATCGTAAAGAACACTAACCCAAATATACTCATCTTTCTTTTCTCCTTAATTTTTAATTCTTATTTTAAATTGCAATTTTTCTTTCATTTTTTAACTCTTAATGTTTCATTTTTCTTAGTTGATTTCTAAATCTTAAACTTTCTAATGAAGCATAATTTGCACTCTCAAAGTCTATATAATTAATATTTTTAAATTCATAGATTGCTCCGCACATTTTGGTTTTAAATTTATTAACTGTTGATTTTAAGTATTTTACAAATTCAGAATTTACAGTTCGATTAACAATATTATTCAAAGTGTCGGTAAATACTTGTTTTCTAGTAATAGGGTTTTGACAGTTATATGAGAATTGATAAGCCTTGATATTTAAGTCATACTGGTTTAATGACTTTTCGTTCAGGACATTTTTAGTTATATATTTAGAGCAATATTTTACAACCATTTCATTAGTGTTTTCACGAACTCTAATATTTTTATTAATTCCATAAGGTCAAAATTGTAAAATAATTTTATGAGGTATTTTTTCGGTAATTAAAATATGAAAATGAATAACTCCTCGTTTCTGATATTCATAGGTATACAAATACTTAATATTTTTATTTTTAACTTTAAATCAATATTTTAATTTTTTAAAAAATTTATTTAAATCACGCTTACATTTTCTAATATCAAATTCATTAACATCAGCATAAGTAAGAGTTAAGAATGTAAGTTTTTTACAGTCTCAAAAATTATGATATGCCTTCTGAATAACATTAGATTTTGCAAGAATATTGCTATTAAGGAGTTTTGTATCACAATTACCTTTATTTTTTAAACCGCTAGCATTGCGGTTATTTGCTTTGATGCGTTCTAAAGGCATAACAATATTACGAATGTATTGACCGTAATAAATCGTTTTCATATAAAAATCAGTCTGATTTTGAGGTTGTAAATTCATATGTTAACTATTTTGGGGGTTTTTTCAAAAGTTAATTCGCAACTAAAAAATGATTTAACGTTTTCTTTTAACAGTTTATAAATTTCTTGTTGTTCTAGATTGTTATCATCAATTCATAAAGCCTTTTGTTCGCCGGTAGGCTCAAATAAGTCATTTTCATAAGGCAAAAATTCGGCAGAATAACCTGACATCATAGAGCCATCTTTATTTTTAAATATTTTTCTTTTTATACTAACTAATTTAACTTTAAACATTATTATCTAAATTTCTTTTACTTTTATTTTTTAAAATTTTTTTAATATGATTAATAAATTTTTTCTCACAAGCAACATGCAAATATCGTTTATCACTAAATAGATGTAAACACCAGCGACATATTTTATAATTTATCTTTCCTTTCAAAATTTAAAAACCCTTTTCATCGCAAGAATTACAGATTCCAACTGTATTTTTATTACCAATGACATAGCTTTCGCTGTCGCATTCAATACAAAATATTACTGCCAAAAGAAAACACCCCCTAAAAGTTTGTAGAAAACAAAATCTTGTCATAAATATTGATTTAACTATTGCACAACTAGAAAATATTAAGGTCAAATTAGAAATTAAAATTAAAAAATACCAAGATGAATTAGCACTTTTAAATGCTGATTTACAAAAATTGGATGAGTTAGTTAATAGTTTTGGGAAAGATAAATTAAAGGATATTAAACCTTTTATGGGTTCTAAAACTGATTGAAAGGGTAAAATTGCCCATATTAAAGCTGAATTTTTACGAATAATTGGTGAACGAAAAGATTTAATTAACGAAAATCATAGTTTAATAATACAACTTATTAAATTGTATTTTGAAACTGAGTTTGATTTTAATATCCACAAATTAAATACGGGTAATACCAGATTAGATGCGTATAATAAGGCAAAAGAATTAATTAAAACTTTATTAGGTGATGATTATCAACTTTTAAAAATTTCATTTAAAGGTTCAGAAACTGATAATTTAACTGGTAATTCAGAATGATACGATATGGATATTACTATTGGTAAAGAAACGGCAACGATTCGTTTTAAAGTAAAAAATTTTGGTTTTATTAGAAAATCAAATGAAGAAATTTTAACTAAAGTTAAAAATTTTTTAAAAATTCGCTATAACTGAGGTTTGAAGGAACTTACAAACTCAAGGAGCGAAGCTATTGCTCTTTTAAAAGAACAATTACAAAAATATTTGGGAAAAATAAACTATGATCAAGTAATTATTGAGGATGGAACACCAATTTCAAAAAATAATAAATTAACTTCTTTTTTTGGTGAAACAGATCTTGATTTAACTGTTAAAGTTGGTAGTTTAGATGAAGTTTCATTAAGTTTATATTTAGAAGGACTTTCACATATATAAAACTTATATAAGTTAATAATAAAATAAATAAAACACACTTTATACAAAGTGTGTTTTTAATATATGTGATTATTTGTTTAAAAAGTCTCATAGTTTAGCGTAATTTGGTTCCACTGATGTTTCTTCGTTAATATCAATGTAGATAACTATATTATTTTCATCTAATACTAACAAGGTTCTTGCTAGAAGTTCTAGTTTTTGGATTACTAAACCAGTTTTAATGCCGAAATCACGGTATTTGTAATCAGATATAAGGATGTGGTTATTGTCTTTAAAACTTTCACAAGCTTTATTTTGGGCGAAGGGTAGGTCTCTTGAAATTGTAATTAGTTGCATATTTTCTAGTTTACTAATATTTTCGTTCATATGTTTAGTTTGGTTTAAACAAGTGCTAGTATCAACACTGGGGACAACTGAGATTACTTTCTTTTTATTGACGATGTCAGTTATTTTAAAGTCTGACATATTAAGATTAGTGGCGATAAAATCAAGAGTTTCACCAATTTTAATTGGTTCTTTAATTAATTGTAAAGGTTTTCCTTTCATTTTTACTTCCATATTAGTCATCCTTAGGGTATGTATAATTTAATTATATAAAGAAATGATGTAATATAATAGACTTCTTGCGATACCTTTTTTATTAAAATATTCTTATAAAATATAATTTATGAGGATATCAAAATATGAACAATAATAAATTTAATACTCTTAATGATAAAGAATGGTTAAGATTAACAGGAATAAAAAAATCCACTTTTAATAAAATGTTAGATATTTTACAAGTAGCTGAAATAGAAAAATTTAAAAAAGGTGGTAAAACTAATAAATTATCACTAGAAAATAGATTATTGATGACTTTATCATATTGACGAGAATATCAGACTTATTTTCATCTTGGTAAAAATTTCGGAATTAGTGAAGCTAATTGTTATCGCAATATCAAGTGAATTGAAGATATTTTAATTAAAAACTCTGATTTTCAACAACTTGCTGGTAAAAAAAGCACTAATAAATGATTATTTTAATGATAAAACTATTATTATTGATGCTACCGAAACTCCAATCCAACGCCCAAAAAAAGACAAAAACAATCTTATTCTGGTAAAAAGAAAAAACACACCATTAAAACACAAGTAATTATCGAACAAGAAACCAGAAAAATTATTGCAACAAGTTTTTAACTTGGGAAAAAACATGATTATGCTTTATTTAAAGAATCAAAAATCCCAATTTTAAAAAATCCCAAATTAATAGTTGATAGTGGTTATCAAGGAATACAAAAAAATTCACAATAATGTTCTAATACCTACAAAGAAAACAAAGAAAAACCATTTAAATAAAGCACAAAAACAACATAATAGACTAGTTTCAAAAATGAGAATTATTATTGAAAATATTTTTGCTATTCTTAAAAAATTTAAAATTATGACAGAAAAATATCGTAATCGTAGAAAAAGATTTGGTTTAAGATTTAATTTAATTGCCTCAATTTATAATTTGCAATTATTAATTTAACATAAAAGATTTATTTAAAATTAAAGAATTTAAATAATAAATTCGTTTTTTGTTGTGGCAAAATATTAATTTTTTAGATAAAAGACATAATTAATTAAAATTATATTTTTCTATTACTGTCTTTTTACAAATATTTGTAATTTTTTTAATAGGTTATGCAAGAAGTCTATTATTACTTTTATAACTTTGAACGCCATCATTCATCATTAAACACTAAAACTCCTTTTCAAAAATTACGAGAACTTTTAACAAAGTAATTTTAATAGTTAACTATATTCACCCGGTCACAAATAAGTAGTGTTACTTCTTCCACTAAAGAAAACAACTAAATCGCCTTCATATCGGTTATTTCCTGCTGGAACATAAAGTCTTGCACTACTATTTGTTATATCTCGAACTCTTAAAATATTTATCAGTTCATTTGGCAAATGTTGATTATTAAACATAAATGTTTGAATAATGCGTTCTTCACTT
This sequence comes from Spiroplasma endosymbiont of Eupeodes luniger, assembly GCF_964019525.1. Classification (NCBI taxonomy): domain Bacteria; kingdom Bacillati; phylum Mycoplasmatota; class Mollicutes; order Entomoplasmatales; family Spiroplasmataceae; genus Spiroplasma; species Spiroplasma endosymbiont of Eupeodes luniger. The sequence continues at coordinate 448,080 of NZ_OZ026453.1, forward strand.
GTACCGAGAATATTACCTAAATTTCTATTTAAATTCGGTAAAGTAGATAAACTTAATCTACTACCTCAATTTGAAGGCAGACCAAATGAATAATTATCTTGTGTTGGTGTTTGTCCACCATTAAAAGTTACTTGAACACTACCCGTATATGAAGTTCCTGAGTGAACATCAATAATAGCTCTATCCCCATAATTTACTGAAACATATATTATTCTGTTTCTTCCGGCTGTAGCTCTTAATTCGTTTGGTAAATTTGGATTTGCTCTTACAAATGCATTTAAAATCCTCAAATCAGATATTCTCCCCCCAGAACTGCTTCCTGGACGGATTGTTCCCAAATCAGTTTGTGTAACATAAGTAGAAATATCTGTTTGATATTGTCTTTTTACTCTGCTAAATTTTTTTAAATTACTTGTTTGTTGATAAATAATATTATTTTTTGCTGGGGCATTGCCAAGAAGTCCCGCCATTCCGCTTCCTGCTATTGTTATTGTTCCTAAAATTGATAGTAATTGTTTCATACTAATTAATTTCCTTTTCATAAATTTTTTAGTAATTAATAATAAAATTTATTCAATAATCAACAGCCTCTCTACCAAAAAACAATCTATAATCTTTTTGTCTTGGAATTTAATTATAAACTATTTTTAAAAACTTCCTTAGAATTTGTCGTTATTTATAAAAATTTTAAATAAAAAATTAAATCCACCCCTTTTTTAAAAATCCTCTTGTTCTTGTCATAAGTCTATGGTATATTACATATTTTTGTAGAAACTGTGTAAAGCACACACTTATGTTAGTTTTACACAAAATCAATAAATAAATATGAGCTCATTTATTTATTGCAAGAAATATAAGGTTAAATTAACACTTATTATTTTTAATTATGTCTTATATTTTTTTGCACCCATAAAATCAAACTAAGTTAATTAGTAAACGAAGTTTACTAACAAAACTTGTTAAACATTCAAATCTGCGATATATAAATGTTTAAAAAACTTAGTTAAATAACTTATTTTATAGAAAGGTAATTTACTATGAAAAACATTGAAAACATTTTCTTAAATACTAAAAAATATCTCTTAAAAGAAACTCAAAACGCCATTTTAATCAAAGCACCAAAAATTCCCTGATTTAATAAACAAATCGGTATTTGATTTCCAAAGCGATTTGTTTATAAAGGAAAATATGAAAATTCCATTTGCATCGGAATAATCAAGAATAATGAATACCAAGTAATTTCAATTAATCAATCTGAGCAAGAAACCAAGTTAATTAAAGGACAAGAATTATTAAGTTTCTTCATTACCGAAAAAGAAAACAACAAAAAAGATACAAATTATAACTATTTTAAAGGAGTTTAAAAATGAATACTACAATTGGACTAATATTTATAATCATTTGCATAATGTTACTGGCATATTTTGCTTATAAAATTTATGCAAAAATAAAAACGCGAATTAAATACAAAAATGCCATTAAAAATAATACTGGTAATTTTACAAAAGACGAAAAAGTATTTATTGCTCGCTTTGAAGAATGAGTTAAAGCTCCTAATTCAAAAGAAAATAATGAGAACAAAAAATAATGTTTTGAGAAATTATTATGGAATTCTTAAAACTGTTTGTTCCGATAGAAAAAATGCCTGCACAAGTGGCGTTTATTGCCGGATTAATTATTATCATTACTTTTCTTTTCACATTAATTTCAATTATGTATTTACTAATAAAAATGATTTTTGGGAGATAAAAAATGACAGTAAATTTAAAAGAATTTAATTGAGAACAAATTAAACAAACTTTCTGAGATTTATTTATTCAAATTACAACTATTCCGGCTCATATTAGTGGTGGTAAAGAAATTGATTTAACCCAAGAAACACTTTGACTTTTAATAGTAAACATTGCCTTTTGATTACTAACAGCGATTATAGTGTGATTTATTCTAATGTTATTTTGAAAAACCATATCAGTATTTAGATAGAGACAAAATTAATGTCAAGAAGTTATATTGTGATGCATTTCCAAAGAAATTCAAAATTAATTAGGAAAAAATACAGTCGTGTTAAGGTTAACCGTGGTTTTAACAAATTTAAGAAAAACTTTGAATATAAATGATGAATGCTTTAAAAAGAAAGGGGGTGATTATATGTTTGGAACTTTCTTGGCCGATACACCAGTAACAGTAGAAAAAATAACAGCTAGTGACGCAATGACTAAATTGTGAAATGCAATTATAACGGCGTTTACTAAAATGTGAGAAATTATTGCTGTTAATATGCCACAAGTCGGTAACTTCTTTGCTGACTACTGAATATTCATTTTTCCATTTATTTTGGCAATATTCTTTATTTGCTTTAAAATGTTTGAAAAATTACTTGGAGCAGTCCGCTAATAAAAAAATAAAGTGAGGTGAAAGATGAAATTTTGCAAATGAATAATAGAAAAAAATAACCATTTTATTGAATTAAATCGCACCTCATTTTTAATTTTATGACATTGGGGAGCAATTTGATATATTTACAACGGTTATTTTAAAAACATTGTGAGCTATTTATTTTTAGCGGGTTATATTTTAATTTTTCTTTTTAAAATCAGTAATTTAACACAAATTAACAAAGTTATTAACTTCTTAAAAAACTCACCATTAAATATTGTTATTGGTTCATTAGGAACTGGAAAAACTGCTTTTCTAGTATATGCATCAAAATTACTAAAAAAGAAGAAATATCACATCGCCTCAACCTTTCCATTGCTAGAAACCCAAAAATTAAGTTTAGGGCATATGGGATTATTAGACTTTGATTATCCGGTATTGCCAGACAAAACCTTACTTTTATGAGATGAAACCAATTTATTTTTAGAAGGAACCGATTGAGAAAAAAATAATGCCAAAAACGAAGAAACCGGTATCCAAGAATATTTTGCCTTAGCACGCCATTTTGGTCATATTGTGCTCGCTAGCGGTCAAAGAGATAAACATATTTGAGTTAAAGTTCGTGATATTGCCAATAATGTGATTGTGGGCATTCGTAAAAAGCCCGTTAATATTTTTCGCCCCTACTTAAAAGTCATCTATGGTACCTTTACGAGCATTGAAGAATATGAACGCTGACGAAACACCTTAATTGATGCTAAAAATAGTAAAAAGGGTCGTCGTATTAAATATCGTGATATTCCTGAACTTGATATTTATTTTTTTAAACTAAAAATTCCTCTACCAATACTTAACACTTACAATTCTTTTTACTTAGCATTTTTAAGAGATTACTTAAATTCAAAAGTAAATCCTGACTATAAAGACAAATACTATAATGACACCGCAATTGATTTAGAAGACTTAGAATACTTAAAAATGGATAAATTTAGCAAATTTTTAAGAAAAATGAAAGAAAAGGAACAATAAAAAATGGCAAATCTTGCAAAAATGGCTGACTTTCTCGCTCAAATGCTTTATAAAGTTTTTGACTTAATTTGAAGTTTAGAAGTTCCGGGAACGAATATTCAACTGATATTTCCTTTATTCTTAACGCTGGCTGTAGAATTTCTTATGGCAATTATTCTTGGATTTGGTAGTCAACAAGTTAATTTAGAAAAACAACGCCAATATGCGGTTAAAAATAGTGGTCGTTTAAGTGCATGAGGAAAAGTCAAAAAACAAATAAAACCAATAAAAACAAAACAAGTTAACTAACAATGTTTAAACTAATTATTATTTTTATCTTAATAACTGTTCTTGGACTTTTAGCTGGTAGCCATTTTGAAACTTTAACTAACTATATTAGCGAAGGCCTTGCCAATTTCCAAAAATTTATTACTAGCAATTTAAAAATTTTAGAACTATTTAAACCAATGGCTCGGACATTTTCTCAACATCCAATCTTTACCATTCTTGGTGTTACTTGTGTACTTATTGCTTTATTTATTGTGATTAAAGGACGGTAAAAAATATGAAAGGAGAATTAAAATGAAAAAACTTTTAAGAAAATTATTTAAAAAAGATAATTCAAAAGAAAAATTGCCGTTAAAATTAAGAATTAAAAATTCTTTTAAAAAACAGTGGTTAAAGATAGCATTAAGTATCATTTTCATTTTTATAAGCTTATTAATTTGTGCATTAACAGCAATCAATACTAAATGAATAACCGGAACAAGTGAAGAATTTAATAAATTTATGAATGAAGAGATGGTTAAATTCTTTGGCAAATTTAATAGTGGCATTATGCTCGCAGGAATATTTATTTTCTGATGAAGCGGAGCAATATATTTTGCAATTAAATTTGAAAAATTAATCCGCTTGATTATTCAGAAAGTTAAAGCAAAAAGAGCCTTAAAAAATGAAAATAAACAAGTTAATTAATTTTTTAAAAAGATATTGATGAATAATACTTAATTACATTATATTCATATCTTTAAGTATAGTTTTATTATTACATACAGATATTGAAAATTTGCAACAATTTATTAAAAATTTTGGAGCAATTGGTAAGTTAATGATTATAGGTTATTCATTAGTATTAGTAACCATATCAGAAATAGTAAACTGCTTAATTCGTTTTATATTAAAAAAGATTAAAAATAAAATAATAATGAAAAATAAAATATTTTAAAAAGGAATGATAAAAATGTTTATGAAAATATTTACCGTGTTAATTATTAGTTTCAATAACATTTTTACTATTCCCCAAAACATTAACAATGACGAAATAACAACACAATCATTAATTAGAAATAAAAGACAAGGTAATAAAGTTTATGATTTTGAAATTAGAAACTTAGAAAAAGTAAGATTTTTAACAGAAAGGCAAGACCATGACCTTTTAAAAGTTGAGATAAGAACAGAAGAAAATATAAATGCAAATATAGATAAACAATTACCAAATTTAAAAAATGTAAAAACTTTTAGTTTAGAGTTTAATGCAGAGCTTGTAAATAATATAATTAAACAAAAAGACTTTCAAAAAATAACAAATACTTATGGAACAAAAATAGATACTTCGGGTTTAAATTTTTATACCTGAATGATTAATATACCCAATAAAACAATTAGAATTAAAGCACAAGGAACAGAATTATTAACTTTTGAACATGATGATACTAACAATTATAGATTAAACAAAACAAATAATTTTGAAATTGAAATTGAAAAAGATAGTACTGATATTGAATTGCCAACAACAAACACCAAATTTGACGGTAACCATAACTATAACGATGTTATTGATAATCTTGACTATTTAATGATTCACCGTGGTGATTTTGATAAATTTAATTACTCCTACCTCTATTGAACGCCGGTATTTAATTTCATTGACACCTTAGAAAAAGGTTACTATAAAGAATTTATGATTAAAAATCACGGCTTTAAAGATGAAAGCTATTTTTATCATAAGACCTCTAGTGATAAAAATGTAGTAAATGAGAATGTTTTGAAAATTAAGGCATTTAACAAAACTTTAATTGCAGGTAATAACTATTTACAATTATTACATGGTGAAAAGAAAATCTGAAAATATGACCCTGCGAGCGCTAACGATTATTACTTAATTAAGTATCTTTTTGGTACCTTAAATTACCTCAATGTTAGATTTAGTTTTTTGAGATACGACCCTGACTTGCGGAATGACATTTACATTTATTTTAAAAACAACATTCCTAGTATTAACAACAGCGATTACAAAAATATTTTTGACGAAATCTATGAAATCCTTGGTAACTTCTTTGCTAGTTTATTTTATGCCACTTTCGATATGGATGAAAAAACTTACACTGAAATTTTTTTTAAAGGAGTAGACAACTATAACAAAGATTACTTTATTCAAATTGGTTTCTTTTATCGCTCGTTAATTACCTTTTATCCCAAAAAATACTTAGTAAATATTATAGGAAACTCAGAATTATTACTAAGAAGTTATTTCTTTACTTTTGACAAAAAAACGCATCAAGAGAATTATGATGCCTTTAAAAACAATAATAGTATCTATCAAATTGATTTTAATGTCTTAAAATCCTATGATAATAAACTAATTACCTTGCCAACCAGCAAGGCCGCTAACAATATCAATTACCTCAATAATGATATTGATATTCGTTATGGTATTAATATTTTTACCTTAACCTTTCCACTTTATCACAAAGGCAACATCTCTAACTACAATTTTAAAATTTATGACTTTAATGTTCTTAATTCCACAGCATTTATCCCCGATGGTTCAACCAACTCAGAATGGGATGACCTAATTCTGCCACCAAATTGCAAATATTCCGGACGCTGAATACCAACTTTTAATGATATTGGTTGTGCCATTCAAAATGCTAGCATTAAAATGCTAAACTGAATACTAACAGCGTCACAAATCATTACAATTTTACGCCCGTTAGCAATTATTGCAAAAGCAACAGTTAACTTTTCAACCGCCATTTTTCCATTTTTTAAAACAGTACCAGCTTTTTACTATACCTTTCAATTTTTAATCGGTTTTGCCGTTTTTCTAATGATTTTAAGGATTTTCCTGTAATATATTATATATATATATATATTGAAAAAATAAGATAATAAAGGAATTAAAATAATGAAAATTTTAAATGTAATAACTATTTTGACATTAACAATATTACCAATAGTTAGCTGTTCTAAAAAAGGAAATGAACCAGTAGAACAAAAAAATAAAAATAACGAAAACAAAGTTTATGATTTTGAAATTAGAAACTTAGAAAAAGTAAGATTTTTAACAGAAAGGCAAGACCATGACCTTTTAAAAGTTGAGATAAGAACAGAAGAAAATATAAATGCAAATATAGATAAACAATTACCAAATTTAAAAAATGTAAAAACTTTTAGTTTAGAGTTTAATGCAGAGCTTGTAAATAATATAATTAAACAAAAAGACTTTCAAAAAATAACAAATACTTATGGAACAAAAATAGATACTTCGGGTTTAAATTTTTATACCTGAATGATTAATATACCCAATAAAACAATTAGAATTAAAGCACAAGGAACAGAATTATTAACTTTTGAACATGATGATACTAACAATTATAGATTAAATAAAACAAATAATTTTGAAATTGAAATTGAAAATCCATAATAACTAAATTCAATAGACTTCTTGCGATACCTTTTTTATTAAAATATTCTTATAAAATATAATTTATGAGGATATCAAAATATGAAAAATAATAAATTTAATACTCTTAATGATAAAGAATGGTTAAGATTAACAGGAATAAAAAAATCCACTTTTAATAAAATGTTAGATATTTTACAAGTAGCTGAAATAGAAAAATTTAAAAAAGGTGGTAAAACTAATAAATTATCACTAGAAAATAGATTATTGATGACTTTATCATATTGACAAGAATATCAGACTTATTTTCATCTTGGTAAAAATTTCGGAATTAGTGAAGCTAATTGTTATCGGAATATCAAGTGAATTGAAGATATTTTAATTAAAAACTCTGATTTTCAACAACTTGCTGGTAAAAAAAGCACTAATAAATGATTATTTTAATGATAAAACTATTATTATTGATGCTACCGAAACTCCAATCCAACGCCCAAAAAAAGACAAAAACAATCTTATTCTGGTAAAAAGAAAAAACACACCATTAAAACACAAGTAATTATCGAACAAGAAACCAGAAAAATTATTGCAACAAGTTTTTCACTTGGGAAAAAACATGATTATGCTTTATTTAAAGAATCAAAAATCTCAATTTTAAAAAATACCAAATTAATAGTTGATAGTGGTTATCAAGGAATACAAAAAATTCACAATAATGTTCTAATACCTACAAAGAAAACAAAGAAAAACCATTTAAATAAAGCCAAAAACAACATAATAGACTAGTTTCAAAAATGAGAATTATTATTGAAAATATTTTTGCTATTCTTAAAAAATTTAAAATTATGACAGAAAAATATCGTAATCGTAGAAAAAGATTTGGTTTAAGATTTAATTTAATTGCCTCAATTTATAATTTGCAATTATTAATTTAACATAAAAGATTTATTTAAAATTAAAGAATTTAAATAATAAATTCATTTTTTGTTGTGGCAAAATATTAATTTTTTAGATAAAAGACATAATTAATTAAAATTATATTTTTCTATTACTGTCTTTTTACAAATATTTGTAATTTTTTTAATAGGTTATGCAAGAAGTCTAATGTTATTCCGCAGTATGTTCCTAGTACTAATGATTTAGATAAGGCATTAGAACAACACATTCATTTAACAATTGAAAGTTATGAAGCAAAAATGGATCAATATTTAATTAATGATGCTGTTAAAGCAGTAATTGAATTATTACATTATACTAATAAGTATATTGAAGAAAGAACTCCTTGAATATTATTTACTAATCATGATGTTAATTTAAATAAAGTTATTAATAATTTATTACAAGTTTTAAAAGTAAGTGCGTATTTATTACAACCTGTTTTAGTAACAAAAAGCATTGTTATTTTTCAACAATTAAATATTAATTATGAACAGTTAAATTTGTAAAATTTAACTAATTTTCAAGACTTAGATAATGTTCAAATTAATTTGAAACAAATATTATTTCCGCGAATAAATAATAGTTAATTATTTTTAATTTAAAGGAGGATATTTTATGAAAATTATTAAAGATTCTAATAAATGAAGCATCATTTATGAAATCGTAATTGCAGTTTTTACATTATCAGTTTTAATTTTTGGTTATATTGAACATTTAATAACTAAAACTTGAATGAGAAGTATTGATGAATCTTTTTCTTATACGGGTTTTCAAGGTCAATATTTTAGTTATTTTACAATTCAAAGTAATATTATTGTTTTTGTGTGATTTTTATTGGCAGCAATTTATCATTTTAAAAGTGATAAACCACTAATTTTAAGACAAGGTGGTTTAATTGTCATCTCATTATATATTTCTATTACTTTTATAACATATATGACAATGATGCTCCCTTTTGCGACAACAACAATGACACCAATTACTTGATTTGAAAATATGAGTCAGCATTTAATTGTTCCATTATTAGTAATTTTCTATATGTGTTTTCATATTGGTGAAAAACCAATTGTTATTAAAGAATATTTAAAGAAAAAATTATGAATTAATTTTCTTTATCCATTATTTTACTTTTTATATATTATTCTTCGCTTGTATATGGGAGTATTAGATGATAAAACAACTTTATTGTATTTCCCTTATTTACCTAAATTAGATGTTGCAAATTGATTGTTAGTTGTCTTAGTTATTATTGCTAGTATCATTATTTTGATTTTATTTGTTGTTGTTAATATCTTTTATTGTTATATAAATAATAAAATATATGAACGAAAAGAAAAGTAATTAAAAACCGCTAGAGTAGGGGAATATTTGACTTTTTAAGATATTATTTATATAATATACTTCTTGCGATACCTTTTTTATTAAAATATTCTTATAAAATATAATTTATGAGGATATCAAAATATGAACAATAATAAATTTAATACTCTTAATGATAAAGAATGGTTAAGATTAACAGGAATAAAAAAATCCACTTTTAATAAAATTTTAGATATTTTACAAGTAGCTGAAATAGAAAAATTTAAAAAAGGTGGTAAAACTAATAAATTATCACTAGAAAATAGATTATTGATGACTTTATCATATTGACGAGAATATCAGACTTATTTTCATCTTGGTAAAAATTTCGGAATTAGTGAAGCTAATTGTTATCGGAATATCAAGTGAATTGAAGATATTTTAATTAAAAACTCTGATTTTCAACAACTTGCTGGTAAAAAAGCACTAATAAATGATTATTTTAATGATAAAACTATTATTATTATTGATGCTACCGAAACTCCAATCCAACGCCCAAAAAAAGACAAAAACAATCTTATTCTGGTAAAAAGAAAAAACACACCATTAAAACACAAGTAATTATCGAACAAGAAACCAGAAAAATTATTGCAACAAGTTTTTCACTTGGGGAAAAACATGATTATGCTTTATTTAAAGAATCAAAAATCCCAATTTTAAAAAATACCAAATTAATAGTTGATAGTGGTTATCAAGGAATACAAAAAATTCACAATAATGTTCTAATACCTACAAAGAAAACAAAGAAAAACCATTTAAATAAAGCACAAAAAAACATAATAGACTAGTTTCAAAAATGAGAATTATTATTGAAAATATTTTTGCTATTCTTAAAAAATTTAAAATTATGACAGAAAAATATCGTAATCGTAGAAAAAGATTTGGTTTAAGATTTAATTTAATTGCCTCAATTTATAATTTGCAATTATTAATTTAACATAAAAGATTTATTTAAAATTAAAGAATTTAAATAATAAATTCGTTTTTTGTTGTGGCAAAATATTAATTTTTTAGATAAAAGACATAATTAATTAAAATTATGTTTTTCTATTACTGTCTTTTTACAAATATTTGTAATTTTTTTAATAGGTTATGCAAGAAGTCTAATAAATTCATTTTTTGTTGTGGCAAAATATTAATTTTTTAGATAAAAGACATAATTAATTAAAATTATATTTTTCTATTACTGTCTTTTTACAAATATTTGTAACTTTTTTAATAGGTTATGCAAGAAGTCTATTAAAATAATCATTTATTAGTGCTTTTTTACCAGCAAGTTGTTGAAAATCAGAGTTTTTAATTAAAATATCTTCAATTCACTTGATATTCCGATAACAATTAGCTTCACTAATTCCGAAATTTTTACCAAGATGAAAATAAGTCTGATATTCTCGTCAATATGATAAAGTCATCAATAATTTATTTTCTAGTGATAATTTATTAGTTTTACCACCTTTTTTAAATTTTTCTATTTCAGCTACTTGTAAAATATCTAACATTTTATTAAAAGTGGATTTTTTTATTCCTGTTAATCTTAACCATTCTTTATCATTAAGAGTATTAAATTTATTATTGTTCATATTTTGATATCCTCATAAATTATATTTTATAAGAATATTTTAATAAAAAAGGTATCGCAAGAAGTCTATTAAATCCTGATGTTTTTCAAGAATTGAAAATTGCTCAACAAGAACGAGGCGCAAAGGGTGAAACTAATTTTGTAATTCGTAATTTAACAAAGTATGATGTTAAATTTTTACTAAATTGTGAAGCAGTGCTTTTTTAAAAAGCTTCTTTAAAAAGTAGTGAAGAGTTTAATAAAGTTAATAAAAGTTTAACTAATTTTAAAAGTTTTGATGCATTACAAAATGATTTTAATAATACAAAATTGAAATCATCTATTAATGTTGATATTAGATGAAATGAATTATTGGATAATCTTAATAATAGTAATAAAATAATGATGAAAGCAGAGTTATTAAAGTTTTATAATAGATTTGCACATTATTATGATAAAGATAGTATTTTAAAATTATTATTATTAAAATTAATAATTTTAATAATAATAATAATGTTGCTGTTACAAGAGCAAATGTTACTCGTTTATGACAGTATATGGTTTTTTCTAATAATTTTAATAATTATGAAAATATTAGAGATCAATTTGAAAATGGATATTGGTCAGCAAATAATATTACAACTGTTATTGTTCATGAATATGGACATGCGATTGAAAACTTTTTAAATTCATTATTCCATACTAGAAGTAGATTTAATAGTAATTATTATCCTTGTGAAGATAAAAATTTAAACCTTTCAATAGGAATGCGTTGAAAATATTATGGTAATGCTTGCCCTAATAATAGTACTTTTTCATCTTTAAAATCCTTTAAAAATGGTAGTGATGAAAAAAGAATTCAAACAGCTAGTGATTATTTAGTAGAATGACTTGCTCATCAAATTGGTATTGAAGAAATTATGCAAAAAAGATTGTTTGCGTGGTCTATTATTAGAAGTAATTATGGTCGAACTAATAGTTTGCGAGAACTTTTTGCTAAAGCTTTTTCACAATGATTATTAACAGAAGAAGAATATAAAACGATAATGTGAGAATTACTAAATAAGTTTTTTACCCAATTTTTACCTAAATATGATCCTCTTGAGTCGCCTTCTTATTAAATTTGTTTGGTAACTGTGATATAAGAAATTAAAAATTGTTCATAATATTTCATTTAGTAAGGAATTTAATTCTTCTTATATGGGGCTTAATAAAATTGATTTTTTTTGGTGAGGATTTAATTTTTATCTTGATGAATCAATTGTTAAATGTATTTCTATTGGTGGCATAATAAATGGTGGTTTTCAAACGATTGTTGCCGCTCTTAATAAAGTATTATTAGGGAAGTTGCAGCAGTTGCCCCTGCATTGCCGATAATTGCTGCGGCCTTATTAATTCAGGGTAGTATTATGGCGGAAGTTAGTAATGGATGTGGCACAGGTGCTTCAATAGACTTCTTGCGATACCTTTTTTATTAAAATATTCTTATAAAATATAATTTATGAGGATATCAAAATATGAACAATAATAAATTTAATACTCTTAATGATAAAGAATGGTTAAGATTAACAGGAATAAAAAAATCCACTTTTAATAAAATGTTAGATATTTTACAATTAGCTGAAATAGAAAAATTTAAAAAAGGTGGTAAAACTAATAAATTATCACTAGAAAATAGATTATTGATGACTTTATCATATTGACGAGAATATCAGACTTATTTTCATCTTGGTAAAAATTTCGGAATTAGTGAAGCTAATTGTTATCTGAATATCAAGTGAATTGAAGATATTTTAATTAAAAACTCTGATTTTCAACAACTTGCTGGTAAAAAAGCACTAATAAATGATTATTTTAATGATAAAACTATTATTATTGATGCTACCGAAACTCCAATCCAACGCCCAAAAAAAGACAAAAACAATCTTATTCTGGTAAAAAGAAAAAACACACCATTAAAACACAAGTAATTATCGAACAAGAAACCAGAAAAATTATTGCAACAAGTTTTTCACTTGGGAAAAAACATGATTATGCTTTATTTAAAGAATCAAAAATCCCAATTTTAAAAAATACCAAATTAATAGTTGATAGTGGTTATCAAGGAATACAAAAAATTCACAATAATGTTCTAATACCTACAAAGAAAACAAAGAAAAACCATTTAAATAAAGCACAAAAACAACATAATAGACTAGTTTCAAAAATGAGAATTATTATTGAAAATATTTTTGCTATTCTTAAAAAATTTAAAATTATGACAGAAAAATATCGTAATCGTAGAAAAAGATTTGGTTTAAGATTTAATTTAATTGCCTCAATTTATAATTTGCAATTATTAATTTAACATAAAAGATTTATTTAAAATTAAAGAATTTAAATAATAAATTCATTTTTTGTTGTGGCAAAATATTAATTTTTTAGATAAAAGACATAATTAATTAAAATTATATTTTTCTATTACTGTCTTTTTACAAATATTTGTAATTTTTTTAATAGGTTATGCAAGAAGTCTAATTAAAAAGTAAGTTAATACCATTTATTTATTAGAATAATGCATAACTAATAAATAAAATAACTTAGGATGACTTACCTATTAGCATTAAAAAATAGTCAGTTTTTAAATATTTTTAGAAGCTATAGCAGTTTGGGAATGTGTTCTGTAATAAAAAAATGATTGAGGTTTAAACTTTATAAAGTTTAAACCTTTTTAACTTTACTTTATTATTAATAAAACAAAAATGGAAATTTAAATCATTGAATAAGAATGATAAAAAATAACTTCAATAAGGAGTATGAAACTAACAAAGTTATTTTTTATTACTAAATTGTTTTTCTTGTCCAGTAAAAATTCGATAAATATTTTGATAGTGTCGTAAAATAACAATTAAAACAATCAAACCAACAATTAATTGGGTTCAATAATTAGGCAATAAGTATGAAAAAAATAACTCGGAGTGATTGATTCACATATTTACAGGCAAATTGTTTATTTGTGTAATTCAAGAGCAACAAAAAATAGATATGGCACATATTAATGAAGCAATAGAAACAATGCGAATAGTTAGAAATATTGTTCATCATACAATAGTTGCAATAATAAAATAAATCGGATTAAGAAAAAGTGTAAAGCCTAAAAATGGTCCAACACCTTTACCACCTTTAAATTTATGATAAATTGGCAAGCAATGTCCGAAAACAGCAAAAACAGCACTAATATAAACTGAGCTTTCAGTAAGAGTAAAGGTTGGTGAATTAATTAGTGATAGTAATTTTACAATTGCTAAAACAAGACCAATTTTTAAACCATCTAAAATAAGAATAATTAAACCAAATTTGGTTCCCATAATTCTGGCAGCATTAGTAGCTCCGGCATTTTTGGAATAATGGTTATGGACATCAGTTTTAAAATAATATTTACTAATAAGAATTGCTGGTGATAGTGAACCAACTAAATAACCAATAACACATCCCAAGGTTGTCATAATGATTGATGCAGTACTCATATAATCATCTCTTTTCTAATATTAATTATTTAATATTATATTATTATAAGGTAATTTTATTATATTATTGTTTAATTTAAAATTTATTGCTTAATTTATAATATAATCATTATATATGGCATAATTCTTATAATAGTTTTAGTCATCAGATATTCAAAGTAACATTATAGAAATTAAGTTTTGTACTTAAAGTAGTAATTTTAGAAAAGGAAGATGAAAAAATGCAAGAATTAAAAATTTTATCGTTTGATAACAATGAACTTCATTTATATATATGAGATCAAGTCAGTAAACCTAAAGGGGTCATGCAGTTGGTGCATGGGTCAAGTGAATATGCTTTTCGTTATGATGAATTTGCTAAGTATTTAAATGCTAATGGTTGAATCGTTATTGGTAATGATCTTCGGGGACACGGAAAAGCGGTTACTGATAAAGACCACTTAGGGTTTTTTAGTGTTAAGGATGGTTGAGATAAGCTGGTATTAGATTTAAAAGTAGTGAATGATTATATTATTCATAATTATCCTAAATTAGGAATTACAATGTTAGGGCAATCAATGGGTTCATTTTTAGTGCGACATTATGTAACATTATACTCTTATACTATTGAATCATTAGTTATTTGTGCCACAACTTGAAAATCAAAAATGCAATTATGAACTGGTAAATTTATTGCTAAATATTTACAAAAACGACAACCATTACATGCTCCGAGTAATTTTATTAATAATTTAATTTATAAAAAATTTAGTAAGAAAATTAAAGAAAAAGATAATGATTTAGCTTGACTAACTCGTGATAAAAATATTCAAGAAAAATTTAGAAAGGACCCCTTAACGGGACAAATATTTACTGCTAGTGCTTTTAAAGATATGTTTACAGGTTTATTGTATATTATGAAAAAGAAAAATATTATTAAAACTCGGAAAACTTTACCAATATTTTTTATTGGGGGAATGAGTGATCCGGTTAGTAATTTTGGTAAAGATGTTGAAAAAACTGCAAGAAAATATCGTCAATATAGTTTTAAAAAAACAAGCATTTTATTATATTCAGGAATGCGTCACGAAATTTTAAATGAAATTTGTAAAGAACAAGTATATCAAGATATTTTAAATTTTATTAATAAGTATAATAAGTAAATAATAATTAACAACAATAAAGGGGTGACTTAAATGCTAAATAGCTATGATGAATCTTCAATTCAAGTTCTTGAGGGATTAGAGGGTGTTCGTAAACGACCGTCGATGTACATTGGTTCAAAAGATAGGAAAGGATGGCATCATCTCGTATGAGAGATTTTTGATAATTCGATTGATGAAGCATTATCTGGATATTGCAATGAAATTAAGATTACTATTAAAAAAGATGATTCAATTATTGTTGCAGACAATGGTCGGGGGATTCCTACGGGAATGCATAAAAAAGGAAAATCAACACCAGAAGTTATTTTTACAATGTTACATTCTGGTGGTAAATTTGATGATAATAGTTATAAAACATCAGGTGGTTTACACGGTGTGGGGGCATCGGTTGTTAATGCGCTAAGTGAATTTTGTTATGTAACAATTTATCGTGATAAAAAAATTTACGAAATTGGTTTTAAAAATGGAGGTCATTTAGCACGACATTTAAAATTAATTGGTAAAACAGTAAAAACTGGTACTGTAGTTCATTTTCGCCCTGATAGTACGATATTTAATAATTTTAAGTTTTCATATTCAATGATTTGTGAGCGAGCTCGCGAGTCAGCATTATTAATTAGTGGTTTAAAAATTATTGTTGTTGATGAACATAGTAAAAAAGAAGAACAATTTTGTTTTAATAATGGCTTAGAAGAATTTGTTAAATATTTAATCGCTGATGAAAAAATTATTAGTCCAATTATGCTTTTAAAAGGTGAAATGGATAATGTTCAATTAGAAGTTGGGATGCAATATAGTAATGCTTATAGTGAAAATATTATTAGTTTTGCTAATAATGTTAAAACTGTTGATGGGGGAACCCATGTTGTTGGTTTTCGTACTGCCATAACGAAAGTTATTAATGATTATGCTAGAACAGAAAATCTTTTAAAAGAAAAAGAAAAAAACTTTGAAGGTAGTGATGTTCGTGAAGGATTAACAGCAGTTATTTCGGTACGGATTCCTGAAAATATGATTCAATATGAAGGACAAACTAAAAGTAAATTAGGAACTAATGAAATTAAAAATATTGTTGATAATATTGTCACTAAACAATTTTCTTTTTGATTACAAGAAAATAAGACTATTGCTTATGAAATTTTAACAAAGATTATTAAAACTAGAGAAGTAAGAGAAGCTACAAGAAAAGCTCGCGAACAAGCAAGAGGACAAAGACAATCAAAAGGTTTAAAAGACCGAATGTTAATTGGCAAGTTAGCACCAGCGCAAAACCGGAATCCTAATAAAAATGAATTATTTCTTGTTGAAGGTGATTCGGCTGGTGGCACTGCTAAAATGGGGCGAGCGCGAAGTTTTCAAGCCATTTTATCTTTAAAAGGGAAGATAATTAATGCTGAAAAATCTAATTTAGCAACATTATTAAAAAATCCTGAAATTAATATGATTACTAATGCTATTGGTGGTGGCATTGGTGAGCATTTTGATTTAGATGATGTTAATTATGATAAAATTATTATTATGACCGATGCTGATGTTGATGGTGCTCATATTCAAATTTTATTATTAACTTTTTTTTATCGTTATATGAACCCTTTAATGGCTGCACAAAAGATTTATTTAGCATTACCACCGTTATATAAAATTAGTAACAAAAAATCTAATGAAATTAGTTATGCTTGAAATCAAAAAGATTTATATAAGCAATTAGAAAAACATACTAAAAGTGAAATTCAACGCTATAAAGGACTTGGAGAAATGAATGCCGATCAATTATGAACAACAACAATGAATCCAGAAACTAGACAACTAGTGCAAGTTACTATTGGTGATCGCCATAAAGCTGAAAAAAAGATTATTACTTTAATGGGTGATGATAGTGATAAACGCAAAAAATGAATTGAAGCTAACATTAATTTTACATTAGAAGATAATTTAATTATTGCTTCATAAGATGAAAGGAGGAATGAAATGAAAAGTAACAGAAATAGTGTGGTTCACGAATTAGATGAAATTGTTGCTGAACGGTTTGGTTTATATGCGAAATATATTATTCAAGAGCGAGCGTTGCCTGATGTTCGTGATGGCTTAAAACCAGTGCAAAGAAGAATTTTATATGCAATGAATAATTTAGGGTTATTTTTTGATCGGCCTCACAAAAAATCAGTTCGGGTTGTTGGTGAAGTAATTGGTAAATATCATCCGCATGGTGATGTTCCCATTTATGAAGCAATGGTGCGAATGGCGCAACCTTGAAAGTTAAGAGTACCACTAATTGATGGTCATGGTAATTTTGGTTCCATTGATGGTGATTCAGCAGCGGCAATGCGGTATACCGAAACGCGTTTAAATGCAATTTCTAAGTATTTATTACAAGACTTAGATAAAAAAACTGTTGGTTGAACCCCTAACTTTGATGATTCAGAAACTGAACCGACAGTATTACCAGCATACTTTCCTAATTTGCTTTTAAATGGTTGTATGGGTATTGCTGCTGGTTATGCAACCAATATTCCGCCTCACAACTTATCGGAATTAATTGTTGCCTTAGTTTATCGTCTTAATAATCCTGAATGTTCATTAAAAGAAATTATGAAAATTATTAAAGGGCCTGATTTACCTACGGGTGGTATTATTCAAGGACGGGATGGAATATTAAATGCTTATAAAACTGGTCGTGGTAAGATTATTATTCGTAGTAAAATGGAATTACAAGGGACACCGCGTCATCGAAAATGAGTTATTAAGGAATTGCCTTATGAAGTTGTTAAAAGTGATTTAGTAACGCGAATTGCGGATATTAAAGAAGAACAAAAACTTAGTGGTATTAAGGATATTATTGATTTAAGTGATATGTCAGGAGTTCATATTGAAATTAATTTACAACAGGATGCTGATGCTGAGACAATTCGGAAATATTTATTAAAACATAGTAATTTACAAGTATCTTACAATCTTAATATGGTCGTTCTTGAAGATAACAAACCAATTTGTTCGGGGATATTAAACTTATTAGATGCTTATTTAAAGCATCAATTTGATATTGTTCAAAAAAGAACTAAATACGATTTAGAAAAAGCGATTATTCGTTTAGAAATTGTTAGTGGCTTAATTAAAGTTACAACAATTTTAGATAAGGTTATTGCTACGATTCGTAAATCAACTGATAAGGCTAATGCTAAGAAAAATTTAATTAAAACTTATCATTTTACGGAATTACAATCAGAAGCTATTGTTTCGTTACGATTGTATCGGTTAACATCAACTGATGTTAATGCTTTAAAAGAAGAGGAAAAATCTTTACAAAAAGAAATTAGAACTTGACAAGAAATTATTAAGAAAAAAGAAAAACAAAAAGCTTTGATTATTCAACAATTGCAAACTATTTCGCAAGAATTTAATTCGCCACGAAAAACAGTTATTGAGAATATGGTGGAAGAAATTATTATTGAAAAAACAGAAATAATTAATGAAGAAAATATTTTTGTTACGATATCGCGTGATGGTTATATTAAAGTTATTAATGAAAAAGTAGTTGCTAAACAAGATATGAAAGATTATGGACGAAAACCTTTAGATATTAATGTTGCTTCATTATCAACTACTTCATTAAGTACTTTGTTACTGTTTACTAGTCAAGGTAATTATTGTATTGTTCCTTTACATAAAGTCAAAGAAAGTCGTTGAAAGGATATCGGACACCATATTAATAACTTTTCAACAATGACGGGTGACGAAAGAGTTATTGGCGTGATATTAATTAATGATTTTGATATTCAAGACCAATTTGTTATTTTAGCAACTAATTTAGGATTTATTAAAAGAACTGTTATTAGTCATTTTACAGCAACAAGAATATCTAAGGCTTTAAAAGCAATTAATTTGCAACCCAATGATGAGGTTGTTGGTTTTAATTTAAGTAATGGTAAAAAACAAGTTATTTTAACAACTAAAAAAGGTTTTGTTGTTAGATATGATGAAAATGATATTGCGATTATTAGTCCCAAAGCTAAAGGTGTTAAAGCGATTAATTTAAAAGATGATGATAAAGTTGTGTCATTAAATGTTGTTAATTATGAGCATGATAGTTATGTTTCTTTTACTACAGCAGGGGTTAAAAAAATTAAAATTAATAATATTCCTTTACTACATCGTCCAGCCAAAGGGGTTCATTCTTTTAAAATAACTAAAACTATTATTCCCTATGTAATTACATCATTTGTAATTCCTAATAATAGTAAAGTTCATATTTTAACTAAAAATAATAAGATTGAAAATTTTGCAATTAATAAAGTTCATTATGGTCGTTTATTAGAAAGTGTTAGTGATTTTTTAGGGGATGTTAATGTGGAATGAATTCAAGATGACCGTTATTATGATTTAAGAAAGCATAATTTGCAATCAGCATCATTAATTTCCTCTTTAAAAAAGGATAAAAAAATATCTAATGCTAATGATCAAATATCATTATCAATTGACGATATTTTAAATGATTAATAAATGAAAGGAAACTTATGATTCAAAAAAGTTTTTTAGAAAAAATAAAACTATATGAATGATTAGTAGAAAAGCCACACAGTTCTGATGATTTAAATAAAAAAGGTATTTATGCTTTATATATTCCGTTGCCAACAGTTAAACTTGATAAACTAATTCCCGTTTATATTGGTCAATCAAAAAATAAAAATGGGATTGGTGAGAGATGTAAGCAACATAAAATTCAGTTAAGCAAATTATTAAAAATGTGACCTCTTGATTATGAAGACCATATTGAGTCTGGAAAACAAGATGGTAAACATTTTTATAGTAAACTCCATGATTTTATTAGAAATATTAATGGTAGTATTAATGATATTAAAATTAAATTATTAGAAGAATTTTTTCAACATCCTAATTATAATGTCAAAAAATGTCAGTGTTTAGATGAAAAAGAGCAATGATGAATTAGTGAATTTAAAGCTGAATATTTTGGTTTTAATCAATTAGCTTTTGTTATTAGTTGACATAAATTAGTAAATTCTTTAAGAAATAATTATTATGATAAATTAGTTAGCAAAAAATTTATTAATGACACGAAAGTGTTAGGGCAAAAAGTTATCGCTAATCATAATGACGAGTACTTACAATATGGTTATTATGATTTTAATTTTACTAATTTTAAAAATTTTTATGTTTATTTTGAACGCTATATTCAAAATGACAATTGAAAATGAATAATGACATTTGAACAGTTGAATGAGGTAATTAAACAGGAATAAAAAATCGGCCATAGGAAAAAAGGAAACCATAAATGAAGTTAATTAAAGCAAGAAAGAATATAATAGACTTCTTGCGATACCTTTTTTATTAAAATATTCTTATAAAATATAATTTATGAGGATATCAAAATATGAACAATAATAATTTTAATACTCTTAATGATAAAACTATTATTATTGATGCTACCGAAACTCCAATCCAACGCCCAAAAAAAGACAAAAACAATCTTATTCTGGTAAAAAGAAAAAACACACCATTAAAACACAAGTAATTATCGAACAAGAAACCAGAAAAATTATTGCAACAAGTTTTTCACTTGGGGAAAAACATGATTATGCTTTATTTAAAGAATCAAAAATCCCAATTTTAAAAAATACCAAATTAATAGTTGATAGTGGTTATCAAGGAATAAAAAAAATTCACAATAATGTTCTAATACCTACAAAGAAAACAAAGAAAAACCATTTAAATAAAGCACAAAAACAACATAATAGACTAGTTTCAAAAATGAGAATTATTATTGAAAATATTTTTGCTATTCTTAAAAAATTTAAAATTATGACAGAAAAATATCGTAATCGTAGAAAAAGATTTGGTTTAAGATTTAATTTAATTGCCTCAATTTATAATTTGCAATTATTAATTTAACATAAAAGATTTATTTAAAATTAAAGAATTTAAATAATAAATTCATTTTTTGTTGTGGCAAAATATTAATTTTTTAGATAAAAGACATAATTAATTAAAATTATATTTTTCTATTACTGTCTTTTTACAAATATTTGTAATTTTTTTAATAGGTTATGCAAGAAGTCTATTGTTTAAAACTACAAAACCGCAAAATCTTAATTATCAATATAGTTTAAATTCTCGCAAAAAAGTATGCAATTTATATTTTGATTACAAAAATCTTCAAGTCGGCGGAATGTGGTCTTTATTTAAAAATTTAAAAATCGGTTTTCACGATATTAAAAATTCAGAAGTTCCGAAAAATATCAAAACTTTTTATCGTTGAATTAAATCCGAATCTCGTTGAAAAGATTTAAAACAGCAAATCAAAAAAAACAAAACGCCATTTTAAGCGTTATGAAGTCTCCGAGATTGGTCTTTTACAAATGGATTCTAAAATTATTACCCCATCAAATTTTCTGGTTAATAAAAAAAATTATATTTATGATTTTATTGACGAAATGACACGCATAGTATTTGGTTATGTTTATGATAGTTTAGGAACTAACAATGCCCTTAATGCCGTGCAAAGAGCAATGAAAGATTTCGGCGAGCTTGGTATAACAATTAAACAACTTCGTACTGACAACGCTCCTGAATTTACTACTACTAATTGAAGTAATAAAAAATCGTACAAAGTAAAAGAAAGGCCTTTTACAACCTTTCTTTCGAGGAACGGAATTGTCCATGAAAGCACACCAATCCGTTCTCTTCAGAGTAACGGAAAAATTGAACGATTCCGCCAACACTATACCAAATTATTTTATGCTAAGAATAAAAAATTAAATCAGAATGAACTTCAAAATTATTTAAACAAATATTATTACTTTTATAACTTTGAGCGTCGTCATTCATCATTAAACACTAAAACCCCATTTCAAACATTACAAAAAGCTTTAACAAAATAATTTTTATAATTTTGAATAATTATTTTTTATAAAGTATTTAACTATCTATATTGTTGGTTTGTCTATCTTTTCAGTTTCAACTTTATTTACATTTTCATTAGAATCAGTAATACTATGTTTTGCTTCAATCTCACCTGTGGTTTTAATTACAAAAATGTTCACTTCTCCCCCTAATTTACCACCTAATGAAGTGCTTTGAGTATGACTAATAGTATTGAGTGTGGTTGTTTTTTCACTATTCGGTGTTCTTTTATTTCTTAATAAATTATTTGTTTGTAAATGATTAATTTCATTTTTTGCTGTAGCTGGTGCATTTCCAACAAGTCCTGCCATTCCGCTTCCTGCTATTGTTATTGTTCCTAAGATTCCCAGTAATTTTTTCATATTAATTAATTTCCTTTTCGTGAATTTTTACTAATTAATAAAAATTTATTCAACAATCAAGAGTCTTTCTCCAAAAAAATTAATCTGCAATCTTTTTACCTTGGAATTTAATTGTAAACTATTTTTAACAATTTTCTTAGAATTTGTCGTTATTTATAAAAATTTTAAATAAAAAATAAATTCACCCTTTTTAAAAAAATTCTTGTGTTTATCATAAGTCTGTGGTGTAATAAATTGATAATTCTAATATTTTATTGGTGTGAATAATAAAATATGCTATTATTTATATAGTTTAAGAAAATATTAATATTTTTTATAGGGGGAATGATGGTGAATCGCAAAGTTAAAAAGTTATCACCAAAAATTCAGTTATCACAAGAGCGCTTATCTAAGTTTTTAGGTAAACAATATGTATTGTTAACAATTTTTTGAATGATTTTTACAGCGATGTTAATTTATGTACTAATTTTATTTATTCAAGAAAGAGGGATGGTAAATAATACACCAGAAATTAGTAAACTTTTAAATCAACTTAAAGAAGCAACTCTTACAAATGTTGAGAAACAAGAAATTTATAAGCAATTAATTAAGTTAACTATTTATCCAATTATTTATTTTTCATTAATGAAATTTGATTTTTTTGGGACAAAAACTGATGTTGTTGATTGAGAAGCGGCTTGAAATGACCGAATCAAAAATATTAATCTTGCTTATTCCTATGTTTTTATTAGTGCGGCGATTGCTCTTATTGCTTTATTTTTTTATATATTAATTAATATTAAAAATCTTTGTAGAAGACTTTTTGAAAAAAAATATCAATTATCAACGGTATATCCCAATAACTACTTTATTTTTAATACTAAAATTTATTTAGATTTTATTACTAGTTTAACAATTGTTTTTTGCTTTTTTAACTTTATTACGACAATAATTGCTATTATTTATGGTATTTTTAATGTTGTGATTTCTACTTTAAATCGCTGAATTTTTAAGGTTGATAGTCCTCCTTTTTTACCACGAAAATGATGGCGCGGTGGTAATTTTGGTTTTTTTGTAATGGTATTAGTTATTCAAAACTCATATACGATTGCTAAATCATATTTTGCAACTCAATTTGATGTTGATATTGATATTATTGTTTCAATAATCATTCCTATTGGAACCATAACTGTGATTGTGGCAATATTTATTCGTAATATGATGGCTGCTAAAGTTACAGCTGTTAAAACAGCTGTTAAAACGATTATGTTAAGAGTAATGGCATTTAAAATTTATGTTCATTCACAAAGATGATAAAGTTTTTAGTGATTATAGTTTTATGCGTGATATGCCAATAATAATTAAAGAAAGATTTTTGAGCAAGAAAATTAATAATAAACAGGGATTAGAATTATTAGGTATTATTGATGAAACTGTTGAATTTTTTCGTCTTAACATTAAAAAGCCTGATGAGTTAAATTATATGCTATTTCATCTTTTTAATGATGTTCATGAAATCGCAGAAATTGAGGAGATGAGACATAATTTTCTAAAAGTAAAATCTAAGAAATAAAAAATAATGAAAATGGAAAGAGATAATAATGAAAAATATATTTAAACCACCGGCTGCTAAAGAGCCGTTTAGTAGTGATTTAAAAACTGTTAATAAAAAGTTTAATTTTTTAAGAAATCAAGTATTTATTGTATCAATTTTAGGTTATATGATGTATTACTTTACTCGAAAATCAGTTGATATAACTGGTAGCCATTTAATGGAAACTGGAGGGTTAAGTACATATAATTATGCATTAATGGGAATGTTTTTTTCAATTACTTATGGATGTAGTAAGTTTATTATTGGTGGTTTTGCTGATCGTAGTTCAGGAAGAATTGTGATGACGATCGGATTACTAGTTTCAGCCATCTTAAATATTGCTTTAGGTGGTGTTATTCAAATTGGTAATGGTCAAATTACGATTGCTCCATTAGTGGTAATGATTATTATTTTAACAGCATTAGGAATATTTCAAGGTATGGGTTGGCCAGCTACTGCGAGAATGATGGCACATTGATTTACTGATAAAGAACGATCACCACGACTTGCGATTTGAAATTCCGGACAAGGATTAGGAGCCGCTTTTGCTCCACTAATTATTATTCCTTTAATTGAATTAATTGACCCGGGTGGGACAATTTATGGGTTATATTACTGAGTGCCTAGTATTATTGCTTTAATTTTTTTACCTTTGGTTTTTTGAGGTTTGCGAGACCGACCTGAAGCCGAAGGATTACCAACTGTTGAAAAATGAAAAGGAATAACTGAAAATGCTAAAGAAAAAACAGAATTGAAAATCAAAGAAATTTTTGTTAAATATATTTTAAAAAATAAATATGTTTGAATTTTAGCATTTGCAAATATTTGAGTTTATGTTTTACGACAAGGAATGTCTTCGTGAGCAATAAAAATTGCCGATGAAATGCATGGTATTAAGTTAAAAGATAGTAAGTGATTGTGGTCATTTTTTGAATGATCAGGAATTGCCGGTGGAATATTTGCAGCCTATGGTGCTAGATATTTATTTCAAAATCGGAAAGCACCATTAATGATTTTTGGATTAATTATTGGTATTGGTGGTCTAGTTATCTTTCAAAATGCTCCTAGAGGTAATATCTCCGTATTAATTACGGCAATAATTGTTGCTGGTTTTGGTGTCTATATGCCACAGGCAATGATTGGAGCAACGGCAATTGAATTAACGAATAAAAAAGCCGCGGCCACAGCTTCAGGACTTACAGGATTATTTGGATATTTTGGAGATGCTGTGATGTCAAAACCAGTTGTTGCGGGAATTGCTGGTAATGGTAATTGAGACAATGTCTTTTATTATTTCTATGCTTGTGCGATTATTGCGATTATTGCTCTTGCGTTCTTATGAACTAAAAATCAAGATAACAAAGTTATTTAATAAATTTTTGTGTAATAAAATTGTATAAACGAGGGATATAAATGATTAGAAAAGCAAAGAAAAATCAGAGTTTAGAAAATTTACAGCAAATTGCAACATTAATTTATAATAGACTTCTTGCGATACCTTTTTTATTAAAATATTCTTATAAAATATAATTTATGAGGATATCAAAATATGAACAATAATAAATTTAATACTCTTAATGATAAAGAATGGTTAAGATTAACAGGAATAAAAAAATCCACTTTTAATAAAATGTTAGATATTTTACAAGTAGCTGAAATAGAAAAATTTAAAAAAGGTGGTAAAACTAATAAATTATCACTAGAAAATAGATTATTGATGACTTTATCATATTGACGAGAATATCAGACTTATTTTCATCTTGGTAAAAATTTCGGAATTAGTGAAGCTAATTGTTATCGCAATATCAAGTGAATTGAAGATATTTTAATTAAAAACTCTGATTTTCAACAACTTGCTGGTAAAAAGCACTAATAAATGATTATTTTAATGATAAAACTATTATTATTGATGCTACCGAAACTCCAATCCAACGCCCAAAAAAAGACAAAAACAATCTTATTCTGGTAAAAAGAAAAAACACACCATTAAAACACAAGTAATTATCGAACAAGAAACCAGAAAAATTATTGCAACAAGTTTTTCACTTGGAAAAAACATGATTATGCTTTATTTAAAGAATCAAAAATCCCAATTTTAAAAAATACCAAATTAATAGTTGATAGTGGTTATCAAGGAATACAAAAAATTCACAATAATGTTCTAATACCTACAAAGAAAACAAAGAAAAACCATTTAAATAAAGCACAAAAACAACATAATAGACTAGTTTCAAAAATGAGAATTATTATTGAAAATATTTTTGCTATTCTTAAAAAATTTAAAATTATGACAGAAAAATATCGTAATCGTAGAAAAAGATTTGGTTTAAGATTTAATTTAATTGCCTCAATTTATAATTTGCAATTATTAATTTAACATAAAAGATTTATTTAAAATTAAAGAATTTAAATAATAAATTCATTTTTTGTTGTGGCAAAATATTAATTTTTTAGATAAAAGACATAATTAATTAAAATTATATTTTTCTATTACTGTCTTTTTACAAATATTTGTAATTTTTTTAATAGGTTATGCAAGAAGTCTATTAAAAGATTCAGATGGAGTAGAATATAGTTTTTATATACCTATATATCAGAGAAAATTTGCTTGAGGTGAACAACAAATTAAGGATTTTTTAGAAGAAATTACAGAATTATTTGACAAAGGCTTTATTGCTAAAGAAGAAAATGATTTACCTAAAAAGATAGAATATTCTGAAGATATATTTTTTGGAACAATTTATTTAACTAATACGAGAATAAATGGGGAATTTCAGTTTAAAGAAGTAATAGATGGGCAACAAAGAATTACAACTTGATATTTATTTTTATTAGCATCATTTAGTTTGTTAGATGAGTATAAAGAAATTTATATCAAAGAAAACAATGTTAGTAGGTTTAAGAAACAGTTTAAAGAATTTTATTTTTATATTAGGAAATTATTATTTTATAATTCAGACAAACCGAATTTTGAAGTTAAATATGAGCATTTAAAATATGTAACTCATCAAAAGGATGATAAAGATGTTTGAGAACTTTTATTTAAAGAATTAATTCCTAAAAAAAATGATAATTCTTTTAATTTGAAAGATAAAGACTTAAAGAAAGCACGTAAAACAAAAGTTTATAAAGCTTATAATCAAATTAAAGAATTTTTATCGAAGTTAATTGAAAAGTTGGATAATGAAGAAGTTGTATCTAAGCATGAGCATTTTTTAAGACCTAAATGAGAAAATGATTATGGAGAAAAGTATCATAAAACATTTGTAGTTATGGTTTGATTATTTTATAAAATAGTTCCTAATTTTAAGTTTGCTATTTTTGAATTAGCTAATGAGGATAAAGCACCAAAAATTTTTGAAACAATAAAGGCTAAAGGATTGCAATTATCAGCATTTGATATTATTAAAAATAATATTTATAAATATTATGCTGAACAAAAAATTGATAAATTTGAGACAGATATTGCTGACATAGAAAAAAATTGTTATGTGTTATAGAGATTTGAAAGATGTTGATATTTTTTTATTAGATTTTTTTAAAGCATGTTATTTTGATAAATTTAAAGATATAACAAAAGTTAAAAAAAGCAATTTAATATCTAATTTTCGTGAAATATTTCAACTAATTAAGCTTACAAATAAAAAAGATAGTTATCAAATTGCAGTTGAATTTGTAGATAAGGCATTAAAATATTTGGAACTATATCATGAACTTTTTAAATCAGAGAAGAAGTATCAACATTCTAATTATAAAAATGTTAATAAGATTATAGTAGGTTTAAATTTGCTAAATTACAAATCTATAAAACCTATTTTAGTAAGTATGCTTTTGGTAAATAGGGAAGGTAATTATTTTTTAGAAAATGAAATTTTTATTTTTATAGATAAGCTTTATAAATATTATTTACTAAAGTTAAAAATTGGAGGTGAGCAAGCTAATTTTATAGAAAATGATTTTAAAAAAATTATGGTTTTTACATTAAAATATAAATTAGCTTTTCTAAAACTAGATAATAACAAAAAAATGATGATGATTTTCTTTCAATAATAAAGTTGATTGAAAAAATGAATAGTTATTTTAGTGATGTTAAGAAAATTTCACAAGAGATTATTGATTATGAACGAGGTTATGAAGATAATAATATTATTAAATGATATTTATATAGTATTCTGACTTATAGTTATGAAAATGAAGATATTTCATTTCATAATATTAATTTAGAACATATTATGCCTATTAAATATAAGGAATGAGAAACAAAAGATAAATTTTGAAAAAATAAAGAACATAGTATAGAAGATTATATTTATAAATTAGGTAATTGTACATTATTACATGAAAAATTAAATAAATCTATTTCCAATAAAATATTTTCTGAAAAATGTGAAAAATTATTTAATAGACTTCTTGCGATACCTTTTTTATTAAAATATTCTTATAAAATATAATTTATGAGGATATCAAAATATGAACAATAATAAATTTAATACTCTTAATGATAAAGAATGGTTAAGATTAACAGGAATAAAAAAATCCACTTTTAATAAAATGTTAGATATTTTACAAGTAGCTGAAATAGAAAAATTTAAAAAAGGTGGTAAAACTAATAAATTATCACTAGAAAATAGATTATTGATGACTTTATCATATTGACGAGAATATCAGACTTATTTTCATCTTGGTAAAAATTTCGGAATTAGTGAAGCTAATTGTTATCGCAATATCAAATGAATTGAAGATATTTTAATTAAAAACTCTGATTTTCAACAACTTGCTGGTAAAAAAGCACTAATAAATGATTATTTTAATGATAAAAATATTATTATTGATGCTACCGAAACTCCAATCCAACGCCCAAAAAAAGACAAAAACAATCTTATTCTGGTAAAAAGAAAAAACACACCATTAAAACACAAGTAATTATCGAACAAGAAACCAGAAAAATTATTGCAACAAGTTTTTCACTTGGGAAAAAACATGATTATGCTTTATTTAAAGAATCAAAAATCTCAATTTTAAAAAATACCAAATTAATAGTTGATAGTGGTTATCAAGGAATACAAAAAATTCACAATAATGTTCTAATACCTACAAAGAAAACAAAGAAAAACCATTTAAATAAAGCACAAAAACAACATAATAGACTAGTTTCAAAAATGAGAATTATTATTGAAAATATTTTTGCTATTCT
Organism: Spiroplasma endosymbiont of Eupeodes luniger; assembly: GCF_964019525.1. NCBI lineage: Bacteria > Bacillati > Mycoplasmatota > Mollicutes > Entomoplasmatales > Spiroplasmataceae > Spiroplasma > Spiroplasma endosymbiont of Eupeodes luniger. The sequence goes on from NZ_OZ026453.1 coordinate 477,697, forward strand.
TAAAAAATTTAAAATTATGACAGAAAAATATCGTAATCGTAGAAAAAGATTTGGTTTAAGATTTAATTTAATTGCCTCAATTTATAATTTGCAATTATTAATTTAACATAAAAGATTTATTTAAAATTAAAGAATTTAAATAATAAATTCATTTTTTGTTGTGGCAAAATATTAATTTTTTAGATAAAAGACATAATTAATTAAAATTATATTTTTCTATTACTGTCTTTTTACAAATATTTGTAATTTTTTAATAGGTTATGCAAGAAGTCTAATAAAGAATTACTTAATAAAAAATCATCTTGATTATCAAAAGATGAAAGTACTTTTGGTGATTATGCTGTTAAACGCATTTGGAAAGAAAATAAAAATTGAGATAAAGATGTTATTGAAAAAAGAGATCAAATGATTAAAGATAAAATTATTGAAACAAATCTTTTTAAATTTGATATTTAAATATAATTAGAAAATTTAGGTTTTATTATTTGTCATAAGTAATAATGAAGATTAGGACATAAAAAAATTTACATATTTTGCTACCGAAAATATTTATTTTAGGTTATAATTATTAATGTTGTAAGTATTGCAAGATTAATTTGTGATAACTTTAAACGGTTTCAACCGCACGAAATAGGTTATAAGTAGTTTAATCTCACCTAAATTGGCGAGTCTAAGCTGGAGGGTATGTATATATGTCTGCTATTATTTTAACTGGTGGCAAACAACTAAGCGTTGAAAAGGAACAAGTAATTTGAATTGAAAAAATCGTTGGTAATGCTGGCGATATTGTTGAGTTTGATAAGGTTTTAATGATTGATGGTAACATTGGTCAAAGGTTCGTACCAAATGCTAAGGTTGTTGGTCAAATAATTAAACAAGGTAAAGAAAAAAAGATTGTGGTTTTTACTTATAAAGCAAAGAAAAATAGTAAAACTAAGTATGGTCATCGTCAACCATATACACAAGTGAAAATTATTGATATTTTATTAGATGGAGCAAAAAAGGTTTCTAAAGTTGTTGAAACTAAGTCAAAAACTGTGCCGACAGCAGAAATTAGTGATAGTAATAATGGTTCGGGTTCAGATTCAAAGACAGCAAAATAATTATTATCAAGTAATTGTTAGTGGTCATTCTGGTTTTAAAGCAAAGGGTCAAGATATTGTTTGTAGTGCGATTAGTGCTGTTGTTTTTGGAACTTTAAATGCATTAGATCGGCAATGTCAGGATAGTATTAGTATTTCGGTTCAGGATGATATTATTATTAAGGTTTTCGAAACACAAGCTGTTAATCAAATTGTGTTGAATACAATGGTTTATCAGTTGCAAACTATTGCTGAGCAATATCCACAAAATATAGAAATTAAGGAGATATAATTATTATGATGAGATTTAAGTTAGATATTCAATTCTTTGCCTCTAAAAAAGGTGTTGGTTCTAGTCGTAATGGTCGTGAATCACATTCTAAACGATTAGGTGCTAAGTTAAGTGATGGACAATTAGCGAAGACGGGGGCGATTATTTATCGTCAACGGGGAACTAAGATTCATCCTGGAAATAGTGTTGGTCGTGGTGGTGATGATACTTTGTTTGCTTTAGTTGAGGGTGTTGTTAAATATGAGCGCTATGGTAAAAAGAGAACGAAAGTTTCAGTTTATAAAAAATAGTCTTTTTCTTTGTTAAATTAAATATTATGAGAAGCAACAAGTTAATTCTTGTTGTTTTTTGTGCTAAAATATATGCAAATATGTGAAATTAGAAAGGGATACAAATTATGAAGGATAGTAAATATCAATTTAGTTTTGAAGTGAGAAAATTTTTAGAAATTAATATTATTAGATGAGCTGTGCTAGTAGTAATGGTTAATTAGCGATATGAAAAAGTGATTTAAATTTAAAATGCCAACGGCATTTACTATTTTATTTTTAATTATTGTTATTTTAGTTTTTTTATCTTGAATTCCGGCGGTTGCTAAAACGCCAGCAGGAATTATTGATATTTTTTGAGTTCCAATGGAAAGTTTTACTAATAAAGGTCGGGCATCAATTATTATCTTTGTATTAATTTTAGGTGCTTTTGTTAATGTGATGATGAAAACTCAAGCTTTAGATGCTTTGATTGGTAGATTAATTTCTAATTTAAAAAATAAGGAATTGTGGTTAATTCCGATTTTAATGATTTTCTTTTCCGTTTCAGGAACAACATATGGGATGGCAGAAGAAACATTAGGATTTTATGCGTTAATTTTACCAATTATTTTAGCTGCGGGATTTGATGCTTTTACGGGATTATTAATTATTTTATTAGGAGCTGGGATTGGTGTTTTAGGTTCAATTATTAATCCATTTTTAATTGGTACGGCTGTTCAGGCTGCAATTAATGGTGGAATTGTTGGTGAGTTAGCAGTAACTACTGGAATAATTTGAAGAGTTATAATTTGAATTGTAATGACAGCGGTGGCGATAGGGTTTGTAATGTTTTATGCTTATCGTGTTAAAAAAGATAAGCATAATTCAGTTGTTTTTTCAATGCATAGTGAGCATCAAAAAATTTTTAAAAAATCAATTTTGGAAGTACCATTAACAAAGCGAAGAGTTGTTTCATTGATCTTATTTGCTTTAGCATTTGTAGTAATGATTTTTTATTTAATTGCTTGAAATGAATTTGGCATTAGTATTTTTAAAGAATTTGGAAAAAAAATTAATACTGAAGTGCCATATATAACCAAATTTATTCCGGGAGTTGGTGTAGGCGGTTTATTAGAAGTTTCTTCGTTCTTTTTAATTGCGACAATTATTATTGGTTTTGTTAATTGAAAATCAGAACAAATGTTAGTTAATGATATTTTACAAGGAAGTTCTGCTATTTTATCTGTTTGTTTAGTAATTGCATTAGCTGGTGGAATTACAGAAATTTTACAACGCACAGGAATGCAAGAAATTCTGATTGCGGGAATTAAAAATAGTATTGTTAATTTACCACAATGAGTTATTCCTTTAATGTTATATTTTTTATTTATTCCTTTATCATTTTTAATTCCTTCTGCTAGTGGTTTTGCAACAGCAGTTTTTAGTATTATTGCTCCTGCATTAGGGGTTGGTTTAACATCAGGAGCAATTACTAGTTTTAGTTTAGCATCAGGAATTGTTAATTTAGTAACTCCAACTTCTGGTGTTGTTATGGGAGCTATTGCTCTTTCACATATTTCATATGGTTCATTATTAAAAGGACTTTGGCCTTTGTTAATAGTTATTATGGTATTATCAATAGTATTTTTAGTAATTGGTTCATTAATTGGGCAACCAACATTTTAATGCCAGAAAGTTGGCTATATTAAAACTTAAAAGAATAATTATTTAATTATTCTTTTTTTATTTTATTTAAAATTTTTTGAGTTATAATATTTAGAAAATAATTTGTAAACATTTTTCTAAATTAATATGAAAAGATATATATTAAAATATCCTTTTAATAAAGTTAAGTACCACTAATAAAGTAATTATTTTAGGAGGTGAACTAAAGATATTAGACTTCTTGCATAACCTATTAAAAAAATTACAAATATTTGTAAAAAGACAGTAATAGAAAAATATAATTTTAATTAATTATGTCTTTTATCTAAAAAATTAATATTTTGCCACAACAAAAAATGAATTTATTATTTAAATTCTTTAATTTTAAATAAATCTTTTATGTTAAATTAATAATTGCAAATTATAAATTGAGGCAATTAAATTAAATCTTAAACCAAATCTTTTTCTACGATTACGATATTTTTCTGTCATAATTTTAAATTTTTTAAGAATAGCAAAAATATTTTCAATAATAATTCTCATTTTTGAAACTAGTCTATTATGTTGTTTTTGTGCTTTATTTAAATGGTTTTTCTTTGTTTTCTTTGTAGGTATTAGAACATTATTGTGAATTTTTTGTATTCCTTGATAACCACTATCAACTATTAATTTGGTATTTTTTAAAATTGGGATTTTTGATTCTTTAAATAAAGCATAATCATGTTTTTTCCCAAGTGAAAAACTTGTTGCAATAATTTTTCTGGTTTCTTGTTCGATAATTACTTGTGTTTTAATGGTGTGTTTTTTCTTTTTACCAGAATAAGATTGTTTTTGTCTTTTTTTGGGCGTTGGATTGGAGTTTCGGTAGCATCAATAATAATAGTTTTATCATTAAAATAATCATTTATTAGTGCTTTTTTACCAGCAAGTTGTTGAAAATCAGAGTTTTTAATTAAAATATCTTCAATTCACTTGATATTGCGATAACAATTAGCTTCACTAATTCCGAAATTTTTACCAAGATTAAAATAAGTCTGATATTCTCGTCAATATGATAAAGTCATCAATAATCTATTTTCTAGTGATAATTTATTAGTTTTACCACCTTTTTAAATTTTTCTATTTCAGCTACTTGTAAAATATCTAAAATTTTATTAAAAGTGGATTTTTTTATTCCTGTTAATCTTAACCATTCTTTATCATTAAGAGTATTAAATTTATTATTTTTCATATTTTGATATCCTCATAAATTATATTTTATAAGAATATTTTAATAAAAAAGGTATCGCAAGAAGTCTATTCTAAATCTCATAATTTTGTTCAAACATCATTTCTTTTTATTTCTTCTTCAATTAAGTGAGCTTGCTTGTTATATTCTTGTCTTTCTAATTTTCTAAGTTTATTTTTTATAGCTCGTTCTTTAATTAATGCTACCGGTATAGTAACTTGATATTTATTATCTTCTTCTGCTATAATCTTATTTTCTTTCTCTAATTTTTGTTTATAAACTATTAAGTTATTTTCAAACTCTTTTTTTGATTTCATTGTATATAAAATATCTTTTTGTTGATGTATTCACATTTCGTTACTCATTTTTCTTCGCTTTAATTCCTATTCATTAATTACTAACAGTTTTTCTTTAGCTGCTAGCAAATACTTATTTTTGGAACTTTGTTCTCATTGAAACATATGATCGTAATAATTAACAATACCTAAAGAATCAAGATCTTGTTGATACGAATTAAAAATCTTTAATTCCGCATCATTTAAATTACCACATTTTAATTTTTTGATATTTAATTCATTAATTTTTTTAAATTTCTTTTCTATTTCTCGGCGTTCATTTTCTTGTTCCACCATCTTATTTTCTATTTCTATGTGAGCTGTTGCTGCATTAAAACGAAGTTGCATATCTTGTCATTTTTTTGCCACACATAAAAAATCATCCAAACAAGAATAGTTTTCTCCGACAAACAAATTATTTAAAAGCATTGGATTACTCAAATTTTCTTTAGTTAATTCTAACTTTCCTATTAAAGTTTCTTTATTAAAAATTGAATCATTAAACTTATTTAAATCCATGATATGAATTTGTTTTTTCTTATATTAGACTTCTTGCGATACCTTTTTTATTAAAATATTCTTATAAAATATAATTTATGAGGATATCAAAATATGAACAATAATAAATTTAATACTCTTAATGATAAAGAATGGTTAAGATTAACAGGAATAAAAAAATCCACTTTTAATAAAATGTTAGATATTTTACAAGTAGCTGAAATAGAAAAATTTAAAAAAGGTGGTAAAACTAATAAATTATCACTAGAAAATAGATTATTGATGACTTTATCATATTGACGAGAATATCAGACTTATTTTCATCTTAATAAAAATTTCGGAATTAGTGAAGCTAATTGTTATCGCAATATCAAGTGAATTGAAGATATTTTAATTAAAAACTCTGATTTTCAACAACTTGCTGGTAAAAAAGCACTAATAAATGATTATTTTAATGATAAAACTATTATTATTGATGCTACCGAAACTCCAATCCAACGCCCAAAAAAAGACAAAAACAATCTTATTCTGGTAAAAAGAAAAAACACACCATTAAAACACAAGTAATTATCGAACAAGAAACCAGAAAAATTATTGCAACAAGTTTTTCACTTGGGAAAAAACATGATTATGCTTTATTTAAAGAATCAAAAATCCCAATTTTAAAAAATCCCAAATTAATAGTTGATAGTGGTTATCAAGGAATACAAAAAATTCACAATAATGTTCTAATACCTACAAAGAAAACAAAGAAAAACGATTTAAATAAAGCACAAAAACAACATAATAGACTAGTTTCAAAAATGAGAATTATTATTGAAAATATTTTTGCTATTCTTAAAAAATTTAAAATTATGACAGAAAAATATCGTAATAGTAGAAAAAGATTTGGTTTAAGATTTAATTTAATTGCCTCAATTTATAATTTGCAATTATTAATTTAACATAAAAGATTTATTTAAAATTAAAGAATTTAAATAATAAATTCATTTTTTGTTGTGGCAAAATATTAATTTTTTAGATAAAAGACATAATTAATTAAAATTATATTTTTCTATTACTGTCTTTTTACAAATATTTGTAATTTTTTTAATAGGTTATGCAAGAAGTCTATTGATTTAATAGACTTTACTATCAATACTAATAGTTCTAATTATTCCGAAATAGAACTTAATAAGAAAATAGCTAATAATAAAAAGACGCAAGAAAATATACAAATTGAAGAAGAAAAAGGAATATTAGAAAATATTTTTAAACTTGAAGCAGAAACTGCCAAAGTAGCAAAGGAAATGCTAGTCCAACAAGCAAAAGCAGAGCAAGAAAGAAACCAACAAGAAAAAGAAAAACGACAGCAATGATTAACTGAATAATTACTTAAATTTAATGATGGCTTAAAATTATTTCTTGTTGCTAATAAAAAGGATGATAATTTGATTATATTGTGTTAATATTTAACTAAGTAATTCTAGTAATAGTTTTACTTAATGCTTACGCATATTGAAAGAGTTGAGAAAATATGTGTATTAAGTTTTTGGAGGAAACAATTTAATTGTTTCCTTTTTAGTTGTATTGGTAAATTTTTCAAGGTCTTTTAAGTATGATATAATATCTTTGGAGATTTTTTATTATAATGAATTCAGGAATTTTACTAATTGATAAACCTACTGGGATGACGTCGCATCAAGTAGTATCTTATCTTAAAAAAAAGTTTAAATATTATAAAGTTGGTCACGCCGGAACTTTAGACCCTCTAGCTACGGGTGTACTAATAATTTTGGTCAATCAAGCGACAAAGATTTCTTCATTATTATTGAACGAAACGAAAGAGTATTTAGTAACAATGCAATTTAATGTTTTAACTAATAGTGGTGATATTACTGGTAATGTTATTGCTAATGATAATAAGTTAATTACAAAAGAACAATTTCTTAATTGTTTAAATTTTTTTCCGTTATCATACAATCAAATACCCCCTAAATATTCGGCGATTAAGTTTCAAGGGAAAAAACTTTATGAATATGCTCGCAAGGAACAAGAAGTATTATTAGCAAAACGACTTGTTAAGTTAGATTATTTAGAGTTAGTAAGTTTTGATTTTCCTTATGTTTCTTTAAAAGTTAAATGTTGAAAAGGAACATATATTCGTAGTTTAGTAGTAGATATTGCTAAAACTTTAAATACGATAGCAACAGTAAAAAAATTGCAAAGAGTAGCTAGTGGCGCATATAAGATTAGTAATTGTTGCGAACTTGATAAAATTCAAGAACGAAATATGATTTCACTATCAAATGTATTACAAGACTATATGCCAATTATTAATGTTAAGGAAACAAAAGATATTAAAAATGGTAAGGTTATTCAATTAAAAGATGTTGAAAATGATACTGTATTGTTAACTGATAATAATCAAATTCCATTAGCAATATATGTTAAGGGACTAGATAATAAATATTATTGTAAAAAAGGATTATGAAATGATGAAAATAATTAATACTATTGATGAAAAACAGCAATTTTCAAATAAACAAGTAGCGTGTTTAGGATTTTTTGATGGGCTTCATATTGGACATCAGTTATTAACTCAAACAGTATTAAAGGAAGCTAAAGAAAATAATTATCAATCACTATTTTTTACTTTTTCAATAGCACCAAAGAAAATAATTTTACAACAACAATATGATGATTTGCTTGATATGGAAGATAAGCAAAAATTAGTTTCATTAATGGGATTTGATAATTTTGTTATTTTTCCATTTAATGATAATACAAGAAAATGATCAGTTGAACAGTTTATTTTTTATCTTAAACAATTGAATATTGATATTATCGTTGTTGGTGATGATTTTCGTTTTGCAAATTTTGGTCTGGGAAATATTAGTCATTTGCAGAAAAATTTTTCTAAAGTAATTGTTGTTAATAAAGTTTTAATTAATAATGATATTCGGGTATCAACAACATATATTTTTCATTTACTACAAAAAAAACAAATTGTTAGTGCTAATAAGTTATTATTGCAACCTTATAATATTAAAGCTATTGTTGTTAAAGGTAATAAATTAGGTAATAAAATTCAATTTCCAACAGCAAATATTCATTTAAATGATAATTTTTCAATATTAAATGAGGGTGTTTATATTACTAATGTTAGTTTAGATAATAAAAACTATCAAGCAATTTCTTGTATTATTAGAATTGATAATGTTTTAAAATGTGAATCATATATTCTTAATTTCAATAATAATATTTATGGTGTAAAAATTAAAATTTCCTTTTTAAAGTATTTACGAGATAATGTTGCTGTTAAAAGTTTAGAACATTTAAAACAGTTAATTAGTGAAGATTACAGCAAAACACTTGAATATTTTCGTAAAATAGGTTAATATTTATGCGAATACGACTATTACAAGTTTTTAAAATACCTTCTGTTTTATTAATTTGTTTTAGTTAAGTTTATAATTATTGGAGGATTTATTAAATGGCAATTACAGCTGAGGATAAAAAACAAATTATTGCTAAATTTGGTAGAAAAGAAAAAGATACGGGTTCAGCAGAAGTACAAATAGCAATTTTAACAGAGGCTATTACTAATTTAACTGCACATTTAAAAATACATCGTAAAGATGTTGTTACTGAACGAAGTTTAGTAAGAAAAGTATCACAAAGACGAAATATGTTAGATTACTTAAAAACTCATGATATTAATCGTTATCGTAAAGTAATTGAACAATTAAAACTAAGAAAATAATAAATTATTATTGAAATTATTAAGAAAGAGAATTAGATGCTGATTCTTTTTCTTTTTATAAGATATTAAAGGTTGATATGATGAAAAAAACAAAATACTCAAAATGGCAATTATATTGACAATTGTTTTATGTTTTTTTGAAAATATCTTTTTTTGGTTTTGGTGGCGGTAATGCCGTAATGCCTTTAATTAAAAATGAAGTTGTAGTTAAGAAGCGATGAATAACTGAGGATGAATTTAATCATTTATTAATTTTAGCAAATACTATTCCTGGACCAAGCATTTTTCAAGTATCAGCTTCTGTTGATTATAAAATAGCTGGTATTATCGGAGCACTATTAGCATCGTTTGTTGCATATTTGCCTAATATGATTGCTTTTATTTTTCTTGCAACTTTACTATTTAAATATATTGATATTAAATATTTATATTAGACTTCTTGCGATACCTTTTTTATTAAAATATTCTTATAAAATATAATTTATGAGGATATCAAAATATGAACAATAATAAATTTAATACTCTTAATGATAAAGAATGGTTAAGAATAACAGGAATAAAAAAATCCACTTTTAATAAAATGTTAGATATTTTACAAGTAGCTGAAATAGAAAAATTTAAAAAAGGTGGTAAAACTAATAAATTATCACTAGAAAATAGATTATTGATGACTTTATCATATTGACGAGAATATCAGACTTATTTTCATCTTGGTAAAAATTTCGGAATTAGTGAAGCTAATTGTTATCGCAATATCAAGTGAATTGAAGATATTTTAATTAAAAACTCTGATTTTCAACAACTTGCTGGTAAAAAAGCACTAATAAATGATTATTTTAATGATAAAACTATTATTATTGATGCTACCGAAACTCCAATCCAACGCCCAAAAAAAGACAAAAACAATCTTATTCTGGTAAAAAGAAAAAACACACCATTAGACTTCTTGCATAACCTATTAAAAAAATTACAAATATTTGTAAAAAGACAGTAATAGAAAAATATAATTTTAATTAATTATGTCTTTTATCTAAAAAATTAATATTTTGCCACAACAAAAAATGAATTTATTATTTAAATTCTTTAATTTTAAATAAATCTTTTATGTTAAATTAATAATTGCAAATTATAAATTGAGGCAATTAAATTAAATCTTAAACCAAATCTTTTTCTACGATTACGATATCTTTCTGTCATAATTTTAAATTTTTTAAGAATAGCAAAAATATTTTCAATAATAATTCTCATTTTTGAAACTAGTCTATTATGTTGTTTTTGTGCTTTATTTAAATGGTTTTTCTTTGTTTTCTTTGTAGGTATTAGAACATTATTGTGAATTTTTTGTATTCCTTGATAACCACTATCAACTATTAATTTGGTATTTTTTAAAATTGGGATTTTTGATTCTTTAAATAAAGCATAATCATGTTTTTTCCCAAGTGAAAAACTTGTTGCAATAATTTTTCTGGTTTCTTGTTCGATAATTACTTGTGTTTTAATGGTGTGTTTTTTCTTTTTACCAGAATAAGATTGTTTTTGTCTTTTTTTGGGCGTTGGATTGGAGTTTCGGTAGCATCAATAATAATAGTTTTATCATTAAAATAATCATTTATTAGTGCTTTTTTACCAGCAAGTTGTTGAAAATCAGAGTTTTTAATTAAAATATCTTCAATTCACTTGATATTGCGATAACAATTAGCTTCACTAATTCCGAAATTTTTACCAAGATGAAAATAAGTCTGATATTCTCGTCAATATGATAAAGTCATCAATAATCTATTTTCTAGTGATAATTTATTAGTTTTACCACCTTTTTTAAATTTTTCTATTTCAGCTACTTGTAAAATATCTAACATTTTATTAAAAGTGGATTTTTTTATTCCTGTTAATCTTAACCACTCTTTATCATTAAGAGTATTAAATTTATTATTGTTCATATTTTGATATCCTCATAAATTATATTTTATAAGAATATTTTAATAAAAAAGGTATCGCAAGAAGTCTATTAAAACACAAGTAATTATCGAACAAGAAACCAGAAAAATTATTGCAACAAGTTTTTCACTTGGGAAAAAACATGATTATGCTTTATTTAAAGAATCAAAAATCCCAATTTTAAAAAATACCAAATTAATAGTTGATAGTGGTTATCAAGGAATACAAAAAATTCACAATAATGTTCTAATACCTACAAAGAAAACAAAGAAAAACCATTTAAATAAAGCACAAAAACAACATAATAGACTAGTTTCAAAAATGAGAATTATTATTGAAAATATTTTTGCTATTCTTAAAAAATTTAAAATTATGACAGAAAAATATCGTAATCGTAGAAAAAGATTTGGTTTAAGATTTAATTTAATTGCCTCAATTTATAATTTGCAATTATTAATTTAACATAAAAGATTTATTTAAAATTAAAGAATTTAAATAATAAATTCATTTTTTGTTGTGGCAAAATATTAATTTTTTAGATAAAAGACATAATTAATTAAAATTATATTTTTCTATTACTGTCTTTTTACAAATATTTGTAATTTTTTTAATAGGTTATGCAAGAAGTCTATTATATTAATTTAGCAATCTTACCAGTTATTTTAGCATTGCTAACGAAAATGATTTTTAAAATGTTAAGAAATAGTATGAAGGAATTATCTTTAACTATTAGTATTCCGATTATTTTCTTATGTGTGGGATATCTTGCTTTAACATGACAACTGAATTTGTGGTATTTAAACTTTCCGGCAGTTGTTATTATTATTTCTTGTTTGGTTACTATTCTTTATAATTATCTGCGGTTAAGACAAAAACATAAACCGAAAAAGAAACGAGGCAAAAAATAATGTTAATTTTGCTATTTTTTATTGGCGTTTTAATAATTGGTTTAGTAACTTTTGGTGGTGGGCAAGCTTTTTTTGCTTTATTTAAGTATTATTTTTTAGATATTTTAAATCGTGTTAGTGATATATTACTTATTAGTTCTCCTGAATTGGAAACGATTTTTGCTTTAACTAATGCAACACCTGGACCTTTTGCAACAAAAATTACAGGATTTTTAGCAACAATAATAACTAAACCTAATCATAATATTGGTGTTACTATTATTTTAGTTTTAGTAGCATATATCTTGATGACTGTGCCAGCAGCATTTATTATGATTTGAGCTAATAATAAATCTTGAAAAAATTCCAAAAATAAATTATTTCATAATATTTATAAAATAATGAAACCAGTAACGATTGCAATTTTAATTTGAGTAGTTATTGGTCTAATTAGTAATATTTTTTTAGATAATAATTTTTCATGGATTTATGAAAAGAGTACTAAAACTATTCAAGTAATGCTTTATTTAGTAATCAGTTTTATTATTAGTTTTGTTTGCTTGTATCGTTTTAAAGTTAATTTATTTTTATTAATATCCTTTTTTGGTGGTTTTGGATTTTTATATTTTTATTTTATTGTCCAAAATTAGTTAATAAATAATCATAATTTAAGTTTTAATATTGCAAAAGAGTATTGCCAGTTTAGTGTTGATATTAATTGTTGCAGTTTTTATGTGTTAGTAATTTGTTAGTAACTTGTTAGTAATTTGTTATATAATTTAACATATTGGGTATAAAAGGAGGAATAAGGATGCGTGAAGGTATTACATTACGTTGTGAAATTTGTAAAGAAGAAAATTATATTGATAAGAAAAATAAAAAGTTGCATCCCGAACGAGTAGAATTTAATAAATATTGTTCGCGTTGTAACGCAAAAACAATGCATAAAGAAAAGAAATAATCCTTTTCTTTTTTTTTATATTTAATTTATTAATACGAAAGGATAAATATTATGCAAAATAAAATTGTTAAAAAACTATTAAAAGAACAAAAAGTTGATGGTTTATTAATTGCATCTGATTATAATCGTTTGTGATATACAACATTTTCTTCAACAGCAGGATATTTATTAGTTACTAAAGAAAAGTCGTTTTTAATTTTAGATGGACGATATATTGAAGATGGAAAAGTGCAGGCAAAAAATATTGATGACATTATTTTAATGGAAAATATTTATGAACAATTAAATGAATTAATTAAGAAACATAACATTATAACATTAGGTTTTGAAAGCGAATATACTTCATATGCTTTATTTACAACTTGAAGTGAAAAATTAACGGTTTCATTAAAAGCTGTATTAGTAAACAAAATCCGTATGATTAAAACTAAGGATGAAATTAAAAAATTAAAACAGGCTGCTAAGATCGGTGATAAAACATTTAAAGCAATTATTAAAAAAGTAAAACCTAATATGACCGAGAAGCGATTAGAAAGAATTATTATTGATAATTTCCTTAAATTTGGTGGTGAAAAACCGAGTTTTGATTGCATTGTAGCATCAGGTGTTCGTTCGTCGTTACCCCACGGTAGGGCTACTAATAAAGTAATAAATAATAATGAAATTATCACTTGTGATTTTGGTGTTATTTATCAAGGGTTGTGTTCTGATATGACAAGAACTTTTGTTATTGGTAATAAACTAGATAAAAAATTAGAAGATATTTATCAGATTGTTTTAGAAGCTCAAGATTTAGGAATTAAGGCGATTGCTCCTGGAATATCATCAGGTACAATTGACAAAATATGTCGTGAATATATTACTAAAAAAGGTTATGGTAAATATTTTACTCATAGTACTGGTCATGGTTTAGGCATTGAAGTTCATGAATATCCATATATAACGAATAATTCGGATATTATTTTAGAAGTAGGAATGGTAATTACTGTTGAACCAGGAATTTATATTCCTCAATTAGGTGGTGTTAGAATTGAAGATGATATTTTAGTAACTAAGAAAGGTTATGAAATATTAACTAAGTCTTCAAGAGATTTAATATTTGTAAAATAATTTATGTTAAAAAAGTGATAAAATAAACTTAATAGGAGGTAGGTAATATTGAATAATAGAAGAAAAATAGTTTTAGTTGGTTGTGGAGCAGTAGGCTCATCATTCTTGTATTCTTGCATTAATACTGGTTTAGCATCAGAATATGTTTTAATTGATGCTTTTCAAGATGTTGCCCACGGTAATAGATTAGACTTTGAGGATACTTTAGCATGACAAGAAAGACCTTTTCATAAAATAACAAACGGTTCATATCTTGATTGTAAAGATGCTGACATTATTGTCATTACCGCTGGCCGTCCGCAAAAACCTGATGAAATAAGACTAGATTTAGTAGTTGATAATGCTAAAATAATTAGTAATATTATGAAAGAAATTAAAAATTCTGGATTTGGCGGTATTGTAATTATTGCTTCTAATCCTGTTGATGTATTAACATTTATTGCTCAAAAAGTTAGTGGTTTTGCTACAAATCGTATTTTTGGATCAGGAACAATTCTTGATTCTTCGCGATTAATGTTTGCTTTAGGAGAACATTTTAAAATTTCACCAACATCGGTGACCGCATATATTGCTGGTGAACACGGTGATTCATCCGTTGCATTATATTCCAAAGCAATTGTTGGTGCTGAAAATTTAATGACTTTAAAGAAAAACCAGTTGATTAATGATGAAACATTAAAATCAATTCATAAATTAGTTATTCAAAAAGCTTATGAAATAATTAAATTAAAAAAAGCTACTCATTATGGAATTGGTGTTTGTTTAGCAAAAATTGTTAAAGCAGTTTTAAATGATGAACAAGTGATTTTACCTGTGGGTGCTTATTTAAACGGTGAATATCACCAAAAAGATATTTATACAGGTATTCCCGCAGTCATAGGAAGTAATGGCATTGAAAGAGTAGTACAATTGGATATTAGTGAACAAGAACAAGACCAATTTAATAGCTCTTGTGATGCTTTAAGAAAAGTTATTACTGTGGCTATTGAAGCTATTAATTAGTAAGAAATATATAATTTTAAGGAGTTATAATAATGCCTAAAAATTTGGAAAATGTTGTAGAAATCTTTGATGGTAATATTGATTTAGTTACATCAGCATTAAGCGAAGGAAAAACAATTATTATGGCTGTTAATAAAGGACCATTAGCAAATAAATCAATTGAAACTGGTTATTCAGAATTTTTTGATGCGCAAGTAGATTTTAAAGAAGATAAAGAAAATGCTGGTACTTGTGCTTGTGGTGAACCAGCTGATTGTTTAGTTTATATGTGAAGAGAGAATAAATAGAATTTTTAAAAGCATAAGACTGCAAAAATTGCAAATTGAGATTTATTTTAGGTCGCGTTTAGTTTTCTTAGGTATTTGCTTTGAAGAAGTAAAACAATCAGCTAATTATATTATTTAGTTACTAAACTAACCATACCTTTCTTGTTATTGTCATTTTTATTCATTACCATTTTATCATATTATTGAATTTTTACACAATAGACTTCTTGCATAACCTATTAAAAAAATTACAAATATTTGTAAAAAGACAGTAATAAAAAAAATATAATTTTAATTAATTATGTCTTTTATCTAAAAAATTAATATTTTGCCACAACAAAAAATGAATTTATTATTTAAATTCTTTAATTTTAAATAAATCTTTTATGTTAAATTAATAATTGCAAATTATAAATTGAGGCAATTAAATTAAATCTTAAACCAAATCTTTTTCTACGATTACGATATTTTTCTGTCATAATTTTAAATTTTTTAAGAATAGCAAAAATATTTTCAATAATAATTCTCATTTTTGAAACTAGTCTATTATGTTGTTTTTGTGCTTTATTTAAATGGTTTTTCTTTGTAGGTATTAGAACATTATTGTGAATTTTTTGTATTCCTTGATAACCACTATCAACTATTAATTTGGTATTTTTTAAAATTGGGATTTTTGATTCTTTAAATAAAGCATAATCATGTTTTTTCCCAAGTGAAAAACTTGTTGCAATAATTTTTCTGGTTTCTTGTTCGATAATTACTTGTGTTTTAATGGTGTGTTTTTTCTTTTTACCAGAATAAGATTTTTTTGTCTTTTTTTGGGCGTTGGATTGGAGTTTCGGTAGCATCAATAATAATAGTTTTATCATTAAAATAATCATTTATTAGTGCTTTTTTACCAGCAAGTTGTTGAAAATCAGAGTTTTTAATTAAAATATCTTCAATTCACTTGATATTGCGATAACAATTAGCTTCACTAATTCCGAAATTTTTACCAAGATGAAAATAAGTCTGATATTCTCGTCAATATGATAAAGTCATCAATAATCTATTTTCTAGTGATAATTTATTAGTTTTACCACCTTTTTTAAATTTTTCTATTTCAGCTACTTGTAAAATATCTAACATTTTATTAAAAGTGGATTTTTTTATTCCTGTTAATCTTAACCATTCTTTATCATTAAGAGTATTAAATTTATTATTGTTCATATTTTGATATCCTCATAAATTATATTTTATAAGAATATTTTAATAAAAAAGGTATCGCAAGAAGTCTAATATTTTGCCACAACAAAAAATGAATTTATTATTTAAATTCTTTAATTTTAAATAAATCTTTTATGTTAAATTAATAATTGCAAATTATAAATTGAGGCAATTAAATTAAATCTTAAACCAAATCTTTTTCTACGATTACGATATTTTTCTGTCATAATTTTAAATTTTTTAAGAATAGCAAAAATATTTTCAATAATAATTCTCATTTTTGAAACTAGTCTATTATGTTGTTTTTGTGCTTTATTTAAATGGTTTTTCTTTGTTTTCTTTGTAGGTATTAGAACATTATTGTGAATTTTTTGTATTCCTTGATAACCACTATCAACTATTAATTTGGTATTTTTTAAAATTGGGATTTTTGATTCTTTAAATAAAGCATAATCATGTTTTTTCCCAAGTGAAAAACTTGTTGCAATAATTTTTCTGGTTTCTTGTTCGATAATTACTTGTGTTTTAATGGTGTGTTTTTTCTTTTTACCAGAATAAGATTGTTTTTGTCTTTTTTTGGGCGTTGGATTGGAGTTTCGGTAGCATCAATAATAATAGTTTTATCATTAAAATAATCATTTATTAGTGCTTTTTTACCAGCAAGTTGTTGAAAATCAGAGTTTTTAATTAAAATATCTTCAATTCACTTGATATTGCGATAACAATTAGCTTCACTAATTCCGAAATTTTTACCAAGATGAAAATAAGTCTGATATTCTCGTCAATATGATAAAGTCATCAATAATCTATTTTCTAGTGATAATTTATTAGTTTTACCACCTTTTTTAAATTTTTCTATTTCAGCTACTTGTAAAATATCTAACATTTTATTAAAAGTGGATTTTTTTATTCCTGTTAATCTTAACCATTCTTTATCATTAAGAGTATTAAATTTATTATTGTTCATATTTTGATATCCTCATAAATTATATTTTATAAGAATATTTTAATAAAAAAGGTATCGCAAGAAGTCTAATATCATATTTATTTAAAATACTTGAAATACTAGCTTTTGAAATATAACAATGATTTAGAGTATCTAAAACATCGCGATAGCGTTTACCATCACCCAAAAGACTTAAAACTTTAAATTGAACATCAAAATAAATGCGTTGTTTGGGTAATAGACCAATTTCTTTATCTAACAAACATACATATTCAAATTTACCTGATTTTTGATTTCAATATTTATATCGGCGTCGTTTAAAAACAACTTCACCAAAAATTGTAATAATTGTTCTTGTTGCAAAATGAACTACTTTATAACCTTGTTTTAAGCGATAATGATATTTATATAAGTATTCATCTAATTTTTCATATTCATTAGCTAATTGTTGACATTTATTGGTGTACATATTTTTATGAGTTGCCAATAAACTGAATCAATGCTTGTTTTCTATGGTTTTTACATTATTATTAATTTCTAACATAAAAAATCACCTTTCTTGGTAGAGAAACTTTAACAAAGTTAAATTTTGTTAGTTTATTTTTTTAAAGATAAATGTTTTTCTAGAATTAGTATTCAATATTAGACTTCTTGCATAACCTATTAAAAAAATTACAAATATTTGTAAAAAGACAGTAATAGAAAAATATAATTTTAATTAATTATGTCTTTTATCTAAAAAATTAATATTTTGCCACAACAAAAAATGAATTTATTATTTAAATTCTTTAATTTTAAATAAATCTTTTATGTTAAATTAATAATTGCAAATTATAAATTGAGTTAAAATAGTTATAATTTATATCTTTTTTGTTGTTTTCTTTTTCGGCAATGAAGAAACCCAACAATTCTTGCCCTTTAATTAACTTAGTTTCTTGCTCTTGTTGATTAATTGAAATTACTTGATATTTACTATCTTTTATTATTCCAATGCAAATTGAATTTTCGTATTTTCCTTTATAAACAAATCGCTTTGGAAACCAAATGCCGATTTGTTTATTAAATCATGGAATTTTTGGGGCTTTAATAAGCATTGCGTTTTGCGTTTCTTTTAAGAGATATTTTTTAGTATTTAAGAAAATGTTTTCAATGTTTTTCATAATAAATTACCTTTCTTATAGATAAACTAAGTTATATTAACTAAGTTAGTTAACTTAGTTTTTTAAACACTTATATATCGCAGATTTAAGTGTTTAACAAGCTTTGTTAGTAAATTTTATTTTTTAATTAGATAAAGATTTTAATAATTTTAAACTTAGTATATCCCCTATATAGAAATTTCTACACTTTAACATCCGCATCCTACCCTTGGAACTAATTTAATAGCGTGTATATTTTTAGGAAATCCACCCATTCATTTTTTTATTGCAAAACGAAACAAATTGCTATAGCTAATAGGGTGTTATCTATCAACTGGTAAACTTCTTTTGGTTATGGCGACCACCCACAATTTATCGTGCTTTAATACATACCAACATTATTAATTCACTTGTATTTAATTTTCAAAGAACAAATTTTAACACCTTATAAAATAAAAAGACAATCATTGCTGACTGTCCTTAATACTTATTCAAACCTTTTCCCACCTAACAAAACTTTATGCGCCCTTTAGTTTATTTGAAATAGATATTTAATAAAAACTGTAAAACTTTCAAGTTTTATAGTTTTTTTCTATTTATTAATTTTATTTCAAAAATAACAAATTTAAAAGAATATATTGTGATTTCCTAATGAACGATAGGTAGAGTAAATTCTCTGCGGTTTTATTTTGTGGTATAATTACTTCTGATTTGAAAAAAAATAATAGTTTTTAATAAAACTATTTAGAGGTGGTAGTAATGAGATTTCAAGATATTGGTTTAAGTAATGAAGTGTTAGCAACAATTGATTCATTAAAATTTGTTGCTCCAACAAATATTCAAAAGAAGATGTTGCCTTTAATGGTTAAGGGACAAAATGTTATTGTTAGTGCTAATACAGGAACTGGGAAAACTGTTGGTTATTTATTAGCAGTTTTAAGTAAAATTAATCCAACAATTAACAAGACGCAAGCAATTATAATTGTACCAACAAGAGAGCTAGCGGTGCAAATATATAATGTTAGTCAAAAATTTATTAAAAATAATCCTAATTTGAAAATTGCTAATTTAATTGGTGGTCAAGATTTAGAGCAACAAAAGCAAAAGTTTAATACTAATTATCCGCATTTAGTTATTGGAACACCAACAAGATTAAAGCGAATGATTGATGAACAAGCGTTAGCTTTAACTACTAGTAAGATGGTTGTTTTGGATGAAGTAGATATGGTTTTTGATTTAGATTTTGTTAATGAAGTAGATTTTTTATTATCAAAACTTGCTTCAAATACACAATTTATGGTATTTTCAGCAACTATTAATAATGAATTACAAAATTTTTTAAAGAAATATTTAAAAAATACGACAATTTTTGATTTAAGCGATTATAAAATTCAAACAAATATTGAACATTTTTTAGTTAAAACCCGATATCGTAATCGGATTGAAATTTTGAAAAATCTTTTAACAACAGTTGATCCATTTTTATGTTTAATTTTTGTTAATAAAAAAGAAGATATGAACCAAGTTCTTGATTTGTTACAAGAACAAAATATTAAAGCCGGACAAATTCATAGTAGTTTAAAATCGCGTGAACGCATTAAAATGCTAAAACGAATTAATAATCTTGAATTTAAATTTGTTGTTTGCTCTGATATTGCTTCAAGAGGTATTGATTTAACAGGAGTTTCACATGTTATTTCATTAAATTTACCGTATGATTTAACATATTATTTTCATCGTGCAGGAAGAACAGGTAGAGGAAAATATCATGGATATTCTTATTTATTTTATGATTCGTCAGACGAAGAAGGAATTGCATATTTAACTAAAAAGGGAATTAATTTTACATTATGAAATGAAAAAGTTAAGAAGCCAACAAAGAAGGTTATTAAAAGTATTCCCCAAGCATCAGTAAATGATTTACAAAAAGTTATCTCCAAGTATCATTCTCAACCAATTAAACCAGGTTATAAAAAACAAAGAAAAGAAGAAGTTAAAAAAGTTATTCAAAAATATCGTAAGAAAAGTTTTAAGAAGTAAGGTTATTCGCCTTACTTCTTATTTTATGTAAGATAAGAAAATAATTTATAGTATAATTTCCATATAACTTAAAATATAAAGGTGATTATGTTGATGAAAAATAAATTAATATTAGGTTGTCATGTATCAATGAAAAGTCCTGATTATCTAGTAGGAGCATTAAATGAGGCTATTAGTTATGGAGCTAATGCCATGATGTTTTATACGGGAGCCCCTCAAAATACAAGAAGAAAACCCTTAGACCAGTTAAAAATTGATGAATTTAAACGAGGATTAGAAAACCATAATTTAGATATTAATAATGTTATTATTCATGCACCCTATATTATTAATTTAGGTAATAGTATTAATCCTAATACTTATATGCTAGCTAAGGAGTTTTTAAAAACAGAAATCAATCGTTCTTTAGCAATTGGTGCTAAATATATCGTATTGCATCCTGGAAGTAGTGTTGGTGCTGATGCTAGTATTGGTTTACAATATATTATTGATGGGTTAAATGAAGTGTTGGAACCTAATCAAAATATTAAAATTGCTTTAGAAACAATGTCAGGTAAAGGTAGTGAATTAGGAATTAATTTTTTGCAATTACAAACAATTATTCGGGGTGTTAAATATTCACATTTAGTTGGTGTTTGTTGGGATACTTGTCATTTGAATGATGCAGGTTATGATTTAGTTAATAATTTAGAACAAGTTATTGAAGAATTTGATAAGATAATTGGTTTGGATAAATTATTTGTTATTCATCTTAATGATTCTAAAAATATTAAAGGTTCCCTTAAAGACCGCCACGAGAATATTGGTTATGGTAATTTAGGCTTTGATAGTTTGTGTAGTATTCTTTATCATCCTAAATTTGTTAATATAATTAAAATTTTAGAAACTCCTTGAAATAATTCTGAACCACCATATAAGGAAGAAATTATGATGCTTAAAAATAAACAATTTAATAATTTTTTAAATCGTTAAAATGTTCGCGATGGCATGTTATGGGTGTGGTTCAGAATTACAATCTAATAATAATTTACAAGCTGGTTACATTTAAAAAATTCAAAATAATTCTCATTTTTATTGTTGGCGATGTTTTCGGATTAAACATTATAATGAACTAGTAAATGTTAATAATGTTAATTATAATTATGATGATTTATTTATGAGGATTAAAAATAATGATGGGGTAGTTTTTTTATGTTATTAATATAATCGACTTTTTTGGAATTTTAATTTGGCAGTATCATTATCAATTAAAGAATTTAAGATTTTATCTAATAATTAATAAAATTGATACCATAATGCAATATATTGCTTTTAATAAACTTAAAGATTGAGTTAGAAAACAAATAACATTAATTGGACTAGAACCAATTGTTATTATTCTTATTAGTAGTACAAAAAATTATTTTATTGATGAATTTGTTGAACTTTTAACAAAACAACAAACTGATATTTATTGAATTGGAAAAACTAATGTTGGTAAAAGTTCATTAATTAATAAGGTATTATCATTACAACAACAGTTTCCTCGTAAATTATCATTAATAAGTTATTTTCCTAATACAACAATGAATCTAATTGCTATTGCTTATCGTGACTACTTATATTTTTATGATACTCCAGGATTTGCTAATAGCAATGAATTAAATTATTATTTAAATAATAATGCTTATCGTAATTTAAATTTTGAATCAAAAATTAAAAGTAAAACTTATCAATTAGAATATGGAAAAACAATAACTATTGTGGGATTATTTCAATTTTCGTTTATTGAAGGGTTAGCAACATCATTTCATTTTTATGGTTCTAATAAATTAGTTTTACATCGTAGTAAGATTGAAAATTGTTCGCGAATTTGAAAGCAACAAATTTTACTTTTAAAACCAAATATTAAGATGGTTGAACATCAAATTAAAATTTCTAAAAATAATGAAGAAAAAATTGGCATTCAAATTTATGGTTATGGATGAATTTCATTTAAAGCTCGAAAGCAACAATTGAGGTTGCTATTACCAGAAAATTGTGATTATCAAATTATTAAACCAATACTATAATCAGAAAGGAATAAGATGAAAATTATTATTTTTGGTGGGAGTTTTGATCCTATTCATAACCAACATAAAGAAATTATGCTTCAAGCTTATAAACAATTAAAAGCTGATATGCTTTTAATTGTTCCCGCATATTGTTCACCTTTAAAAAAACGACAATTAACTAATTCTCTTCATCGGATTAAAATGATTAATCTTGTCATTAGTAAATATCCTTGAATGAAGTTAGAAACTTGTGAGATAGATCGTCAAGGCATTTCGTATACGATTGATACGGTAATATCTTTACAAGAAAAATATGGTTTTAATCATCAATATTATATTATTATTGGTTCTGATCAAGCTAATAATTTGCATCGCTGACATAATATTGCAATTTTAAAAACTAAAGTTATTTTTGTTATTGCTCAAAGAGCAGAATATCTTTTAAATGAAAAAATATTGCAATCATATAATAAAGTTATTTTACAACCACTTTTTGCTAATATTAGTTCAACTAAAATTCGCCAAGGAATGATAACAACAATTGATTCTAAAGTTTTAGCATATATTAATGATAATTTACTTTATATTGCTGATCGTTTGTTATTACATATGGATAAAACTCGTTACCTTCATTGTTTAAATGTAGGAACAATGGCAAAACAATTAGCGAATCATTATCAAGTTAATTGTTTAAAAGCTGAAATAGCAGGAGTTTATCACGATATAACTAAACAATGAGAAGATGCTAAACATCAGCAATATTTACAACAGTATTTACCACAATTTTTAAGTGATCCCGTACCAACTTGACATTCAAAAACAGGAGCATTATATTTAGAACATCATTTAGGTTTTAATGATAAAGAAATTTTATTAGCAATTAGTAATCATTCTACTGCTGCTGTTACAATGAGTAATTTAGATAAAATTATTTTTATTGCTGATAAAATTTCTTTTGAAAGAAATTATCCTCATATTGATAATTTACGAAAATTAGCCTTTACGAATCTTGATGAAGCTTTTAAAAAAATTTTTTATTATCATTATTTAGAAGTAGTTAATAAAAATGGGATTGATAATATTGGTCAAGAAATTGAAAAAGTTTATAAAAAATTTTTTTAAATTATGATAGCTAATTATATAATTAATTGTAAGGAGAATAAAAATGAAAAAAATTAGTCGTAGTTTTTCAGTTAAAGGTTTTTATACATTGATTTTTGCTATTGTTGGTACAATTGTTTTAATTTGAGATTTTATTGATTATTTATTTTTCCACTCTTATTTAGCAAAATATGATTTATTATATACTGATAAAGGAACAATTTTTATTTCCTTTTTTACACAACAAACTAATATTATTGTTATTATTTATTTTTATTTTGTAGCATATTTTCATTTTACTTATCAAAAACTAGATATCCATTCCTTTTTGATTCGTTTATTTGTTACGCTATATATTACTGTTACTTCAATAGTTTTTACGGTTGGTTTATTACCAGGAATTGTTAATAAAACTATATATGACCTTAAAGGTTGAATTTTTACAATATTTTTACATTTTATTATTCCCATAGGAATGCTTATTTATTTTTTTTGAATGTCAGGTAAATTTCATTATGATTTACGAAGATTTAATCGTCAATCTTTATATAAAGTTTATATTTATCCATTTTTTTATTTTTTGTTTATAATGGTCCGCGGTGAACTTCGCCATCAAAATTCATTTATTGATAGTCTTTATGAGAAATTTCCCTTAGAAAGTTTTGATTTAGAATATCCTTATTGATTTTTAAACTATCATCATTATACTTATGGTATTGCAACAATTACAGTAACATTTTTATTTATATTTATATTAATTACTGGGTTAACTTATTTATTCATTTCATTAAATAATGTTATTTTTGAAAAACGACAATATCGTCATTCTAAAATGGTACGCAGATAATGATAATTGGGGTTATAGCGGCAATGAGCCAAGAGTTAACAATTTTAAATAAGGAATTAAGTAAAATTGCTAAAAAAACAGATATTAGTGAGAATTTAGTTGTATGAAATTATCTTGACCACCAAATTATTATTACTGAAAGTGGTATTGGAAAAGTTAATAGTGCTATTAATAGTTATCATTTGTTACAAAATTATAATTTAGATTTATTAATTAATATTGGTAGTGTAGGTGCTATTAGTGAAGAAATAAAAATTAGTTCATTATTTTTGGTTCAACAAGTATTTTATTATGATGTTGATTTAACAGCATTTGATTATAAATATGGACAATTACCAAAATTGCCACAAGCATATAATTGTATTTATGAACCTTGAAAAAAATTTAGTAAAAATAATAATATTATGATAACTAATCTTGCTACAGGTGATAGTTTTATTAATAGTGTATCACAAGCACAAATAATTCAAGAAAATGTTGGTAAGAAAGTAACAATTGTTGATATGGAATGTGCAGCTATTTGTCAAGTAGCATATTTACAACAATGTCCCATCTTAGTTTTAAAAGCAGTTTCGGATAATGTTTATCATCAATTAAAAAATATTAATCAGTTTAATAAGAGTTTAGACAATATTAGTCGGAAGTTGGCAAAAATAACATTGAAATTAGTTGCTGAAATTATTAGTAAAGGGAGAATTGAAGATAATGGTTAAACATTATATTTTGGGTTTATTAACTTGAAGAACAATATATAAAGTTATTGCTATTAGTTTATGTACTGTTGTTTTGGTAATTGGTTATTTGATAGCTTTATTTGATTATCAAGGAACAGCTTTTGATGAAACCCCTGCTAATGGTCGGAGTGGTAATTATTTAAGTTTTTTTGTGGTGCAAGTAAATATTTTAATTTTAGCATATTTTGTTAATGCGTTAGTTTTTTATCGCAATGAAGGATTAACAAGATGGACTAAACCAACAGCTAAAATTGCTTTTTCTGTTTATGCATCATTTACTTTATTAGTTTATTGAATAATTATTTTTCCATGAATATTAATATCTACACCGTATACTATTAAAGGTTGACATTGGATTATTATTGCGTTTCAAAATGGTATTATTCCTTTACTGTTAATTATTTACATTGTGATTATTAGTTATGAAGATATAATCTATTCAAGAAATTTTTTTCGTTGAAAGCTATTAATTATTATTTTATATCCCTTAATTTATTTAATGTGTATTTTAGTGCGGGGGGCATTACGCTTATTAGATTATAATAAACACCCAGATTTATTTACTACTAATGGTAAGATTGATTGGATTAAAATTTATAATTATCCATTTCTTTCATATAATCAAGAAGTTTCTTTTATTAATTTTGATGGTATATTTACTTTTATTTTCTTTATGATTATTTTTACTATTTTATTATTATTTTTAGTATGATTTTATGTGTATATTTTTAATTATCGTTATGATATGAAACATAAAAGAAAAAGGAGATAAAAATGAAAAATTATCGTAAAATTATTAATTATTTATATTTAGGAGATTATCAATCAAAACCAGCATTTTGTGAATTTATCGTCAGTGCTGCGAGTGATTTTTTTGCTCAAAAAATCCCTAATCTTGATGACCAATCAGAACAAGTTTATTTAAGCGATGATAAAAAAGAATTATATTTAAATTTGTTAGATTATCCAGAAATTGGTACCTTAGACAAAAAAGTTTTAAAAGCAGGTTTAAATTTTATTGATGAACATCTTAAAGAGGAAGAAAATGTTTTCGTTCATTGTGTTTGAGGAGTTAATCGTAGTGCTTCATTAGTCTTTATTTATTTAGTTATTAATAACCATTTATCACAAGATAACTTTCATAGTGCTTGAAAACAATTTAAAAAAAATTATTCTCGTGCTAATCCGAACCCAGCTTATTGACATTATTTGAATCATGAGTTTCCTTATAATGATTTAAAAAATAAGTAAAATCTTTTTTAGTAATTAAGGAGAACATAATGGAAAAAATTAAAGGCTATTTAAAAATAATTATTTTTGAAACTAATGGTTTTATAATTTGTAAGTTTTTGTTACATGATAGTATTAATCGTTATATTTTTGTTAAAGGTTATTTATTTAATTTGCAACCCGAACAGTTATATGAACTACAAGGGCAATTTGTTAGTCACCCAAAGTATGGTAAACAATTTCAAGTTAAACAATATGAAACAGTAATTATTGAAGACAATGAATATTTAGTGAAGTATTTGTCGTCACCATTATTTCCGACAATTGGTAAAACTACAGCTCAAAAGATTATTGATTATTTACAAGATGATGTTTTAAATAAGATTTATTGTGATGATAAAATTTTATTTAATATTGGTATTAAAAAAAATCAAGCGCAAATTATTTATGAACAAATTAAAAAGCAAAAAAATGATCATCAATTAACACAATGATTTTCACGAGCTCAGTTATCTTTTGATTTATTGCATAAGTTACAAGCACAATATGGAGAAAAACTTTTAGAATTAATAAAAGTTAATCCTTATGTGTTAAGTGATCAATGTGAATTTTGAACTT
The DNA here is from genome assembly GCF_964019525.1 of Spiroplasma endosymbiont of Eupeodes luniger. Taxonomy (NCBI): domain Bacteria; kingdom Bacillati; phylum Mycoplasmatota; class Mollicutes; order Entomoplasmatales; family Spiroplasmataceae; genus Spiroplasma; species Spiroplasma endosymbiont of Eupeodes luniger. The sequence continues at coordinate 504,848 of NZ_OZ026453.1, forward strand.
TTCATAAAGCTGACCAACTCGCTAGAGTGTTAGAAATTAATCTTGATAATGTTTCGCGTTTAGTATATGCATTAAGATATATTATTCGTCAAGAGTCCTTTAAGACAGGACATAGTTATTTTTCAGTTAATATAATTTTAAAACAACTTATGAAGTATAGTAATTTAGATGAAAAATTAATTAATCAAGTAGTAATGCAAGCTGTTAATAAAAATAAAATTATCGTTGATAATAATAATTTTTATGATATAGAAATTTATTATAGTGAAATTTTTATTGCTAAATATTTAAATCAATTACAAAAATTAGATAACAATATTAATGATGCTGTTATTATTCAAGATATTTATATTATTGAACAAGAAAATAATATTAGTTATAATAAAGAACAACAATTAGCATTATTAAAATTTACTCAAAAAAATTTAACCATTATTAATGGTGGACCAGGGACAGGAAAAACAACTTTAATTAAAGGAATTATTGCTTTATATCAAAAACATTATCCTCATAATACAGTTGCGATTTGTGCACCCACAGGAAGAGCCGCTAAACGATTAAAAGAGCAAACTAATGTTGAAGCAATGACAATTCATAAATTATTAAAATGAGATTTGCATCACAATAAATTTAATCATAATGAAACTGAGCCATTAAATTTTGATTTAATTGTTGTTGATGAGATGAGCATGGTTGATACAATTTTATTTAATAATTTATTAGTTGCTAGTCCTAATTTACATAAATTAGTTTTAGTTGGTGATAACAATCAATTAACTTCTGTTGGTAGTGGCAATGTTTTAGGAGATTTATTACAAGTATCACATTTAAATATTATTAGTTTACAGAAAGTCTATCGTCAACTTGAAAAATCAGAAATTATTAATTTAGCATATCAAATGCAACAAAATAATTTTAGTTATGAATTTACTAATAGTAATGAAGTTCAATTTATTGAATATTATCAAATCCAGCAACTTTTAGAAAATTTGGCAAAGATATTTTTACAATTAGTTAATGAAAGCAATATCTTTGAAGTTCAGGTTCTTGCTTCAATGTATAATGGTCGTTGTGGCATTAATGCAATTAATGAAATATTGCAAGAAGCCTATAACCCTTTTTGTAAAGATAAAATGCAAATTAAAATTGCAACAACTATTTTTCGTGTTGGTGATAAAGTAATGCAAACTAAAAATGATAGTGAAAAAGATATTTATAATGGTGATATTGGGATTATTGATAGCATTATTACTAATGAACAAAATAAACAAGTTATTATTGTTCGTTATGAGCAAAGAATTATTGAATATCATCATCAGGAGTTGAATAATCTTATTTTAGCTTATAGTATTTCTGTTCATAAATCACAAGGTAGTGAATACCCATTTGTAATAATGATTATTGACAGTAGTGCAACATATATGTTAAAAAGAAATCTTATTTATACGGCTATTACTCGCTGTCAAAAGAAATTATATCTTTTAGGTCAAAAAAATATTTTTATTAAAGCTGTTAATTCATTAGAAAAACCACGAATTACAACATTAGTTAAAAGATTAATGGAAAATAAAATAATCCATAGTGGTAAAATATCATCATAAATGACATCATCTAATAAGCGAAAAGTGGGGGATATTATGAAAAAAAATGTATTGCTAATAGTTATCTTTTTTTGATTAATACAAGTTCTTAATATTATTAGTGCTTGTTCTTTAAGTGTTAAAGATTTAAGCACTTTAAATAGTTTACAATCAATTATTTATCAATCAAATAATCAATAGACTTCTTGCGATACCTTTTTTATTAAAATATTCTTATAAAATATAATTTATGAGGATATCAAAATATGAACAATAATAAATTTAATACTCTTAATGATAAAGAATGGTTAAGATTAACAGGAATAAAAAAATCCACTTTTAATAAAATGTTAGATATTTTACAAGTAGCTGAAATAGAAAAATTTAAAAAAGGTGGTAAAACTAATAAATTATCACTAGAAAATAGATTATTGATGACTTTATCATATTGACGAGAATATCAGACTTATTTTCATCTTGGTAAAAATTTCAGAATTAGTGAAGCTAATTGTTATCGGAATATCAAGTGAATTGAAGATATTTTAATTAAAAACTCTGATTTTCAACAACTTGCTGATAAAAAAGCACTAATAAATGATTATTTTAATGATAAAACTATTATTATTGATGCTACCGAAACTCCAATCCAACGCCCAAAAAAAGACAAAAACAATCTTATTCTGGTAAAAAGAAAAAACACACCATTAAAACACAAGTAATTATCGAACAAGAAACCAGAAAAATTATTGCAACAAGTTTTTCACTTGGGAAAAAACATGATTATGCTTTATTTAAAGAATCAAAAATCCCAATTTTAAAAAATACCAAATTAATAGTTGTATATGGTTTCTACAAAAAATATTGATTTAACTATTGCACAACTAGAAAATATTAAGGTCAAATTAGAAATTAAGATTAAAAAATACCAAGATGAATTAGCACTTTTAAATGCTGATTTACAAAAATTGGATGAGTTAGTTAATAGTTTTGGGAAAAATAAATTAAAGGATATTAAATCTTTTATGGGTTCTAAAACTGATTGAAAGGGTAAAATTGCCCATATTAAAGCTGAATTTTTACGAATAATTGGTGAACGAAAAGATTTAATTAACGAAAATCATAGTTTAATAATACAACTTATTAAATTGTATTTTGAAACTGAGTTTGATTTTAATATCCACAAATTAAATATGGGTAATACCAGATTAGATGCGTATAATAAGGCAAAAGAATTAATTAAAACTTTATTAGGTGATGATTATCAACTTTTAAAAATTTCATTTAAAGGTTCAGAAACTGATAATTTAACTGGTAATTCAGAATGATACGATATGGATATTACTATTGGTAAAGAAACGGCAACGATTCGTTTTAAAGTAAAAAATTTTGGTTTTATTAGAAAATCAAATGAAGAAATTTTAACTAAAGTTAAAAATTTTTTAAAAATTCGCTATAACTGAGGTTTGAAGGAACTTACAAACTCAAGGAGCGAAGCTATTGCTCTTTTAAAAGAACAATTACAAAAATATTTGGGAAAAATAAACTATGATCAAGTAATTATTGAGGATGGAACACCAATTTCAAAAAATAATAAATTAACTTCTTTTTTTGGTGAAACAGATCTTGATTTAACTGTTAAAGTTGGTAGTTTAGATGAAGTTTCATTAAGTTTATATTTAAAAGGACTTTCACATATATAAAACTTATATAAGTTAATAATAAAATAAATAAAACACACTTTGTATAAAGTGTGTTTTTAATATATGTGATTATTTGTTTAAAAAGTCTCATAGTTTAGCGTAATTTGGTTCCACTGATGTTTCTTCGTTAATATCAATGTAGATAACTATGTTATTTTCATCTAATACTAACAAGGTTCTTGCTAGAAGTTCTAGTTTTTGGATTACTAAACCAGTTTTAATGCCGAAATCACGGTATTTGTAATCAGATATAAGGATGTGGTTATTGTCTTTAAAACTTTCACAAGCTTTATTTTGGGCGAAGGGTAGGTCTCTTGAAATTGTAATTAGTTGCATATTTTCTAGTTTACTAATATTTTCGTTCATATGTTTAGTTTGGGTTAAACAAGTGCTAGTATCAACACTAGGGACAACTGAGATTACTTTCTTTTTATTGACGATGTCAGTTATTTTAAAGTCTGACATATTAAGATTAGTGGCGATAAAATCAAGAGTTTCACCAATTTTAATTGGTTCTTTAATTAATTGTAAAGGTTTTCCTTTCATTTTTACTTCCATATTAGTCATCCTTAGGGTATTTATAATTTAATTATATAAAGAAATGATGTAATATAATATATAATATAAATAATTTGATAAAGGATGAAGTTATGCAACCAAAATATTTTTATGTTTCGACGCCAATATATTATCCGAATAATGAATTGCACTTAGGACACGCGTATACAACAGTTTTAAGTGATGTTTTAGCGCGTTATAAGAAACAACAAGGTTATGAAGTATTTTTTACTACTGGTAGTGATGAACACGGACAAAAAATTGCTAAAGCGGCACAATTAGCAAATATTACTCCTCAAGAATTTGTTGATGGTATTGTTAATAAGTTTAAAGATTTATGAACAGCCTTACACATTGATTATTCTAAATTTATTAGAACTAGTAGTCAAGAACATACTATTGTTGTTGAAAAAATCTTTAATCAGTTATTAGCCCAAGAAGATATTTACTTAGATCAATATGAAGGCTGATATTGTATTGCTTGTGAAGAATTTGTTACTAAATCACAAATTTCTCGTGATAAGTTGCATTTATTATGTAATCAACAATTAAAGTTTTTACAAGAAGAAAGTTATTTTTTTAAAGTTTCAAAGTATCAAGAACAATTGTTAGCTTATTATCATCAACATCCTGACTTTATTTATCCCGAATCACGAATGAATGAAATGATTAATAATTTTTTAAGTCCGGGACTTCAAGATTTAAGTGTTACAAGAACAAGTTTTAATTGAGGGATTCCGGTTAAAGAAAATTCCAAACATATAATTTATGTTTGAATTGATGCTTTAAGCAATTATTTAAGTTCATTAGGTTATCTTTCATCAGATAATAGTGAATTTAATAAATATTGAGGCGAAAATAGTGAAATTGTGCAATTTTTAGGTAAAGAAATTACTAGATTTCATGCTATTTACTGACCAATCCTATTAATGGCATTAAATATTCGTTTACCTAATAAACTAATTAGTCATTCGTGAATCACAATGAATGATGATAAAATGTCAAAATCAAAAGATAATAGTATTAATCCATTACAATTAATTAATGAGTATGGTAGTGACGCTTTACGATTTTTTCTTGTTAATGATTTACATATTACCAGAGATAGTAATTATAGCTTACAATTATTAATTGATTCTTATAATAGTAATTTAGTTAATAATTTAGGTAATTTATTATCAAGAACAATGACAATGACCGAAAAATATTTTAATAATGTTATTCCGCAGTATGTTCCTAGTACTAATGATTTAGATAAGGCATTAGAACAACACATTCATTTAACAATTGAAAGTTATGAAGCAAAAATGGATCAATATTTAATTAATGATGCTGTTAAAGCAGTAATTGAATTATTACATTATACTAATAAGTATATTGAAGAAAGAACTCCTTGAATATTATTTACTAATCATGATGTTAATTTAAATAAAGTTATTAATAATTTATTACAAGTTTTAAAAGTAAGTGCGTATTTATTACAACCTGTTTTAGTAACGAAAAGCATTGTTATTTTTCAACAATTAAATATTAATTATGAACAGTTAAATTTTACAAATTTAACTAATTTTCAAGACTTAGATAATGTTCAAATTAATTTGAAACAAATATTATTTCCGCGAATAAATAATAGTTAATTATTTTTAATTTAAAGGAGGATATTTTATGAAAATTATTAAAGATTCTAATAAATGAAGCATCATTTATGAAATCGTAATTGCAGTTTTTACATTATCAGTTTTAATTTTTGGTTATATTGAACATTTAATAACTAAAACTTGAATGAGAAGTATTGATGAACCTTTTTCTTATACGGGTTTTCAAGGTCAATATTTTAGTTATTTTACAATTCAAAGTAATATTATTGTTTTTGTGTGATTTTTATTGGCAGCAATTTATCATTTTAAAAGTGATAAACCACTAATTTTAAGACAAGGTGGTTTAATTGTCATCTCATTATATATTTCTATTACTTTTATAACATATATGACAATGATGCTCCCTTTTGCGACAACAACAATGACACCAATTACTTGATTTGAAAATATGAGTCAGCATTTAATTGTTCCATTATTAGTAATTTGCTATATGTGTTTTCATATTGGTGAAAAACCAATTGTTATTAAAGAATATTTAAAGAAAAAATTATGAATTAACTTTCTTTATCCATTATTTTACTTTTTATATATTATTCTTCGCTTGTATATGGGAGTATTAGATGATAAAACAACTTTATTGTATTTCCCTTATTTACCTAAATTAGATGTTGCAAATTGATTGTTAGTTGTCTTAGTTATTATTGCTAGTATCATTATTTTGATTTTATTTGTTGTTGTTAATATCTTTTATTGTTATATAAATAATAAAATATATGAACGAAAAGAAAAGTAATTAAAAACCGCTAGAGTAGGGGAATATTTGACTTTTTAAGATATTTTTTATATAATAGACTTCTTGCGATACCTTTTTTAAATTTTTCTATTTCAGCTACTTGTAAAATATCTAACATTTTATTAAAATTGGATTTTTTTATTCCTGTTAATCTTAACCATTCTTTATCATTAAGAGTATTAAATTTATTATTGTTCATATTTTGATATCCTCATAAATTATATTTTATAAGAATATTTTAATAAAAAAGGTATCGCAAGAAGTCTAATAATTTTTTATTGTGTAAAAATTCAATAATATGATAAAATGGTAATGAATAAAAATGACAATAATAGGGAAAGGCAGGTTAGTTTAGTAATTAAATAATATAATTAGCTGATTGTTTTACTTCTTAAAAGCAATACTTAAGAAAACTAAACGCGACCTATAAAAAAGTCTTGTTTTTATTTGGGAAGTAAATAAGATATAATTTAAGGGAAATAAATTAAAAGGTATTAAAGTAGGTAATTTAAATGGCATATGATGTAATTATTATTGGCGGTGGACACGCTGGGGTGGAAGCAGCTTTAGCTTGTGCACGATTGAAACATAAGACATTGATGGTTACTCTTGATCCGACAAAGATTGGGAGTATGCCTTGTAATCCATCAATTGGTGGTCCTGCTAAGGGAATTGTTGTTAGAGAAATTGATGCTTTGGGTGGTGAGATGGCTAAAGCTGCGGATAAAACAGCATTACAAATGAAACTATTAAATAGTTCACGCGGACCAGCAGTGTGATCATTAAGAACGCAATCGGATAAGATTGCATATAGTAAATATATGTATGATGTTATTAGGCAACAAGATAATTTAACGGTACTATCAGCAATGGTAAATGAGTTTTTAATAGAAAATCATACTGTTAAGGGTATCATTTTAAATGACGGTACAATAATTAAAGCTAAAAAAGTTATTTTAACAACAGGTACTTATATGGAAGCTAAAGTTTTACAAGGGTCTAGTGTTAAACAGGAAGGTCCTGATGGACAAAAAGGTTCTTATGGAATATCAAAACAATTAGCACAATTAGGATTTAAAGTTATTCGCTTAAAAACGGGAACACCACCACGAGTTCATAAAGATAGTATTGATTACAGTAAAATGCAATTAGAATTAGGAACTGATTTACCATTAGCATTTTCTTTTTCTACAAAAGAGTTTGTTCCTTTAAAAAAACAAGTTCCTTGCTGACTTATTTATACTAATGAAAACACTCATAAAATTATTAATGAAAATTTAAAGGCATCAGCAATGTGTCGTGCTATCCCCACTAGTGTTGGACCAAGATATTGTCCAAGTATTGAAGATAAGGTTGTTAGATTTGCTGATAAATTACGACATCAAATTTTTTTAGAACCAGAATCAGTTGCTTTAGAAACAATTTATGTTCAAGGATTTTCTACATCAATGCCGATTGATATTCAAGATCGGATGTTAAGAACTTTGCCGGGATTAGAAAATGTTCAAGTTCTTAAATGAGCTTATGCCATTGAATATGATGCTATTGATCCTTTACAACTAAAAACAACCTTAGAAACCAAAATAATTAAAAATTTATTTAGTGCTGGACAAATTAATGGTACTAGTGGTTATGAAGAAGCTGCTTGTCAAGGATTAATGGCAGCGATTAATGTTCATTGTCAATTAGTGAATAAGGAACCATTTATTTTAAGAAGAGATGAAGCGTATATTGGCGTTTTTTAATTGATGACTTAGTTACTAAAGGAGTATCAGAACCTTATCGGTTATTAACTTCACGAGCTGAACATCGGATTTTTTTAAGAAATGATAATGCTGAAGATCGTTTAAAACAATATGCTTATGATATTGGTTTAGTAAGTAGGGTAGAGTGAGATGAATATCAAAAGCAATGTCAATTACAAAATATTGTTGAAAATGAATTAAGAGTAACACGATTTACACCTAATTCAACAATTCAAAAGGCATTACAAGAAAGTAATTTTTCATTGTTAACTGCTGGTATTAGTGCGTGAGATTTACTAAAACGACCAGAAATATCATTAAATTTTTTATTACCTTATGTTACTAGTATTAGTTTATTAAATCAAAATCAAAAAACTAATTGTGAAATTAAAAATAAATTTAGTGGTTATTTAATTCGTCATCAAAAGCAAATTATGCGAAAAATTAAATTAGAAAAAAAACAAATTCCGCAAGATATTAACTATGATTTTGTTGCTAATATTGCTATTGAAGCCAAAGAAAAATTAAAGTTAGTTCAACCGCTAACAGTCGCTCAAGCTTCACGAATTTCGGGATTTAATCCCGCCGATATTGTATCATTGTTATTTCATTTACGAAAAAAATATCCACAAACTAGTTAATAATTAGTTTGTTAAGGTGGGAATAAAGTGGATAAAATCTTTAAATTAATAAATAGTATTAATATTGCTAGTATCTTTGCTCTTCCCATTTTTGGTTGTAGTCGTTCTGTTACTGATCAAGCAGTTATTTTTGCTAATCATCCATTAAGTATTTATGATAATGCAACAACAAAAAATTTTTATAATTCATCAATTGATATTTTAGATAATTATTGGATTATTGATAATTTTGCTGATAAGACGACGCAATTGTTATTTTGACAAAATATGTTGAATACGCATACTAAAAATAAAACAAAATATTTTATTGCTTTAAATCATAATTTTGCTAATAATATTCCTAGTTTAACAAAAGAGTTAGAAAAGTCGGTTGCTACGGGTAATAAAATTATTACCATAGATTATGATTACGTTCATAATTCTGTTAGTAATAAAATTGTTAATTTATTTGAAATTAAATTTGATGTTTTGACAATGGGTTATAATTTAGGATATCAATCAGGGATTTATATGTTAAAAAATTATCAAGATTTTGTAATTATTGATAATAAAATTCAAGTTAGTGCTGTTGAATATTTAAATGATCAATTAGCACAACGATTAACTTTTGGGTTTCAACAAGGACTATATCAAGCGCAAATTGATAGTAAGCAAGATGGTGGTGGTTATGAGTTTAATTTTGTTGATTGGCAAACATCAATTGATAATCGTGATCCTTTAATTAGCTCTGATTGGAATCGTAATAATATGTATAATACTGCAAAAGCATTATTAGAAAATCATCAAGTTAGTTTAATTTTTGATCCGTTGTTATTATATAGTAATAATTTAGTAAAATCTTTTATTGATAATAATGATAATTTAAAAAAACATTATTTTGTTAGTGTTGATATTATGAATAAAGAAAAATATCATATTAAATCCAAAAATTATTTACTTGCTAGTATTAATCGTAATTTTACAGGTATATTATCTAAAATTTATCATTCTGAGGAAATAAAACCACAGTTATTAACTGATTGAATTTTCGTTAGTGATATTATTGTTGATGTCCAAGATATTAAATTTTCTCATCAACAATTTGATAATAATAAATTTGTGTGAAAGCCTTTGCAATGTAATGTTATTAATGCTCCATTATCACAACATTTTTGTAAAGAAGGAACTAGCTAATGTCATCACCTTTAATTGAATTTAATAATGTTTATAAACAATATCAAGATAATTTAGTTTTAAATAATATTACTTTAAAGGTAAATTCTGGTGAAATTCATGCCTTAGTTGGTGATAATGGGGCTGGTAAAACAACTTGTGTGCGTTTATTAGCTGGTTTGGAAAATCCTACTAATGGTGTGATTAAAGTTGCTAATAAACGCATTGGACAATTTTTTACTCCTAACTATCAAATTAGTTATGCTGGACAAGATACTTACTTTATTCCTGATTTTAGTGTTCGTCAAAATATAGTTTTGGGAAATGAACCACAATTTTTGAAAATATTTATTAATTGAGGAAAAACTGAAGCTAAAATTGAAAAATTAATGCGGAAGTATAAAATTTATGTTGATTTAAATAAACAGTTTGGGATTCTTTCATTATCAGAACAAAGAAAGGTGGCATTACTAAGAGCTTTGTACCAAAAACCACGAATTTTAGTTTTAGATGAGCCAACAGTTGGTTTACCTTTGGAACAAGAAGAGGAGTTTTTACCAATTTTTAAATCTTTTATTAAAGATAAAATTACAGTAATTTTTTCAACACGAAGTAAAGAATTTGCTAAAGCAGTGTCAAATCATTATTCATTAGACTTCTTGCGATACCTTTTTTATTAAAATATTCTTATAAAATATAATTTATGAGGATATCAAAATATGAAAAATAATAAATTTAATACTCTTAATGATAAAGAATGGTTAAGATTAACAGGAATAAAAAAATCCACTTTTAATAAAATGTTAGATATTTTACAAGTAGCTGAAATAGAAAAATTTAAAAAAGGTGGTAAAACTAATAAATTTTCACTAGAAAATAGATTATTGATGACTTTATCATATTGACGAGAATATCAGACTTATTTTCATCTTGGTAAAAATTTCGGAATTAGTGAAGCTAATTGTTATCGCAATATCAAGTGAATTGAAGATATTTTAATTAAAAACTCTGATTTTCAACAACTTGCTGGTAAAAAAGCACTAATAAATGATTATTTTAATGATAAAACTATTATTATTGATGCTACCGAAACTCCAATCCAACGCCCAAAAAAAGACAAAAACAATCTTATTCTGGTAAAAAGAAACAACACACCATTAAAACACAAGTAATTATCGAACAAGAAACCAGAAAAATTATTGCAACAAGTTTTTCACTTGGGAAAAAACATGATTATGCTTTATTTAAAGAATCAAAAATCTCAATTTTAAAAAATACCAAATTAATAGTTGATAGTGGTTATCAAGGAATACAAAAAATTCACAATAATGTTCTAATACCTACAAAGAAAACAAAGAAAAACCATTTAAATAAAGCACAAAAACAACATAATAGACTAGTTTCAAAAATGAGAATTATTATTGAAAATATTTTTGCTATTCTTAAAAAATTTAAAATTATGACAGAAAAATATCGTAATCGTAGAAAAAGATTTGGTTTAAGATTTAATTTAATTGCCTCAATTTATAATTTGCAATTATTAATTTAACATAAAAGATTTATTTAAAATTAAAGAATTTAAATAATAAATTCATTTTTTGTTGTGGCAAAATATTAATTTTTTAGATAAAAGACATAATTAATTAAAATTATATTTTTCTATTACTGTCTTTTTACAAATATTTGTAATTTTTTAATAGGTTATGCAAGAAGTATAATAATAGTTTTATCATTAAAATAATCATTTATTAGTGCTTTTTTACCAGCAAGTTGTTGAAAATCAGAGTTTTTAATTAAAATATCTTCAATTCACTTGATATTGCGATAACAATTAGCTTCACTAATTCCGAAATTTTTACCAAGATGAAAATAAGTCTGATATTCTCGTCAATATGATAAAGTCATCAATAATCTATTTTCTAGTGATAATTTATTAGTTTTACCAACTTTTTTAAATTTTTCTATTTCAGCTACTTGTAAAATATCTAACATTTTATTAAAAGTGGATTTTTTTATTCCTGTTAATCTTAACCATTCTTTATCATTAAGAGTATTAAATTTATTATTTTTCATATTTTGATATCCTCATAAATTATATTTTATAAGAATATTTTAATAAAAAAGGTATCGCAAGAAGTCTAATATTTAAAGATAAAATTGTGCAAGTAATAGCGACAATTAAAATAAGGATTACGGGTGGTTAAAAATGAATATTATAAGAAATTTTTGAACTAACAAAAAATTAAAAGCAGTAACGGTGGTTTCATTAACAGTAGTTTTGCTTTTTGTTTTATCGGCAATAATTTTTACGCTTTTTAAAGTTAGTTCTTTGAAAGCATATGATACATTATTTTTAATGCCTTTTAATGATATTAATCATTTTCATAATTTTGTAAATTCATTTTCATATTTGCTATTAGCATCATTAGCTTCGCTAGTAGCATTTCGGTTTCGAATTTATAATCTTGGAGTTATTGGGCAAATGATTATTGGGGCAACAATCACATTTATTACTTCACGATTATTAAGTTCTATTGGTATTACTACTAAATTTACAACAATATTATTAATTTTAGTATCAATTATTGCGGGGGCATTGTATGCTCTCATTGCTGGTTTTTTTAAAACTTATTTTAAGATTAATGAAATGGCATCAACTTTGTTGCTTAATATTATTGCTTTTAATATTTATTATCATTTACCAGAATGAAGTCAATATAATGATGGTATTATTAATAATAATGCTTCTTTAATAATTAAATTAAGTATGACGGTTTATTTTTCCATTACAATTTTTATTGCTTTGTTTATTTATGGTTTTGTAACGATTTTATTAGATCGTCGTGTGTTTGGTTTTCGTTTAGAATTAACGGTTGCTAATGCTGAGGCAGCGCAATATGCAAGATTAAATCCTAATGCTAAGCAATTAATTATTATCACAATTTCTGGAGCAATTGCTGGAATTGCAGGCTATACTTATTTTGTTGCTAATTTAAATAAATTAGGAACATTAAGTTCAACAATGTTACAAGAATTTGATAATTTGTTGATTCCTTTATGAGCATTTAATTCGCGTATTGGCGTCTTGTTGCTTAGTATTTTAGTTGGTTTAATTCGTTCGCAAACTCAATTTCTTTCGTTGACATCATTTGATTATGAAATCATTGATATTATTTTTTCATTTTGTATTACCGTTTCTGTTTTAGTAAGCTATATTATTTTATGAAAACAAGAACCGAAGTTTTTAATTAATTTTAGAATGCGGGAGGCGTTCGTAAACCAACGACCTGATGTTAATGATGCAACTAAGATAATTAATAAGGGGCGACGATAATTATGAATATTGTTAATATTTTTATTAGTAGTTTATCATTATCAGCACCATTACTATTCGCAGCTATGGGATGTTTAATAATGCAAAAAGCAGGGATTTTAAATTTTGGTGTTGATGGCGTAATGATTTTAGGGGGGTTATCGTATGCAATTGTGATTAAACAATATTTATTTCTTGGTGATAATATTTGTTTTTTAGGTTTTTTTTAGCATTTGTTATTGGTATGGGATTAGGTTTAATTCATGCGGTATTAACGATTTCTTTAAAAACTAATCAGTTTCTTCTTTCATTAGACTTCTTGCGATACCTTTTTTATTAAAATATTCTTATAAAATATAATTTATGAGGATATCAAAATATGAACAATAATAAATTTAATACTCTTAATGATAAAGAATGGTTAAGATTAACAGGAATAAAAAAATCCACTTTTAATAAAATGTTAGATATTTTACAAGTAGCTGAAATAGAAAAATTTAAAAAAGGTGGTAAAACTAATAAATTATCACTAGAAAATAGATTATTGATGACTTTATCATATTGACGAGAATATCAGACTTATTTTCATCTTGGTAAAAATTTCGGAATTAGTGAAGCTAATTGTTATCGGAATATCAAGTGAATTGAAGATATTTTAATTAAAAACTCTGATTTTCAACAACTTGCTGGTAAAAAAGCACTAATAAATGATTATTTTAATGATAAAACTATTATTATTGATGCTACCGAAACTCCAATCCAACGCCCAAAAAAAGACAAAAACAATCTTATTCTGGTAAAAAGAAAAAACACACCATTAAAACACAAGTAATTATCGAACAAGAAACCAGAAAAATTATTGCAACAAGTTTTTCACTTGGGAAAAAACATGATTATGCTTTATTTAAAGAATCAAAAATCCCAATTTTAAAAAATACCAAATTAATAGTTGATAGTGGTTATCAAGGAATACAAAAAATTCACAATAATGTTCTAATACCTACAAAGAAAACAAAGAAAAACCATTTAAATAAATCACAAAAACAACATAATAGACTAGTTTCAAAAATGAGAATTATTATTGAAAATATTTTTGCTATTCTTAAAAAATTTAAAATTATGACAGAAAAATATCGTAATCGTAGAAAAAGATTTGGTTTAAGATTTAATTTAATTGCCTCAATTTATAATTTGCAATTATTAATTTAACATAAAAGATTTATTTAAAATTAAAGAATTTAAATAATAAATTCATTTTTTGTTGTGGCAAAATATTAATTTTTTAGATAAAAGACATAATTAATTAAAATTATATTTTTCTATTACTGTCTTTTTACAAGTATTTGTAATTTTTTTAATAGGTTATGCAAGAAGTCTAATAAAGCATAATCATGTTTTTTCCCAAGTGAAAAACTTGTTGCAATAATTTTTCTGGTTTCTTGTTCGATAATTACTTGTGTTTTAATGGTGTGTTTTTTCTTTTTACCAGAATAAGATTGTTTTTGTCTTTTTTTGGGCGTTGGATTGGAGTTTCGGTAGCATCAATAATAATAGTTTTATCATTAAAATAATCATTTATTAGTGCTTTTTTACCAGCAAGTTGTTGAAAATCAGAGTTTTTAATTAAAATATCTTCAATTCACTTGATATTCCGATAACAATTAGCTTCACTAATTCCGAAATTTTTACCAAGATGAAAATAAGTCTGATATTCTCGTCAATATGATAAAGTCATCAATAATCTATTTTCTAGTGATAATTTATTAGTTTTACCACCTTTTTTAAATTTTTCTATTTCAGCTACTTGTAAAATATCTAACATTTTATTAAAAGTGGATTTTTTTATTCCTGTTAATCTTAACCATTCTTTATCATTAAGAGTATTAAAATTATTATTGTTCATATTTTGATATCCTCATAAATTATATTTTATAAGAATATTTTAATAAAAAAGGTATCGCAAGAAGTCTAATGAATTAAATGATATAACAATACAATAAATTTTCACATTAAAATAATATTATTTAAAATTCTAAAAATATGATAGTATTAGTATATAAAGATATAGTAAAGGTAATAAAAAAATGAATACAAACTTATTAAAATTAAACAATATTGTTTTTAATCTTGATGTTAATAGTCAAGATGACGTTTTTAATGAAATTGCTCGTTTAGCTGTTAAAAGTAATATTATTAACAGTCAAGATGATACTATTTTAATTACAGCACTAAAAACAAGAGAAGCTTTAACATCAACGGGAATGGGTGCAGGTTTAGCTATTCCGCATGCCCAAGATGATGTCATTAAAAAACCAACAGTAATGTTTTTGCGTTTTAAACAAAAAATGGATTGAAAAGCAATTGATGATCAACCTGTACAAATGGCAATTGTTTTACTTGTTCCTAAAATTCAAGCTAGTGATTTACACTTAAATATTTTAAGTTCCATTGCTCAAAGATTATTGGATGAAAAAGTTAAAGAAATTTTAACAAGTAGTCTTAGTAAAGAAGAAATTATTAACGCTTTGTTTTGTGAAGAAACTAACGAACCAAAGATAGTAACCAAATCAACAAATATTTTAGCTATTACTGCTTGTCCAGTTGGTGTTGCTCATACTTATATTGCTGCTGACAAATTAAAACAAGCAGCAAAGAAGTTAGATTATGGCATTAATGTGGAAACTCATGGAGCAGCGGGAGTTAAAAATTCATTTACTAATGAAGATATTGCTAATGCTGATGCAATTTTAATTGCATCTGATATTGGCATTGATTTAAGTCGTTTTGCTAATAAAAAAATTTTACAAGTTAAAGTAAGTCAAGCAATTAAAAATCCTGAACAATTATTAATTGATGCTTTAAATAATAATAAAGTATTATCTGCAATTAATTTTAGTACTAAAAATAAACAAAATAATAGTTCTATTTTAAAACACTTTATGACGGGTGTTAGTTATATGGTACCTTTTGTTATTTTGGGTGGGATTTTAGTTGCACTATCTATTAGCTTAGCAAAAATTATTACAGGAAACAATAATGCTACCCCTGATGATATTGAATTTTTAAAATATTTAAATATTATTGGGGCTAGTGCCATGTATTTAATGATTCCTATTTTAGGTGGTTTTATTGCTTATTCAATTGCGGGTAGAGCTGCTTTAGTGCCAGCAATGGTAGCATCCTTAATAGGAAACGAGGGAAATAATTTTTTTAAGTTTTTTAAAGTAAATATTATTGACTCGGTTACAAATAAACCAATTGATATGGTACCAATGGGTTTTGTTGGTGCATTAATCGCTGGATTAGTAGCAGGATATTTAGTAAAATGAATTAATTCGTGAAAAGTACCACAAGCACTATCAGCAGCCATTCCAATTTTTGTTATTCCTATTTTGGTTGGAGGATTGTTATCTTTAACATTTATTTTTGTTATTGGTGCCCCAATTTCTTATGTTATGACTTGAGTGCAATATGGTTTATCCTGAGTTTATGGTAATCAAAATATTGGCTTAGGAATTGCCTTTGCAATGGGATTATTAATTGGAGCAATGGCAGGATTTGACATTGGTGGTCCAATTAATAAAGTTGCTTTCTTTACTGCTAGTACATTAGTTACAATGAAAATTTATCAACCAATGGGGACAATAGCAGCCGCTATTCCCGTAGCACCGCTTGGAATGGGTTTAAGTACAATAATTTTTCGTAAATATTTTGATGCTGAAAGTCGACAAGCAGGAATTGCCTCATTAATTATGGGAACAATTGGCATATCTGAAGGTGCGATTCCCTTTGCAATTAAGGATCCTAAACGAGCTATTATTGCTAATGTTATTGGTTCATCAATTGCTGGTGGATTAGCGGGAATCTTTTCAATTCAAAATTATGCCCAACATGGAGGACCAATTATGGCATTCCTTGGCGCCGTTCCATATGGGGCACAAACAGCAATTTTCTTAATTATCATTGCTGTTGGAACCTTAATAACTTGCTTTTCATATGGACTATTACTAATGATAAAAAATAATGAATTAAATTTAAAAAAATATAATTTTATGAAATATACTACTTGATTTAAAAGAGGGAAATAATTAATGTCACAAATTTTAAAATTAAAACCGCAATTTCTTAAAAAAATATGAGGTTCTCATCGCCTTCAAAATTGAGGATATGATATTAATAATGAAACAAATATGGGGGAAGCTTGAGTAATTAGTGCTTTAGATTCAAATCCTACTGCTATTATAAGCGGTTCATTTCAAGGACTAACATTAAAAGAGTTTTATGAAAGAAATAAGAATTTATTTAATTTAACTTATAATGAATTTCCATTATTAAGTAAGATTATTACTAGTGATGATTATTTAAGTGTTCAAGTTCATCCCAATGATGAATATGCTAAAGCTCATCATCAAAGTCTAGGAAAAGCAGAGTGTTGATATATTCTTGATTGTCCCAAAGATGCTAAGATTATTTATGGTCATAACGCTAAGGATAATCAACAATTAGCAACAATGATTAATGAAAAGCAATGAAAGCATTTTTTAAAAGAAGTTACCATCGTTCCCGGAGATTTTTTATATGTTCCGCCTGGTAAAGTTCATGCGATAACCCCCGAAGTTACAATTTTTGAATTACAACAATCTTCTGACATTACTTATCGTCTTTATGATTTTGATCGTAAAGACGACGAAGGAAATTTACGAACATTACATTTAAAAGATAGTTTAGCAACAATTACTGTTCCTGATACTAACTTAGATGTTATTCATCGTGAAAATGGATTATTAGTTAATAATGAATATTTTTCATTATATTTAATTAATAATTCATTGCCAACAACTTATGATTTTAATGAAACTAAGTGATTACAATTAACAGTTGTTAATGGGGCGGGAACAATTAATGATGAACCTTTTAAAATGGGTGAATCAGCAATAATTTTAGATGATAAAATAATGCAATTAACAATTACGGGAACAATAAAATTACTAGTTAGTTATTGTAAATAAAATTTTAAAAAATAATCAAGTGATTGATTATTTTTTTATTAGACTTCTTGCGATACCTTTTTTATTAAAATATTCTTATAAAATATAATTTATGAGGATATCAAAATATGAACAATAATAAATTTAATACTCTTAATGATAAAGAATGGTTAAGATTAACAGGAATAAAAAAATCCACTTTTAATAAAATGTTAGATATTTTACAAGTAGCTGAAATAGAAAAATTTAAAAAAGGTGGTAAAACTAATAAATTATCACTAGAAAATAGATTATTGATGACTTTATCATATTGACGAGAATATCAGACTTATTTTCATCTTGGTAAAAATTTCGGAATTAGTGAAGCTAATTGTTATCGCAATATCAAGTGAATTGAAGATATTTTAATTAAAAACTCTGATTTTCAACAACTTGCTGGTAAAAAAGCACTAATAAATGATTATTTTAATGATAAAACTATTATTATTGATGCTACCGAAACTCCAATCCAACGCCCAAAAAAAGACAAAAACAATCTTATTCTGGTAAAAAGAAAAAACACACCATTAAAACACAAGTAATTATCGAACAAGAAACCAGAAAAATTATTGCAACAAGTTTTTCACTTGGGAAAAAACATGATTATGCTTTATTTAAAGAATCAAAAATCCCAATTTTAAAAAATACCAAATTAATAGTTGATAGTGGTTATCAAGGAATACAAAAAATTCACAATAATGTTCTAATACCTACAAAGAAAACAAAGAAAAACCATTTAAATAAAGCACAAAAACAACATAATAGACTAGTTTCAAAAATGAGAATTATTATTGAAAATATTTTTGCTATTCTTAAAAAATTTAAAATTATGACAGAAAAATATCGTAATCGTAGAAAAAGATTTGGTTTAAGATTTAATTTAATTGCCTCAATTTATAATTTGCAATTATTAATTTAACATAAAAGATTTATTTAAAATTAAAGAATTTAAATAATAAATTCATTTTTTGTTGTGGCAAAATATTAATTTTTTAGATAAAAGACATAATTAATTAAAATTATATTTTTCTATTACTGTCTTTTTACAAATATTTGTAATTTTTTTAATAGGTTATGCAAGAAGTCTATTTAAAGAATCAAAAATCCCAATTTTAAAAAATACCAAATTAATAGTTGATAGTGGTTATCAA
The DNA here is from genome assembly GCF_964019525.1 of Spiroplasma endosymbiont of Eupeodes luniger. Classification (NCBI taxonomy): domain Bacteria; kingdom Bacillati; phylum Mycoplasmatota; class Mollicutes; order Entomoplasmatales; family Spiroplasmataceae; genus Spiroplasma; species Spiroplasma endosymbiont of Eupeodes luniger. Next base: position 524,106 of record NZ_OZ026453.1, read on the forward strand.
GGAATACAAAAAATTCACAATAATGTTCTAATACCTACAAAGAAAACAAAGAAAAACCATTTAAATAAAGCACAAAAACAACATAATAGACTAGTTTCAAAAATGAGAATTATTATTGAAAATATTTTTGCTATTCTTAAAAAATTTAAAATTATGACAGAAAAATATCGTAATCGTAGAAAAAGATTTGGTTTAAGATTTAATTTAATTGCCTCAATTTATAATTTGCAATTATTAATTTAACATAAAAGATTTATTTAAAATTAAAGAATTTAAATAATAAATTCATTTTTTGTTGTGGCAAAATATTAATTTTTTAGATAAAAGACATAATTAATTAAAATTATATTTTTCTATTACTGTCTTTTTACAAATATTTGTAATTTTTTTAATAGGTTATGCAAGAAGTCTAATACTCTTAATGATAAAGAATGGTTAAGATTAACAGGAATAAAAAAATCCACTTTTAATAAAATGTTAGATATTTTACAAGTAGCTGAAATAGAAAAATTTAAAAAAGGTGGTAAAACTAATAAATTATCACTAGAAAATAGATTATTGATGACTTTATCATATTGACGAGAATATCAGACTTATTTTCATCTTGGTAAAAATTTCGGAATTAGTGAAGCTAATTGTTATCGCAATATCAAGTGAATTGAAGATATTTTAATTAAAAACTCTGATTTTCAACAACTTGCTGGTAAAAAAGCACTAATAAATGATTATTTTAATGATAAAACTATTATTATTGATGCTACCGAAACTCCAATCCAACGCCCAAAAAAAGACAAAAACAATCTTATTCTGGTAAAAAGAAAAAACACACCATTAAAACACAAGTAATTATCGAACAAGAAACCAGAAAAATTATTGCAACAAGTTTTTCACTTGGGAAAAAACATGATTATGCTTTATTTAAAGAATCAAAAATCCCAATTTTAAAAAATACCAAATTAATAGTTGATAGTGGTTATCAAGGAATACAAAAAATTCACAATAATGTTCTAATACCTACAAAGAAAACAAAGAAAAACCATTTAAATAAAGCACAAAAACAACATAATAGACTAGTTTCAAAAATGAGAATTATTATTGAAAATATTTTTGCTATTCTTAAAAAATTTAAAATTATGACAGAAAGATATCGTAATCGTAGAAAAAGATTTGGTTTAAGATTTAATTTAATTGCCTCAATTTATAATTTGCAATTATTAATTTAACATAAAAGATTTATTTAAAATTAAAGAATTTAAATAATAAATTCATTTTTTGTTGTGGCAAAATATTAATTTTTTAGATAAAAGACATAATTAATTAAAATTATATTTTTCTATTACTGTCTTTTTACAAATATTTGTAATTTTTTTAATAGGTTATGCAAGAAGTCTATTAAAATATCTTCAATTCACTTGATATTCCGATAACAATTAGCTTCACTAATTCCGAAATTTTTACCAAGATGAAAATAAGTCTGATATTCTCGTCAATATGATAAAGTCATCAATAATCTATTTTCTAGTGATAATTTATTAGTTTTACCACCTTTTTTAAATTTTTCTATTTCAGCTACTTGTAAAATATCTAACATTTTATTAAAAGTGGATTTTTTTATTCCTGTTAATCTTAACCATTCTTTATCATTAAGAGTATTAAATTTATTATTGTTCATATTTTGATATCCTCATAAATTATATTTTATAAGAATATTTTAATAAAAAAGGTATCGCAAGAAGTCTATTAATTAACAGCAAGTTTGTAAAAACCAAAATCTTGTCATATGTATATGGTTTCTACACTTTTATTTATTAATTTATTGAAGTTATTTGAATTTATTGAAATAATAATAGGTATGAAGAAAAACTGCAAAAATTTTGGCATCCTAAATTAACCTTTCTTTGTTTTTTAGTAAATTTAATAGAAAAATCTAAAGTAATCTTATGTAGTTATATTATCAAATATTAATTATTAAAACAAATAATTTTTTACATAACGACCATTTAGGTATTCTTAATAAATTTAATTTCTTATGATATAATTTTAATTGTAAATTTATTTTTTAAAATATTTTAAGGAACGATTTGTAAAATGGAAAGAACAGATACTAAAAACATTGAAATAAAAACCAATAATGGTAACAGAAAAGGTAATTCTTCCAAATTTACTATTAGTTTTGACCACAAATGAACAAGATGATTATTTATAATTTTAATTTGTTTAGTAGTTCTTTTATTATTAAAACTTACGGGTGCTGATCAAATTATTCTTAATGTTATTTTAGCCTTTATTCCCTTGGGATTAGCATTAGCTGTGATTTGAGTTCTCAATCCATTAATTTATCGTTTGATTAAATTAAAGTTTAACAAAACTGTGGCAAAATATTTAACTTTTTTTATTTCTCTAATTATTGGTATTTTTATTATTGTTTTTTTGCTTTGATTATTTATTGACCAATTTGTAAGTTTTATTAGTCAGTTTTTAGGGGATAGTACAGTTATTAAAGAAAGATTAGATAATTGAAAAGGTACAGGAGTTGATCAAAATAAATCACTTTTATCACATATTTTTGGTTTTGCTTATGATACAGAAACTGAACAATGACGATTACAAACTAATGTTGATTGAAAACCAATAAAAGATAATTGACAAGATATATTAAGTCAAATTAAAAGTAAAGCACTTGATACTAATAAAGGTGCTTGGGAAATTTTATTAACAAAATTACGCAATGACTATGGTATTTATTTGGATTCAACTAATAAATTTGTTGTTGATTATTTGCGCTACTTAAAACAACCATCATTAGATAGTGTTAGTGAATATTTTAAAAATTTATATACTGAAATCAAAGCAGGGTTAATAACAAATAACATTACTATAGATGACAATAATTTAAATATAGTAAATGAAGTTGTAATTAATAATGCAAAAATTGGTGTTGCTTTTGATGGTAACAAATTAGGGAAAATGTATCAGTTACTATTTAGTTTTGGCGCCACAGCACAATGATTTTTTTCAGCAACATTTTTAGTTGATATTATTAATACAATTTATGGTTATACAACAGCCTCCAATTTAACTAATATTTTTCTTAATCGCTATTTTTGAACGATAGCTAGTATTTTTTATGGTTTATTTATTACGATTATGATTACAATGTTTTTGTTAGGTGGCGATAAATCATTTACTAATTTTTTAAAAACGCAATTAATTCCTGGGAAAAATATTAAACGCAAAGAAATTATTGCGAATGCTTTACAAAAATCTTTATTTGGTTATGGTCGCGGAATATTAATTGATATGAGTTATATGTTTACTTTTACAACTATTATGATAGTTATTGCTGGTTATGTGGCGGGTGGCTCCACATATAAAAGTTCTTTTGCGGTATTAGGTTTATTTATGACTTTTGCTAATATTGTCCCTTATGTGGGACCATTTATTGGAATGGTTCCCATTGCTTTAGCGGGAGTATTAGATGCTTTAGTAGCACCATCAGGAACAAATGAATTAGTTAGTTGAGTACCAATGATTGTTGCTGTAGTTGGTGCATTTATTGTTCAATTAATTGAAAATTCGTTTGTTTATCCAAAAATTTTTGGACGAGTAACCAAATTACATCCAGTGATAATATTAATGGGAATTTCTATTTTTGGGGCAATTATTGGTATTTGAGGAATGATTATTGCGGTACCAACAATAGCAACAATTAAAGCAGTTGCTAACGATATTTATAATAAGAAATTGCTTTTATAAATTTTAAATTAAAGGGGTATAAATTAATGAAATACTTAACAACTAGTGAGATTAGACAGAAATTTCTTGATTTCTTTATTAAAAATGGTCATTATCCTTTACCTAGTGCATCATTAATTCCTGTTAATGACAATTCATTATTATGAATTAATTCTGGCGTTGCAGCCTTAAAACCGTATTTTGATGGTAGAAAAGCTCCACCTCATCAACTATTAGTAAACTCACAAAAGGCCTTACGAACTAATGATATTGAAAATGTTGGTTACACAGCAAGACATCATACTTTATTTGAAATGCTAGGTAATTTTTCAATTGGTGATTATTTTAAAAAAGAGGCTATTGTTTTTGCCTGAGAATTTTTAACTAGTAAACAATGATTAGGTATTGATGCTAATAAACTGATTGTTACTGTTTTTCTAGATGATACTGATACCATTAAAATTTGAAAAGAAGTTATTGGTTTAGATTCAAGTCGGATTATTTTTGGGAGTCGTAATACCAACTTTTGAGATATGGGTCAGGGTCCTTGCGGTCCAAATACGGAAATTTTTTATGATCGGGGAATTGCTTGAGATAAAGAAAACTATGGTTTGAAGTTATTGCAAGATGATATTGAAAATGATCGTTATTTAGAAATTTGAAATATTGTTTTTTCAGACAGTAATAATGATGGGCAAGGTAATTATCATGATTTACCTCGTAAAAATATTGATACAGGAGCAGGTTTAGAACGATTAGCTTGTATAATCCAAGAAGTACCTACTAATTTTGAAACTGATTTATTTTTACCGATAATTGAAGGCATTACTAAATTAGTTAAAGTTTCTTATGTTCCAAATAATATTTTTGAAAAACCTAATGAACAAACAAAAATTAATGTTGCGTTTAAAGTTATTAGTGACCATATTAGAGCGATTTCTTTTGCTATTGGTGATGGTGTTTTTACTAGTAATAAAGATCGCGGTTATGTTATTCGCCGTTTAATTCGTCGAGCAATGGTTTATGGTCATAAATTGAATATTAATGAACCGTTTTTATATAAATTAGTTATTATTGTTGTTAATTTGATGAAAGATTATTATCCTCATTTAGAAGCAAAACAAGAGATTATTACTAGTACTGTTAAAAAGGAAGAAGAAAAGTTTTTTAATAATCTAAAACAAGGTCTTAATCATTTTAATGAAATGCTAATTGAAGAAAAAACAATTACGGCTGAAAATGCTTTTAAACTATATGATACTTATGGTTTTCCGATTGATTTAACTATTGAGTTAGCAAGTGAAAAAAAAATTACTATTGATTTAGTAAGATATAATGAATTATTAGAAGAACAAAGAAAAGATGCTCGTAATGCACGAAGTAATCAACAAATTGAAGCGATGGATATGCAAAATAAATTATTATTAGATTTAAAAATCCCTAGCATTTTTATTGGTTACGAAGTAGAAGAAAATCCGCAAGCTAAAGTCGTAGCTTTATTTTATGGTGAAGAAATGTTAACATCAGTTAAAGATGATATTGTTGATGTGATACTTGATGCCACACCATTTTATGCTGAAAAAGGTGGTCAAACTAACGATACAGGAATAATTAGTAATGCCACAATGCTTGGTGAAGTTATTGATGTCAAATTAGCACCCAATAAGCAACATATTCATCGGATCCAAGTTAACGGTACTTTAAAAACTAATGATATTGTTTGTGCTGTTATTAATCATCATCATCGTAATTATGGAATGAAAAATCACTCAGGAACTCATTTATTGCATTCAGCGATTAGAGAAATTTTAGGTGCTGATGCCATGCAAATTGGTTCATTTAATAACTATCAATATTTACGACTAGATATTGCTTACAATAAAGAAATTACAACCCAAAATTTACAAGCTATTAATGATTTAGTTACTAAATGAATTGCACAAAATGATAGTTGTGAAATTTATATTACTAGTTATGATGAAGCAATTAAAATGAATGCTATGGCTTTTTTTAACGAGAAATATGACAAAAAAGTTCGTGTTGTTAAGTTTGGTAATTATTCTATTGAATTATGTGGGGGAACGCATGTTAAATATACAGGTGATATTGAACAATTATTAATTACTAGTATTGAATCCAAAGGAACTGGTATTTATCGTTTTCAAGCTTTAACATCAAAACAAACAATTAATAATTATTATGATGAACAAATTAAAGATTTAAAAACAAAAAGTGCTGAAAAATTGGCAAAATATAATAAAAATTTATTAGCAGATAGTTATCTTGAACAACTATTTAATACCATTACTAGTATGAATAATATTAGTAATGATATATGAAAACAATTGCGTGCATTATATTATGAACTTCAAATTGCTTTTAAAAAATGAGAAAAAAAAGCTGAACAAAAACTAATTCAAGAACAAATTAATCAATATCAAAATCTGGAAATTATTTCATTGCCAACATATAATATTTTAATTTATCAATTTAATGATCTTGCGATTGCTACTTTAAAGTTATTAGCGGATAAATATCGGTTATTAGATAATAAATTAGTAATTATTTTTACTAATAAAAATATTAATACAAAAAATTCGGTATTAGTAGTTGTTAGTGAATCTTTAATTAAAGAAGGATTAAGTGCCGTTACAATTGTTAAATCTTTAACAAAACAATGTCAAGGTTCTGGTGGCGGAAATATGCAATTAGCTTTAGGCGGATTTAATAATGAAATAAAAATGCAAGAATTATTACAACAATTAAAACAAGAAGATGCGTTATGAAATATTTAGGCTTAGATGTGGGTAGCAAAACAATTGGTTTAGCTATTGGTCAAGGAATTATTAGTTTTTCAAAAACAACAATTAATTTTCCTGAATATAATTTTTCTCAAGCTATTAATTTAGTATTACAATTTATTAAACAAGAAAATCTTGATATAATTATTGTTGGTCATCCCTTAAATATGAATGGAACTAAAAGTAGAACAACAATAATGGTTGAAGATTTTGTTTTGCAACTAAAAACAAAAACTAATTGCGAAATTATTTTATGAGATGAAAGATTAACATCACGATCTGCTAATCAAATAATGTTAACTGCTAATGTTTCACGAAAAAAACGAAAAATGAATAAAGATAAATTAGCAGCTCAATTAATTTTACAAAACTATTTTGATTATTTACAGCATCTTGCAAAAGCAAAAAAAGACAAATAATAGACTTCTTGCATAACCTATTAAAAAAATTACAAATATTTGTAAAAAGACAGTAATAGAAAAATATAATTTTAATTAATTATGTCTTTTATCTAAAAAATTAATATTTTGCCACAACAAAAAATGAATTTATTATTTAAATTCTTTAATTTTAAATAAATCTTTTATGTTAAATTAATAATTGCAAATTATAAATTGAGGCAATTAAATTAAATCTTAAACTAAATCTTTTTCTACGATTACGATATTTTTCTGTCATAATTTTAAATTTTTTAAGAATAGCAAAAATATTTTCAATAATAATTCTCATTTTTGAAACTAGTCTATTATGTTGTTTTTGTGCTTTATTTAAATGGTTTTTCTTTGTTTTCTTTGTAGGTATTAGAACATTATTGTGAATTTTTTGTATTCCTTGATAACCACTATCAACTATTAATTTGGTATTTTTTAAAATTGGGATTTTTGATTTTTTAAATAAAGCATAATCATGTTTTTTCCCAAGTGAAAAACTTGTTGCAATAATTTTTCTGGTTTCTTGTTCGATAATTACTTGTGTTTTAATGGTGTGTTTTTTCTTTTTACCAGAATAAGATTGTTTTTGTCTTTTTTTGGGCGTTGGATTGGAGTTTCGGTAGCATCAATAATAATAGTTTTATCATTAAAATAATCATTTATTAGTGCTTTTTTACCAGCAAGTTGTTGAAAATCAGAGTTTTTAATTAAAATATCTTCAATTCACTTGATATTCCGATAACAATTAGCTTCACTAATTCCGAAATTTTTACCAAGATGAAAATAAGTCTGATATTCTCGTCAATATGATAAAGTCATCAATAATCTATTTTCTAGTGATAATTTATTAGTTTTACCACCTTTTTTAAATTTTTCTATTTCAGCTACTTGTAAAATATCTAACATTTTATTAAAAGTGGATTTTTTTATTCCTGTTAATCTTAACCATTCTTTATCATTAAGAGTATTAAATTTATTATTGTTCATATTTTGATATCCTCATAAATTATGTTTTATAAGAATATTTTAATAAAAAAGGTATCGCAAGAAGTCTAATATATGTTATAATACATATTAAATAAAGGAGAAAAAGTAATGGAAGATAACAATAATGAAATTTTGTTAACTAAAGAAGGTAAAGAAGAATTAAATCAAGAATTAAATGAGTTAATCAATATTATTCGTCCGCAAGTAATTAAAGAATTAGTTGAAGCACGAAACCAAGGTGACTTATCAGAAAATGCTGAGTATGAATCAGCAAGAAATCGCCAAGCTGAAGTTGAAGGTCGAATTAAAGAAATTGAAGATACTTTAGCTCGTGCTAAAGTTATTGCTACTGATCGTCAAGGAACTAAAAACATTAGAATTGGTTCAATAGTAACTATTCTTAATTTAGAAACTAATGATAAATCAACATTTAAAGTTGTTGGTACTGTGGAGGCTGATCCTTTTGAAAATAAAATTTCTAATGAGACTCCCTTAGTTAAAGCCATTTTTGATCACAGTGTTAATGATATTGTTGAAATTAAAGGTAAAGAAACAAAATATAAAGTTAAAATTTTAGAAATTGGAAAATAAAATATTAAATAGACTTCTTGCATAACCTATTAAAAAAATTACAAATATTTGTAAAAAGACAGTAATAGAAAAATATAATTTTAATTAATTATGTCTTTTATCTAAAAAATTAATATTTTTCCACAACAAAAAATGAATTTATTATTTAAATTCTTTAATTTTAAATAAATCTTTTATGTTAAATTAATAATTGCAAATTATAAATTGAGGCAATTAAATTAAATCTTAAACCAAATCTTTTTCTACGATTACGATATTTTTCTGTCATAATTTTAAATTTTTTAAGAATAGCAAAAATATTTTCAATAATAATTCTCATTTTTTAAACTAGTCTATTATGTTGTTTTTGTGCTTTATTTAAATGGTTTTTCTTTGTTTTCTTTGTAGGTATTAGAACATTATTGTGAATTTTTTGTATTCCTTGATAACCACTATCAACTATTAATTTGGTATTTTTTAAAATTGGGATTTTTGATTCTTTAAATAAAGCATAATCATGTTTTTTCCCAAGTGAAAAACTTGTTGCAATAATTTTTCTGGTTTCTTGTTCGATAATTACTTGTGTTTTAATGGTGTGTTTTTTCTTTTTACCAGAATAAGATTGTTTTTGTCTTTTTTTGGGCGTTGGATTGGAGTTTCGGTAGCATCAATAATAATAGTTTTATCATTAAAATAATCATTTATTAGTGCTTTTTTACCAGCAAGTTGTTGAAAATCAGAGTTTTTAATTAAAATATCTTCAATTCACTTGATATTCCGATAACAATTAGCTTCACTAATTCCGAAATTTTTACCAAGATGAAAATAAGTCTGATATTCTCGTCAATATGATAAAGTCATCAATAATCTATTTTCTAGTGATAATTTATTAGTTTTACCACCTTTTTTAAATTTTTCTATTTCAGCTACTTGTAAAATATCTAACATTTTATTAAAAGTGGATTTTTTTATTCCTGTTAATCTTAACCATTCTTTATCATTAAGAGTATTAAATTTATTATTGTTCATATTTTGATATCCTCATAAATTATATTTTATAAGAATATTTTAATAAAAAAGGTATCGCAAGAAGTCTAATTCATTTAAATAGCAATTATATCCATCAATTTGCGTTAGACTATGATTCTTTATTTATTTTAACAAATGATTATGATTTAACAACTACTGGTGCAAAAGAAGAAAATATTATGATTGGTATACAAAAAGGTTTAAGAAAGCGCGATTTTAACGAAGATATTAAGCAAATTAAAAATATTTTTCAAATGCCAGTAGACAAAATATTAGCGTGGTTAAAAACTAGTCAATGTCATAATAATGGCAATTATGATTACTGTAACCATATTTATTCTAAATTGCCTAAAAAACATACAATATTTAATCTTTATCAGTTAACAAAAAGTAAAAAAACTAAATTATATTATGAAGATAATTTATTGGATTTAACTAACCCGTTGCTTTTAAATAAAAAATTTAGTTACAATCAATCTCGACAAATTAAAGTAATTCAAGGAAAAGAATCTATCGTTGATTTAAAAGCAAAATCATATTTACAAAAAAACATATCAACAATATCAATATCCCATTTATATGTATGATTTTGAAACTGTTAAAAGTGCCATTCCTAAATATTATAATTGTAAACAATATGAACAAATTCCGTTTCAATATTCGGTTCATATTTTATTGGATAATAAGTTTAATGAAGAAAAACATAATATTAAACATTATAGTTATTTAGCTGATGGCGTGAGTAATCACCGCTTAATTTTAGTAGAAAAATTAATTAATGATTTAATGTGCTTTGGTTTAGGTACTTATGTTGCATATAATAAAAGTTTTGAGAAGCAAGTTTTAAAAAAATTAGCATTATTATATCCCATTCATAAAGAAATCTTAATGCAAATTTATGAACGAACAGTTGATTTAATGGATTTTTTTAAAAACTTTGCAATTTATAAAGCAGAATTTAATGGTAGTCTTTCAATTAAGAAAACATTACCGGCTTTTAATTTGGAATTTTCTTATGATGATTTAAAAGTGCAAAAGGGAACCGATGCATCAACTTTATTTCGTAAGCGATTATATAATTAATTGCAAATTAAAAATCCAGATTTTTTTAGAAAGTTAAATAATACTTGAAAAACTATTAGTTTAAAGGAATGACAAAATAATTATACTACCAATATGTTATTGTATTTTGAACGCGATACTTATGGAATGGTATTTTTATTTGTTGAAATTTCAAAATTATTACAAGAAAAAAGGTGGATATCATAATGGGTAAAATGTTGAGAATAATGGATGAATTAATTAGACTTATTAGAAAAGGAAATCGCTTTTCTAATAACCATAATTATATTTATTTAGATTTTGCTTATGAGGTATTAATTTTTAAAAAAGAACCATTAACAATCAAAGAAATATGAAAATATGGTAGAAAATTAAAACTTATGAATAGTATGATGAGAATGAAAAAATTATCAAAGCGACCTCTTTTAACACTAGCAACGATATTAACAAATAATATTCAAACTAATAAAAATTCCATTTTTATTATGAATGCCAATTATAAAAAATTTAATTTAAAACAAGAAATTATTGATAATGCAATTAATGAACAAAGATATCCTTAAATCCATTATTAGAAATTTATTAAATTAAAGAAAGGAATTTCAAATATGTTTTTAGATTTTGCTAAAAAAGTATTAAAAGTTAAAAATCAATCATTAACCGCAGAAGAAATTTGAAATTTTGGCAATGAATTAAAATTTACTAATCTTATTAATAAAATGAAAAAAATATCAAAAACGCCAATTTCAAAACTGTCTATTATTTTAATTAATGATATTCAAAATAATCCTCATTCAAATTTTATTTGATATCGTGAGTCTGGTAAGTTCGCTTTAAAGAATGAAAGCAATATAACAGAGAGGTCAGAACCAATTAATAAAACATCAAATAATGGTGAAATTAATTTAGAAACAACAAATTCTTGTATGACAACGATGAATGATGTTAAAACAAAAGTGCTTGAAAATACTAATGATGAATGTTGTACAAAACAACTTGAAGAAGGAAATACTAACAATATACCAAATAATATTGAAAATGGAAATATTAAATTGGATAAAATAAGAAATCATTCTGTATTTAATGAAAGAGATTTACATTCCGTTGTTGTCAAATTTTTACATAATTCTGCTTTTAACATTTCTAGTAAAACAATTTTTCATGAACTTTCAAGTAAAAAAGTTTCTGGTAAAAATAAATGATTGCATCCTGATATTGTCGGCGTTCATTTTCCATTTAATGATTTTAGTAAAAAAACTTTAAAATTACAAAAAGAATATTTAGGGTCTTTGAAAACAAAGTTTTATTCATTTGAATTAAAAAAAGAATTAAGTTTTGCTAATCTTCGTGAATCTTATTTTCAAGCAGTATCTAATTCATCTTGAGCCAATGAAGGGTATTTAGTAGCCTTAAAAATTTCTGAAAGTAAATGACTTTATTAATGAATTAAAAAGACTTAATGATGCTTTTAATATTGGTGTTATTAAGCTAAATCCTAATAATATTAAGCAAAGTATTATTTTATTTCCAGCAAAAGAAAAAGAAATTCTTGATTGAGCAACAATTGATCGCTTAGTTACTGAAAATTCTGATTTTAAAGATTTTGTTAGAATTGTTATTCAATCATTACAAGCAAATACAATTATTGGTAATTTTGATGAGGTACTAACAGATGCCGAATATGAAAATTATATTAATGAAAAACATATTAAAGAATAATAAAATATTTGAATTAAGCATATTTTCTATTTAATAGAAAATATGCTTTCTTTTATGCTAAAATTAGTAATAACGGTGGTAAAGATATGGAAAAAAAATCACAGCATGATATAAGAGAAAGCATAATTTTTTTTATCTATCAACAACAATTATTAAATTATGACTTAGAAACAATTATTAAAGAAATTAAAGAAAACGAAGCAGATTTTAATGTGGAAATTATTAATAATTTAATCCATCTTTTTGAACAACGAAAAATTATAATTAAAATTATTAATAAGTACTTAAAAGTAGGGTGACATTTTTCTAAATTATCTAATTTAGAACAAGGGATTTTATTATGAGCAACTTATGAATTACTGATTTTAAAGAAAAATTCAGCAATTATTATTAATGAAGCAGTTCTTATTACTAAAAAGTATTTCATCAATACTGAATATAAATATATTAATGGCATTTTGCAAAGTATTGCTGATAATGAGAAAAATGACTAACAAGGATGACAACTATGGGAAATAAATTACTGAAGAAATCTATTAAATTAGCAAAGAAAACATTAATTAAAACCATAAAACAAACCAATAATCCAGAAATTATCCAAGATGGCTTGTATATTTTAAATGTTGTTACTAAACATAGTATTTTTATGCAAGCATTAGGTCTATTAATTGTTAACGAAAAATTAAGTCCCGAGTTATTTATTCGTCATTTAATTTCTTGCAAAGCTATAGTTTGTAGTCAAATTTATCTTTTTGATTTAGAAATTAAAAAAATTAAAAATCTGAAAGTAATTAATGAATTTTTTCAAAACCTAGCGGTTAATTCTGCAATTAAATCACCAATTGAATTACAACTACAAGATATTTATAATAGTAAAATTAAAAATATTAATGAGTTAAAAGGTTTAGGATTAGTAAGAAATGAAAAATTTTATCTTCTCGCCCATCTGATTGGTAATTCATTTGAATCGGTAGCAATTTTTAATCACAAAGAAAATAATAAAACTTATTATTATAATTTTGGTTTTTATTTAGCATTATATTTTTTATTACATCGTGAAACCTTAGCCCGAAAAGCTAAAATTCCTTCTTTATTAGACCGATTGCCAACACAAAATCTTTTAATTGTAAAGCTTAATATTATGGAAAAATATATTAATGCTATTGCTACAATATACCCTTTAGAATTTAACGAATTTATTATCCTCAATAACAAATCAATAAACAAAATGAAAAATTTATCGTAAGTGAAGAGCAACAATGGAAAAAATCCGATTAGATATATTATTAGTTCAAAAAGAATTATTTCATTCCCTAACTGAAGCTCAAAGTGCCATTATTAATCATCAAGTACTTGTAAATGATGAATTAATTATTAAGTCAGGAACTTTAGTTGCCCCTAATAGTATTATTAGAATAAAAAAACAAGATAATCAATTTGTTTCTCGTGGAGGATATAAATTAAGTAAAGCTCTTAAAACGTTTAATATCAATTTAGAAAATCTTGTATGTTTAGATATCGGTTCTTCTACGGGCGGTTTTACTGATTGTATGTTACAAAATAAACCAAAATTGGTTTATAGTTTAGATGTCGGTACTAATCAATTAGCTTGAAAATTACGAACTCACCCCCAAGTAATTGTTATGGAAAACACTAATTTTCGTTATGTCAAGAAAGAAATGTTTAAAGATAATATTAGTTTTTGTGCTATTGATGTTGCCTTTATTTCATTAACAAAAATTATTCCGGTTTTAACAGAAATTTTAATGCCCTCAGGTCAATTAGTTTGTTTAATTAAACCACAATTTGAAAGTAGTAGAACGCAAATTGAAAAGGGGGGCATTGTTAAAAACCCCATAGTGCATTATCAAGTATTAAATAATTTAATTGCTTTTTTTAAAAAATATGGTTTTTCTTTACAAGGTTTAATTTATAGTCCAATCGTTGGTCATAAGAAAGGAAATATTGAATATTTAGCTCATTTATCTTTCAATAACCTTTTACAAAGCAAAGAAATTGATGTTATAAAATTAGTAGATGATGCTTTTAATACCCTTAAAAATACCACCAAATAGATTTTATATTAACTAAAAAGGATAAGTTAAAAGATGAAAGTGATATTTTATATTGATATGAATGCTTTTTTTGCTAGTTGTCATCAAGTTATTGATCCAAGGATTATTTCCAAACCTATTGTTGTTAGTAGTCAATCCAGAAGAGCAATTGTTGCTTCAGCTAACTATGAAGCGAGAAAATATAATATTAAAACCGCCATGCCCTTATATCAAGCAAAAGCGTTATGTCCGCCATTAATTTGTATTAACACCAATCGTAAACTTTATATTGAGTATTCACATAAAATTTTCAATTTATTAGTAAATAATTTTACCAATAAAGTAGAAATAACTTCGATTGATGAATTCTGTTTAGACGCAACTAATATTTATCTTCAATATAATAAATAGCAATAATGCCATTAATAGTATAAATATTAACAATAGCATCAACCAATTGATAATCTTGTTTATTAACAATTATTCCTGAAATTTTTGTTGTCAATGCACTTTATTTCCTTTATTTTTTACCATAACCTAATTTTGCTAATATGTTAGGACTATCTCTTCATTTTTTTATTACTTTAACGAATAATTCTAAATAAAATTGGGTTGCAAAAATTTCTTCTAATTCAATTCTTGCTTGCGAACCAATATTTTTAATCATTTTACCACCATTACCAATTAAAATTCCTTTTTGCGAATCTCTTTCAACAACAATAGTAGCAATTACACGAATAATTTTTTTTGTTCTTTCTTTTTTAAATTCCTCAATTAAAATTGCAACACCATGTGGTACTTCTTGATGAGTTAATAAGAGAATTTTCTCACGAATAATTTCTTTAACAAAAAAATCTTCTTGTTGATCTTGAAACATATTTTTAGGAAAATACTGTGGTCCAAGCGGTAATGTCATCATCAGTTTATTTAATAAAAAACTAATATTAATATTTTTTAAACAACTAATACCAATAATTTCTTGAACATTAAATCGTTCATTTCATAATTTAATTTTTTGCTCTAATTGCTCAGAAGTAATTAAATCAATTTTTGTCAATCCTAAAAAAATTGGTACTTCTCGTTCCTGCAAAGACTTATATATATATTGATGTGTTAATGAAATTTCTTCATAACTATTAACTAATCATAAAATACCTTCAACACCTTTAGTACTTTGCATTGCCACCCGATTTAAACTTTTTCCTAATTCATTAGTAGACTTATGAATTCCTGGACTATCAATAAAAATTATTTGATAATCATCGGTAATCAAAATTCCTTGAATTCGATTTCTTGTTGTTTGCGGTTTATTACTAACAATAGCAATTTTTTTTAACATTAAAGTATTTAATAAAGTAGATTTACCAACATTTGGTTCACCAACAATGGCAATAAAACCAGAACGAAAATTATTATTCATATCATTTTCACCATTTAATTGCAACGCCAATAAATACTAAGGGCAAGGCACTAGAAACTAAAATATTAATAATAAAATTTGTGTTGGATAAGATACTATTGTTAGCAATATTATTCATTAATAGACTACTTGGATATTTAAAAATTGATAAATAACTAAAAATCTTAAAAATTAAATTCTTATCAAAATTTAAATTTGATAAAAATACGCCACTAAAAAGCATCATTGGTAAAAATAAAGCATTAGAAATTAACATATGTTGTTTTTGAGTTTTAAAAAATGTTGCTAATAAAACTCCAAAACTAATACTAATAATAATAGAAAATATTAAATAACCAATAACTGGTAAATTAATAAAACTTAAAAGTTCACTAATATTAAATTGACGCCCAAAAATAATGATAGTTCAAAATAATGTTATTAAAATTGTAAACAAACTTAAAATACAACCAAATAAAATAACAGTTAAGAAAAAAGTTCTGGGTTTCATATTAATTGATCCAAAATGTTTAATAATTATTGAATTACGAAATTCAACAATTGTTCCTGAAATAATTTGAAACCCAATAATCATTACTTGAATCATTAATGCCCCCGCAATCATATTTTTTATTTTGCTTAATAAAAATTCAGCATCAACATTAGGTAATTCACTGGAAAAAACAACGAAATCAATTATTAATATCATTAAAGGAAAAAAAATTAAATAACTAATGGCCATATATCCGCGAGAATAATAACGAATTAAAAGTTTAAAAAAACTTTTAAATAATCTTTTTTCTGTCAGCAAGTTATTGAACATTATTTTTTTTCCTTTCATTATCAATCATTAAAGAAAAATTATTATTTTTATCTTGTTCTTTATAAAATTTAAATTTTACCTTTGTATATTCAGCAACGGTACCATATTGTTCAATAACTTCTTTAACAGTAATTTGTTCTTTAATTAAACCATTATGTAAAAAAATAATTTTTTCACAAAACTTTTCTACTTCACTCATAATATGAGTTACTAAAATCATCGTTACATTTTTCTTAACAATATTTTCTTCTAAAAATTCAAAAATATCTTCACGAACTTCAATATCTAAACCTGTTGATACTTCATCTAAAATAATTAATTGCGGTTTATGAATAACCGCTAATAAAATATTTAATCTTTGTTGTTGACCTCCAGATAAAGAATTAATTTGTTTTTTCTTAATATCATCTAATTGATATGTTTTTAATAAATTTTCTAAATCATCATAATGATATTTAATATTAAAAGTTTCTAAGTAATATTGAATCATATCTAAAATAGTAATACCCATCGGATATTTAGAATCTTGAAACTGAATCCCAATAACTAATTCTGACTTTTTTCAAAGTACTCCTGCTGTTGGCTTTCTTATTCCCGCAATAATTTCTGAAATAGTTGATTTGCCACTACCATTAGCACCAATTAAACCAATTCGTTCGCCACAATAAATTTGTAAATTAATATCTTGTAAAGCTCATTTTTGACGATATTTTTTACTTAAATTTTTTATGTCAACTAATAATAAATTACTATTTGTTTCCTTCATAAAATTATGCTCCATTACTATAAATTTATCTTAAATATATTTCTTTATCCTAATATTATTTAGTTAATTGATTTAAACCGATTCGGCAACAATTGTTCATTTTTATATGTACCAACTATTTCTGTTTCATTATAAATATAAACTTGACAATTTGCGGTTAATAATTCACTCATTACTTGGCGACAACTACCCCAAGGAGTTATTCCTGTTTTTGTATAAAGATGAATGGCAATTAAATCTTCTTTTGTAAAACCTTGCGTATATGCTTGCATCAAAGCTACTCTTTCAGCACAAATAGTTTCACCATAAGCGACATTTTCAAGATTAACACCTTTAATTATTATATCATCCTTTATTTGTAATATTGCTGCTACTTGAAACTTTGAATATGGACTATAAGAATTATTACTTAACTCTTTTAATATTTTTAAATAATCTTTTTCCATAATTTCTCCTCTATTTATTTCTAGGAATTTTTAGTTTTGTTAATACTTCATCTTGTAAAGCAAACATGATATCTTCTTCTGATTTAGTTTGATGATCATATCCCAATAAATGCAACAAACCGTGTAAAAATAAAAACGATAACTCGCGCAATAAACTATGTTCGTATTTATCGGCTTGTTCTTGTGCTAATTCAAAACAAATAAAAATATCACCTAAAATCCGCATATTAATCATCGCATAAAGCTTTTGATTATCTGCTTCAACGGGAAAAGATAGCACATCAGCAACATAATTTTTTTGCCGATAAGTTTGATTTAATTTTAAACTCATTTCTTTACTAATAATGTTTAACGATAATTCCAAAGCATCATCAATATTTAACATATCAGTTATTGTATTTAAAATTTTATGTCACCAGTCAGTATAAAATGTGACATCAAATTCAGTATTATTAATAATATCAAAATTATTTTTCATATCTTACCTCACTAATTAAATTATATCAAATTAATTCAGTTTTAAAATATTGTAATAACTTTTACTATTATAACAAATGTTTTATTAATAAGCATTTGCTATTTCTTAAATTAACAAGAAATCATAGTAATAAATAAAAATACTAAGAATTTTAAAATTCTTAGTATTTTCTAAATTAATTAACTAAATTAACTTTTAATAATTTTTGGTAATTCTAACATAAAATATTGATTTAATATTTCTCATCCATAAGTTCGTAAATGCTTCGGCGTTAACATTCAATAGGCAAAAGCCTCACCAAATCACTCTTCAATTCAAATAGATTCTAACGGATGGAAAATATGATAATTACTAGGAACTAAAATTCATGAAAATAACATTTGCGATAAATAATTATTAAAATTTATTTTTTTATTTAATCATTCTCAAAGATGAAATGCTCCGCTTTGATTATTATTTTTAAAATATGTATAATAAGAAACTAAGTGTCCATATTCATGAGCAAAAACATTATGAGCAGCACTAGTAGGGTTCACAATATAATCTTTAAATTCTTGACCATTATAAGTAATTATATTTCAATCACCTTGATATCACTTTCAAGCATCTTCTTTATTAATGCCAGCACCAAAAAGTAATAAATTTATCATTTGATTAGCATCGTCTTTATTAACAATACCATTCAAGGCATTCAATTCTTGAATATAAGTTCATTGAAGTTTTGTTAAACTATTTTTCAAGAATTTTTTACCATAAAGAAAATTTAATTGCCCAAAAAAAGATATAAACGCTTGTTTCATTTCACCTACAGTATTAATTTTAAAAAAAGGCATTCAATTAACTTCATCATTATCGTTTCAAATATTGTTTATTGCTTCTAAAGTATTAAACTCAAAATATGATCCAATTGTTTCCAATCCATCTTTTATTTTAGTGGCCTTGTTAGATGCTTTGCGAGTCAAAATATTATCTCACTTGCTTAAAAATATTTTATCATTACTATCTAGCTTAGTTTTATGATTTTCTTTTAAAATATCTGTAAACCATCCGGAAATATCATCGTTAGGTTGCATAATTAAGTTAATAAAATCAATATTTCGGTCAAAAGAAACTTTTTCGCGTTGCAAGATTTCAAAATAATTATGAGAATAAATTTCATTAATTTTATGATTATTAATTACTTGATAAAAACTATTTCCTAATGTAATAACGGATATTAAACATCCACTTACTATTTTTCGCATAGTTAGTATCCTTTCATAATAATATTAATTCATATTAATGATTTCATTATTAACAACATCAATATTAGACTTCTTGCGATACCTTTTTTATTAAAATATTCTTATAAAATATAATTTATGAGGATATCAAAATATGAACAATAATAAATTTAATACTCTTAATGATAAAGAATGGTTAAGATTAACAGGAATAAAAAAATCCACTTTTAATAAAATGTTAGATATTTTACAAGTAGCTGAAATAGAAAAATTTAAAAAAGGTGGTAAAACTAATAAATTATCACTAGAAAATAGATTATTGATGACTTTATCATATTGACGAGAATATCAGACTTATTTTCATCTTGGTAAAAATTTCGGAATTAGTGAAGCTAATTGTTATCGCAATATCAAGTGAATTGAAGATATTTTAATTAAAAACTCTGATTTTCAACAACTTGCTGGTAAAAAAGCACTAATAAATGATTATTTTAATGATAAAACTATTATTATTGATGCTACCGAAACTCCAATCCAACGCCCAAAAAAAGACAAAAACAATCTTATTCTGGTAAAAAGAAAAAACACACCATTAAAACACAAGTAATTATCGAACAAGAAACCAGAAAAATTATTGCAACAAGTTTTTCACTTGGGAAAAAACATGATTATGCTTTATTAGACTTCTTGCATAACCTATTAAAAAAATTACAAATATTTGTAAAAAGACAGTAATAGAAAAATATAATTTTAATTAATTATGTCTTTTATCTAAAAAATTAATATTTTGCCACAACAAAAAATGAATTTATTATTTAAATTCTTTAATTTTAAATAAATCTTTTATGTTAAATTAATAATTGCAAATTATAAATTGAGGCAATTAAATTAAATCTTAAACCAAATCTTTTTCTACGATTACGATATTTTTCTGTCATAATTTTAAATTTTTTAAGAATAGCAAAAATATTTTCAATAATAATTCTCATTTTTGAAACTAGTCTATTATGTTGTTTTTGTGATTTATTTAAATGGTTTTTCTTTGTTTTCTTTGTAGGTATTAGAACATTATTGTGAATTTTTTGTATTCCTTGATAACCACTATCAACTATTAATTTGGTATTTTTTAAAATTGGGATTTTTGATTCTTTAAATAAAGCATAATCATGTTTTTTCCCAAGTGAAAAACTTGTTGCAATAATTTTTCTGGTTTCTTGTTCGATAATTACTTGTGTTTTAATGGTGTGTTTTTTCTTTTTACCAGAATAAGATTGTTTTTGTCTTTTTTTGGGCGTTGGATTGGAGTTTCGGTAGCATCAATAATAATAGTTTTATCATTAAAATAATCATTTATTAGTGCTTTTTTACCAGCAAGTTGTTGAAAATCATAGTTTTTAATTAAAATATCTTCAATTCACTTGATATTGCGATAACAATTAGCTTCACTAATTCCGAAATTTTTACCAAGATGAAAATAAGTCTGATATTCTCGTCAATATGATAAAGTCATCAATAATCTATTTTCTAGTGATAATTTATTAGTTTTACCACCTTTTTTAAATTTTTCTATTTCAGCTACTTGTAAAATATCTAACATTTTATTAAAAGTGGATTTTTTTATTCCTGTTAATCTTAACCATTCTTTATCGTATTATTATTTTTCCACTAATTATGCTTGTGATAAATCTTGTAATTGGTGGTATTTTAGGTATTCATATTGAACGACCAAAAGTTGGTTTTCGTAAAAAATATCGAAAATCAGTTGCTAATTGAGGAACTAAGAAACAATCATCTAGTGGTCCAATTAAAAAATTTAGTGGTAATAGTCCTAAAAATAGACGGTGAGTTGACCAACATGGACGGCGAATAAAAAGGTAGGTTTAGAAAATGTTTAAATTAATAATTTTATTTATTAGACTTCTTGCGATACCTTTTTTATTAAAATATTCTTATAAAATATAATTTATGAGGATATCAAAATATGAACAATAATAAATTTAATACTCTTAATGATAATCTGTTCCAGGAATGGTTAAAGTTCAAATTAAATCAAAAACTTTATAAAACATATCGCTGATCAAACTAGCCATTTTTTCTAAGTTTTCCATTTTTTAAACTCCTTTACTTGTTTTTCTTCTTCAGATTATTTTTTAACTTAGTAAGTATCTTACTGAATTTTTCCATTTTTAAATATTCTAATGCTTCAATAGACTTCTTGCGATACCTTTTTTATTAAAATATTCTTATAAAATATAATTTATGAGGATATCAAAATATGAACAATAATAAATTTAATACTCTTAATGATAAAGAATGGTTAAGATTAACAGGAATAAAAAAATCCACTTTTAATAAAATGTTAGATATTTTACAAGTAGCTGAAATAGAAAAATTTAAAAAAGGTGGTAAAACTAATAAATTATCACTAAAAAATAGATTATTGATGACTTTATCATATTGACGAGAATATCAGACTTATTTTCATCTTGGTAAAAATTTCGGAATTAGTGAAGCTAATTGTTATCGCAATATCAAGTGAATTGAAGATATTTTAATTAAAAACTCTGATTTTCAACAACTTGCTGGTAAAAAAGCACTAATAAATGATTATTTTAATGATAAAACTATTATTATTGATGCTACCGAAACTCCAATCCAACGCCCAAAAAAAGACAAAAACAATCTTATTCTGGTAAAAAGAAAAAACACACCATTAAAACACAAGTAATTATCGAACAAGAAACCAGAAAAATTATTGCAACAAGTTTTTCACTTGGGAAAAAACATGATTATGCTTTATTTAAAGAATCAAAAATCCCAATTTTAAAAAATACCAAATTAATAGTTGATAGTGGTTATCAAGGAATACAAAAAATTCACAATAATGTTCTAATACCTACAAAGAAAACAAAGAAAAACCATTTAAATAAAGCACAAAAACAACATAATAGACTAGTTTCAAAAATGAGAATTATTATTGAAAATATTTTTGCTATTCTTAAAAAATTTAAAATTATGACAGAAAAATATCGTAATCGTAGAAAAAGATTTGGTTTAAGATTTAATTTAATTGCCTCAATTTATAATTTGCAATTATTAATTTAACATAAAAGATTTATTTAAAATTAAAGAATTTAAATAATAAATTCATTTTTTGTTGTGGCAAAATATTAATTTTTTAGATAAAAGACATAATTAATTAAAATTATATTTTTCTATTACTGTCTTTTTACAAATATTTGTAATTTTTTTAATAGGTTATGCAAGAAGTCTATTTAATTAAAAAATTCACTAATTATTTAGTGAATTTTTTAAATATATTTATAAATCGTTTAAACGATATTTTTTTATTGCAGAACACATTCCCAAACTGCTATAGCTTCTTAAATGTTTTTAAAAAGCTGACTATCTTTAATGTTGCTAAGAATATTATGAAATAATAAAATAGCAAGATTAATTTATTTTTCTTTTAATATCTGTTTAATTACTAGCTTCAATTTTTTATTTTAATAACATATTATAATGATGACTGCACAGTATAAATTAAATTTTTTGGTAACATAATTGATTTAACGATATTACCGCTACTAACAACATCAATATAAATTGGACCATCAACACCAACAGGAAGTCCAGTAACACTTCAAAGGAGAAAAATAATTGTTCCCATTAATAAGAAAGACAGTGAATATGGAAACATAATTGACATCATTGAACCAATTTCAAATTTCTCTTTTTGTTTTGGTTGAATTCATTCTTTTGCTCAAATAATTATTAAAGGAAAGTATGGCATTAGTGGTGAAATCATATTTGTTGAAGCATCACCAACACGATAAGCAGCAATTGCAGCTGCTGGATGAATTTGCGACTTTAATAAAGCCATTACAAATATTGGCCCTAAAATCCCTCATTTAACAGACATTGAACCAATAAATAAATTAATAATTGTTACGATTACAATAAAGACAAATAAAGTTAATGTTATATTATTAAAGTTAATTGCCGAACCAATATAATATCCTAAAGCAATATCAATTCCTGATTGCGCAAAACCAGCAATAAACTGTGTCATAACTAAAAATAAAATTAAACTTGGAACAGTTTTTTTAAATCCAATAACTAAAGCATTAACAATATCATCTTTAGTTTTAAATGTCTTGGCAGCAAAACCATAAGTTATTCCAATACCTAAAAATAAAAACCCAATAATTAATACTAAGTGTGTCGTTAATTGATAGTCTTCCGGTTTTAAATTTTTATTAGGAGTAATATTAGTAATATTATTAACAAAACCATTAAATGGTGCTTGGGGAATAAAAGTCATTAATAATATTCCAATAATATAAATAATCACAAATCCTAAAACAAATCACATTGCTTTTCTCTGTTGATCATCTAAATGAAAATTTTTATTAACTTGCAAATCATCTCTTTTGGCAATTGGATAATGAGCAATAATTCTTTTATCAACAACTTTTTCAGTAATAAATCAACCAATTAATGTAAACACAAATAAAAGTAATAATGTAAAATAATAAGTTGATAATGGATTTACTTGATAAGCAGAACCTTTACCTAAAAAATCATTTGTTAATGAAGCCATTATAAACTCAACACTTCCCGGAATAAGTGATGTTGCAAACCCACCAGCAACACCAGCAAATACTGCCGCCATTCCTGTTAAAGGATGTCTACCGACACGATAATATAATGTACCTGCTAACGGAATTAAAATTAAATAACCAGCATCAGCGGCTAATGATGAAATGCATCCTAGAAAAATGCAAGCCGGAGTTAAAATTACTTTTGGTAAACTAGAACCAACTTTTCTTAAAGAAACATCAATAAAGCCTGATTTATCAGCCACACCAACAAATACTGTTGTTAACAATACAATTCCCGTTGTTGCTAAACCCATAAAATTCTTAATAAAGTTTTTTAATCATCATACAATGCCATCACGACCAATAAGATTAAAAAACTTTAGTTGATATTCATCAACTACTTTATTGGTATTACGATCATAAAATTTTTCTAAAACAACGCCATCAGGTAAAGCATAACTTAATATTAATGATACTAACATTAAAATAATAATCAAATAAATAAATAAATAAAATGGTTTTGGTAATTTATTTCCTAATCATTCAATACCATTTAATGATTTATTAATTCCTTTATTAACACCACTACTAACTTTTTTTCAAGTTCTTTGCCGCCTATTTATATTTTCTTCCATAAATAAAATCTCCGTTTCTATATACTATCCAAAGCGATAATTGCTTGAATATAAATTTTCATTGCTTTTTTTAAATCTGAAATTAAAACTTGTTCATTATATTGATGTTCCGTTGAAGTATTACTATCAAAAATAGCCCCAAAAGCAACACAATTTTCCATACTCCGAGCGTAAGTCCCACCACCAATTGCTAACGGTTGCGACATATCATTAGTTGCTTGCTGATAAACATTTAATAATTTTTTAACAATTAATGAGTTTTTATCAAAAAATAATTTTTCTTTTAAATCAACTTGCTCAATTACTAAATTATATGGTGCTAATGAAGCTTCTAATTTCTTTAAAATGACATTAACATCCGTATGGACGGGAATTCTAAAATCACAACCAATAAAATTAGTTTTTGAATTCATTTCAATAAAACCAACATTAAGAGTTAACTTTCCTGATTCATCTTCAATATTAGTAAAAATATTAATAGCATTGGGGTCTAATCTTAATTGTTGTGCAATTCACATAACTAATTTACTATCATTATTAATTGTTGCTAATGCCATTGCTAATTGTAATCCCGCATTTATTCCCTCTTGTGGTTTTGAACCATGAGCAGCTTTTCCTAAAACAATAACCTTATTATCTTGTTTTTTATATAAAAACTTATTTTGTTCTAATACCGTAATTAATGTTTCTAATTGTGAACCACGATATTCTGCTTGATCACAAGTAACATTATAAGCTGCACCACCATTTATTGTAAAATCTTGTTGCGGATTTTTTTCAATAATTTTTAAATTTAAAATCGTTTTTTCAGCATAGACAAGCGGAAAATAACCATCCGGAGTATATGCAAATTTTGGTTTTTCTTCATTATTCATATAATGCTGAATTGAATCTCATGTTGTTTCTTCGGTAATGCCAAAAATTAACCGAATTCTTTTCTGAGGAATAAAACCTTCATCAACTAAATATTTTAAAGCAAATAAATTTATAATCGCCGGTCCTTTATCATCAATAACTCCCCGACCATAAAGAATATCATTTTTAATAGTTGGTTCAAAAGGAGGAAATTCTCATTTTGATAAATCACCTGGGGGAACAACATCAAGATGACATAAAATTCCAATTAATTCTTTACCAGAACCATACTCAATATATCCATAACGATTTTGTATTGCTAATTTAGTTTTAAAACCAAGTTTTTTACCTAAATCAATAACATCCTCTAATACTTGATGAACATTTTTTCCATAAGGATACTGTTCATTAACTTCACCATTACTAAATGAAGGTACTTTAATTATTGCTTTAATTTCTTCCAAAGAAGTTTGAAACAAATCATTAAATCGCTGCTCATTAATATCTGATTCCATTTTTTCTTTATCCTTTCTTTTAAAAAAATAACACTTTAATTTTAACATATTTGTCATATTTTATAAAACCATATTGTAAATAAATAATCTCGGTGCGATTATTTTCAGCACAAATATAAAAAATATCGTTGATTAACGATATTTTTTAACTATTTAAATTTTTTAATAAATTCATTGTTGGGATTAAAATCTAATTCATCATTTAACTGTTGTAAAATCTTTTCTTGCTGTTTTGAAATATGCTTTGGAAAAGCAATTTCTATTTTAACAATAATATCACCGCGTTTTTTACTATTTAAAGGATGATAACTTCCCATTTTAGGAATCGTAAAAACAGCATTATTTTTAGTTTTAGAAGGAATTTTAAATTCTACTGTTTTCTCAAATGTTGGAACTTTAATGATTGCTCCTAACATTGCATCAATAAAAGATATTGGAATCGTAATTAATAAATCTAAATCATCACGCTGAAAAAAAGCATGCTTTTGAACTTCAATTTCAATATAAATATCACCACGAGATTGTCCTTTAAGTCCATAATGAGCCTTTTCTTGAACACGCACTTTTTGTCCAGAAAAAATTCCTTTCGGGACATCAAGACTAATGGTTTCTTGTTTAGTAATAAACTTTTTACCTTTACATTGTAAACATTTATTTTTAATAATTTCACCAATTCCGTGACAAGAATGACAAGGTCTTTCTTGTCTAATAATTCCTAACATTGTTCTTTGCTCAGTAACTTCAATCCCCCGACCATTACAATTTGAACATTTCACAACATCTTTTGGTGTTTTTGCACCTGTTTGATGACATTCATCACAAGGAAAATTAACATTAACTTTAAACTGAATCGTTGTTCCTAAAATTGCATCTTTTAAACTAATAGTTTCGCGATAAAAAATATCTTCGCCCTTATGTGCTTGCGAATGCCGTTGTCGCGTTCTTTGAGCACCACCAAAAATATCACCAAAGAAATCACCAAAAACACTACCAATATCACCAAACATATCTTCAAAATTACCAAAACCTTGAGCACCACTAAACATATTTGGGTCAGCACTGCCATATTGATCATACATTTGTCGTTTTTGAGAATCAGACAATACCTCATACGCTTCATTAATTTCTTTAATTTTAGCTTCAGCATCAGTTTGCTTATAAACATCAGGATGATATTGCTTAGCTAACTTACGATAAGCTCGTTTAATATCATCATTGCTCGCATTACGCGATAAACCTAATATTTCATAAAAGTCTCTCTTATTTTTAGTGTTCATTTTTTAACCCTACCTTGCTCATAAAATAATTCTTACTACAATGTGTAGTAAGAATCATTCATAATTTACTTCTTCTCATCTCTAGATTCAACACCAGAATCATTAGATTCAGCATCAATAACATCATCTTTTTTATCATTATTTTCTTGTTCATTAATTTCTGGACCTTCAGAATTAGCTTGTTGTTGCATAAACTGTGCTACTTGCATCATCATTTGTTCCAAGTCAGTCATTTTTTTCTCTAAACCAACATAATCTTCTTCTTTAATCAGTTTTTCAATTTCTGCTTTCATATCATTCATCGCTATTTTTTGTTCTTCAGTTACTTTTTCTTTGCCTTCTTCAATTCCTCGTTCAATATCATGTAAATAAGTTTGGGCTTTATTTACTAACTCAATATTTTTACGACGAGCTTCATCAGCTTCTTTATTAGCTTCTGCTTCTTCAACCATTCTTTTAATATCTGCTTCACTTAAACCTTCATCAGATTTAATTGTAATTGATTGTTCTTTATTATTTTTCAAGTCTTTAGCTTTAACCGCAACAATACCATTAACATCAATTGAAAATGTTACTTCAATTTGTGGTACTCCTCTTGGTGCCTTATCAATTCCTGATAATTGAAAACGACCTAAAGTCTTATTATCACTAGCCATTGGTCTTTCACCTTGTAAAACATGAATATCCACAGCCGGTTGATTATCATCAGCAGTAGAAAATACTTGTGACTTTGATGTTGGAATTGTTGTATTTCTTGGAATCAAAGGTGTCATTACACCACCTAAAGTTTCAATTCCTAATGACAATGGGGTTACATCTAACAATAAAATATCTTTAACATCACCAGCAATAATTCCACCTTGAATAGCAGCTCCCAAAGCAACAACTTCATCAGGATTAATACTACGATTAGGTTCTTTCCCTAATATTTTTTTAACTGCTTCTTGAACAGCTGGAATTCTTGTTGAACCACCCACCAATAAAACTTGATCTAAATCACTAGCTTTTAATTTGGCATCATTTAATGCATTTTCAACAGGCTTTAAAGTTCGTTCAACTAATAACCTTGTCATTTTATCAAATGCTGCTCGTGTTAAGGTTTTTTGTAAATGTACGGGTCCTGATTCATTAGCTGAAATAAATGATAATGAAATTGTTGCTTGTAAACTACCAGATAATTCTTTTTTAGCTTGTTCTGAAGCTTCTTTTACTCGTTGCATTGCCAATTTATCTTTTGATAAATCAATACCAGTTTCTTTTTTAAAGTCAGCAACTAATCAATCAGTAATTATTTGGTCAAAATCATCACCACCTAATTTATTATCACCTGATGTTGCTAACACTTGAAAAACGCCATCAGCTAATTCCAAAATTGAAACATCAAAAGTTCCGCCTCCTAAATCATAAACTAATATTTTTTGCTCTTTATTAACTTTATCAATACCATATGCTAGCGCTGCTGCTGTTGGTTCATTAATAATTCGTTCAACTTCAAAACCAGCAATTTTACCAGCATTTTCTGTTGCTTGTCTTTGTGCATTATTAAAATATGCTGGAACCGTAATTACTGCTTTAGTAATTTTTTCACCAAGTTTCTTTTCTGCAAAATCACGCACATAACTTAAAATTTTTGCCGAAATTTCTTCTGGTGTATAGTCCTTACCATTAATATTAATTTTTTCGTCAGTTCCCATTTTACTTTTAATTGAAAAAATAGTATTAATATTCGCTACTGCTTGGTGTTTTGCACTATTTCCAACAAGAATTTCTTCATTTTTAAATGCTACTACCGATGGTGCGGTTCTGGCTCCATCTGGAGTTTCAATTACTCTTGGTTCAGCACCATCCATAAATGCCACACAAGAATTTGTTGTTCCTAAATCTATTCCAATAATTTTTGCCATTTTATTTTTCCTCTTTCATTTCCATATTTTCTTGATTTCCTTCATTATTATTAATCATCTTTTCCTTTGCTACCTGTACGGTGACAACTCGTAAAACCCGATTATATAAATGATATCCTTTTTGTAAAATTTTAGTAATTTCATTTGGTTGATATTTATCACTTTCAACTTGTTCAATTGCATAATGTAAATGACTATTAAACATATCACCAACTTTAACATCAATCTCAGTAACACCTTCATTAGTTAAAATTACTTTTAATTGATTAATCATCATTTCAAACCCTTGAAGAAAATTTTTAACATCAGCACCAACATTTTTTACATTTAATGCTCGTTCAAAATTATCCATAATTGGTAATAATTGCACAATCATTGCTTGCGAACGATACTTTCTAACTTCTTTAAGGTCATTATCGTATTGTTTTCTTGCATTATCTCAATCAGCTAAAGCACGAATTTTATCATTCTCACTTGCTTCTAATAACATTTTTAAATTTGTAATTTCTAATTGTAATTTGGTAATATCATCCGTTGTTCCACTAACATCAGTTAAATTTTGATTATCAAGTTCTTTTTGCTTATCATTATTCATAATATCTCTTATCCCTTTCTCTTAAAAACTCTCTTCAATTTTGCGTGATATTCAATCTAATAATTCTGACATCTTATCATAATCAATCCGCTTAGGACCAATTACCGCTAACTGTCCAATTTGCTTATTACCAGTATGATAATCAGTACTAATAACAGCAATATCATCTGTTTGTTTTCCTAGTTCATTGCCAATAAGAATATGAATATTTTCTTGATTATATTCTTGCTGTTCTTTTTCTCTTTTTATAAACTGTTTTCAAGGCGAATAATCTTCAATAAATCGGACAATTTCTTTAATTTTATTAACATCATTAAATTCAGGATTATCTAACATATATTGAAGACCATGTGTTGAATGTTCACGCTTTTTAAAACTAACTAAAGTATTAATAAATGACTGTAAAATATATTCATGTTTCAAAACTTGCTTTTCCAATATTGGTTGTAAAGCTTGCATTTTTTCTTTAATATCTTCTAATTTTGTACCAATTAAACGACTATTAAATAATTCAATCGCTAAAACTAAATCTTTCAAGGTGACATCTTTAATATTAAAAGTCTTATTAACAACATGTCCCTTTTCACTAATAAAAATTGCAACCGCATTTTCTTCACTAATAGGAACTAATTCAATTTTTTTCAAACAATCTTCTTGCGAATTAGAACCAATAACTACTGTAATCAAATTAGTCATCGCACTTAATATTTCAGCTGTTTGTTCAATAATATCTTCAATAACTAATTGCCGATTAGCAAAAATATTTTCTAATTGTTGCTTAATATCATTATCACCATTACGAACATCCATTAAATTATCAACATAATAACGATAACCAAGTGATGCTGGTATCCGACCACTAGAAACATGAGTTTTTTCTAATAATCCTGTCTCTTCTAAAAACGCACACTCACTACGAATTGTCGCTGAAGAATAAGGTAACTTATACTTTTCAATTAAGATTTTACTTGATACTGGTTGCGCACTTTGAATATATTCATCAATAATAAACTTCAATATTTCTTTTTGTCTTATCGTTAACATAATTTCATTCCTACTTTTAGCACTTAATCTTGTTTACTGCCAATAATAAAATTATATAACAATTACTAGAAAAATCAATCATTAATTTAACTTTTCCTTACTAGCAATGATAATTTTACCATTCTTAACAGTTAACGAATAAATGCGATTTTCTTTAATATGGTCTTCAATAATTGACTTAGCAAGTAAATTTTCAATATGCTTTTGAATATATCGCTTAATTGGTCGGGCACCAAACTGCTGATCATAACCCTCTTCAAGAATTTTTTCTTTAACCTTATTATCAAAAACTAATTTAATATCTTTAGTCATTTCTAAACGATCATTCAATAATGCTAACTCTTTATCAATAATTTCTTTAATAATCTTTTCTGATAATGAATTAAAAATAACAATTTCATCAATCCGATTAACTAATTCCGGACGAAATGTTGTTTTTAATTTTTGCATTACCAATGCTTTACTATCTTCTCTTGGTGATAATAAAAATTCCGAACCAAGATTTGAAGTCATAATAATAATTGTATTTTTAAAATCAATTATTTTACCATGCCGATCACTAACTATTCCTTCATCTAAAATTTGTAATAAGATATTAAAAATATCACTATGTGCCTTTTCAATCTCATCAAATAAAATAATACTATATGGATTTCTGCGTACTTTTTCGGTTAACTGTCCACCTTGCAAATAACCCACATAACCCGGAGGGGCTCCAAGCAAATTACTTACCGAATGTTTTTCCATATATTCTGACATATCTAGCCTAATAATATTTTTTTCCGAACCAAATAAATATTCGCCAAGGGCACGAGCTACTTCAGTTTTTCCAACTCCAGTAGGACCTAAAAAAATAAATGAACCTATCGGTCGATTTGGATCTTTAATCCCACTTCTTGCTCTAATGATTGCATTACTTACTAACTGTAAAACTTCATCTTGACCTTTAACTCTAATTCGTAAATGCTTAGTCAAATTAAGTAACTTATGTTTTTCACTTTCAACGAGGCGACTAACAGGAATCCCTGTTCATCTTTCAACAATATTAGCAACATCTTGTTCAGTAACATCTTCTTTTAATAATGCATTAATTTTTGTTTTATTAGTAATCTCATCCAATTTTTTTTCTAATTTTGGTAATAAACCATATTGAATTTCACCGGCACGGTTAAAGTTACCTTTTAATTGTGTTTGTTCCAATTCTGTTTTTAATTGTTCTACTTGTAATCTAGTATTTTTAATTTCATCTAATTGTGCTTTTTCTTCATTCCAAACTAATTCTAAAGAATTTTCCTTCACTTTCAATTTTTCTAATTCTGCAATTAATTCATCTAATCGTTGCTTTGACTTATGATCTTTTTCCTTTAATAAAGCCGCCTTTTCAATTTCCAATTGCATTACTTTTCGCTTCACATCATCAAGCGGAGCAGGAATTGAACCAATTTCTGTTTTAATGTTGGCACACGCTTCATCAATTAAATCAATTGCTTTATCAGGTAAAAATCGATCACTAATATATTTATTAGCTAAATTAGCGGCAGCAACAATAGCATTATCATGAATTCGCACACCATGATATGATTCATAACGATCTTTTAAACCGCGTAAAATTGAAATTGTATCATCAACAGTTGGTTCTTTAATAAGAACTCTTTGAAATCTTCGTTCTAAAGCACCATCTTTTTCAATATATTCGCGATATTCATCCAATGTTGTTGCTCCCACACATCGCAGTTCACCACGAGCTAACATTGGTTTTAAAATATTTGAAGCATCAATTGCTCCCTGAGTTTTACCCATTCCCACAATTAAATGCAATTCATCAATAAACAAAATAATTTCTCCAGCTGAGGCTTTAACTTTGTTAATAACTGCCTTTAATCGCTCTTCAAATTCACCTTGAAATTTAGCACCCGCAATTATTGATGACATATCCAGTTCATAAATAATTTTATTTTTTAAATTACTAGGAACATCACCCTTAACAATTCTTTGTGCTAATCCTTCAATAATAGCTGTTTTCCCAACTCCGGGTTCACCAATAAGTACTGGATTATTTTTTTGTTTTCGCGATAAAATTTCAATAATTCGTCGGGTTTCATCATCACGACCAATTATTGGATCAGTTTTGCCTTCAATATGCATCTCATTTAAATTACGAGCAAATTTTTCTAAAATCTTAGGATCATTGCTGTAATTAGGTATTTCATTAATTTGCATATTTATCAAACCTCCCCATTTATTTTAGCAGTCTACATACTAGAATGCTGATAAAATAATTATAGTATATTATTTTGGCAGTGTAAATAGTAGATTGCTAATTTTTTGTAGAAACCATATACATATGACAAGATTTTGTTTTCTACAAACTTTTAGGGGGTGTTTTCTTTTGACAGTAATATTTTGTATTGAATGCGACAGCGAAAGCTATGTCATTGGTAATAAAAATACAGTTGGAATCTGTAATTCTTGCGATGAAAAGGGTTTTTAAATTTTGAAAGGAAAGATAAATTATAAAATATGTCGCTGGTGTTTACATCTATTTAGTGATAAACGATATTTGCATGTTGCTTGTGAGAAAAAATTTATTAATCATATTAAAAAAATTTTAAAAAATAAAAGTAAAAGGAATTTAGATAATAATGTTTAAAGTTAAATTAGTTAGTATAAAAAGAAAAATATTTAAAAATAAAGATGGCTCTATGATGTCAGGTTATTCTGCCGAATTTTTGCGTTATGAAAATGACTTATTTGAGCCTACCGGAGAACAAAAGGCTTTATGAATTGATGATAACAATCTAGAACAACAAGAAATTTATAAACTATTAAAAGAAAACGTTAAATCATTTTTTAGTTGCGAATTAACTTTTGAAAAAACCCCCAAAATAGTTAACTTGCAAAAAATTGAATTATCAAAAAATCAAAAAAATTTGTCCAGTTAATTGATAATCACTTCGGTCTGCGAAGCGGTGCGGAAGGCGTATGCCCCGCCCGCTAGCGGGTTAGTCGGCGAAGCCGACTATTACTTGATTAGACTTCTTGCATAACCTATTAAAAAAATTACAAATATTTGTAAAAAGACAGTAATAGAAAAATATAATTTTAATTAATTATGTCTTTTATCTAAAAAATTAATATTTTGCCACAACAAAAAATGAATTTATTATTTAAATTCTTTAATTTTAAATAAATCTTTTATGTTAAATTAATAATTGCAAATTATAAATTGAGGCAATTAAATTAAATCTTAAACCAAATCTTTTTCTACGATTACGATATTTTTCTGTCATAATTTTAAATTTTTTAAGAATAGCAAAAATATTTTCAATAATAATTCTCATTTTTGAAACTAGTCTATTATGTTGTTTTTGTGCTTTATTTAAATGGTTTTTCTTTGTTTTCTTTGTAGGTATTAGAACATTATTGTGAATTTTTTGTATTCCTTGATAACCACTATCAACTATTAATTTGGTATTTTTTAAAATTGGGATTTTTGATTCTTTAAATAAAGCATAATCATGTTTTTTCCCAAGTGAAAAACTTGTTGCAATAATTTTTCTGGTTTCTTGTTCGATAATTACTTGTGTTTTAATGGTGTGTTTTTTCTTTTTACCAGAATAAGATTGTTTTTGTCTTTTTTTGGGCGTTGGATTGGAGTTTCGGTAGCATCAATAATAATAGTTTTATCATTAAAATAATCATTTATTAGTGCTTTTTTACCAGCAAGTTGTTGAAAATCAGAGTTTTTAATTAAAATATCTTCAATTCACTTGATATTGCGATAACAATTAGCTTCACTAATTCCGAAATTTTTACCAAGATGAAAATAAGTCTGATATTCTCGTCAATATGATAAAGTCATCAATAATCTATTTTCTAGTGATAATTTATTAGTTTTACCACCTTTTTTAAATTTTTCTGTTTCAGCTACTTGTAAAATATCTAACATTTTATTAAAAGTGGATTTTTTTATTCCTGTTAATCTTAACCATTCTTTATCATTAAGAGTATTAAATTTATTATTGTTCATATTTTGATATCCTCATAAATTATATTTTATAAGAATATTTTAATAAAAAAGGTATCGCAAGAAGTCTATTAAATAACACAACTGGCGAAAATCTAAAATTGGAGCATAAAATATGAATTTACAACCTTAAAATCCGACTGATTTTTATATGAAAACCATTTATTACGGTCAATATATTCGTAATATTGTTATGCCCTTAGAATGCATCAAAGCAAATACTCGTAATGCTAGTGGTTTAAAAAATAAGGGTAATTGTGATACAAAATTGCTTAATAGCAATATTCGTGCAAAATCTAATGTTATTAGAAAGGCTTATCATAATTTTTGAGATTGTAAAAAACTTACATTCTTAACGCTTACTTATGCTGATGTTAATGAATTTGATATTAGAAAATGTAAGCGTGATTTAAATAAATTTTTTAAAAAATTAAAATACTGATTTAAAGTTAAAAATAAAAATATTAAGTATTTGTATACCTATGAATATCAAAAACGAGGTGTTATTCATTTTCATATTTTAACCACCGAAAAAATACCCCATAAAATTATTTTACAATTTTGACCTTGTGGCATTAATAAAAATATTAGAGTTCGTGAAAACACTAATGAAATGGTTGTAAAATATTGCTCTAAATATATAACTAAAAATGTCCTGAATGAAAAATCACTAAATCAATATGATTTAAATATCAAGGCTTATCAATTCTCATATAACTGTCAAAATCCCATTACTAGAAAACAAGTATTTACCGATACTTTGAATAATATTGTTAATCGAACTGTAAATTCTGAATTTGTAAAATACTTAAAATCAACAGTTAATAAATTTAAAACCAAAATGTGCGGAGCAATCTATGAATTTAAAAATATTAATTAGACTTCTTGCATAACCTATTAAAAAATTACAAATATTTGTAAAAAGACAGTAATAGAAAAATATAATTTTAATTAATTATGTCTTTTATCTAAAAAATTAATATTTTGCCACAACAAAAAATGAATTTATTATTTAAATTCTTTAATTTTAAATAAATCTTTTATGTTAAATTAATAATTGCAAATTATAAATTGAGGCAATTAAATTAAATCTTAAACCAAATATTTTTCTACGATTACGATATTTTTCTGTCATAATTTTAAATTTTTTAAGAATAGCAAAAATATTTTCAATAATAATTCTCATTTTTGAAACTAGTCTATTATGTTGTTTTTGTGCTTTATTTAAATGGTTTTTTTTTGTTTTCTTTGTAGGTATTAGAACATTATTGTGAATTTTTTGTATTCCTTGATAACCACTATCAACTATTAATTTGGTATTTTTTAAAATTGGGATTTTTGATTCTTTAAATAAAGCATAATCATGTTTTTTCCCAAGTGAAAAACTTGTTGCAATAATTTTTCTGGTTTCTTGTTCGATAATTACTTGTGTTTTAATGGTGTGTTTTTTCTTTTTACCAGAATAAGATTGTTTTTGTCTTTTTTTGGGCGTTGGATTGGAGTTTCGGTAGCATCAATAATAATAGTTTTATCATTAAAATAATCATTTATTAGTGCTTTTTTACCAGCAAGTTGTTGAAAATCAGAGTTTTTAATTAAAATATCTTCAATTCACTTGATATTGCGATAACAATTAGCTTCACTAATTCCGAAATTTTTACCAAGATGAAAATAAGTCTGATATTATCGTCAATATGATAAAGTCATCAATAATCTATTTTCTAGTGATAATTTATTAGTTTTACCACCTTTTTTAAATTTTTCTATTTCAGCTACTTGTAAAATATCTAACATTTTATTAAAAGTGGATTTTTTTAATCCTGTTAATCTTAACCATTCTTTATCATTAAGAGTATTAAATTTATTATTGTTCATATTTTGATATCCTCATAAATTATATTTTATAAGAATATTTTAATAAAAAAGGTATCGCAAGAAGTCTATTTTTCTATTACTGTCTTTTTACAAATATTTGTAATTTTTTTAATAGGTTATGCAAGAAGTCTATTATTAATTTATCATTTTAAGATTTTTAATTTTTAATTTTCTTAACCAACCACTTTTATTTAAATAAGTTGCTCTCTAAGATCTAAAAAAATTCAACTAAAAAATTTGCAACTAATCAAAGTAATAAAAAGAAAGTTCTTTTATAACCTTTCTTTCTAAGAATAAATCAAAATTTATAATCCTTCTTTATATTTAACTAATTTTTAAATGCCATCGGTAATTTAAAATTATTTAAATTTATGTTTAAAGCAAACACTGGACCTAGTATCAGACGACTTACAAATTCAAAACTAATATTAAACTTTGTTAATATTTTTTCAGAAGATAAATCAAGGAGAAAACTTAGATTTTCTATTTCAAATTCTTTGATTACTATATATTTTATATTTACAGCATTAGAAAATACAGAATTTAATTTTTCTAATGCTTTTAAAATTTCTGGCAATAATGCTGTTTTTAATTCTTCTTTAGTAACTTTTGTTGGATCATTAGCAATTATTTTTTGAGGAGATTCAATTGATATAATTTTAACACTTATATAAAACCCTCTTTTAATATTTATTATTATTTCGGCATTATTGTTATTATTATTTTTTTGACTAACCTTTGCTTTAATATTAATATTTGTTACATTTCTTATGTCAACTGGAAAATTTTGGCTAAAATCAACGATAAAATCATTTTCAGTTAAAGAATTATCATTTTCTTTTAAAAGTTCTAAAACTGCCCTTTTTACTTTTTCACTAATGTCTGCTTCAAGAATTGACTGTTTTGTTAAAAATTCAGCATTAGATGTTTCATCTAATAATATTTCTTTTTGACTAATTTTACTTAGATCAAATTTGAAGTTATTAGGGCTAGAATTACCTAATCGCGGTTCATCATCAATTGTTTCTTCTGCTGATCTTGGTGTAGCAATTGAGTTAATTTTAGATTTGCTACTACCACAACTAACAACTGAAATTAACCCAATAGCAACTAAATTTACTGCACTTAATAAATTTAATAATTTTTTCAATCTTGTATACTCCTTTTTAATTGTTATTAATATATTGACATTTATATGTGCAAAGATATTTAAATTAATACAAAGCAAATTAAATAATAAAAATTCCTTTCTCCAAATTTTAATCTAAAATATTCTTGGTTTGGAATTTAATTATAAAACATTTCTCAAACTTTCGCTAAAAATAATCTTTCTTGACCAGTCTCCAAGATATGTAAATATTATAAAGTTACCAATTTTTCATATTAAATTTAAAGATAACAATTAAACTAACTGTTACCTTTCAAGAAAATCTTTTTATTTATTATAATGGTTCAAAACCTTCAGGATAAATATACAACCTAATAAAGAAATATACTCCCTTTCCTTGATCGGTCTTAATCATATTTATAAAAAAACTTGATGCTAATTTATAAATCGCTCCTAAAATCACAGTAGGTATTCCTAAAAAGAAAATGCTATTAAGCATATTAAAGACATTATTAATCTGATTTAATAC
Source organism: Spiroplasma endosymbiont of Eupeodes luniger (assembly GCF_964019525.1). Lineage (NCBI taxonomy): Bacteria > Bacillati > Mycoplasmatota > Mollicutes > Entomoplasmatales > Spiroplasmataceae > Spiroplasma > Spiroplasma endosymbiont of Eupeodes luniger. Next base: position 562,597 of record NZ_OZ026453.1, read on the forward strand.
TTTCATAATACTACTAACTTGTTCTTTTAAAAATAAATTAGCAATGTTGGGAGTATAATCACTTAAAAATGGTCAATAATCTTCCGCTAATTTCATACCAATATTTTTATCTTGCGGAAAAATATCAAAAAGAACAATTAAAAAATCTTTAAATGCCTTTTGAATTATATGAAAGTTTTGTGAATGATTTTTTATTAATTGTTGAAGATTATTATATTTACTAAAAAATATTGTCAAAGTATTTTTTATATCCGAATAACTAGAAACATTTTTAAATCGTAAAACTTCTTTCGTAGCTTGTACTGTTTGCTTATTAAAAACAATTTTTAAACCTGAATTTCAAAATTTTCAACCAGCATTATAAGATTCTGTTCATACTTTAGCATCTCTAAATGGTTTAATATCAAAATCAAATATTGCTTTAACAATAGCATCATAATTTGATATATCCATTTGCAATGGTTTTTTATTGTTTGTAAACATACTACATTACTTTTTTGATTAACTAATTGAATTTTACTGGAAGCAACTTGTGTCACACTTGTTAATCCAATAATGATACTACTTAATACTGATATAAAATTATTCATTAACTAACCTTCCTTACAAAGTATCCTTAGTAAAATATACCTCCTTCATCATTCTTAAAATTTATTTTAGCACATAAATAAAATAAAAAGATGGTAATTAATTGCTAATTACCATCTTTCATTTTTTTGTTTGCTTTTGACATTGATATTGACGATACAAAAAGAATAAAAATCCTAAAACTAAACTTGTTAAAATAAATACCATCATACTAATAGCTACTCCTGACATTACCCTTTTTTCCTTTCACTTCATATTTTTTGAAATAATTGTTTAATCTCTTTATTAAAAGCTAATATAAAAGCAAGCATAACAACTACCGTTATACCAATTATACCACCAACTGCTGCAAAAATAAAGGGCTGAATAATAATGTTATTAACAAAAACTCAGAAATTCATAATAATACTAATTATTAACACTAATGGTGCAACAACAAATAATGTTAACTTAAATAACTTTCTTAATTTAATTCAAGAATTCTTATTATTATAATCACAGATAATTTGAATTTTTTTTTCAAACAAAACATACCCCAATAATTTCAATAATACCAATAATTAATTGTCATAAACCAGAAACTCACGAAGCAATGGCATCAATTAACAATGCTGAATTTTTAAATACTAAACCAAATCCTAACACCATCGCCACTCCACCAACAATCATTGTTGCTGGCAATCGTTTAACATTCAAATCTAAATGAAGCGGTGATGTTGCCCCCTCTGTTACCATAATTAATGATGAAATTCCAGCAAAGAAAACCGTTAAAAAGAAAATAATCCCTAGAAAATTACCAAGACCATAAGTAACATTATTAATTTCTGCAAATATCTTTGGAAAAACACTAAACACTAACGAAGTTTCACCAGCACCAAATACTTCTTCAAAATTCTTATTTTCTAAAACAGCAATGTTTCCAATACCAGAAAAAATTGTAATCGCCGCAATCATTGCTACTAAAACATCACCAAAAACAATAATAAAAGCTTGATTAGTATTATCCTGATCTTTAGGAGCATAACCAGAAAAGATAATTATTGCCGCTGTACAAATACTTAAAGTAAAAAAACCTGATCCAAAAGCACTCGTTCATGTTTTCATTTCTTTTAATTTAGCAATATTAGGTTCAAATAAATGTTGTAACCCTGTTCCAGCACCAGTTAAAGTTCCAGAATATATTGCCATACAAACTAACATAATAAATAATCCTGGCATAAAAATCTTATTAGCTTTATCAATTCCTTTTTCAACACCTAAACTAACAATTCCAATAACAATGCCTCAAACAATTAAATATGCTAATAAAATATATCAATTAATACCACCTAAATCAGTAAAACCAGATAACGATGTTTTATCCATTTGTAACACTTTATTAGTAAAAAAATCAGTTTCATTTAATCACGAAGGAACAAAACTAACAACCAAAGATACTAAAGTTCATGCTACTAAAATAGCATAAAATGAAGCCATAACTCAAACAACAGTTGATTGCAACCAACCAAAATATCTGCCCTTTTTACCACCAAATTCTTCAAATATTTTAATAGACTTCTTGCGATACCTTTTTTATTAAAATATTCTTATAAAATATAATTTATGAGGATATCAAAATATGAACAATAATAAATTTAATACTCTTAATGATAAAGAATGGTTAAGATTAACAGGAATAAAAAAATCCACTTTTAATAAAATGTTAGATATTTTACAAGTAGCTGAAATAGAAAAATTTAAAAAAGGTGGTAAAACTAATAAATTATCACTAGAAAATAGATTATTGATGACTTTATCATATTGACGATAATATCAGACTTATTTTCATCTTGGTAAAAATTTCGGAATTAGTGAAGCTAATTGTTATCGCAATATCAAGTGAATTGAAGATATTTTAATTAAAAACTCTGATTTTCAACAACTTGCTGGTAAAAAAGCACTAATAAATGATTATTTTAATGATAAAACTATTATTATTGATGCTACCGAAACTCCAATCCAACGCCCAAAAAAAGACAAAAACAATCTTATTCTGGTAAAAAGAAAAAACACACCATTAAAACACAAGTAATTATCGAACAAGAAACCAGAAAAATTATTGCAACAAGTTTTTCACTTGGGAAAAAACATGATTATGCTTTATTTAAAGAATCAAAAATCCCAATTTTAAAAAATACCAAATTAATAGTTGATAGTGGTTATCAAGGAATACAAAAAATTCACAATAATGTTCTAATACCTACAAAGAAAACAAAAAAAACCATTTAAATAAAGCACAAAAACAACATAATAGACTAGTTTCAAAAATGAGAATTATTATTGAAAATATTTTTGCTATTCTTAAAAAATTTAAAATTATGACAGAAAAATATCGTAATCGTAGAAAAATATTTGGTTTAAGATTTAATTTAATTGCCTCAATTTATAATTTGCAATTATTAATTTAACATAAAAGATTTATTTAAAATTAAAGAATTTAAATAATAAATTCATTTTTTGTTGTGGCAAAATATTAATTTTTTAGATAAAAGACATAATTAATTAAAATTATATTTTTCTATTACTGTCTTTTTACAAATATTTGTAATTTTTTTAATAGGTTATGCAAGAAGTCTAATATGTGATTTCCTTCACTTATTTCCTAAATTAATTTCCAAAATTAAAATTGGCAAACCGCAAACTAAAATTGCAATAAAAAATGGAATTAAAAAAGCAGCAGCAGCATTACGATGCATTTGCGTTGGAAAACCTCAAATATTTCCCAAACCAACAGCACCAGCTAAAGCTGATAATATAAAACCAATATGTGTTAAACCCTTTTTTTCTTTTTCCATTAAAATATAATCTTTCTATTTTAATTTTTATAATACGCTAATATTTATCTTTTGTAAATAAAAAATAACTTAAATATAATTTTATTACTTAAATTAATTAATAATCTAAAAAGTATATCCTTAATATTAAGTAGACAAGCAACCCTAAATTATGTGATACAATTAAGAGACATTACTCGAAAGGAGAAATAATGACTGATAATTGTAAACTACGCTGTGTTGCCTGCCAATGTACTTGTCGTACACCAGGAGCAGAACATCAAAGTAATAATATAAATAACTGTAGTGACTGTCCGACTTGTAAACCAGAAAACAATCATGAAAGAAAGCCACCCCGTAAATTTTAAAAAATGAACCTAATGCAGGTTCATTTTTTCATTAGACTTCTTGCATAACCTATTAAAAAAATTACAAATATTTGTAAAAAGACAGTAATAGAAAAATATAATTTTAATTAATTATGTCTTTTATCTAAAAAATTAATATTTTGCCACAACAAAAAATGAATTTATTATTTAAATTCTTTAATTTTAAATAAATCTTTTATGTTAAATTAATAATTGCAAATTATAAATTGAGGCAATTAAATTAAATCTTAAACCAAATCTTTTTCTACGATTACGATATTTTTCTGTCATAATTTTAAATTTTTTAAGAATAGCAAAAATATTTTCAATAATAATTCTCATTTTTGAAACTAGTCTATTATGTTGTTTTTGTGCTTTATTAGACTTCTTGCGATACCTTTTTTATTAAAATATTCTTATAAAATATAATTTATGAGGATATAAAAATATAAAAAATAATAAATTTAATACTCTTAATGATAAAGAATGGTTAAGATTAACAGGAATAAAAAAATCCACTTTTAATAAAATGTTAGATATTTTACAAGTAGCTGAAATAGAAAAATTTAAAAAAGGTGGTAAAACTAATAAATTATCACTAGAAAATAGATTATTGATGACTTTATCATATTGACGAGAACATCAGACTTATTTTCATCTTGGTAAAAATTTCGGAATTAGTGAAGCTAATTGTTATCGCAATATCAAGTGAATTGAAGATATTTTAATTAAAAACTCTGATTTTCAACAACTTGCTGGTAAAAAAGCACTAATAAATGATTATTTTAATGATAAAACTATTATTATTGATGCTACCGAAACTCCAATCCAACGCCCAAAAAAGACAAAAACAATCTTATTCTGGTAAAAAGAAAAAACACACCATTAAAACACAAGTAATTATCGAACAAGAAACCAGAAAAATTATTGCAACAAGTTTTTCACTTGGGAAAAAACATGATTATGCTTTATTTAAAGAATCAAAAATCTCAATTTTAAAAAATACCAAATTAATAGTTGATAGTGGTTATCAAGGAATACAAAAAATTCACAATAATGTTCTAATACCTACAAAGAAAACAAAGAAAAACCATTTAAATAAAGCACAAAAACAACATAATAGACTAGTTTCAAAAATGAGAATTATTATTGAAAATATTTTTGCTATTCTTAAAAAATTTAAAATTATGACAGAAAAATATCGTAATCGTAGAAAAAGATTTGGTTTAAGATTTAATTTAATTGCCTCAATTTATAATTTGCAATTATTAATTTAACATAAAAGATTTATTTAAAATTAAAGAATTTAAATAATAAATTCATTTTTTGTTGTGGCAAAATATTAATTTTTTAGATAAAAGACATAATTAATTAAAATTATATTTTTCTATTACTGTCTTTTTACAAATATTTGTAATTTTTTTAATAGGTTATGCAAGAAGTCTATTAGACTATTTAAGATATAATATAAAATATATTTGAATTATTTTGATAATTTATTATATAATTATGTTATGAAGAAAAAACAACAAAAAGGTGGTCTAATGAATGACAATGATAAATCATCTAGCTCTATTATATAAAATCTCGCAACTTAAAGAAAAGTTATACATTGACTTATTAAGAAAATTAGAAATTAAAAATCTAATGCCGGTGCATATAAATATTTTATTAGTAATTGATAAAATCAAAGATAAACCCATTATTGTTAATGTTGCAAAAGAACTTTGCAAATCCAAAGCTGACACATCAGCCGTGATATCAACATTAGTTAAAAAGGGATATATTACTTGTAAAGTTCTTGCTAGTGACCGTCGTTCAAAACTATTAACTTTAACTCCTAAAGCACAAGAAATCATTAAAAAGGCGGCATTAATTAAAGAACAAATTGATAGCATTTTGTTAAATAAATTAAATAATATTGAAAAAGATATGCTTCATTCTTATTTATTAACCGCAGGAAACAATTTAGAAGTAGCTTTAAAATCAAACTCTTCATTAGTTTAAAGTTAACAATATAGAAAAAAACCTTGTAAATCTAATTACAAGGTTTTTTTCTAATTTCCAAAATCAAAATTATTAGGGGCAGGACCTTTTCGTGATTGTGGTAAACTATCAATTAACTTCATATTTTCATCACTAATTTTAAAATCATCAATCGCACTATTTTCAATAATCCGCGTCTTATGCATTGACTTAGGAATTATTAAACTTTGATGTTGATAAGCTCATCGTAAAAATAATTGTTGAATGGTTTTATTAGACTTCTTGCGATACCTTTTTTATTAAAATATTCTTATAAAATATAATTTATGAGGATATCAAAATATGAACAATAATAAATTTAATACTCTTAATGATAAAGAATGGTTAAGATTAACAGGAATAAAAAAATCCACTTTTAATAAAATGTTAGATATTTTACAAGTAGCCGAAATAGAAAAATTTAAAAAAGGTGGTAAAACTAATAAATTATCACTAGAAAATAGATTATTGATGACTTTATCATATTGACGAGAATATCAGACTTATTTTCATCTTGGTAAAAATTTCGGAATTAGTGAAGCTAATTGTTATCGCAATATCAAGTGAATTGAAGATATTTTAATTAAAAACTCTGATTTTCAACAACTTGCTGGTAAAAAAGCACTAATAAATGATTATTTTAATGATAAAACTATTATTATTGATGCTACCGAAACTCCAATCCAACGCCCAAAAAAAGACAAAAACAATCTTATTCTGGTAAAAAGAAAAAACACACCATTAAAACACAAGTAATTATCGAACAAGAAACCAGAAAAATTATTGCAACAAGTTTTTCACTTGGGAAAAAACATGATTATGCTTTATTTAAAGAATCAAAAATCCCAATTTTAAAAAATACCAAATTAATAGTTGATAGTGGTTATCAAGGAATACAAAAAATTCACAATAATGTTCTAATACCTACAAAGAAAACAAAGAAAAACCATTTAAATAAAGCACAAAAACAACATAATAGACTAGTTTCAAAAATGAGAATTATTATTGAAAATATTTTTGCTATTCTTAAAAAATTTAAAATTATGACAGAAAAATATCGTAATCGTAGAAAAAGATTTGGTTTAAGATTTAATTTAATTGCCTCAATTTATAATTTGCAATTATTAATTTAACATAAAAGATTTATTTAAAATTAAAGAATTTAAGTAATAAATTCATTTTTTGTTGTGACAAAATATTAATTTTTTAGATAAAAGACATAATTAATTAAAATTATATTTTTCTATTACTGTCTTTTTACAAATATTTATAATTTTTTTAATAGGTTATGCAAGAAGTCTATTATATTCACGAGCAATTTGCTCACAAGTTTCTGGTAAAGAGTCATGATATTTCATTGTTCCTCAACCAATAGTTACAATATTATTTTTTTGATGATATGCTCTTAATTCTGTTTGATTTAATCCCGGATGAAACTCAATTTGATTAGCAACGGGTAACTCTTTAGCATCTTGTTTTAGTTGTTCTAAATGCTCAATATTAAAATTACTAACACCAATCGCACGAGCTTTTTTAGCACGATATATTTCCTCTAATACTTCTCAAGCAACTTTACGATTATTTCACGGTCAATGCATTAAAAATAAATCAACAAATTCCAAACCTAATTTTTCTAATGAACTATCAATCTCTTGTAAATACTGTTCTTTTGTTAATTCATTACCTCAAAGTTTAGTCGTAACAAAAATTTCACTGCGAGAAATCTTACTTTCTTTAATTGCTTGCCCAACGATTTCTTCATTCCCATAAATTTTAGCCGTATCAATATGACAATAACCTTGATTTAAAGCCTCTAAAATCACTTCCTTACCTAATTCATTATTTTTAATTTTATATGTTCCAAAACCCATAACTGGCATCATAATACCATTATGTAATTTAACTTTTTCATCTAAAATAATCCTTTTGTTCAATAAAACTCATTTATAAATATTTATTTACTATATTTCATTATTTCATTTTATGGCGGAGAGTACGGGATTCGAACCCGTGGAATCCTTTTGAATTCATCACCTTTCCAAGATGACTGTTTAAACCACTCACACAACTCTCCAATGGTGCTGGTTAAGAGAATTGAACTCTTGACCTCACCCTTACCATGGGTGTGCTCTACCGACTGAGCTAAACCAGCAATTGATATTTCCTTCTCCATTATAACTTGTTTGCGATATTAAATAAATGATAATAAAATCTCATCTAAATTTTCTCACTCATCTTGATAACAAAAAAGAAAATTATTTTTAATATTTAGTTTCTTTTTTACTATGAGTTTATTAATCGCATTTTGAAAATATTCATAAGCTAATTGATTTTGTTTTATTCGTAAATCAACGCCTTCAATTAGTCCTAAACCCATAATAAAAATTTGTCCATAATATTCTTGTTTTGTAATTTTAGTAATTGTTTGTCGCCATAATGGATATTCGTTAGTATTTTGGCAAATAACTATTTGTGAATTTTTATGAAAAGAACTAGCACCCATACCAACACCTAAATAATTTTGTAAAGTTCAATAACTATATTGATGTTGCGATTTAATGCCTCTATTAGTAATAAAATTATTTTTCTCATAAGGTAAATAACCATTTTCTTTTAAAATATTTTTCAATCATTGATATGTAATTACAACACAATTATTATCCGCTTCATAATAACTAATATGATTAACAGGCAATTTTCTTAAAATATTTAAATCATTTTCAATAACAGCTTTAGAAGAACCTTTTAAATTATAAAATAAATCAATTGCTTGATTTTTAAAACCACTAACTAATGCTTTATTAATTTGCTTAACATAATTGATATTATCACGATAATTATTTTGTAATAATACCGCCCGACTAAATGAAATTATTTTTCATATTAATCGATTAACACCATAACTATTTCATAACAAAAATAATTCATCAGTATTATTACAATGTAATTCTAAATTATATTCAATAATATTACTTGCTAATGGTTGTAATATATTTAAAATTCGGTGTCATTGTTCAAAATTAAGGTCACGAGAACAATTTACAGCAATATATATTGTTTGTAACTGCTGTAAATTTTCTCGCTCACAAATTATTTCTTGTTCAATATTATCAATAATAATATTAAAATCTTGCTTAACAATTAATTTTTGATTAATATTTTGCAAATGATAATTTCTATCATTTTTAATAAAAAGATTTATAAATAAATGAAAATACATTTTAACTTGAAGCAACCTTAATTTTTTTTCTTCGTAATAATCAAATCGGAATCGCAATAACAAAAAAAATAATCACAATAATTGTTAATCAAGTTCATAAACAGCGACGATTTATTATTCGCTTTAATTCATACATTTCATAAGGATTAATAATTTCATAACCATAAAAACCAATAATATTAGCTTTTCTTTTACGAACAAAAATAATATTTAATACTTGTAAAAAAAATAAGGCAAATAATATTACTGTTAAAATAATAATTTCTGTTGTTAAATCTCTAATCGTCATATCTAAAATTAAAAACCCAAAAAGTTTTGGCTGTGTTGCGCCTGATAATCCATAAAGAATAGCAATAATTGCAGCACCAATAATATACAAAGGAAAAGCTACTCAATTAATAATAATACTACGAATATGCATTTTTCGATAATTAGCAATAATGAAATTAGGAATAACATTATTTCCTAATTTAGCTTTTTTTAAATATCCTTCCACTTCTTTTTTAATTTTAATTCAATCAAATAAAGAAATAAAAAATAAACCTAATGACACAATACATAACGGTATCATCAAAGTTGGATGCGGAATTAAATTTTCATTGTCAATAACAATATTTTGTTGCTTTAAAAATCATAAAATTAATGGTATTGAAGAAGCGATTATTCCTAAAAAACCAATAATCATTGTTAAAACCAAACGATATTTTTCACTACGAACCTCATTAGCAATTTCTTTAGGAATAGTTTTTAAACTTAACGAACGATAAGGTATCTCTTGTCTTCGTGGTTCATCATATGATAAATATGGTTCTTGATATGCTTTTTGATATAAAGTTGGACTATAATCATTATGATTATCCTCTAAAAAATCATTAGGTGATGAATCTAAAATTGGTTGTTGTGGATATTGATAAGAAGTTATTGTTGGCGGATTTTGTTGGTACGGCATGCTACCAAATTCACGACTATAACCATTTTTAGGGCTATAAACTCTTGCTTTTGGTAAACTATAATTTTCTTCATAATATGGTGGTGGTTCTTTATTAATACCAGAATTAAAATATTTTTTATCATCAACTGTAAACTCATAACGATTAATTACACGGGGAACATCATTTTGCTTTTGTTTTCTTTCATAAGGAAAATACGGATCAAGTTGCTCTGTCTTTAATTTATTATCATTAAATCGTTTTTGTTCTGCTTTATTAAAAAACTTATCCATTATTTTTTCTTTTCATGACATATCTATTGCCTACCTTATAAAAATATAACTATTTATTTTTTAATGCTTGCCCCATTTTAATTACTTCTGATTCAATATTATAAATTAATTTTTCATTTTTAAATTTTTCTCAAGCTGAATTTTTCAGGTTACGATTGCGATAGTTAATAACCAATAAAATTGCACTAATAATTGCAATAAATACTAGCCCAATAATAATACAAGAAATAATTAAATATTGAATTGCTAAATTTTGTCCTAAAATATTAATATAATCTTTTCCATTAGTTAGAAATCCTTGCAAAATAATTACCTTCTTTATGATTATCTTTAAATTACATAGTAATTATATCGTAATCATTACATTTTTTAAATAATTAATAATTTTATCAAAACAATTTATGTATAATTTTTAATATGATAATTTAATTTTTGAACTTGTGCCTTACTATTTTCAACTGTATAAACTAATGTTCGATCTTTTGCTGTTCAAGAAAAATCACAACCAACAGTTTTTAAATTAGTCATTACTTCTGCTGTTGGATAAATATGACTTTTATTACCAACATATTAGACTTCTTGCATAACCTATTAAAAAAATTACAAATATTTGTAAAAAGACAGTAATAGAAAAATATAATTTTAATTAATTATGTCTTTTATCTAAAAAATTAATATTTTGCCACAACAAAAAATGAATTTATTATTTAAATTCTTTAATTTTAAATAAATCTTTTATGTTAAATTAATAATTGCAAATTATAAATTGAGGCAATTAAATTAAATCTTAAACCAAATCTTTTTCTACGATTACGATATTTTTCTGTCATAATTTTAAATTTTTTAAGAATAGCAAAAATATTTTCAATAATAATTCTCATTTTTGAAACTAGTCTATTATGTTGTTTTTGTGCTTTATTTAAATGGTTTTTCTTTGTTTTCTTTGTAGGTATTAGAACATTATTGTGAATTTTTTGTATTCCTTGATAACCACTATCAACTATTAATTTGGTATTTTTTAAAATTGGGATTTTTGATTCTTTAAATAAAGCATAATCATGTTTTTTCCCAAGTGAAAAACTTGTTGCAATAATTTTTCTGGTTTCTTGTTCGATAATTACTTGTGTTTTAATGGTGTGTTTTTTCTTTTTACCAGAATAAGATTGTTTTTGTCTTTTTTTGGGCGTTGGATTGGAGTTTCGGTAGCATCAATAATAATAGTTTTATCATTAAAATAATCATTTATTAGTGCTTTTTTACCAGCAAGTTGTTGAAAATCAGAGTTTTTAATTAAAATATCTTCAATTCACTTGATATTCCGATAACAATTAGCTTCACTAATTCCGAAATTTTTACCAAGATGAAAATAAGTCTGATATTCTCGTCAATATGATAAAGTCATCAATAATCTATTTTCTAGTGATAATTTATTAGTTTTACCACCTTTTTTAAATTTTTCTATTTCAGCTACTTGTAAAATATCTAACATTTTATTAAAAGTGGATTTTTTTATTCCTGTTAATCTTAACCATTCTTTATCATTAAGAGTATTAAATTTATTATTGTTCATATTTTGATATCCTCATAAATTATATTTTATAAGAATATTTTAATAAAAAAGGTATCGCAAGAAGTCTATTCATTGATGCGTTTTGTTATTTCTGCACTAATTTTTTCATTCACAAATATTCTCTCCCTTTATTTTTAATAAATTATTATTTATTTACTATTTAGATAATTAAAATTTCTTAATTTTTAGATATTTAAATTTGCCTCGCTTGCTAATAAAAGATTAATTATATCTAAATTTTGTGTTATTCTAGCAAAATAAAGTGCCGACTTACCAGCATTATCTTTGATATTAACATCAGCTCCCTTTTCTAATAATAATTTTACAATTGTAAAATTATTATTAGTACTTGCGATATGTAAAGGCGTCATCCCATCTTGATTGCCAATATTGACATTAGAACCCTTTTTTAAGATTAATTCAACCATTTTAATATTATTTTCAAGCACCGCTAGCATTAAAGGTGTCTTACTAGCAGCAGTTTTACTTTCAATATTAGCGCCACTTGCCAATAATAATTTACCTCCCTGACACAATTAAGCATTATTGCCATATGAAGCGGGGTTTCACCATCATTATTTTTAATATTAGCTCTCTTTAAAATTAATAAGAACAGCAATTCTAAATTATTTTTTATGATAAAATGAAGTAAAGTATTACCACTATTAATATCAATGGTATTAATATCCGCGCCTAAATCTAATAAAGTTGTTAGACAAGTAAATGCTTCTTCAGTATTTTTATTAACATTATAATTTAAAAAGATCCTATCAATTATTCTAATATCTAATTTTTTGGCAGGTTAAAAAAAATATTATCAAGTTTTAATTTCATAAAAATACTTTTATCAATCGCAATAATTTTAAAAATTAAATCCTTTAAGTTTTCTGCTTCTGAATCTGAAAAATAAGTATAGCCAAATACATCAAATTTACTTTGGATATCACTATCCATAAGATATATTTTTTCTTCAACTTCATTAGTAAATAATTTCATAACGCACTCATTATAATTAAGAGCAAAATAGTTCGGTATCACTTCACATATAGTTGATGGCATTATTATTAAATTATTATTTTTACGCATTATAAATATTTTTTCAGAATCAATCACCTTTCATTAACTGAATAACATTTATATTTATTGTTCTTTAACTATTATCTTCTCTTTGGAAAAATTGATCAAAACTCTCACCTTGTAAATAGATTTTTTTAAAAAACTTAACATCTTTCTTGTTTTAGTCACTAAAAAATCAACATTAAATTTTTTTCTTGAAAAAATGTAATGATAATTTCCAACATAATATTCAATAGCATTATTAACAAAATTATAATTTGTTATTGCTTCATATTTTTCTTTAAATCCTAAAATATCATTAGTTTTAACTAAGTTAACAAGTTTATTTACAATATTTATTGTTCTTGAATTAATTGTTGTACCCTTAGGAATTCAAATATTAACATATGTACAAATATTTTCCTTGTCTTGACTTTGATTTCTCATTATTCAAGTTTCAAAGTCTTTCATTTTTGACAAAACATCAAATTTAATATGCTCATTAATACAACGAATTTTTTCTTCATAAATTGTATACATATATTTATTTTTGCTATCTTCTTTACTAATGTTTTGCCCGATATATAATCTCTCCCTATCTAATTAAAGAGCATTACTTTACTAATTACTTTAAATTAAATTTTAATTAAATGAAGACATCTCTTTTTGTCTTTTTTCTTTACTTCTTTTCTCTTTTTCTTGCTTTTCTTTTTCTTGTTGTCTTTTTTCTCTTGCTTGCTTTTCCTTCGCTTGTTGTGCTAGCATTTGCTTTGCTACTTTGGCAGTCTCTGCTTCAAGTTTCAAGATATTTTCTAACCTTCTTTTTTCTTTTTCTTGTTGGTTACTTTCTTTTGCTTGCTCTAATTGTTGCCTGTCTCCTGCTTTAGTTCTTACACCCCGTTCTCTAACTACCTGTAATTGTTCTAATTTCTTATTTTCTTTTTTTAATTAGACTTCTTGCGATACCTTTTTTATTAAAATATTCTTATAAAATATAATTTATGAGGATATCAAAATATGAACAATAATAAATTTAATACTCTTAATGATAAAGAATGGTTAAGATTAACAGGAATAAAAAAATCCACTTTTAATAAAATGTTAGATATTTTACAAGTAGCTGAAATAGAAAAATTTAAAAAAGGTGGTAAAACTAATAAATTATCACTAGAAAATAGATTATTGATGACTTTATCATATTGACGAGAATATCAGACTTATTTTCATCTTGGTAAAAATTTCGGAATTAGTGAAGCTAATTGTTATCGCAATATCAAGTGAATTGAAGATATTTTAATTAAAAACTCTGATTTTCAACAACTTGCTGGTAAAAAAGCACTAATAAATGATTATTTTAATGATAAAACTATTATTATTGATGCTACCGAAACTCCAATCCAACGCCCAAAAAAAGACAAAAACAATCTTATTCTGGTAAAAAGAAAAAACACACCATTAAAACACAAGTAATTATCGAACAAGAAACCAGAAAAATTATTGCAACAAGTTTTTCACTTGGGAAAAAACATGATTATGCTTTATTTAAAGAATCAAAAATCCCAATTTTAAAAAATACCAAATTAATAGTTGATAGTGGTTATCAAGGAATACAAAAAATTCACAATAATGTTCTAATACCTACAAAGAAAACAAAGAAAAACCATTTAAATAAAGCACAAAAACAACATAATAGACTAGTTTCAAAAATGAGAATTATTATTGAAAATATTTTTGCTATTCTTAAAAAATTTAAAATTATGACAGAAAAATATCGTAATAGTAGAAAAAGATTTGGTTTAAGATTTAATTTAATTGCCTCAATTTATAATTTGCAATTATTAATTTAACATAAAAGATTTATTTAAAATTAAAGAATTTAAATGATAAATTCATTTTTTGTTGTGGCAAAATATTAATTTTTTAGATAAAAGACATAATTAATTAAAATTATATTTTTCTATTACTGTCTTTTTACAAATATTTGTAATTTTTTTAATAGGTTATGCAAGAAGTCTATTGTTCTAATTCTCTTAGTCGTGCTTGTTATTGCTCGTCATATTCTTTAACACTTTTGTTGATGAACTTTCTTGTTGGTTCTTTTTTGCATATTTGCAAAGAAATATCTTTAAGTTTAGTAGTTTTTAGAGTAGTGTCTGACAACGCAGGTAAAGTATAACCTTGTTCAACTTCAAAATCCATTTAACAACCATCACCTGCACCAATTTCAAAGTCCATTAGATAGTTATTAAAATTACTAAGGTCAAAATTCATTGTCTCAGGTTGAAAATCTTCAATTTCATTTTTAATTGCCAATGAATTTGCTGCTGAACAAGACGACTGTTCTAAAAAAGCATTTTCTGAGAAATTTACTCCTACGCACTCACTTTCTTGTTCAAACCTGTTCCTAGCATATTGCTCAGCGCTTAATTTTCTTACCGATTCATTAGACTTCTTGCGATACCTTTTTTATTAAAATATTCTTATAAAATATAATTTATGAGGATATCAAAATATGAAAAATAATAAATTTAATACTCTTAATGATAAAGAATGGTTAAGATTAACAGGAATAAAAAAATCCACTTTTAATAAAATGTTAGATATTTTACAAGTAGCTGAAATAGAAAAATTTAAAAAAGGTGGTAAAACTAATAAATTATCACTAGAAAATAGATTATTGATGACTTTATCATATTGACGAGAATATCAGACTTATTTTCATCTTGGTAAAAATTTCGGAATTAGTGAAGCTAATTGTTATCGCAATATCAAGTGAATTGAAGATATTTTAATTAAAAACTCTGATTTTCAACAACTTGCTGGTAAAAAAGCACTAATAAATGATTATTTTAATGATAAAACTATTATTATTGATGCTACCGAAACTCCAATCCAATGCCCAAAAAAAGACAAAAACAATCTTATTCTGGTAAAAAGAAAAAACACACCATTAAAACACAAGTAATTATTGAACAAGAAACCAGAAAAATTATTGCAACAAGTTTTTCACTTGGGAAAAAACATGATTATGCTTTATTTAAAGAATCAAAAATCCCAATTTTAAAAAATACCAAATTAATAGTTGATAGTGGTTATCAAGGAATACAAAAAATTCACAATAATGTTCTAATACCTACAAAGAAAACAAAGAAAAACCATTTAAATAAAGCACAAAAACAACATAATAGACTAGTTTCAAAAATGAGAATTATTATTGAAAATATTTTTGCTATTCTTAAAAAATTTAAAATTATGACAGAAAAATATCGTAATCGTAGAAAAAGATTTGGTTTAAGATTTAATTTAATTGCCTCAATTTATAATTTGCAATTATTAATTTAACATAAAAGATTTATTTAAAATTAAAGAATTTAAATAATAAATTCATTTTTTGTTGTGGCAAAATATTAATTTTTTAGATAAAAGACATAATTAATTAAAATTATATTTTTCTATTACTGTCTTTTTACAAATATTTGTAATTTTTTTAATAGGTTATGCAAGAAGTCTATTAACTGTTCTTAGAGTATTTTGCTGTTCTAATGTCTGAAGTTGTGATGCTTCATCTACGGCTCTTTTTGCTAACTGTTCAATATTAATTTTGTGTTTATTAACTACTTCTATAATTGCTTTTTTACCGGTTAAAGATCTAGAATCAGCAATTAACTTACCAAAATTCATACCATCGCGATTCCTAATATAAATATTAGCGCCGCGATTCAATAAAGTTTGTACATTGATAAGATAATTTTTCACATTATGACGCGAATAACAAATGAGATGTTTTCTTGTATTTATTAAAAATGCAGTATCGCCAAATGCATTTTGAAGATTAATATTAGCACCATTATCTAAAAAAAGATTTATTTTATCACTATTTTTAGCTAAATGAATTGGATTTCTACCAAAACCAGAAAATGCTACGGCATTCGGGTCAGCCCATAACTTTAATAAATTTTCCATACATTTTAATGAATCTCTATTATTTAACTTCGTTCAATAACAAAACTTATAACTAATTGTCATATTAGTATTAGTTAATTTTACAGCAATACGCTTATCAACCGCAATGACCTTAAAATTTAATTTTATTTGTTCAATATCTTCATCCATATCTAAAAAAAGCAAATAATCATTACGAAATTTATAATATTCATCTTTAATAATATTAGGCATTTTGTAATTTTCTTTGTTAAGATTTTTTATTCGTTGTTCAGTTTCATAACTAATAATTTTTTCTTTAAATTCATCTCAATTAAGATTCTGAGATAAATCTAAAAATTGATTGAAAAACTTAAGTATTGGAATTATTTGGTTAATTCTGCGCATTAAAAATACCTTATTTGGATCCACATCTAATATTCCTTTCTGATTAGTATATAAAAAATAAAAAATAAAAGCACTTTAATTTTTAGTTGAGAATTAAAGTGCTAATTTTTTTAAAGATGAATTAATTTATCTTTAAAATTAAACAAACTTTTTTATTGCAGAGTACATTCCTGAACTGCTATATTTTTTTAAATAATTTTAAAAAACTGGCTATCTTTATCATTGGAGTAGACCAATCCAATTTTTAAATATAATTTATATAATTACTACTAAATTACACTTTTTATTATGTAATAAAATAATAAAAATATCAAGGGTAATTAATTATCAAGCAGATTATTTATTCAAGAATATACTGACCAACCCGCATAATGCGATCAGCAATAATTTCTAAATAATGATTCTCATTATCTTTATATTGAAATGATTGAATTCTAGCTTTAATAGCAACCATCGTATCAATTACTAAAAATGATACGATATCAGCAATTAAATTATTTCATACTTTAATAACAAGATAATCTTCATCATAATGACCTAATTTATTTTTAAAAGGTCGGGTTACACTAATAGTTAATCGCATCATTTTTGATGTTTTTTCACCAGTTTGATTATGAATAATTTCTGGTGGATTAAAAATCCTTCCTACTAAAACAAGATTATTTAACATTATATCACCTACCTTTCCCATTTTATTGTAAAATATAGCACCGATTTTTAAGTTAAAAGATATTACTGTCGTATATTTATAATGTTAATATTGCCATACCAACGGCATATTCTTTTTCATGACTAATTGATAATCAACTATTATGTTCAAATCCAATCCATTGTAATTGTTTATTTACTAATTGAATATTAACTTCACGAAAAATTAAAACCTCATTAACATTATTTATTGCTTTATACAATGCTTCTTTTAATGCTCATCTTCCTGCTAAAAATTGTTTTTTTTCGGTTTCACTTTTAATTGTTTGTAAATAACTAATTTCTTCTAAATGTAATACTTTATTAATAAATGATTTTTTTAATTGTATTCGTTTAATGCTAACAATATCAATTCCCACACCTTTAATCATTTTTATTGCCATCCTTTTAAAATAATATTATTTAAATTATAACAAAGAAACAATTTATAAATAAAACTCTTAATTAATATTTTGGGTTATATTTATATGCCAACAAAAATTATGATAATATTTAAGAGTGAAAGAAGTGAATATGATGGCAACTTACAGTTTACAACTGAATGAAGAAAATAAAAACCAAGTAATAACCTATTATGGTGCCTATAAAGTGCCTGTTAATAATCCTAACATTATTGCTAAATACAAATACTATAATATAACTATTTTATTATATCGTTCTTTAAAAATCATTTTCCAAGGTGGTGATGAAGTTGAAGTTAAAACACAATGAAACAAATGAAAACCAGATATGATATTAAAAGAGCAAATTAATATTATTGGCAGTGATGAATCAGGAGTTGGTGATTTTTTTGGTCCCTTAGTAGTAACAGCCTGTTATATTAAAGAAAAAGATTTAGCATTAATTAAATCATTAAAAATTCGTGATTCTAAAATGTTATCAACAATGCAAATTAATATTATCGCTAAACAATTAATCCAACAATTAGAATATAGTACTATCATCATTAATAACCGCCAATACAATAAGCTATATGAAACATATCAAAACAGTCATATTTTAAAAACCATTGGGCATCATCAAGTAATAAGAAAACTTGCCAATAAAGTTAACTGCAAAAAAGTAATTATTGACCAATTTGTTAACAAAAAAAAATATGAAGAATATTTAAAAATTCTTAATGTTGCTGATAATGATTTAAAGTTATCATTTACAACCCACGCCGAAGATAAATTTTTTGCTGTCGGATGTGCTGCCATTATTAGTCGTTACTTCTTTTTAAAAAGTATTAAACAATTAGAACAAGAATATAACCGGATTTTTCCTTTGGGTGCTAATACAATTGTTGACAAAACCATTGCGAAAATAAAACAAGACGGTATTGAAGATAAGGCAATTGACTTTGGAAAATTACATTTTATAAATTGAAAAAAAGTAGTAAAATAAGTTAATAATGATTACTATACCCATCAAGGAGGAAAAAAATGAATCCCAATATTCATAGTCTATTAAATAAATATGCTGATGACCATAACAAACTACAATTAGATTGTTATGTAATGTCTTCAGTTAGTAACACCCTTGGATTTCCCGGAGCAAGTACTTGATTTCAAATTCAAGCACAAGATGAAGTCTTACATACAAGAAAAATATATAATTATTTAATTGGTCGTGATGAAATACTTATTGTTAATCCAATTCAACCAGAAGCGCACCACGAAAAAAGTTTATTAGAATTAATGGAAAAATATCTGACTTACAAGTTACAATTTATTGAAAAAACTAATACTCTAATTGCAACCTGTCAAGAAGCCAAAGATTTCCTAACAATCAAATTTCTTGACTGATTCCTAATTGATTTCTACGAAGAAGTTGAACTCGCAAAAACCTATATTGATAAGATTAAAATGTCTAATAATAACTATTATGGTATTGATAAGTACCTTGCTAAACGCGAAGAACCTGATACTCTAAAAGTTATCCTTCCATATAGTGACAAATAAAAACTACGCTATAGCGTAGTTTTTTTACTAATTAAACCTTTATTGTAATTCCGCTAAACGCCAATTTCTTTAACACCACATTAGCATCACGTAACATTCTTTTAGCAGCGATATTATTTTCCGTATTTTCATATTTATCTTCTTCATAAATAATGGTTTGAATTCCTGACTGAATAATTGCTTTTGCACATTCATTGCAAGGAAATAAACTAACATAAATAACACTATTTTCTAATTTAACTGTGGAACTTAAAATCGCATTCAATTCCGCATGAACAATAGACTTCTTGCGATACCTTTTTTATTAAAATATTCTTATAAAATATAATTTATGAGGATATCAAAATATGAACAATAATAAATTTAATACTCTTAATGATAAAGAATGGTTAAGATTAACAGGAATAAAAAAATCCACTTTTAATAAAATGTTAGATATTTTACAAGTAGCTGAAATAGAAAAATTTAAAAAAGGTGGTAAAACTAATAAATTATCACTAGAAAATAGATTATTGATGACTTTATCATATTGACGAGAATATCAGACTTATTTTCATCTTGGTAAAAATTTCGGAATTAGTGAAGCTAATTGTTATCGGAATATCAAGTGAATTGAAGATATTTTAATTAAAAACTCTGATTTTCAACAAAACTTGCTGGTAAAAAAGCACTAATAAATGATTATTTTAATGATAAAACTATTATTATTGATGCTACCGAAACTCCAATCCAACGCCCAAAAAAAGACAAAAACAATCTTATTCTGGTAAAAAGAAAAAATACACCATTAAAACACAAGTAATTATCGAACAAGAAACCAGAAAAATTATTGCAACAAGTTTTTCACTTGGGAAAAAACATGATTATGCTTTATTTAAAGAATCAAAAATCCCAATTTTAAAAAATACCAAATTAATAGTTGATAGTGGTTATCAAGGAATACAAAAAATTCACAATAATGTTCTAATACCTACAAAGAAAACAAAGAAAAACCATTTAAATAAAGCACAAAAACAACATAATAGACTAGTTTCAAAAATGAGAATTATTATTGAAAATATTTTTGCTATTCTTAAAAAATTTAAAATTATGACAGAAAAATATCGTAATCGTAGAAAAAGATTTGGTTTAAGATTTAATTTAATTGCCTCAATTTATAATTTGCAATTATTAATTTAACATAAAAGATTTATTTAAAATTAAAGAATTTAAATAATAAATTCATTTTTTGTTGTGGCAAAATATTAATTTTTTAGATAAAAGACATAATTAATTAAAATTATATTTTTCTATTACTGTCTTTTTACAAATATTTGTAATTTTTTTAATAGGTTATGCAAGAAGTCTAATATATGGATATTTTGTTTCTAAAAATTTTCCTGTCCGATCTCACGGATAGTTGTCATCATCTAAAAGTCGTGGTAAACCATTATAACCAGTAGCAATTATTTGCTGGCGGTCGTTAACAATAAAAACACCAACCTGCGTATTAGGGTCTTTACTTCTTAAAGCAGAAACTTTAGCACCACTCATAAAATATTGATCTCATATTAAATAAGATAAGCGTTTTTACATCATCTATCTAAATATACCAACAATATCTAATTTTTCCTGTGAAATTAAACCTAGCTTAACATAATCTTCAAGAATTGTATGAGTTCAACCATCTTCATCAGTAAAAAAACGATTATTAGTTAAATATAAAATTAACACCACTAACACTAATACTAAAACAGCAACAACAGCAATACCGCGCTTTCATTCTCATGCTTGTTTAGTATAACCTAAAAAATAACTAATAAAAAAACTAACGAAAAAAGTCAAAACTAATGGCATTGCTAAACGGTCACCACTTGAAATAAATGTTAAAAACATAAAAACTGTTGGTAAGATTAGTCTTCTGCGAACAACAAAAGCTGAAAAATCCTTTTTAGTAAAACTAAAAATATAAAGTGGTGGAATTACCATTCACGCTCAATATAAAGGTCCTGTTAAAATATTTGGTATCTTTTGCGACTTAAAATGGTACATCGCACTAGCAACAACTGAATGAGTAAAGCCAACAATTACTGTTGTACAAAGAATAATTAACCCTAACTTTCATGGTTTATAAAATGACTCAACTAAACGAGCACAATAAAAAATAACTAAACACGATAAAAATAAATTAAACATATTGTCACCCGCTAATGGATAAACTATTCATCGCCAAAACTGACCAGCTTGAAAAATTAAATGTTTATAAGAACCACCTAACATTAATTGTGACTCAAATCCTCCATCAATTAAACTATTATCATTTTTTCCTTGCAAAATCTCACGAATTTGTGGCACAAAAAATGGCACTAAAATTGGTAATAGCAAAGGAATAAATGTAAACACATAAACTAAAAATATATTTTGCTTAGTTGTTAAATTATGAAAATCCTTCATTCGTTTTTGTAATAACGAACCTTCTTTTAAATCATCACTAGTAATTGACTTCGGATCAAAAACCTCGTCATCATTACTAGGTTTTTCTTGAAAAGTAATGGTTTCAATTTGATCAATTTGTGAATAAATTGGTTTCAATTGCGCAACTAAAGTTTCTGGATTAACAAAAACAATCCCATCGTTATTACTAAAAAGCAATGGTTCATGAATAACTTTAGTTAATACAATTGTTAATACTTGTAATTTACTATGACTATTAGTAGCAATTTCTTTACGAAAACTATCAATATCTAACTGATTTTGTTTTAAATCTTTTGCCGATCACATCTCTGAATGATTAAAATAATCCAAAATCTTAATAACTTGATAACTCTTATTAAATAAATTAATTAAATATAAATTATGTTCTTTATTTCGCTTTCAGCTTCATTTCCGCTGATGAATTTGATATTTTTCAATTTGTTTAAAATACTCAACTAATTGCATTTTTAAAATATCAAATGTATTTCTTTCCATTGTCATACTCCCTTATTAGATAAAGCTTATCACTAAGTGATTAAAAACCTTATTGTAAACTATCTAACCTTGTTTTAAAAGATTCTGGTAATTCACAATTCAACTGCATTTTCTTACCACTAATAGGATGAATAAATGCAATCTCATGAGCATGTAAATATTGTTCATAAGGTTCATCTAAATCTTGTTTAATTCCATATAAATGATCTCTTAAAATAGGATGTTTAATAGAACTTAAGTGAACACGAATTTGATGTGTTCTTCCTGTTAATAACTCACATTCAAGAAAAGTAATATTACTTTCTAAAAATCTTTTAATAACATTAAATTTAGTTTGAGCTGGTTTACTATTTTTAAAAACAATCGCCATTCGTTTACGATTTTTAGGATCACGACCAATGGGACCATCAATAAAGCCATTCTCTTTATTAATAATACCACGAACAAGAGCAAAATACTTTCTAGTTAAAGATTTATTTTGTAACTGACTAGTTAACTTTTGATGAACAGAATTACATTTAGCAATAATAAGTAACCCTGTTGTATTTTTATCTAAACGATGGACAATACCTGGTCTTGCAATATCATTATCAGATAATTTAATATCTTTAGCTAATAAAATATTAACTAGTGTATTATCTCAATTACCAACTCCGGGATGAACAACAAGATTTTTTGGTTTATTTATTACTAATAAATACTCATCTTCATAAACAATATCTAAATCTTTTTTATCAAGATTTTCGCCTTGTCAAGATTTCTCTTCTTGAAAATTAACTGTAATCACATCGTTTTGCTTAACATTATAGTTATTAGTAATAATTTGATTATTAACAATAACTTTTTCATTAGTAATTAATTTTTGAATTTGGGTACGAGAAAGTCCTCTAACCGCAGAAAATTTTAATTGCAAATACTTATCAATTCTTTTAATACTTGGTGCATCTTCAACAATAATAACTAATTTCTTTTCCATCTTATTGTTCTCAATAACTAGTTATTGGTGTTAAAATAATTGCAAAAATAATTACCACTGTTCCGCCAACCACAAACATATCAGCAATATTAAAAATTGAATATGGCGGAAATAATTGTCAAGAAAAATAATCAACAACGCCTCATTCAACAGTTTGATTTGAAAACCGATCACCAAAATTGCTTAATGCACCAGCAACAATTAATGCTAAACCAATATTCATCATTGTTGTTTGGGCAAATAAAAATGCTACTAAAATTAATAAAATAATAATACTTTGCACAACAACCATTAATTGAGGATTTTCAGCACCAATTCCAAATGCCGCTCCTGTGTTATATACTAACTCTATTTGAATAAATCCTGGTAAAAAATTAACCATTTCATTTTCATTTAAATTATTAATAACAACATTTTTAATTACAAAATCAATTAAAATAAGAATAAAAATACCTATTAACAATAATAATTTTTTCTTTAAATTTCAATTATAATTACTGAAATATTCCTTAACTGAATTTTTTCACTGTTTGAAATGACGATTCATTATTTATTTTCCTCTAATTTACTAATAACCTTTTGACAACGAGAACAAAGTTCATTCATCGTAACACTCACAATCATTCAACAACGAACACACTTATCACCAAGTTTTAATTTTACCGCAATTTTAGCCATTGGATACTGAACACCCTCACTTAAATTGTTAGTAACAATTAACTCACTAATAATAAACATTTGTCCTAAACTATTTATTGTTGCTAACTCTTGATAATTATCATTTAATTCCATAATAACTTGAGCTTGTAAAGACTTACCAATAACTTTTTCATTTCTTGCTAGTTCTAATGCCTTATTAACATCTTCGCGTAATTGTAAAAGTTTATAGCCAATATTTTTAATTTCCTTAATATTTTCAAATGTTGGTAAGACAACCATATCCATTAAATGAATTGAAGATAATTTATTTGTTAACGGTAAATGCTCATAAACTTCTTCACAAGTGTGAACTAAAATTGGTGCCAAATTAAACAATAGCGTTTGTAAAATATAATAAATTGTTGTTTGTACTTGTTTTCGACGCATACTATTTGCTTCTTCAATATACAAAATATCTTTAGTAAAATCAAGATAAAATGCTGAAAGGCTATTAACAATAAAATTATTTGTTAATACATATACTTCATTAAAATCATAATTATTATATGCTACTTGGGTTGCTTGATGATATTCTTGAGTTTTAACTAATAAATACTGATCAACTATTTCATACTCTTTAACAATATGTTCTAATTTAAAATCAAATAAATTTCCTAACATAAAACGCATTGTATTACGAATCTTACGATAGGTTTCACTAACTTGTTTTAAAATATCATTACCAATTTTCATTTCATCAGTGTAATCAACTGATGAAACCCATAATCGTAAAATATCACTACCATAAGTATTACATACTTCCAAAGGGTCAACAACATTACCTAATGATTTTGACATTTTTTTCCCTTTTTCATCATTAATAAAGCCGTGAATAATTACTTGTTCATAAGGAGCTCGTTTTAATGAACTAATAACACCCGTAGTTAATGAAGAATTAAATCATCCCCGAAACTGATCACTGCCTTCTAAATAAAGATCCACAGGATATTTTCAATGCTTTTGTTGCCACAAGTTTCAATGCGAAATTCCACTATCAAATCAAACATCCATAATATCAGTTTCTTTACGAAACTTACCATTAGGGGCTTGATGATGCACATAATTTTTTGGCAATAACTTATCTAATGATCAACTTCATCAAATTGCTGTTCCATATTGCGCAATTAAATCACGAAAATGTTTAATTAATGCCACATCATAAATCGGTTCATTATCTTCACCATATAAAATAGTAATCGGTACTCCCCATAATCTTTGACGCGAAATACATCAATCATCACGATGCATAATCATCTGACGCATTCTTTCTTGCCCTCAAACTGGTAAATATTTAACTTGATTAATTTGTTCCAATAATTGTGATTTAATCGCACTAATAGCAACAAACCATTGTTCAGTTGCACGATAAATAATTGGCTTTTTAGTTCTTCAATCATGAGGATAAGAATGCTTAATAAAAGATAAAGCTAATAATTTATTGTCAGCTTTTAATCTGGTAGTAATAATTTTATTAGTATCTTCATAAAATTTACCATATAATTGTTCATCATTAATTATATCAGTAAAATAACCAGCAGCATCAACACTAACAATTGGGGCGGTATTATTTTGCTGACCAATAATAAAATCATCAACACCAAAACCACAAGCAGTATTAACTAATGCTGTCCCCTCATTTAAAGTAATATGATGTCCCAAAACTACTTTATTAATAATATTGCTATATAACGGATGAAAATAAGTAATACCAACTAAATTAGCACCAATTAATTGTTTAACAACTTTAACATCTAATAACTGACATTGTTCACTAACTTTTGCTAATAATTCCTTAGCAACGATCAATTTACCTTGGTTGGAGTTAATAACAACATATTCAATATCTTTACCAACAGCAATAAATTGATTACTAGTTAATGTTCACGGTGTTGTCGTTCATACTACTAATCGCACATCATTATCTAAAACACCATTACCAGCTTTCAAATCACAAGCAACAAAAATACTTGGTGATGTCTTTTCCATATATTCTACTTCTGCTTCAGCTAACGCTGTTTGACTACTTGGTGACCAATATACAGGTTTTAATCCCCGATAAATAAGCTTTTGTTCAATCATCATTATTAAAAAATCAATTTGATAACCTTCATATGTGGGAACACAAGTAATATATTCATCATTAGGAATATTTAATAACCCTAAGCGAGCAAATTGTTGCTTTTGAATTGCTATTTGCTCTTGAGCATATTCATAACACTTATTACGAAATAAAACTGGATCTGATTTTTTTCACTCAATATTTAACTTAGTAACTGCGGTTTCAATTGGCAATCCATGTGTATCTCAACCAAATAATAATGGTGCATAATAACCATTAAAACTACGATTTCGCACAATAATATCTTTTAAAATTTTATTCAAAGCATGACCAACATGAATACTACCATTAGCATAAGGTGGTCCATCATGTAAAATAAATTTTTTACCAAATTCATTTTTCAATAAAATTTGTGACCATAATTGTTCTTTTTGCCACTTTTGCTGATAATGCAATTCTTTATCTTTTAAATTAGCTCGCATTTCAAACATAGTTTGTGGCATTAACAAAGTACTTTTTCAATCACGCATCTATAATTCTCCTTTATTTTTTATTAAGAAATTCTCTTACTAACTTTAATAAACATCCAAAATCTAGTTTATTGACGACAAAATGTCTAACAACTGAAACTATAATATCACATTTATTAGCGACATTAAAATACTTCCTAAATGAATTTATCCTGGACAACTAAGCAATCATTAGATAATCATTTCACAATAAATTATAACACTAACCTAAAATAACAAAAAGTAGAAGGTAAATATTTATTACCTTCTACTTAGTGATTTATTTTTTATTTTAATTTACTAATAATAATATTAGTTATTTCATCAATTGACTTATCATCACTTTCAATAACTAAAAAATTAAACTTAGTTTTATATTTTTCATATCATTGTTCATACTTCTCATTTAATAAAACTCAATAATTTTCATCAACTAATAATTCACTACTTCGGCCACGAACTTTTATGCGCTGAATCGCCGTTGATGAAGACACGCGCAAAAAAACAATTAAGTCGGGAGTAATTAAATTATCTAAATAAACACTTTCTAAAACCACATTGTGATAAAAGTCACAATAAACTTGATAATCAATATCATTAATAAGTTGTAAGTCTTTTAATACTTCAACAAAAATAACATCTTCCATCACACTACGATCAAAAATTACATTTGCTTTACCCTTAGTTAACTTTAATTGTTGACTTCGTGCCATTAACATATATACTTGCATTTTAAAAGCTGTTTGTTGCGGATTACGATAATATTCATCCAAATATGGATTTTCCTTTACTGGCTCATTCATTAATAAATAATCGGCATATCTTTTTGATAATTTTTCACTAATAGTTGACTTGCCAGCTCCCACGACTCCTGATAATATAATTCGCATTTATTTAAACTCCTTATTTATGTTAATCTTGACTTTTATTTTTAAATTTATCCCTAGCATCCGCCACTTCTTCAGTTGTTATTATTGATTCTCATTGGCGAACCAGTAATATTTGTTGACAACTGCTTTTTGATGTTAAGAGTACCAAGTTCATTGTGAAAATTATTTTATTTAAAATTAATTTGTTAGATTTTTCTACTTGTTTTTTTAGTAGAAAAAATTTTAACTAAATTACTACTTATTTTTAATAAAACTTTACTCATAATTCTTGTGATTAATGAAAAATAATTAAAGATAATATCTATTTCTGCAAGTTCTACTGTGCTACCAGCGATAGCAATAATTGTTATGTTGCTTAACAACTTTAAAATTTTTGCCATTTTTTATCCTCCCAAATAAATATATTTATTTAAATATTATTATTTATTCTACATTCTTTATCATTTTTTAGCAATATTTATTTAAAAAGATTATTAAGAAAATTAACCCACTTGAATAAACTTAATTACAAACATTTTATCGTTCCAACACTTGTGGTATTTTAATTCAAACTGTTTCGTTATTTTGAATCTTGTTCTATAATATCATTTAAAAATTCATCTCATTTTTGTTGTTCCAATGGACTACTCTCATAATGAAAAATATTATTAAAATCAATTAATTCACTATCTTGCGAATTAACCGCTTTAAATTTTGAAAAATTGCCATGTTTACCACCACATTTTAACAACAAATCATACTTTTCACCAGTTGCAAGATCTAACGGCGTTTTGCCTTCAAAATTCTCAACATTAGTATTAGCATCACGAAATAATAACATTTTAACAACAGTAATATTGTTAGCATAATGCAGTAAAGTATTACCAAAATTATCTTGAGCATTAACATTAGGTAAACTTTCTAGTAATAATTTAATAGAATTACCATTAGCATTAACATTAGCATTAGCATTAGCATTAACACCATTGCCAATTAATAATTTAATAATATCCGCACTCTTAATTTTAGGAATTGATTTTATTATTAAATTATTGTCAACATTAGAATTAGCACCATTTTCTCTTAATAACCTAATAATATCAGAATTCCTAGTTTTCTGAATTGGTCTAATGCCCTTATTATTGACAGCATTAACATCCGCACCATATGCAATTAAAATTTTAATATTAGCAAAATTTTTAGCTCGATGTAAAGGGGTCTCACCCAAACTATTTTTAATATTAACATCCGCACCTAATTCTAAAACTATTTTTAAAGATTCAATTGCAGATTTATTATTTTTAAACCTTCACCCTAACAATTTTTCATTAATAATCTTAGGGACATCATCAAATAAAGAAATTTTATCTAATTTTAAAATTTTATAAATGCGATTTGTAGTAGCAATAATTTTAAAATTTGCTGATTTTTTTTATATTCTACTAATGAAATAATAAAACTATTAAACTCTTGCTGGCATTCCAAACCTTTTTCTTTAGAAAATCTAGTAATAAACTTTTGCAATTTATTTTTAGTTTCATTTGCGATAAGCAAACTATAAAGTTCATCAAATTGCATTTTATTATTTATTTTTATTATTTGTAATATCATTTCAGGAACTTTTACGATTCTATTCCCAACAAAAATTATAAAAATATCTTCATTCATTTTTTAATATCCTCTCTCTAATTTAAATTTATAAACAAAATAAAAAAATAACAAAATCTTATATAAACTTGTTATTTTTGCTTTTAAGTTACAATATCCACATAACTTAATATTAATCAATTATGCAATAAAAATTGTTAAAATTATGAATTATTTTTAACTAATTGTAAAGATGCTTCTAAATCTTGAAAAACTTGATGCGTTCTATTAGAATTTACTAAAAATGTTTGTTGATGCTTTTCTAAAAAGTTATCAATTAATTTTAACACCATCACTGGATCAGTTTGCTTACTTTCTAAATCTAATCATAATTGCTCTAATTCAATTTTAAAGTTATAAGCAATATTAATACCTTTAGCAATAATAATATTAGCATTTTGATTAGCATTATTAATAATTTCAGTTTGTTTATCACGGAAATTTCTTTGCAAATCATTAATATATTTTTCTAAAGTATAAATTCGTTTTTTTAAAATATTATTTTCTTGTTTTAATTTATCAATCACCATTTGTTTCTCATTCAATAGACTTCTTGCGATACCTTTTTTATTAAAATATTCTTATAAAATATAATTTATGAGGATATCAAAATATGAACAATAATAAATTTAATACTCTTAATAATAAAGAATGGTTAAGATTAACAGGAATAAAAAAATCCACTTTTAATAAAATGTTAGATATTTTACAAGTAGCTGAAATAGAAAAATTTAAAAAAGGTGGTAAAACTAATAAATTATCACTAGAAAATAGATTATTGATGACTTTATCATATTGACGAGAATATCAGACTTATTTTCATCTTGGTAAAAATTTCGGAATTAGTGAAGCTAATTGTTATCGGAATATCAAGTGAATTGAAGATATTTTAATTAAAAACTCTGATTTTCAACAACTTGCTGGTAAAAAAGCACTAATAAATGATTATTTTAATGATAAAACTATTATTATTGATGCTACCGAAACTCCAATCCAACGCCCAAAAAAAGACAAAAACAATCTTATTCTGGTAAAAAGAAAAAACACACCATTAAAACACAAGTAATTATCGAACAAGAAACCAGAAAAATTATTGCAACAAGTTTTTCACTTGGGAAAAAACATGATTATGCTTTATTTAAAAAATCAAAAATCCCAATTTTAAAAAATACCAAATTAATAGTTGATAGTGGTTATCAAGGAATACAAAAAATTCACAATAATGTTCTAATACCTACAAAGAAAACAAAGAAAAACCATTTAAATAAAGCACAAAAACAACATAATAGACTAGTTTCAAAAATGAGAATTATTATTGAAAATATTTTTGCTATTCTTAAAAAATTTAAAATTATGACAGAAAAATATCGTAATCGTAGAAAAAGATTTGGTTTAAGATTTAATTTAATTGCCTCAATTTATAATTTGCAATTATTAATTTAACATAAAAGATTTATTTAAAATTAATAGAATTTAAATAATAAATTCATTTTTTGTTGTGGCAAAATATTAATTTTTTAGATAAAAGACATAATTAATTAAAATTATATTTTTCTATTACTGTCTTTTTACAAATATTTGTAATTTTTTTAATAGGTTATGCAAGAAGTATAATATATAATCTCTGGAATAATTCATAATCATCACCTATTAAAATCATAACATAAAAAAATAGACACCAATTATGTCTATTAAATATTTATTTTACATAAAAATCTCTGATCGCTAAAATAATAACTATTAAAAATTTTCATTACTAATAAAAACATAAGCACAAGCATCAATTTTTTGAGCTTTACCTTGCAAAGTATAAATAACGCCACCTAAAAACTCTAAAGTGCGTTTGCGATCAATTGGTGATAAATTTGCAACATTAACAATTAAATTTTCACCAGCAACTAAACGGTCTGCTAAAGCAACAACTTGAGCATAAGCTTCTAATTCATATTCTAATAATGGTTTTGTTAAATTCTCATCAACTGCTAATGACTGCACAGTAGGACTTAAATCATTATCTTGAAGTCTCATTGTTGAATGCAACTGTGACAATACTGGGTTAGATGCCATATCATCATTAGGAACTAATATTGCTGATTTTTTTTGTCTTCTTTTAAACATCATTATCGCCCTCTTAAAAATGGTGGTAAATCATCATCATTATTTAATTCCTCTTGTAAACCATCACCAGATGGTTTAAAATTACCAACTCGTTGCGGTTTATAAATAACATTTCGTTCTTGCAACTGATCATTTTCATAACCAAAATTAGACAAATTTTCTGCTCCTACGGGGCGAAATCTTTTTAATCGTGCTTCTTCAATAACCTGAGGATTAGCATTCTCAATTTGTCTTTCATCAAAACCAGTAGCAATAACCGTAACAATCATTTCATCATCCAGATGTTCGTTCACAGCAACACCAAAAATAATATTTACTTCACTACCAGCAGCTTGACGAACAATATCAACAGCATCATTAGCATCAAATAATGACATAGTATTACCACCTGTAACATTCACAATCGCATTTTGAGCCCCTTTAATTGATGCTTCCAATAATGGTGAAGAAATCGCTTTATTAGCAGCCTCAATAGCTTTATTTTCACCAGTGCCAATACCAATACCAAATAAAGCACTACCCTTACTTTCAATAACTGTTTTAACATCAGCAAAATCTAAATTAATTAACGCGGGAACAGCAATTAAATCAGTAATTGTTTGCACTCCTTGTCGTAAAATATTATCAGTTTCATTAAATGATTCTGTTAAGGGCACACCACCAATTACTTGCAATAACTTATCATTAGAAATAATTATTAATGAATCAACATGCTTTCTTAATTCTTCAATACCTTGAACAGCATAAGAACTTCTTAAACGACCTTCAAAAGTAAATGGTCTTGTAACAATCGCAATTGTTAAAGCACCCAAATCTTTAGCAATTCGGGCAATAATTGGTGCAGCTCCCGTACCAGTTCCACCACCCATCCCAGCGGCAATAAAAACCATATCAGAATTTTCTAACATCTTTTTAATTTCCGGTTCAGTTTCAATTGCTGCTTGCTTACCAATTTCTGGATTAGCACCTGCTCCTAAACCTTTAGTTAATTGTTTGCCTAAAATAATCTTTTCACGAGCTTTAGAAACGATTAATACTTGAGCATCAGTATTTGCAACAATGAAATCAACACCTTGAACTCCTGCCTCGATCATACGATTAACAGCATTGTTTCCTGCTCCACCAACACCAATTACTTTAATATGAGCTACTTGATCATATTGTTCTAGTTGAGTATCATTATTCATTTCTCTTCATCTCCTCTTTATAAATTAAACCGGCAAATATTACTAATACTTATGAACATAATCTAACTTATGATTCTTAGGTATGTGCGGATATTGTGGTTCTCTACTTATTCTATCAATTGAAAATACTTTTTCAATAGTATTTTTGTTTAATAAGTGTTGATAATAAGCATTACCAATAAGTCCTGACCAAATTTCATCATTAGCACCAATAATATTAGAATTATAAAACCGTAATGATGCTAAATTACTATTTTTATTAATATAATTAACAAAACCAGCAATCTTCATTACTTCACCCAAAAACACAATTGGCAAATTTCTTGCTTTCAAAATATGTGCCAAATGCTCTGTGATTTTAATTAAAACTGCCTCAACACGAGTAATAATAATTTTTTTTAATGTTTGATGACTATACTCCAAATATTTCTTTTTCTCATAATCATATTTAGAATAAATAATCTTATTATCCAAAAAATTATTATCAATATTAATAATTTTATGTAAATAGTCTTCAGCAACATCTCACGGACATTGCAAAGCATATTGTAAATCAGCAATAAGATTTTTAAACCCATAATCAATAATATTTAAATCATACAGTGTTTCTTTAGCAAAAATACTTACTTGCGT
Organism: Spiroplasma endosymbiont of Eupeodes luniger; assembly: GCF_964019525.1. Lineage (NCBI taxonomy): Bacteria > Bacillati > Mycoplasmatota > Mollicutes > Entomoplasmatales > Spiroplasmataceae > Spiroplasma > Spiroplasma endosymbiont of Eupeodes luniger. The sequence continues at coordinate 596,085 of NZ_OZ026453.1, forward strand.
ATTATCATAATTTCAATCAATAATAATTGCTCCCTCTTGTAATTCTTTGCGAGAAACTGTTGCTCAAGCATGACAAAAAGGCATTAAAACTAAAGATAACAACTCTAATTTACTATAATTTATTGCTTCTAAATGTGAATTATAAACTTCTTTTTTAATTGTATAAACTAACGAATTAACCGCAACACTTGTTGCTAACTCATCAATCGGCGGGTATGGTAGCTTTTTCTGCCCATTAACAATAAATTTATATGGTCGTGTCAAACAAATAACTTCATCATTAGCAAGAGAAATATTTTTACTCATTGCAATCAAATTACTAATATCTTCATTAGTAATCCGATGTTGCTTACGATTAATTTCAATTATTGCTTGTCCTTGACGAATAGTTAAACCATTACTTACTAAATTCAAAGCCACGCGTTTAATTTGAATTGCTAATTGCAAATTAGCCTTTTTAACCATCATATTAATAAGTTTACCGACAATTTTAGGTTCTAATACAACACCATTCTCACAAAAATTACCATTTTGCATATGATTAAACAAAACATTAAACTGTGATTTATGATAACTAAAAACCATAAATTTAATGCGTTTAGTATCTATTTCAATAACTGCATAAAGCTCTTGATTAATCACTAACAATACCTTCCTTAAAATTTTCTGATTGCCCTTAATTTAGCACTACGAGCACGAGAATTTTCTTGAATTTCTTGCTCACAAGGAGAAACAGCTTTTTTAGTTAATAATTCAAAACTAGGGTCCCATTTGATTGATATTGGTAATTTAGATAATAATGGATCAAATTTAGGAACTACCTGTTCTTTAAATAATGTTTTAACAATCCGATCTTCCAAAGAATGAAAACTAATAACCACAAGCACCCCTTTTGATTTTAATAGTTGCAAAGATTGCTTTAATGAAACTCGCAAACTATCTAATTCATCATTAACGGCAATTCTTAATGCTTGAAATGTCTTTCTGGCTGGATGTTTAGCCTTTTTTAAAATTTTCATTGATAAGGCACTCTTAACAATATCAACAAGTTGTAATGTTGTTATAATTTTACTATTTTCACGATATTTTACAATAGCACGAGCTATTGTTCTTGCAAACTTTTCTTCACCATAAATTCATAAAATATTAACAATATCTTCAAAACTTCAATTATTAACAATAACTTCTGCTGATAGCGCTTGTTTTTGATCCATTCGCATATCTAAGGGACCATCTTGATGATAACTAAATCCTCGCTCTGCTTCATCTAATTGTGGTGATGATACTCCTAAATCATAAATAATACCATCAACTTGTAAAATATTTCTTAATTGTAATTCTTTCTTTAAATGACGAAAATTAGTGGCAATAATTTCATAATTATGAAATTTATTTAATATTACTTTTGCATCAACAATTGCTTGTTTATCTTGTTCTAAACAATATAATTTTCCAGTTGTTAACTTTTCTAAAATTTTCTCACTATGTCCTGCCCTTCCTAAAGTACAATCCACATAAATACCATCAGATTTAATATTTAATAAGTCTAGGGTTTCTGACAATAAAACTGGTTTATGTTTTAGCATTAATTTTTCTCCTCAATATTCATTATTAAATTTTGAGCAGATTGTTCTAAATTATTTTCAGCATTTACTAAATAATTTTCTCAGGCCTTAATGTCTCAAATTTCTATTTTATTGGCAAGTCCAATAATCATAACTTCCTTCTTAATATTAGCTAATATTAATAAATTTGATGGAAGATTAATTCTTCCAACTTTATCAATATTAAGTTCTAAAGAATTAGCAAAAATTTGTCGTTGTAAGATACGACTATCCTTTAAACCTTCTGAACTTAATAAAATTTGCTCTTGTCATTTAATAAACACATCATACGCTCTTAATACTAAACACCCATCAAATCCTTTAGAAATGACTACTTGTTCACCTAGTTTACTACGAAAGCGTGTCGGAATTATAATTCTGCCTTTATCATCAAGACTATGTTTAAATTGTCCTAACAGCATATTATAACCCACTTTCTCCCACTAGTAAACACATTATATTCATAATTAACAAGTTTTTCAATAAAATTTAACACAATTTATTAAAAATTTTAAAAAAAGCACTGCTATTATAAGCAATGCTCTTTTTTTATCATCATTTGAAATTAAATACAAATTTTACTCAACAATTTTAACTGCTTCTTTGCCTTTGTAATAACCACATTCTTTACAAACACGATGCGGCTTAATATTTGCACCACAATTAGTACAATTAACTAATGTTGGATGTGCTAACTTAAAATGTGTTCTTCTTTTTGCTTTTCTTGTTTTTGATGTACGTCGAAACGGAACTGCCATTATTTATCCTCCTTAATACTTTCTAATTTCAATTTTTTTAAGGGCATTCAACGACTATCTTGTTCTAAAGAATTAGAAACTTCTTTTTCAGTAATAAATTGTCATTTTTTACCTTTCTTAGATATTTTAACATCTTTTACTGTTAAATTGATAGGGGTTATTGCAAATATTTCATCTCACAAATACTTATCTAAACAAAATATTTTTTCATTAATATAGTTTAAATTACAATTAAAGTAATCAAAACCATACTCATCCTTTCAATTTCATTCATTAGTTCAAGTAAAAGGTTGTAAACTTAAAGCACATAATAATGTTATCGTTACTGTCACTTGCACATCAATAATTAATGAATTAACTTGTGAATTATAAATTATTATCCCTTTAAGATGCGCATAATTAACTTCTTTAATATGACTATTACTAGCTCTTATCACTTCGGGATTAATTGTAATAACATTATCCAAATTAATAACTGGATTATTTTTTAAATAACTTTGTGAATATTCCACTATTCTTCCTCACTTTTTTTGCACTATCTAATTTTAAATAAGAACGATATTTTTTTCAAGTCATAATTAATATTGGGATTAATATCAAAGCTGAAATTGGTGCTACCAAACCTAAAAATAAAAAATAATAATGAGCATTTTTAGTTACCAAAGCAACGAAATAACCAATAACAATACAAGGTATAAAAACAATTATTGAACGAAGCGCCGAAAAAAATAATGACATCTTAGGGCGACTAATTGATTGATAAAAAATAATCCCAATATATGGCACAACAACTGTTGGATAAACTAAATAACTTAACAAGAAATATCAACGATAAGTCGTATCAACATTAGAAATAAATAGACTTAACATTTCATTACCAAAAATACCAATAATTAATTCGGTAATTATTAATATTAAAAATTGCACTAAAATTATCCTTTTAAGAATATCCCAAATCCTTTGATAATCTTTAGCACCATAAGAATAAGATAATAATGCCCTTCCGCCTTGACTAACACCAATCAAAGGAGAATCAGTTAACGCAATTCATGGCGCAATCCCAGCAAATAACTGCACAACTCATGGAACAGTAAAACCCGGCCGAGGTAATTCACTACTTAACATTGAAACAAAAAAATTAGATAGTGCTGATGTCACAGCAACTGAAATATTAATAAATAATGGTGTCATTCCGATAGCAATAATATTATATAAAATCGTTTTTTCAATTTTCAAATCTTCTCAATAAATTTTTAGCTTTGATTTCGGATCTAAATAGATAACTAATAATGCAAAAATAATATTTCAAAATCACGAAATAACTGTCGCAATCGCTGCCCCTTCTAATCCTAATTTACCATAAACCATTAATACAATATCTAAAACAACATTAACAATTACTGAAGTAAAAATAATAATTGTTGCTCAAAAAACTTGACCTTCAGATCTTAATAAGTTAATTAAAAAATTACTTAATAATACAAAAAATAAAAAGAAAATAAACCACTTCGTATAACCAACTGCCAACTGCAAAGTAATTTTATATACTTCGGGATTTGTCATTTGCGAATTTTTTGATTGCAAAGCAATTAGCGGTTCATTAGTAAATACTAAAATTGGTGTTAAAACAATAGCAACAATAATCATTAAAGAAATTCCATTACCAATAGTTCGCGATATTAATGGATTATTTCTTTCTCCATAAGCAATACCAAACCTTGTTGATGTCCCAATAGCAATAAATAAACTAAAAGCTGTCAATAAACCAATTGTTGAAGAAGAATATTGGGTTGCAACATTAATAATATTTCGAGCTAACATTTGTAAATTATTTTCTTTAATTAAAGGATTATTTTCTAAAAATGTACTAATAACATAACTATCAGCAAATTGTAATGCTAAAAACTTATCAATCAAATTATATGTTGACATAATAATCATAATTATAACCGTTGGCAAACACATAAAAAATATTGCTTTTCAAGGATTATAATTACGAATTACTATTTCTCTTTTTGTCAATTGTAATTCATCATCATTTTTAAAATTATCATTAATTATTGTTTTCATTTTTATACCTTTCTAGTTAATAAATAGCGATTAACGCACCATAACTTTTAAATCTTTCATTGCTTTTAAAAATAAATCATATTGCTCTTTTAAATCTTCATCAGTAAGTTGTTTTCTTACATCATTAAAAAATAACCGTAAAGTTCAAGATTTTTTATCTTGACCAAGTTTATCAACATTTTCATACTCATTAATAAGTTGCAAATCAACTAATTTGTTACTAATATTTAATAATGGATTAATAATCCTATCATAGTTTGTATCTTTCTTAACTAAAATCGACAAATCAAATCAAGAAAACATATTTCTAATAATTGTTTGATATTTAATATCGTATTTAAAAAGTTCATTAATTAATGTCATATTTAATGAAATAATAAAATTATCATCTTTAAAATCTAATTCTTGTTGAATTTTTGGATGCACTTTACCAATTGTCGCAATTTGCTGATTTTTTATTACAACATTAGCTTGTAAATGCGGATGCAAATCATCATATGTTGAAGGAACATACTGAACATCTTGATCATTAAAGTTTAATTTCCGCAATATTCCTTGCAATAATCCCTTAGTATTAATGAAATCAACAGTAATTGCTTGCGGTAAATAAGGAATATCCATTCATTTACCTTGCAATAAAATTGATAATTGTTGATGATGAAATTTTAAATCATCATAAATATCTTCATAACTATAAATTTTAATATTATTAATTTTTCGGAAATTATTATATTGTGCTATCCTTAATAAGGAATTTACTAAACTAGTTCTTAAATATTGATGATTTAACGACATTGGTTGTAATACCTTAACAGGTTTTGTAACATTAAAAAAATTAAAACGATTTAAATTAATACTTGACTCTAAATTATAAGTTTTTGTTTCAAAAATATTTTGATTTAATAAATAACTAATAATTGTTTCTAAAATATATTTACTTCAATTTTTTTCTTTATTTAATGGCATAAATAATGGCATTATATTAGGAATATTGTTATAACCATATCTGCGAGCAATTTCCTCACTAATATCAGCCTCATTCATAATATCAAGACGATACTTAGGGACAGTAATTACTAAATCATCATTAACACCAGATTCCGAAATTAAAAACCCTAACGGTTTTAAAAATTCAATAATATCTTTTTTTGTTAAATCACTAATACCTAAAATACTTTTCTGGATTTTTAATGATGTTTTTATCGTTACATTTTCTATCGCTAACACTTCATTATTAATTATTGGTGATACTTGTTTAATAGTTACAATTGATGTTAATAACTCTAAAAACCTTTGGATAGCAATTTCTAAATTATGCCCATTTGATGGTTTTGACCATCGTAATAAATTATTAGCATTAAGTAATGATAAATATCTTTTCTGTTGCTCATACATCTGCTTCTCATTTAAATGTAATGCTAAAACCACAAATTGTTTAGTTGCATTAATAATTTCATATTTCTTATTAGTCATAACACCTAACACTTCAATAATATCATCACTAGCAATAACAAAATCTTGTAAAGATATCTCTTGGTCATTAATTTTCGTTTCTGCCATCGCTTTTTGAATTGATATTTCACTATTAATTTTTAAAAAATCATACCCTACTAATGGTTGTCCGGTTTCTCAAGAAACATAATTTAGTAAATCTTGAATTAAATTATTTGGACGAATATTAGCATAACAAAGTCTTGAAAATAATCACTTTGGCGTAACGGCACTACTATCAATTAACACGGTAACATTTTTCATCGCTTTAACAAGATTGTTATCAATTTTAATATCTAATGATAACTTATCATTAACTAAATTTCCTAAATGAGAAAAATCATCAGTTATTAATGATTTTAAAGGCAATTTAAAGAATGCTGCTAGCTCACGAGCTAATTCATAAGCACTTAAACAATCACTACGATTATAGGTCAAATTAATAACAAAAGCAGTATCATTTTCAAAAATATAACTTAAAGGATTAGGATTACCTAATGGATAATTAACATCCTCAGGAAATAAATAAACCCCAACAGCATCTTGATTAGCTAAAACTTCCTTAGGGATTCCTAATTCTTGTAACGAACAAATCATTCCTAAGGAAGGCTTATTAGCAATCATTCTTTCTTCAATAATCATACCATTAGCTAAATGAGCACCAATTTTAGCAAAAATAACAAAACGATTTTCTTCAACATTATTAGCACCACAAACAACAGGAATCGGTAACTCTTCATTAATATCAAGCATACAATACGATAACTTATCAAAATTAGCAATTTTAACTTTTGATAATACTTTCCCAATAAAAATATTAGTATTTAAAGTATCAAAACTAAAAACTCTTTCAACTTCAAAACCACTATCATTTAATGCTTGTTCAATGTCTTCATTACTAATATTTTTTAAATCAACATATTCATTTAAAAATTTACGAGTAAAAATCATATATATCCGCTCTCCTATTATTCTAAAAATTTCTAAATTGCTTTAAAAAACGATAGTCATTATTATAAAAATGACGAATATCTTCAATACCATATTTTAACATTGCAACCCGCTCAATACCAATACCAAAAGCAAAACCTTGTAAAGAAGCAACAAGATTATTTTTAATAAAAACATTCGGACTAATCATTCCAGCACCTAAAATTTCTAATCACCCTGTATGTTTACAAATACTACATCCAATACCAGCACACTTAGTACAACTTACATCCACCTCAACTGATGGTTCCGTAAAAGGAAAATAACTGGGGCGCAAGCGCATTTTACTTTCTTCATTAAATAACCGTTTAATTAAATAATTTAAAGTTCATTTCAAGTTAGCAAAGGAAATATTTGGTGCAACTAAAAAACCATCAATTTGCATAAACTGATGACTATGCGTAGCATCATCATCATCACGACGATAAACATTACCAATAGAAACAATAGCTAACGGTAAAGAAGCATCTTTATATTTTTCTAAATAACGAGCCGTAACATTAGTACAATGTGTTCTTAACAAATAATTACTATCTAAATAAAATGAATCTTGCATCTCACGAGCTGGATGATTTTTAGCTAAATTTAACCTTTCAAAGTTATATTCATCAGTATCTACTTCCTGTCCTTGCACAATTTCATACCCTAACTGTTCAAAAATTTGACTAATCTCACAAATAATTAAATTTAAAGGATGACGATTAGCAATCAAAAAACTATTCACTGGTAAACTAACATCAATTGTTTCTGATTTTAATTCTAATGCCAAATTTTCTTGCTTTAAAAATTTTTCTTGAGTTTCGAATAAACTAATTATTTCCTTCTTAAAAACATTAACAATCATTCCTAAAGCAATTCTTTCTTCATTTTTTAAATTACGCATTGTTCCTAATAAACTATCTAATTGCGATTTTTTACCTAAATATTTTATTTTTAAAGTTTGTAAAAGATCTAAATCTTGACATTCATTAACTTCTTTTTTTGCTTGCACTAATAATTCCTGTAATTGTTGTTCTGTCATTTACTTCACCCTACTATCATATAATAACTTGTTTAATTATAACAAATTCTATGTAAACCCTAATAAAAAAAAGAAATTATATTTTAAATATAGTTTCTTTTTTTATCTTTCTTTTATCACAAGTAAATATTAAATCTAATTATAATAACTATAAATTCTATTCATTTTCATTATCGTGATACGATTTATTTCATACTAATGATAATAATATACAAGCACTTACACCACAAACTATTAAAAATATAAAGGTTGCATCCCAACGATTGCTTAAACTTTGTAATCCCGAACTAATAACAACTTTAGATATCACAGCATCACCAAAATAACCAAATATCCCCGTAAAACCAGCAGCTGTCGCTACAACTCTTTTATTTGATAAATCCATCGCTTGCATCCCAATAAACGCAACTGTACCATAAATACAAAAACCAGCAATTCCCATAAAGAGAGCAATTTGTCAAATACTTTGATATTGAGCTTGTCATAAACCAACAATTGATAATGTCGTAATAGCAATTGCTGCTATCATAATCGATGTTAATCTTCCTTTAAATAATGTTTTAGCGGTAAATCCCATTAATATCGTTCCTGGAACAGCCATTCATTCAAAAATACTTCTTAATCATTTACCTTGATTCTTAACATCAAAATTATGCTGTTCTTTAAAGAAAGTTAATGTTCAATCAGAAACACCATTTCTTAATACATATATAAATAAATTAGCAAAAGCAATAATTCACAAATTTTTATTTAATAAAACATATTTTTTAAAATAATAAAATCAAGTTTTTTCAATAACCTTATTTTTACTACCATTAGCACTAACAATTTTTTTAACTTCAATAGACTTCTTGCATAACCTATTAAAAAAATTACAAATATTTGTAAAAAGACAGTAATAGAAAAATATAATTTTAATTAATTATGTCTTTTATCTAAAAAATTAATATTTTGCCACAACAAAAAACGAATTTATTATTTAAATTCTTTAATTTTAAATAAATCTTTTATGTTAAATTAATAATTGCAAATTATAAATTGAGGCAATTAAATTAAATCTTAAACCAAATCTTTTTCTACGATTACGATATCTTTCTGTCATAATTTTAAATTTTTTAAGAATAGCAAAAATATTTTCAATAATAATTCTCATTTTTGAAACTAGTCTATTATGTTGTTTTTGTGCTTTATTTAAATGGTTTTTCTTTGTTTTCTTTGTAGGTATTAGAAAATTATTGTGAATTTTTTGTATTCCTTGATAACCACTATCAACTATTAATTTGGTATTTTTTAAAATTGGGATTTTTGATTCTTTAAATAAAGCATAATCATGTTTTTTCCCAAGTGAAAAACTTGTTGCAATAATTTTTCTGGTTTCTTGTTCGATAATTACTTGTGTTTTAATGGTGTGTTTTTTCTTTTTACCAGAATAAGATTGTTTTTGTCTTTTTTTGGGCGTTGGATTGGAGTTTCGGTAGCATCAATAATAATAGTTTTATCATTAAAATAATCATTTATTAGTGCTTTTTTACCAGCAAGTTGTTGAAAATCAGAGTTTTTAATTAAAATATCTTCAATTCACTTGATATTCGGATAACAATTAGCTTCACTAATTCCGAAATTTTTACCAAGATGAAAATAAGTCTGATATTCTCGTCAATATGATAAAGTCATCAATAATCTATTTTCTAGTGATAATTTATTAGTTTTACCACCTTTTTTAAATTTTTCTATTTCAGCTACTTGTAAAATATCTAACATTTTATTAAAAGTGGATTTTTTTATTCCTGTTAATCTTAACCATTCTTTATCATTAAGAGTATTAAATTTATTATTGTTCATATTTTGATATCCTCATAAATTATATTTTATAAGAATATTTTAATAAAAAAGGTATCGCAAGAAATCTAATATTAGTAATATTAATACCAATCGTTCATCCCATTGCAAAATTCATTAATGATGACAAAATTAAACCGATTCCTAAGAATCAACGCGCATTACTACGATCACCAACAGAACCCATTACAAATTTAGAAACCCCATAACTAAGTCCCATTGCCTACCAACTAATGAATAAATATCTTTTTTTCAAATATTATGACCTTGCATTCCCAAAATTGCTTTTAAAGTTCCTGGTGTTGCGTCAAAACCCATATGAATAATATTTGAATTTAAAATTGATGTTTCGGAACAAACATCTTGATTTTTTTCAATAATTGTTATTTTATTATTTAGATTGTGCTAATAATTTCTTTGCAAGTTCAAGACCAACAATTACTGAGCCAATAATTAATATTTTTTTCACCCTAACATTCCTTCTTTTCTTACTAATTAATTTAATATCTTAAAGCAAGTTTTATTTTAATACACTATAAAATGAAAAAAAATTTTTCTTTGAAACATTATTTCATTATTAATTTATTATTTTAAAATTTTTTTTAATTAAGCATTTGATTTATATATCGTGGTAGCAATAATAATCATGTGCTATCTTCTTAACCATTTTTATTTAATAGACTTCTTGCGATACCTTTTTTATTAAAATATTCTTATAAAATATAATTTATGAGGATATCAAAATATGAACAATAATAAATTTAATACTCTTAATGATAAAGAATGGTTAAGATTAACAGGAATAAAAAAATCCACTTTTAATAAAATGTTAGATATTTTACAAGTAGCTGAAATAGAAAAATTTAAAAAAGGTGGTAAAACTAATAAATTATCACTAGAAAATAGATTATTGATGACTTTATCATATTGACGAGAATATCAGACTTATTTTCATCTTGGTAAAAATTTCGGAATTAGTGAAGCTAATTGTTATCGGAATATCAAGTGAATTGAAGATATTTTAATTAAAAACTCTGATTTTCAACAACTTGCTGGTAAAAAAGCACTAATAAATGATTATTTTAATGATAAAACTATTATTATTGATGCTACCGAAACTCCAATCCAACGCCCAAAAAAAGACAAAAACAATCTTATTCTGGTAAAAAGAAAAAACACACCATTAAAACACAAGTAATTATCGAACAAGAAACCAGAAAAATTATTGCAACAAGTTTTTCACTTGGGAAAAAACATGATTATGCTTTATTTAAAGAATCAAAAATCCCAATTTTAAAAAATACCAAATTAATAGTTGATAGTGGTTATCAAGGAATACAAAAAATTCACAATAATGTTCTAATACCTACAAAGAAAACAAAGAAAAACCATTTAAATAAAGCACAAAAACAACATAATAGACTAGTTTCAAAAATGAGAATTATTATTGAAAATATTTTTGCTATTCTTAAAAAATTTAAAATTATGACAGAAAAATATCGTAATCGTAGAAAAAGATTTGGTTTAAGATTTAATTTAATTGCCTCAATTTATAATTTGCAATTATTAATTTAACATAAAAGATTTATTTAAAATTAAAGAATTTAAATAATAAATTCATTTTTTGTTGTGGCAAAATATTAATTTTTTAGATAAAAGACATAATTAATTAAAATTATATTTTTCTATTACTGTCTTTTTACAAATATTTGTAATTTTTTTAATAGGTTATGCAAGAAGTCTAATAAGCTCCCCTCTAAGACATAAAAAATGCAACTAAAAAAGTTACATTAATTTTGATTCATTATTTCATAAAGACTAATAGTTAAAGCATTAGCAACATTCAAAGATTCTACTCCATTTGATGTTGGAATATAAAAATTATCATCAATCAATGGTCATAAATGAGGATTTATTCCTTTACTCTCATTACCAAATAATAATGCTACTTGACTATTAAATTTTACATCTCGCAAACGATTATTAGCTTCTTTAAATACTGTACCATAAACTTTAAAACCTTTATCTTTTACACTAGCAATAATAAGTTCCAAATTAGTTTTAATAATATTTAAATGAAATATCGCCCCCATTGAAGTCCGAATTACTTTATCATTATAAATATCAACACTATCATTACTAATATATAATGTTTGGACATTAAAGGCAACACAACTACGAATGACGTTTCCTAAATTAGTCGGATCTTGAATCTTATCTAACATAACAACTAAATTTTTATCAACTTCATAACTATCTAAAAAACTACAAACACCAATAATTGGTTGTGGATTAACAGTTGTAGATATTTTTTTAATAATTTGCTCATTAACAACAATTATATTACTAAAATCTTCTATTTTATTAGCAATATCTTGTGTTGTTAAAATCATTAATAACTTATTTTGTTTCTTAGCCTCTTCAATTAAGTGAAACCCTTCAATAAGAAACTGTTCCTTTTCTTTACGATACTTACTCTCTTTTAACTTAACTAAATCCTTAATTAATGAATTATCTATTGAATTAATTATTTTCATATCAAAAATGCTTTCTAAAATTAATGGTGCCCAAGATCGGACTCGAACCGATACGGATCAACCGATGGTTTTTGAGACCATTGTGTCTACCATTCCACCACTTGGGCCTTATTTTTTAATTATATAGTAGTTTTACTAAAAAATCAATATTTTCCCCAAGAAAATCGCCTATTACTTAATAATAACAGGCAACCAATTAACTATTCTCAATTTTCAGTTTTATTATTTGTTAATACTTCAATTTCAAACGAAGCATAAGAATTTCTTACTTTAATAATTCGGAAAATATAGTTATTATATTGAAATTCTGGACTTTTCTTAGTAATTTTTCCTTCACCGCTAATTTCACGATATCATTCATTTAATGACTTAGCATTTGTTACAGGTACTGATTCATTTAAAGTTTGAAATAACTTTTTTAACTTAATTGTTCCTACTACTTGAAATTTATGATGCCCAATTTCATAAATTTTTCCTGTTGCATCATGCTCATCATAAATTTCACCAACTAATTCTTCAATTAAATCCTCCATTGTAATAATACCAATAAAATCTTTTTTAGTTTTACTACTTGTTACAATTGCTAAATGCATCTTACTCTTTTGCATTTTTTCTAAGGCAACACTTAATTTGGTATTTTTAGACAAAAATAACGGTTTTTGCAAAAGCGCTGGTATCGTTAATGATTCATCATCAAGAGTATTAATAATAATAATATCCTTAACATTAAGAATTCCCTTAACAACCTTAGTATTAGAATTTATTACAGGTACTCTAGTAAACCTCTTTTGCCGATATAAAGTCTTAATATCACTAATAGAACTATTGTAATTAATTGTTATTACTTTATCTCTTGGTTGCATTGCCATTTTAACAGTTTTTTCATCAAACATAATTGCTGAAGTAATTAAATGACGCTCTTGCTTTTCCAAAACTCCTTCATTTTCAATAGTTTTTACAAGTTCTAATAACTCTCTTTCTGTTGTTGAAGGATGCTCTGATTTTAATTTAATTTTTGAAAACATATAAGCTAACGGGTAAAAAATTAACCGCACCACAACAATCACTCAAGAACAACTAATAGCTAACCTTTCAGGAATTCATCGCGCAATATTTTTAGGAATAATTTCGCCAAATAACAATACAATTACTAAAGAAAACATTGTTGATATTATTAGTGATCAATATGTTGGTAAACCCAATTGATTATCAAAAAAGAAAGTAACAAATGTCGCTAAAGCAATGTTAACTAAATTATTAGCGATTAACAGCGTTGTAATCGTAATACTATAATCTTTAACTAAAAGATATACTCTTTTAGCTTTTTTTGCCTGCCTTTTATTAGTTTTTGCTAAATTTTTAATCCTAATAATATTAATTGAAGTTAATGCTGTTTCCATTGCTGAAAAAAAAGCACTTAAAAATAATAAAATAAATATTGTTGGTGCTAACCAAGATAATGTAATTTGTCAACTCATATTAAAAATGAGCCAATCATCAATTTCCATTAATTATTAATTCCTCCTAAAAGATAGTTTCTTTAAATATGGGCTATAATTATAAAATAAAAAAACCCATTGGTATTAAGTAATTCTTAATATAGGTCGCTTTTAGTTTTCTTAGGTATTGCTTTGAAGAAGTAAAACAATCAGCTAATTATATTATTTAATTACTAAACTAACCATACCTTTCTTGTTATTGTCATTTTTATTCTTTTTTATTTTATCATATTTATTGAATTTTTACACAATAAAAAATTATTAATTATTATTAAATTTTAACTAATATTTTTACTTACTTAAATCTATTATATTTATTTGTTACAGCATTACCTTTATAATTAATTCAACTATCATCATTTTTATTATTATATTTATTTCATAATGAATTTTTATATATTTCTTTTCTGATTTCTATTTCTGAATTAATATTTTCATTAATATAATGTAATACATTTAATTTGTTTAAATTTGCCATTCTTAAATGTAATAGGTTATTTAAATTCTTATGATTATATATTTTTGCTCCGTATCCTAATTGTTGTTTTACTAAATGCGATACATCACTTTCAATGCTACAACCGATATTTCATTCTAAATTTTGATTATGAATACCTTGCTTATTATTACTGAAATAATTACTCGCCTTCCTTAAATTTGTTTTAATATCTTTATTTAATTCATTTTTAGCAACATTACGAATGTTTTTGATTAATTCTTGATGATTTCCATCCTTATATAATTTAATTCAACTATTTAGTGTTACTTTACGATTTTCAAAAATAATATTAAATGCTGTTTGTTTTAATTTTTTAATAGCATGATAACCATCCAAAATATATCTAACATTACCAAAACTATTGGCAATTTCTCTAATTCAAGTATCACCATCGCCACAAACAATTATTTTGTCATAATTAATATTTACATAATGTTTTTGTAATTCTTTAATAGACTTCTTGTATAACCTATTAAAAAAATTACAAATATTTGTAAAAAGACAGTAATAGAAAAATATCGTAATCGTAGAAAAAGATTTGGTTTAAGATTTAATTTAATTGCCTCAATTTATAATTTGCAATTATTAATTTAACATAAAAGATTTATTTAAAATTAAAGAATTTAAATAATAAATTCGTTTTTTGTTGTGGCAAAATATTAATTTTTTAGATAAAAGACATAATTAATTAAAATTATATTTTTCTATTACTGTCTTTTTACAAATATTTGTAATTTTTTTAATAGGTTATGCAAGAAGTCTAATAAATAAATCTCAGAAAGTTTGTTTAATTTGTTCTCAATTAAATTCTTTTAAGTTTATTATCATTTTTTATCTCCCAAAAATCATTTTTATTGGTAAATACATAATTGAAATTAATGCGAAAAGAAAAGTAATGATAATAATTAATCCGGCAATAAAAGCAACTTGTGCAGGCATTTTTTCTGTCGGAACAAACAGTTTTAAGAATTCCATAATAATTTCTCAAAACATTATTTTTTATCCGCGTTATTTTCTTTTGAATTAGGAGCTTTAACTCATTCTTCAAAGCGAGCAATAAATACTTTTTCGTCTTTTGTAAAATTACCAGTATTATTTTTAATGGCATTTTTATATTTAATTCGCATTTTTATTTTGGCATAAATTTTATAAGCAAAATATGCCAATAACATTATGCAAATAATAGTAAATATTATTCCAATCGCAATATTCATTTTTAAACTCCTTTAAAATAGTTATAATTTGTATCTTTTTTGTTGTTTTCTTTTTCGGCAATGAAGAAACTTAATAATTCTTGTCCTTTAATTCACTTGGTTTCTTGCTGTTGTTGATTAACTGAAATTACTTGATATTTACTATCTTTTATTATTCCGATGCAAATAGAATTTTCATATTTTCCTTTATAAACAAATCGCTTTGGAAACCAAATGCCGATTTTTTCATTAAATCACGGAATTTTTGGTGCTTTAATAAACATTGCGTCTTGTGTTTCTTTTAAAAGATATTTTTTAGTATTTAAGAAAATGTTTTCAATGTTTTTCATAATAAATTACCTTTCTTATAAATAAACTAAGTTATATTAACTAAGTTAGTTAACTTACTTTTTTAAACACTTATATATCGCAGATTTAAGTGTTTAACAAGCTTTGTTAGTAAATTTTTTTTAATTAGATAAAGATTTTAATAATTTTAAACTTAGTATATCCCTATATAGAAATTTCTACACTTTAATATCCGCCCTACCCTTGGAACTAATTTAATAGCGTGTATATTTTTAGGAACTCCACCCATTCATTTTTTTATTGCAAAACGAAACAAATTGCTATAGCTAATAGGATGTTATCTATTAACTGGTAAACTTCTTTTGGTTATGGCGACCACCCACAATTTATCGTGCTTTAATACATACCAACATTATTAACTCACTTGTATTTAATTTTCAAAGAACAAATTTTAACATCTTATAAAATAAAAAGACAACCATTGCTGACTGTCTTAATACTTATTCAAATATTTTCCCACCTAACAAAACTTTATGCGTCCCTTAATATATCCTAAACTAAATTTTTTTCCTTAACTTTATTTTCATAATATTTTTTATTATAAGAAGAACTTTTAATTTGCTTCAATTCTAAATTTTGTGAAATGATATTACCATTTATATGAGCACAATCCAATGTTTTTTTTTAATTTTTGTAAACGAATTTTTAATTTATCAACTGCAATTAATAATTGTTCTTCTTGATTAATAGAATTTTCTTTATTTAAAGCATATTTAATTTGATTTAAATGTTGTTGTTTATTTTGTAAAAATTCTAACACTCACTCATAACATTCATAAGTAATGCCAATTGCAAAAGTAATAAAAACCATTCAAACATTCATGATTTTTAATCCCTCATTAGTAACACTAATAATCGTAATAACACAAATTATTAAACTAACATAAGTGTGTGCTATATTACAGATGATCATTTTTCATTAGACTTCTTGCGATACCTTTTTTATTAAAATATTCTTATAAAATATAATTTATGAGGATATCAAAATATGAACAATAATAAATTTAATACTCTTAATGATAAAGAATGGTTAAGATTAACAGGAATAAAAAAATCCACTTTTAATAAAATGTTAGATATTTTACAAGTAGCTGAAATAGAAAAATTTAAAAAAGGTGGTAAAACTAATAAATTATCACTAGAAAATAGATTATTGATGACTTTATCATATTGACGAGAATATCAGACTTATTTTCATCTTGGTAAAAATTTCGGAATTAGTGAAGCTAATTGTTATCGGAATATCAAGTGAATTGAAGATATTTTAATTAAAAACTCTGATTTTCAACAACTTGCTGGTAAAAAAGCACTAATAAATGATTATTTTAATGATAAAACTATTATTATTGATGCTACCGAAACTCCAATCCAACGCCCAAAAAAGACAAAAACAATCTTATTCTGGTAAAAAGAAAAAACACACCATTAAAACACAAGTAATTATCGAACAAGAAACCAGAAAAATTATTGCAACAAGTTTTTCACTTGGGAAAAAACATGATTATGCTTTATTTAAAGAATCAAAAATCCCAATTTTAAAAAATACCAAATTAATAGTTGATAGTGGTTATCAAGGAATACAAAAAATTCACAATAATGTTCTAATACCTACAAAGAAAACAAAGAAAAACCATTTAAATAAAGCACAAAAGCAACATAATAGACTAGTTTCAAAAATGAGAATTATTATTGAAAATATTTTTGCTATTCTTAAAAAATTTAAAATTATGACAGAAAAATATCGTAATCGTAGAAAAAGATTTGGTTTAAGATTTAATTTAATTGCCTCAATTTATAATTTGCAATTATTAATTTAACATAAAAGATTTATTTAAAATTAAAGAATTTAAATAATAAATTCATTTTTTGTTGTGGCAAAATATTAATTTTTTAGATAAAAGACATAATTAATTAAAATTATATTTTTCTATTACTGTCTTTTTACAAATATTTGTAATTTTTTTAATAGGTTATGCAAGAAGTCTATTCAATAAACAAAAGGAATAATTGCTAAAGAAAATAAAAATCCTCATAACAAAAAAGTTATCAAAGCCACATTTGATGATGAAGTTACTGGCGAAAGACTTAAAATATATGCAAGATTAATTTTTAATAATTGGTTACTACTATTAGAATATCAACAATCAAAACACACAATGGTAACGAAAATAATAATAGTATGCATCCACAAAAAGTTAAACTAAATGATTTTTTAAAAAGTATTGCCTTAAATTTTATTCACATTAATGAATTCCTCTTTTTTCTAAAAGATTAGATCTTAAATATTTTTTATTCACTACTTTTACTCCTAGTTTTAATTTCTAAATCCGCAATAATATCATTTTTAGTAAAAGGATTTTGCGGGTCATATATTCAATTATTATCAAAAAATCTTGTTACTTGTTCATTTCCATTATTACCAATAGTTATTGAATGAAAACGATTACGATTATTATGAAGTTCTTGAATTTGATTAACTAGTTTTGATGATAAATCAATTGTTAAAAAATCACTAATAATTAATACATCAGCATTTTGATATTTTTTATAATTCATCACATTAATAGTTTGAATAATAGCAGGAGTTATATTCGTACTACTATGAAATGAATGTGATAAAAATTTAACTAAATTTTTTAATGATGATCTAACTGTTGTTAAATCAAATACTTCTAACGAATCAGAAAAATTAATCATATAACAATCTCGCCTTTGCTTTAAAGCAAGTTTAACAATTGCTAAACTTAATGCCTTAGCAATATATTCCGGTTCACCACGCATTGAAGCTGAAGTATCAATACACAAAATAAATGGTCCCTCAGTTTCTGGAAGTGGATGATGACTTTTTTCTTTTGTTATTGTTTCAACATTAACTACATCATTAGAAATAAATTCAAATGTTGATAATTTTTTTTCAAGAAATTTTTTATAAAAAATTGGTTGTAACTTAGGAATATTTAAATGAACTAGTTCCATTGGTAATAAATGTTCTAAATCAGCACTTTCGGTAATCCCAATAATTTCTTCTGGTCATTTACTAGCAGGACGAATTTCATATTCAATATTAATCTTTTCAGTAATTACGGCTTCTAATTTATCAGATTGCCCTTTTAATCGTCCTAATAATTTAGCAATTGTCATAATTGCCGGATCAGTCTGCAAAAAATTTGCCAATTTTTGTAATTGTGTTAAATCTAACTTTTCAAGTTCTTTAACATTGCCATCTCAAAAACGACCAAAAAAATTTCAAATAAATCCATATAAACGACGAAATTTTTTAACAACTTCAATGCGGTCATATACTTCGCGTAAATATTTTTTTCTTAATTCATTAATTGATGATAATTTAAAATCAATAACTCGCTTTATTAATAATTGTTCTCAATTATTAATAAAATTTTGAAAAATAAGTTGTAAGTCTTTCGTTTTATCATTTAAAAGATAGTGATAGTAATTCATTTTCATTACAAATGGTGATACCACCTTTTCTAAAGTAAAATATACTTTTTCATAATTATCTTTTAAACCTTTAATGCCATTTTCACGAATTCAATAATATAAATAAATTTCTTGTTTAATGTTAACCGATAATGATTGAGAAATAATTTCTGATTCAATTTGACTCGCATAAAAATGATTAATCTCATCATCAAATGCTGTTGCCAATCATTTAAAATTAGTTTTAAAAGTTTGAAATGATTTTATATTTTTATCAACTTCTTTTAATAGTAAAATTTGCTTTTTTAATTCTAAATCAATAGCATTTTCTAAAAACTTTATCATTTGTAACAACTCTTTTTCTTATGAATTAATTTGTAAAATATCAAATTTTTCTTCATCAATAGTTTCTAAATCATTAAAAGCAACATCTAAAATCATTTTATACTGTTCATCAAAAAATATTGCTGATAAAGAACATAAACGGTCTTTTTCATTTTTAAAATCTTTTGTTAAATTTTTAATTTCTTTTTCCGTTTTATCAACCTCTTTTGTTATTTTTGTAACTTGATTTAAAGTTGACTCCAAATCTTCAATTTCAATCGGATAAATATTTTTTTTGCTATCAATTAACTTATTATCGGTATAATAAGATAAATTGACTTTAATATGACGATTTAATTGATTTAAGGTTTTCCCAAAAGATAATTTAACAATTTCAAAATCATCAAAATTTTTTCTAATTTTTTGATAATCAGCTAATGAAAGAAAACAAATCGGCAAATCTTTATTTGTTACTAATAAGCGATGATAATTACCAACTAATTGCCCTTTAAAAGGATTAGTATATACTGAAAACTTAATATTTTCTAATTGAACTTTATTTAATTGTTCATTTAATTTATCTAATCGATTTTCTAGTTGTTCTTGTTTTTCTTTTAACTCATATGTTAATGCATTAGTATAAACCTCATAAAATAAACTAGCATATTCTTTTTGTTGTTCTACTGTATCTCAAATACAATGAACAACAATAATTCAATCTGGTTTATCAGTTTCAAGACGAGCATTAAAAAAAGCCGATGCTTTCATCAAAAAAGCAATCTTATTTCAACGACGATCAGAAATATATGCTTTCCCTTCAGTTACTAAATATAATTTTTTCCGGAACCGAGAAATAAACTTTAATGATAAATCTGATAATTTTACTTTAGCAATTTCTTGTAACCAAGTATGATACTCAGTATTAGTAATTTGTAATTGTTCATCAACAATAACATCTAATTTAGTTGCTGATTCAATCATAGCATTAAAATTTTCTTCATTAGCAATACTGCAAACCACATAACGAATAATAAAGCGATCAAATAATGCTTCTAATCCTTGATTAACTTCTGGCAATTCATTTGATGCTGATATTAATAATTTTAATGGTACCTTATAATCTTTCCCCGCATTACGAAATATTTTTTCATTAATAATCGTTAACAATGTATTTTGAATTGAAGGTCCAGCTTTTCAAATTTCATCCAAAAATACAATATCCGCACTTGGCAAATAATTTGTTGTTAACCGCCGATAAATACCATTTTGTAAATCAGTTATTGAAATTGGTCCAAAAATTTCTTCTGGCGTTGAAAAACGATTCATTAAATTTTCAAAAACATTGGCTTGGCAAAATAAATATTTCATTCGCCGTGAAACTAACGACTTAGCTACACCATGTTTTCCCAAAAGAAAAATTGATTCACCAGTTAACATTGCTAATGTTGCCAATTTAAAAACATTTTCTTTCTCAAAAATACCAACTGATGCTTGTTGCATTAACTTTAAAATTCGTTGCCTAAGTTCTGTATTTGCCATTATTTTCATTCTCCTTTTTATTCAACACTTATTTGTTGTTTAATATCATCAGCTTTGACAATTAACACAGCAGCACCAACAATTCATATTACTACTAAAATAAAAATCATTGTTAAATAAATTGCTAAATTAGTCGCGACAAATTTAAAACTAGAAAAAACTACTAAAGCCATCACAATAAAAACCATCATTATTAAAAAATAAAAAACAGCAAAAATAATATATGCTATCGCTCAACCAAAAATAGTGCCCGCACGCCGACAAACGGCCATAGGAATAAAATATAATAATGAATATAATGTCGATAAAGTTAAAAAAATTATTCCAATTATTTTATCAAATGATACTTCTAAATCTGTAATAAATTGAAAATCTAATTGATCAGCTAATAATAAAATTGATTTCCCAAGAATATCGCGACCAAAAAAATACGAAATAACTACTAAACAAATTTGTGCGAAAATAATTAAAATCCGAGCACCTCTTTCCGATTTCGAATCTCAATACATTTTTCGTTGCGACAAACTATTTTGAAGCGGATTAACATATTGAAATCGTTGTTCATCTAATTCATTTAATTTCTTAGTTGGCGGTGAAGCATTATATTCTTGTTCTAGTTTATCAAATTCTGGGAATTGTTCACTAAAACTAAATAATTTTTTTTCTTTTGAACTCATTATTTAACTTCTCCTTTATTCATTTTTAAATTCGCAACATTGTCAGTCTCAGATTCAAAAATAATAATTTCTTGTGGTTGAAAATTCAATTTTACTTCTAATTGCTGATCATTAACAGTTAATAGGATTGTTCCTAAAAAAGTTGGTCGTAAACTAGAGTTATTATCATTTTGTTTTCTTCCTTCATATTTAGGTAATTCCTTAATATTAAAATTAATATTTGTTTTTGATAAATTAATTTGCAAGTTTCTTAGTTTAATATACAATAAATTTTTTTATTAAAGCTAAAACTATCTAACTGCTTTAAACTATTAATATATTGCGTATTGATAGTATACCTTAAATTCAAGTTGATTTTGAAAATCTTGATGAATATCATTAATATTATAATTACAAATTTAAA
Organism: Spiroplasma endosymbiont of Eupeodes luniger; assembly: GCF_964019525.1. Classification (NCBI taxonomy): domain Bacteria; kingdom Bacillati; phylum Mycoplasmatota; class Mollicutes; order Entomoplasmatales; family Spiroplasmataceae; genus Spiroplasma; species Spiroplasma endosymbiont of Eupeodes luniger. Next base: position 618,336 of record NZ_OZ026453.1, read on the forward strand.
GAAAATGATTATTTATAAAATTATTTAAATCAAAAAAACTAGGGAAATTTTCAACATATTTTTGGATTAATGTTTTTATATCAATATTATTTATCTCATAAGTAAATAAAGGTCTTTTATTTAAAATTGTTGGTTTAACATCTTTATCGGTATATATAACTATTTGATATAAATAATTAATTTTTAAATTATACCAATAGTTATTATGACTAAGATTAACAACACCATAACTATTCATATTATGTCTAACTGGCAAAAATTTCAGATACTTAATTTCCTTTGCTTCATAAAAAAATTTTAAACCATCTTTTTTAATATTTAATTTATCTAAGAATTCCTTTCTTAAAGTATAATTAATTGAGGATAAACTATTAACTAGTGATCGTTCATTAAATTCTTTAACAATTGAATTTGCTAAATCTTTTGTTAAAAAATTTTGTTCGTTAGATTTTTCAGCAACAAAAAATTTATGTTCTTTGCCAAATAAGAAAATATTATCAATTTCTTTTGAAAAATTAATACAATCTTTATTATAGGGATTATATTCAAATACCCAATTATAAGATTTAAAAATAGTAAAACCAATACTAACAAAAATAATTAAAATTGAAAAAGAAACTGATAATTTTAAATAAAGATTATTACTAATCTTTATTTTTTTCTTTTGTGATTTTTTAACTTTTTTTTTCATTATTTTACTCCAATTTTATTATCATTTTTATATTCAAAAGATAACTTTAAAATTTTTTGATATTTTATTTCTTTAAATAAAAAAATGGTACTAACTTCTAAAATAAGAAAATTTAAATTAAAAATAATAAAACTAGTTAATAATCATTGTGGTCAATAGTTATTTAATAAACTAATAGTAAAAACTATTAAAAAATAAATTATTCATAAAACAGCAATTATGATAACTCATATTTTCAAAAAATTTTCTTCTTTAACTTTTAACATTACAATAAGCGTAATTAATGTTAAAACTGCTGTCAAACCACAACTACTTAGTCCTAAATAATATGAATTTTTAAAAAATTTTCTATCCTTTATTAAACCAATAATAAATTTATCAATTTGCAAATTTTGTCCTCAACCAAAACCAATGAAATAACTTAAACATAAAAATAAAACAACATTAATAATTATTAATAACCGCAATGTTATTTCTCGTTTAGTATTCCATCAAACTTTTAATGTTGCTTTTTTTATTAATTTCAAACTCACTTATATCACCACTTTTCATCATCTTTTATAACATTTTAAATTTAATGTTCAAAATAATATTTAAAGAAAATAACTTTCAATAATTGCTTTTTCTAAATCACGTGACATATTTTTCACTTTCCTTAATAACAATAACGCGCCACTTATTAATAAAATAAACCCCACAATACTTAAAATAATAGTATTATTTGTTCCAATATTATAAATTCTCAAATAAATACTAAATGCAAAAATAAGAGAAAAAATGATAATACCAGTTAAAATAAACACAATTGACCAACTTTTAATACTAACAATAGTTTTGCACACTAATAATGGAATAATAAAAAATAATGACGATAATAACGCCATAATCGTTGAAAAAATAAATATTATGGAAATAATAATCATTCTAACTGTTGTTGTGACTTCACTATTAAAATCTAAAAATCATTTCGCATAATTAATAGCATTTAAAAAAATAGTAACAATAAATAAAACCTGACTTAAAATTAATATTAATCGTGCCATTTTTTCTAAAAATGAGCCATAGTAAATTCTTGTGGCATTAATATCTTGCTTTAAAGTAATAATGCGATTATTATTTTGATCTAATCGTTTTTTACCTATTTCATAAATATCATTACTTTCATTTAAATCATTTTTATTTAACATTTTTAACCATTCTTTCATTATTTAATAACACAATATTTTTAGCAACAATACTAACAATAATTTCTCTAAGCAAAAAAACTAATTCCTGTTAAAATAATTTCTTCATCATTAAAACCAATAATATTCATAGTATATTTGTAGGCATTAAAATTAATCTGCTTAATTTCAACAATGTTTAACTTCTTTTTTAAATTTAATAAATTAGAATATTGATTTTCCGATAATATTGGTAAACTAACATCATCAATAATATTAAATTTTTTATTAGTTACAAGATAATTATAAAGATAATTATAAATTCCTTTTTTTACCCTATCTTTTCAATTATCATTTAAAAATTCTCAATCTTGAATTTTCTCTAAAACAAGTTTTGGAAATGAAATAGCAAAAGCAATATATTCAGCAATAGTTTTGTTGCGCTTCTGTTTCAATCGATTCGTTGAACTAATTAATAATTTCTGACTAGCAACTTTATTAGTATAATGATTAGTTACAATAAAAGGCTGAATTGGCAATTGCTCATAAGATTCATATAACTTATCAACTTTAATATTACTACTAATAAAATAAATATAAATTACTAAATCAGAACGATAAATTTTATTTTCTTCAATAAGAACTTGGGATGCATCATATAACTTTTCTCTACAAGTATCTCAATCATTAATATTAGCACACTCATTAAGAAATTGGGTAGTAATTATTGGTTTAATCTTAATATCATTACCAAACTCAATTGGATTTGCAAAAATAAAATCTCTTAACGAATCATTTACTTCGCGATAAATTTCTTTTCCTAATACTTTATCAGTAAACAATACCCGTTCACTAGTTAAATAACCAGTAGTAGCATTAGTTATATTATTTTGAGAAATTTGCTCTCTAGACCCTTGAAATGAATAAAAGTCAAAATAATTTTTATAAAACACATTTGTATTAATAATTTTTAAATTAAAAGATAATGAAAAAATATTAGCATTAACAACTTCATAAATATCAGGGCGATTAATCTCATATCTTTCAATATCTTTAACTAACACTTTTTTTACTTTCACATCATCTTGAATAAAACTATTATCAATTTCTTTACCATTTTCAGCAGTAAGATATTTATAACGATAATCAAATTTTTTATAAGTTTTATTATTTTTTTGTAAAAATTTATTATTTTGAACATAATTTTTAAAATATTTTAATACTAAATTCTCTAATTCAATAAACCGTAAACTTTTAAACTTATCATAGTTTTTAACACTAATTTTAGCCCCATCTAAAAGTAACCTATCATTAATAATCCCAGGTGCTGAATCATCAGGAATTGGTTTAACAGTTAACCCTTTATCATCAGGATTAAGGATTTTAGGACTAATATCTGGAATTTTTTTATTATCACTATCCTCTAAATTAATGGCATTGGTAAAAACACTAACCATATCTAATGTTAATAAATATACACCTGGAATAATTATCGCAATAACTGTAAAAGTTAAAATTAATCCTAATCACAATTTATTTTTACTAACAATAGTTATTTTTTTAGTAATTTTATTAATATTTTTTCAATGATTAGAATTTGTTTTAATCAATATCATTTTCTCCTTTCAAAAATTATTAATAGTTTTTAATTTTATTCAACATCTACTTTTTAATTTTATATTTTTTATCAATTTAATGCAAATAATAACAAAATAAAATTATCCATTTTTATTTATTAGACTTCTTGCGATACCTTTTTTATTAAAATATTCTTATAAAATATAATTTATGAGGATATCAAAATATGAACAATAATAAATTTAATACTTTTAATGATAAAGAATGGTTAAGATTAACAGGAATAAAAAAATCCACTTTTAATAAAATGTTAGATATTTTACAAGTAGCTGAAATAGAAAAATTTAAAAAAGGTGGTAAAACTAATAAATTATCACTAGAAAATAGATTATTGATGACTTTATCATATTGACGAGAATATCAGACTTATTTTCATCTTGGTAAAAATTTCGGAATTAGTGAAGCTAATTGTTATCGGAATATCAAGTGAATTGAAGATATTTTAATTAAAAACTCTGATTTTCAACAACTTGCTGGTAAAAAAGCACTAATAAATGATTATTTTAATGATAAAACTATTATTATTGATGCTACCGAAACTCCAATCCAACGCCCAAAAAAAGACAAAAACAATCTTATTCTGGTAAAAAGAAAAAACACACCATTAAAACACAAGTAATTATCGAACAAGAAACCAGAAAAATTATTGCAACAAGTTTTTCACTTGGGAAAAAACATGATTATGCTTTATTTAAAGAATCAAAAATCCCAATTTTAAAAAATCCCAAATTAATAGTTGATAGTGGTTATCAAGGAATACAAAAAATTCACAATAATGTTCTAATACCTACAAAGAAAACAAAGAAAAACCATTTAAATAAAGCACAAAAACAACATAATAGACTAGTTTCAAAAATGAGAATTATTATTGAAAATATTTTTGCTATTCTTAAAAAATTTAAAATTATGACAGAAAAATATCGTAATCGTAGAAAAAGATTTGGTTTAAGATTTAATTTAATTGCCTCAATTTATAATTTGCAATTATTAATTTAACATAAAAGATTTATTTAAAATTAAAGAATTTAAATAATAAATTCGTTTTTTGTTGTGGCAAAATATTAATTTTTTAGATAAAAGACATAATTAATTAAAATTATATTTTTCTATTACTGTCTTTTTACAAATATTTGTAATTTTTTTAATAGGTTATGCAAGAAGTCTACTGATTATTTTGTTGATAATTGCGATGCCTTAGTGCTGTCATCATTAATATCTGATGACTATTCTTTAAAAGATATTGTTATTCCTTTTAAAAATTATAACCAACTTTTAGAACACAATGGTTATCTTAACCCGAAATTTCCTAATGAAGCATTACAATTGGATTTTAAAGAAGAAAACAATAAAATTTTAAAAATTATTGAGCAAATTGCTTTACCAGTTATTGGATATATTCCAGTTGTTGGTAATATTATTAGTAAAGTTAGTGAAGTTGTTGATGCGATTACGGGTGCTCTAAATGTTTGAGATAATAGACTTCTTGCGATACCTTTTTTATTAAAATATTCTTATAAAATATAATTTATGAGGATATCAAAATATGAACAATAATAGACTTCTTGCATAACCTATTAAAAAAATTACAAATATTTGTAAAAAGACAGTAATAGAAAAATATAATTTTAATTAATTATGTCTTTTATCTAAAAAATTAATATTTTGCCACAACAAAAAACGAATTTATTATTTAAATTCTTTAATTTTAAATAAATCTTTTATGTTAAATTAATAATTGCAAATTATAAATTGAGGCAATTAAATTAAATCTTAAACCAAATCTTTTTCTACGATTACGATATTTTTCTGTCATAATTTTAAATTTTTTAAGAATAGCAAAAATATTTTCAATAATAATTCTCATTTTTGAAACTAGTCTATTATGTTGTTTTTGTGCTTTATTTAAATGGTTTTTCTTTGTTTTCTTTGTAGGTATTAGAACATTATTGTGAATTTTTTGTATTCCTTGATAACCACTATCAACTATTAATTTGGGATTTTTTAAAATTGGGATTTTTGATTCTTTAAATAAAGCATAATCATGTTTTTTCCCAAGTGAAAAACTTGTTGCAATAATTTTTCTGGTTTCTTGTTAGATAATTACTTGTGTTTTAATGGTGTGTTTTTTCTTTTTACCAGAATAAGATTGTTTTTGTCTTTTTTTGGGCGTTGGATTGGAGTTTCGGTAGCATCAATAATAATAGTTTTATCATTAAAATAATCATTTATTAGTGCTTTTTTACCAGCAAGTTGTTGAAAATCAGAGTTTTTAATTAAAATATCTTCAATTCACTTGATATTCCGATAACAATTAGCTTCACTAATTCCGAAATTTTTACCAAGATGAAAATAAGTCTGATATTCTCGTCAATATGATAAAGTCATCAATAATCTATTTTCTAGTGATAATTTATTAGTTTTACCACCTTTTTTAAATTTTTCTATTTCAGCTACTTGTAAAATATCTAACATTTTATTAAAAGTGGATTTTTTTATTCCTGTTAATCTTAACCATTCTTTATCATTAAAAGTATTAAATTTATTATTGTTCATATTTTGATATCCTCATAAATTATATTTTATAAGAATATTTTAATAAAAAAGGTATCGCAAGAAGTCTAATCTATTTTCTAGTGATAATTTATTAGTTTTACCACCTTTTTTAAATTTTTCTATTTCAGCTACTTGTAAAATATCTAACATTTTATTAAAAGTGGATTTTTTTATTCCTGTTAATCTTAACCATTCTTTATCATTAAAAGTATTAAATTTATTATTGTTCATATTTTGATATCCTCATAAATTATATTTTATAAGAATATTTTAATAAAAAAGGTATCGCAAGAAGTCTAATCTATTTTCTAGTGATAATTTATTAGTTTTACCACCTTTTTTAAATTTTTCTATTTCAGCTACTTGTAAAATATCTAACATTTTATTAAAAGTGGATTTTTTTATTCCTGTTAATCTTAACCATTCTTTATCATTAAGAGTATTAAATTTATTATTGTTCATATTTTGATATCCTCATAAATTATATTTTATAAGAATATTTTAATAAAAAAGGTATCGCAAGAAGTCTAATGAAAAACGATCCCTTATTTGATATTGCTTCTTTTATTAGCGAAACTATTTATCGCAATAACAATTTAATTAATCATTTTTTACACGAATTTAGTTTAACAATAACTGATGTTAAAACGATTTGATGATGAATTCAATATCAAAACCTAATTTGATGGCTATTGAGTCAATTACCTATGAGAACAAACTTCATCATCAATCTATCAAGAAATATTAAATGATAAATACGAAGAGTTACAAAAAGGTTGAACAAATGACTTATTATTTATTTAGTTATTATTCTTTATAAAAATAATTTGTAATTGTCATCACAATAATTGTCATCACTAAAGTTCCTAAAATAGCTAATGAGATGGCAATAATGAAGCGTCAAAAAACTGATAATAATCATAAACTAGTTAAATATAACACAACAAATTCTAACATCACAATAATACTATAAATAAACTGTTCTTGTTGATGATAACCACATAAAAAACAAACTAATGTTGTAATAAAAGCATATAGTAGCATTCCCATTCCAATTAAAAACATATATCCAAAAGCAATACTATCTTTAAAATTCAATTTTAATAAATTTAATTGCGGATCTAAAAGTAATCAAATCATCAACCCCGGGATTAGTGCTTGCCACAAAACAAAAAAAATACTTCTTAATTTATTATCACTTCGCATCTTTTCACTACTTAACATCACTATTCCCTCACTCTTATAAATTATACAACAAAAAACTAGACTTCTAAAAGTCTAGTTTTATTTATCTAATGGAGCGAGTGATGGGAATCGAACCCACACAATCAGCTTGGAAGGCTGAAGTTCTACCATTAAACTACACTCGCATAATGTAAGTTCATTACAAAATATATCACATTTAAAAATAAGAAGCAATAAGTTTTACTAAAAAATCTGTAGAAACCATAGATGTTTAGTACATTTGGTTTTTATAAATTATTTGGGGGTATATTCTTTTGGCAGTAATATTTTGTATTGAATGCGACAGCGAAAGCTATGTCATTGGTAATAAAAATACAGTTGGAATCTGTAATCCTTGCGATGAAAAGGGTTTTTAAATTTTGAAAGGAAAGATAAATTATAAAATATGTCGCTGGTGTTTACATCTATTTAGTGATAAACGATATTTGCATGTTGCTTGTGAGAAAAAATTTATTAATCATATTAAAAAAATTTTAAAAAATAAAAGTAAAAGGAATTTAGATAATAATGTTTAAAGTTAAATTAGTTAGTATAAAAAGAAAAATATTTAAAAATAAAGATGGCTCTATGATGTCAGGTTATTCTGCCGAATTTTTGCGTTATGAAAATGACTTATTTGAGCCTACGGGCGAACAAAAGGCTTTATGAATTGATGATAACAATCTAGAACAACAAGAAATTTATAAACTGTTAAAAGAAAACGTTAAATCATTTTTTAGTTGCGAATTAACTTTTGAAAAAACCCCCAAAATAGTTAACTTGGAAAAAATTGAATTATAAAAAAATCAAAAAAATTTGTCCAGTTAATTGATAATCACTTCGGTCTGCGAAGCGGTGCGGAAGGCGTATGCCGCCCCGCCCGCTAGCGGGTTAGTCGGCGAAGCCGACTATTACTTGATTAAATAACACAACTGGCGAAAATCTAAAACTGGAGCATAAAATATGAATTTACAACTTCAAAATCCGACCGATTTTTATATGAAAACCATTTATTACGGTCAATATATTCGCAATATTGTTATGCCTTTAGAACGCATCAAAGCAAATATTCGTAATGCTAGCGGTTTAAAAAATAAGGGTAATTGTGATACAAAACTGCTTAATAGCAATATTCGTGCAAAATCTAATGTTATTCGGAAGGCATATCATAATTTTTGAGACTGTAAAAAACTTACATTCTTAACTCTTACTTATGCTGATGTTAATGAATTTGATATTAGAAAATGTAAGCGTGATTTAAATAAATTTTTTAAAAAATTAAAATACTAATTTAAAGTTAAAAATAAAAATATTAAGTATTTGTATACCTATGAATATCAGAAACGAGGCGTTATTCATTTTCATATTTTAATTACCGAAAAAATACCTCATAAAATTATTTTACAATTTTGACCTTATGGAATTAATAAAAATATTAGAGTTCCTGAAAACACTAATGAAATGGTTGTAAAATATTGCTCTAAATATATAACTAAAAATGTCCTGAACGAAAAGTCATTAAACCAGTATGACTTAAATATCAAGGCTTATCAATTCTCATATAACTGTCAAAATCCCATTACTAGAAAACAAGTATTTACCGATACTTTGAATAATATTGTTAATCGAACTGTAAATTCTGAATTTGTAAAATACTTAAAATCAACAGTTAATAACTTTAAAACCAAAATGTGCGGAGCAATCTATGAATTTAAAAATATTAATTATATAGACTTTGAAAGTGCAAATTATGCTTCATTAGAAAGTTTAAGATTTAGAAACCAACTAAGAAAAATGAAACATTAGGAGTTAAAAAATGAAAGAAAAATTGCAATTTAAAATAAGAATTAAAAATTAAAAAATTAAGGAGAAAAGAAAAATGAGTATTTTTGGATTAGTGTTTTTTACGATTTTAACATTATTACTAGCATACTATATTGCGGTTAATATTTATCGGTTTTTTAAAGATAAAAAGAAATATGGCAGCGAAGCAAAACAGTTGCCAAAAGATTTTACTTATGCACAACGAATATTTATTGCAAAGTTTAAGTGAAATTTATTAGAACAAGATGAAAAAGAAATTAAAAAGTAGGTTTAGAAAATGTTTAAAAAAATAACTATTGAGTTAATTGAATTAATTTATCCAATTACTGATTTACCACCCCAAGTTGTATTTTTGTTTTCAATTTTAATAATTGTAATGCTCTTCTCGGGAATTATTTTTCTACTCTTTTGACCTTTTAAGCGGTAATTATTATGTTTTTAGTTGCTTGAAAAGATTTAGATTGAGAAATGACAAAATTATATTTTTGAGATTTATTTATTCAAATTAAAGTTATTCCGGCGTGAGTTTCTGGTAAGGAAATTGATTTAACCCAAGAACTACTTTGACTTTTAATAGCAAATATTGCGTTTTGAATGGTATTAGTATTTATTGTCTTATTTATGGTTATTTTATTTTATAAGGTTAAATCATATTTTGTTTAGAAAGGGGGTGATTATATGTTTAGAATTTTTCTTGATGGAGCAATAACACCGGTAGCAATTACTGGTGAACAAGCGGTTACTAACTTATGAAAAGCATTAATTAAAGCGTTTGGTAATATTTGAACTGATATTATTGGTGGTAATATGCCAAATGTTGTTAATTTCTTTGCTACATATTGAGTTTTCTTGCTTGGGGTAATTATTGGTTTATTTTTAATTGCTTTCAAAATGTTTGAAAAATTAATGCCGGGCAGATAGTAATAAAAATAAAGAAAGTGTGATTTAAGTTATGCTATTGTTTAAGAAAATAAATTTAAGATTATATGATTTTGTCGCTTTAAATCGCACTTTATTTATTATTGAGTGATTCTATGGTGCAATTTTGCATTATTATAATCCCCAAAGTTGACGAATGTTATTTGATATTATTTATTTATTAATTGCTTTGTATATTTTATATACTAAAATTTCTCATTTCTTTGCTCGTCGAAGTTTTATTAATTTCTTATTAAATTCACCTTTAAATTTAGTCATTGGTGCCTTAGGGACTGGAAAAACCGCTTTAATGGTTTTAACTTCTTACTTATTAAGTGGTTGAAAAACGATTTCTACTTTTCCGATTACAGATAAACAAATGCTTTCATTAGGGCATATGTCACTTTTAGATTATAATTATCCAATTTTAGATGAAAAACATTTACTGTTATGAGATGAAACTAATTTATTTCTTGAAGGTACTGATTATAAAGAAAATGATAGAGTAACCCAAGGTTTACAAGAATATTTTGCTTCGGCTCGACAATTCACCCATATTGTATTAGCGAGCGGACAAAGAGCCGAACATATATGAGTTAAAGTTCGTGATATTGCGAATTCAATAATTGTTGGTATTAGAAAAAAACCGGTTAGTATCTTTCGTCCTTATTTACAAGTTATTTATGGCACTTTTAAATCGGTAAGTGAATACGAACAATGACGATTAACGCTAATTAATGCAAAAAATGATAAAAAAGGTCGCAAAATCAAGTATCGTAGCATTCCGGAATTAGACATTTATTTCTTTAAATTAAAAATTCCGATGTCAATTTTAAACCTTTATGATAATAAATATTTATCATTCTTGCGTGAATTAAGTAATCGTGCTTTGAATGATAATTATCAACATAAATTTTGAAATGATAATGTAATGGATATTGAAGCATTAGAATATTTAAAAATGGAAAAATTCAGTAAGATACTTACTAAGTTAAAAAATAATCTGAAGAAGAAAAACAAGTAAAGGAGTTTAAAAAATGGAAAACTTAGAAAAAATGGCTAGTTTGATTGGCGATATGTTTTATAAAGTTTTTGATTTAATTTGAACTTTAACCATTCCCGGAACAGATATTCGCATTATTATTTTTCCGCTAATTATGCTTGTGATAAATCTTGTAATTGGTGGTATTTTAGGTATTCATATTGAACGACCAAAAGTTGGTTTTCGTAAAAAATATCGAAAATCAGTTGCTAATTGAGGAACTAAGAAACAATCATCTAGTGGTTCAATTAAGAAATTTAGTGGTAATAGCCCTAAAAATAGACCGTGAGTTAAGCAGCCGGACGGCGAATAAAAAGGTAGGTTTTAGAAAATGTTTAAATTAATAATATTATTTATTCTTGTTGCTGTTTTTTCCATTTTTGCTTTAAACGACTTTTTAGGTTTATGAGCCTATGTGCGTGAGGGTTTAGAATATTTTAATAAAGTTCTATCAAATAATATTAAAATTTTAGATTTGTTTAAACCAATGATAAGGTTATTTTCCCAACATCCGATTTTTCAAATTTTAGGAACGATTTGTATTTTATCAACAATATATTTAATTTTAAGGAGTTAAAAAATGAAAATGTTAAAGAAAATATTAAGTATTAAATTATTTAAAAGCGTTTTAGGTTTTATGCATTTTTTTATTATATTTCATACTGTTATGGTTATAATTTGAGTGTTTTTAACAAAAATTCGAACTAACACAGATGAGTTTTTTAAAGATTTTATATTGTTTGATTTCCAAAATGTAGTTTTTAAGGTGTATTTTTGATTATTAATCGTTTATTTGTTAATAACTGGTATTAATAAATTAATTATTAGGGGTTATTACTTTAATAAAGTTTTTAGAAAGCACCAAATGCAAGTTGTTAATTGTGAATGTCCACAACATAATCAATATAAATTTTGTGATGCTTTTAAAGCGATAAAAAAGAGTTTTAAGGCGTGATGAGATGCATAAGATTATTTCTTGATTTATTATAATGTTTATTGGTTTGGTGCCATTAGGGGCTTTCTTTGATACAAAACAACCACCAAAACCTAATATGGAACATTCCTTTATGAAACGACAAAAACGAGCCTCAAACCTTAGTCAATGCGGAAATAATTGTGAATTAGAGTTTATTAGTATTAAAAATACTTTTTTTAATGTAGAGAGTTTTGGCTCTGCTGGAAGAATAACTTTTTATGATGAAAGTGTTCGTTTTCCAGATGATATGTCTGAAAAAAGCTTTTTAATCGAAAATCAAAGTATTAATAATCCTATAGAGGATTTTTTTAAACGAGAAGGTGTTTATAAACCAAAACCATCTGAAGATATATTGACTACTTATGGCTGAGAAATTCCTAAACTTGAAAGTATTAAAGTGTCATTTGTTTATTTAGATAGATATCAATTAAATAAACCACAATATTTTATAAGTTTATTTTCAGCTAAAGTGCCACTACAACCAGAGAAAGATAACGAGCAACCGTTACCTACGGAAATAAATAAAAATGATGGTGAGTATGATTATACTCAGTTTCAAGATAAACTAGATTATTTGATGATACAACGCCGAGATTTTGATAAATTTAATTATAGTTACTTATATTGAGTTCCTATTTTTAATTTCTTTGACGATAATTTTAAATATATGAATGAAGTGTCAATAAAATTAAATGGTTTTAAAAAAAATAGTAAATTTAGTTTAAGTCGCAAAAATTCATATCCACAAGGTTTCATTGAAAAAGTTATTTTTAGGAAACTTTCCTTTTCTAGTTTTGGTGATGTTATCACTATAAAAACTGAGCACGGTAGTATTGTGGGTAATAATGAGTTTTTAGAAAATGGTAAATCACTTTGAAAATCTGGCTCACAAACAGGTTTTGGAGGAGATTTTATTAATACTTTTTTTGGACAAGTTAATTATTATGGTAATACTTTCCATTTTTTACGCTATGATGATAAATTAAAAACTGATTTTAAAGATTTTATGCTTCATTATCAAAAAGATTTAACTGTTGATTTTATTAATGGTTTATTTAATAAAATTTATAAAGTTTTAGGTGGTTTTTTCGTACAATTCTTTTATGCAAGTTTTGATATGGATACTTCTACTTATGTAGAATTAGATTACAAAGGAATGCAAGAAATTCCTAAAAATGTTTTACAAATGGGCTTTTTCTATCGCTCCTTAATTACCTTTTATCCCAAACAGTATTTAATTAATTTTAATTCCACAATGCAGAATAGTAAGAATATGATTTTTCGTTCCTATTTTTTTGTTAAAGATAAACAAATTGCTAATGATTTTAAAACTGGTAAAAGTTCTTATCAAATAAATTTTAATGTGTTAAAAGCATACGATAACCAATTATGGAATGTTACTAGCAATAAATTGCATTTTTACAAGGCTAAAGTTGATGTCATGTATGGAATTAATATTTTTACGCTAACTTTTCCACTATATAAAAAGAAAAATGAAAGTACTAAATATCATTATTCTTTATACGATTTTAACATTTTGAATTCAACGGCTTTTATTGGCGGTGGAATAAGTGGTAATATGGATGACTTAATTCCGACACCCAATTGTTCTTATTGAGGTTTATTTAGTGCGATATCTTGTGGCATTCAGCACGCTTCTGTTAGTATGTTAAATTGATTGCTTGGTCTTTCAGGGATTAATCTTTTAATTCGCCCCATTGCGGATATTGCCAAAACAACGATTAATTTTACCAAAACCGCCTTTCCAGTGTTTGAAGTTATTCCGGCATTTCAGATGTTATTTGAATTTGTAGTGCCATTAGCAATCTTATTAATGATATTAAAAAAGTTCTCTTAAATATTGCCAATATTTTTTATAATATAATTCCTTTGAAAGGAGGATTTTTCTTTATGCGAAAATTTTTATCAGCTTTAAATTTAGTATGTGTACTGTTTATTTTTGGGTGTAGAAGTAATGTTTATGAAAAAAAATTACAATTTTCTAGTTTAAATAATACATTTTTTAATGTAGAGAGTTTTGGCTCTGCTGGAAGAATAACTTTTTATGACGAAGGTGTTCGTTTTCCAGATGATATGTCTGAAAAAAGCTTTTTAATCCAAAATCAAAGTATTAATAATCCTATAGAGGATTTTTTTAAACGAGAAGGTGTTTATAAACCAAAACCATCTGAAGATATATTGACTACTTATGGCTGAGAAATTCCTAAACTTGAAAGTATTAAAGTGTCATTTGTTTATTTAGATAGATATCAATTAAATAAACCACAATATTTTATAAGTTCATTTTTAGCAAAAATACCTAATTAATTAGCAATTTTAATAAATATGTTTGAAAATCGTATTTTTTGCAATGCGATTTTCTTAATTTAAGGAGTTTAAAAAAATGAAATATATTATTTCCCAAGCTGACTTAGCAGATTTAAAAGCAAAAGTACAAAGTTGATTAACAACAATTTATAACCATAAACACTACCATAAAACCAAAAAACGAGTTACTAGTTATTTAAATTTATGTAATCAATTTTATTTAGAACCAATAACTTTAAATAAATTAGTAAAAAAGCATTTTCACGGTATACGAAATACATTTTATCAATGAGCTAATAAAATTCTTGCTGCTTATCAAAATGATGATTTTAATAGTTTAATTTTAAAATATAAAAAACCTAACAAAATTAGTTATCAATATGATTTAGATTCTCGTGAAAAAATATGCAATTTATATTTTGATTATAGAAATATTCAAGCCGGTGGAATGTGGTCTTTATTTAACAATTTAAAAATGGGTTTTCACGATATTGAAAATTCAAAAATTCCAAAAAATATTAAAACTTTTTATCGCTGAATTAAATCTGACTCTCGTTGAAAACAATTAAAACAACAAATCAAACAAACAAAACGCCATTTTAAGCGTTATGAAGTCTCAGAGATTGGTCTTTTACAAATGGATGCCAAAATAATTACCCCATTAAATTTTCCAGTTGATAAAAAGTATTATATTTATGATTTCATTGACGAAATAACACGCATAGTATTTGGTTATATTTATGATAGTTTAGGAACCAATAACGCGATTAACGCTGTGCAAAGAGCAATGAAAGATTTTAGTGAACTTGGAATATCTATTAAACGCCTTCGTACTGATAATGCCCCAGAATTTACTACTACTAATTGAAGTAATAAAAAAGCATACAAAGTAAAAGAAAGACCTTTTACGGCCTTTCTTTCAAGGAATGGGGTTATTCATGAAACCACTCCAATTCGTTCGCCATAAAGTAACGGTAAAATTGAGCGGTTTCATCAACATTATACTAAATTATTTTATGTTAAGGATAAAAAATTAAATCAAAATGAACTCCAACATTTCTTAAATCAATATTATTACTATTACAACTTCCAACGCTGTCATTCAGCATTACAAAATAAATCACCATTTCAAAAATTACAAGAATTAATAAATTAATTTCTACTTTTTTAATATTTTTCTTGATTGTACTAAACATCTGTGGTATATTACATTTTACTAAAAAATCTGTAGAAACCATATACATATGACAAGATTTTGTTTTCTACAAACTTTTAGGGGGTGTTTTCTTTTGGCAGTAATATTTTGTATTGAATGAGACAGCGAAAGCTATGTCATTGGTAATAAAAATACAGTTGGAATCTGTAATTCTTGCGATGAAAAGGGTTTTTAAATTTTGAAAGGAAAGATAAATTATAAAATATGTCGCTGGTGTTTACATCTATTTAGTGATAAACGATATTTGCATGTTGCTTGTGAGAAAAAATTTATTAATCATATTAAAAAAATTTTAAAAAATAAAAGTAAAAGGAATTTAGATAATAATGTTTAAAGTTAAATTAGTTAGTATAAAAAGAAAAATATTTAAAAATAAAGATGGCTCTATGATGTCAGGTTATTCTGCCGAATTTTTGCGTTATGAAAATGACTTATTTGAGCCTACCGGAGAACAAAAGGCTTTATGAATTGATGATAACAATCTAGAACAACAAGAAATTTATAAACTGTTAAAAAAAAACGTTAAATCATTTTTTAGTTGCGAATTAACTTTTGAAAAAACCCCCAAAATAGTTAACTTGCAAAAAATTGAATTATCAAAAAATCAAAAAAACTTGTCCAGTTAATTGATAATCACTTCGGTCTGCGAAGCGGTGCGGAAGGCGTATGCCCCGCCCGCTAGCGGGTTAGTCGGCGAAGCCGACTATTACTTGATTAAATAGCACAACTGGCGAAAATTTAAAATGGGAGCATAAAATATGAATTTACAACCTCAAAATCCGACTGATTTTTATATGAAAACAATTTATTATGGTCAATATATTCGCAATATTGTTATGCCGTTAGAACGCATCAAAGCAAATACTCGTAATGCTAATGGAGTTAAAAATAAAGGTAATTGTGATACAAAATTGCTTAATAGCAATATTCGTGCAAAATCTAATGTTATTCGGAAGGCATATCATAATTTTTGAGATTGTAAAAAACTTACATTTTTAACTCTCACTTATGCTGATGTTAATGAATTTGACATTAGAAAATGTAAGCGTGATTTAAATAAATTTTTTAAAAAATTAAAATATTGATTTAAAGTTAAAAATAAAAATATTAAGTATTTGTATACCTATGAATATCAGAAACGAGGCGTTATTCATTTTCATATTTTAATCACCGAAAAAATACCATATAAAATTATATTACAATTTTGACCTTATGGAATTAATAAAAATATTAGAGTTCGTGAAAACACTAATGAAATGGTTGTAAAATATTGCTCCAAATATATAACTAAAAATGTTCTGAATGAAAAATCATTAAATCAATATGACTTAAATATCAAGGCTTATCAATTCTCTTATAACTGTCAAAACCCCATTACTAGAAAACAAATATTTACCGATACTTTGAATAATATTGTTAATAGAACCATAAATTCTGAATTTGTAAAGTACTTAAAATCAACAGTTAATAACTTTAAAACTAAAATGTGCGGAGCAATCTATGAATTTAAAAATATTAATTATGTAGAATTTGAAAGTGCAAATTATGCTTCGTTAGAAAGTTTAAGATTTAGAAATCAACTAAGAAAAATGAAGCACTAGGATTTAAAAAGTGAAAGAAAAATTGCAATTTAAAATAAGAATTAAAAATTAAAAAATTAAGGAGAAAAGAAAAATGAGTATTTTTGGATTAGTGTTTTTTACGATTTTAACATTATTACTAGCATACTATATTGCGATTAATATTTATCGATTTTTTAAAGATAAAAAGAAATATGGTAGCGAAGCAAAACAGTTGCCAAAAGATTTTACTTATTCACAAAGAATATTTATTGCAAAGTTTAAGCGAAATTTATTAGAACAAGATGAAAAAGAAATTAAAAAGTAGGTTTAGAAAATGTTTAAAAAAATAATTATTGAGTTAATTGAATTAATTTATCCAGCTACCGATTTACCACCCCAAGTTGTATTTTTGTTTTCAATTTTAATAATTGTAATGCTCTTCTCGGCAATTATTTTTCTACTCTTTTGACCTTTTAAGCGGTAATTATTATGTTTTTAGTTGCTTGAAAAGATTTAGATTGAGAAATGACAAAATTGTATTTTTGAGATTTATTTATTCAAATTAAAGTTATTCCGGCGTGAGTTTCTGGCAAGGAAATTGATTTAACCAAAGAACTACTTTGACTTTTAATAGCGAATATTGCCTTTTGAATGGTATTAGTATTCATTGTCTTATTTATGGTTATTTTATTTTATAAGGTTAAATCATATTTTGTTTAGAAAGGGGGTGATTATATGATTAGAATTTTTCTTGATGGAGCAATAACACCGGTAGCAATTACTGGTGAACAAGCGGTTACTATCTTATTAATGATATTAAAAAAGTTTTCTTAAATATCTCTAAATTATTATATAATCTAATTTCTTTGAAAGGAGGATTTTTTGTTATGTGAAAACTTTTATCAACTTTAAATTTAATAAGTGTAATGTTTATTTCTGGGTGCAATAAAAATAGCAGTGATTTAAAAAAATATGATTTAGAGTTTCCTAGCATTTACAATAGTTTTTTAATTCCTAGTAAAATTGGTGGTGGTGCTAAAATTAAATTTCAAGATAACATAGATTTGCCTCTTGAAATTAAACGAACTCGCATTTTTAGCTTATCTCTTGGAAATAAAAATAAAGATTGAATTAATTTTTATAAAAATAACGGTGTTAAAAAAAATTATGATGATTTTAGTTATTTAGATTCAGATTTTGGTTATGAAATTTCTGAAATAATTAAGGTTAAGATAACATTTACTAAATCAATAGGATTATTTTATAGTATAACTTCTTTCTATGCCAAAATACCTAATTAATTAGCAATTTTAATAAACATGTTTGAAAATCGTATTTTTTGTAATGCGATTTTCTTAATTTAAGGAGTTTAAAAATGAAATATATTATTTCCCAAGCTGATTTAGCAGATTTAAAAGCAAAAATCCAAAGTTGACTAAGTGCTAACTGCCGTAATCCTTATTACTATAAAACTAAAAAACGCATTACTGCATATTTAAATTTATGTACTTATTTCTATATTGAAGAAACCACCTTAACAAAACTTATTAAAAAATATTTTAAAAATGCAACAAAAAGCTTTTATCGTTGGGCACAAAAAATTATGACCGCTTATTATTCTGATAATTTAGATTTGTTATTGTTTAAAACTACAAAACCACAAAATCTTAATTATCAATATAGTTTAAATTCTCGCAAAAAATTATGTGACTTATATTTTGATTACAAAAATCTTCAAGCCGGTGGAATGTGGTCTTTATTTAATAATTTAAAAATTAATTTTCATAATGTCAAAAATTCAGAAATTCCAAAAAATATCAAAACTTTTTATCGTTGAATTAAATCTGACCCTCGTTGAAAAGAATTAAAACAACAAATTAAACAAACAAAACGCCATTTTAAGCGTTATGAAGTTTCCGAGATTGGTCTTTTACAAATGGATGCTAAAATTATTACCACATCAAATTTTCCGGTTGATAAAAGATATTATATTTATGATTTCATTGACGAAATGACACGCATAGTATTTGGTTATGTTTATGATAGTTTAGGAACTAATAACGCCATTAACGCTGTGCAAAGAGCAATGAAAGATTTTGGTGAACTTGGCATAACCATTAAACGCCTCCGTACTGACAATGCTCCGGAATTCACTACTACTAATTGAAGTAATAAAAAAGCATACAAAATAAAAGAAAGGCCTTTTACAACCTTTCTTTCAAAAAGTGGAATCATTCACGAGACAACACCAATTCGTTCGCCTCAATCTAATGGGAAGATTGAACGATTCCACCAAAATTATACCAAATTATTTTACTCTAATTTTAAGGATAAAAAATTAAGTCAAAACGAACTTCAAAATTATTTAAACAAATATTATTACTTTTATAACTTTGAGCGTCATCATTCATCATTAAACACTAAAACCCCATTTCAAATATTACAAAAATTTTTAACAAAGTAATTTCTAAAAGTTTGAATAATTATTTTCACAAGAAATTTAAACTTGTTGTGTTTGTTCCGATTAAAAGTGATTACACCCAAAAAACTTAATAATTTTTGCATATTTATTATTTATTTTTATTTGTTTTGTTAATTTAACGAGTGTTTTATTACACCTAAAAAATCAACAATTACTAAGAAATAATCCATACACCCAGAGCAACAATTCCACCAATAACAATAGACAAGCCTAAAGTTTCGGAAGCTAAAGCAACAGAACCGCCAATAATATAGCCCCCCAGCCAGAGCAGCTCGGCCAACTTCTGTAATAGAATGCAATAAATGTCCATTTCCATTTGTTCTTAAATGATCATTAAGTTGGTTTGTAATAGTTTGTATATGTTGTTCATCCATTGAATTATATGTGTTTAAAGCTTGTCTAATATTATGATTATTTGCTTGTGTATATGTAATATTAGAAAGAGGGCTAGTTCCAGAAAAATTAACTCTTACAAAACCATTATAATCACGATGCCTAATATCGGCCCAGTTTCTAGTCATATCAGAAATATAAAAGCGCCGTTGTCCATTTCTATCTTGAAAACGAGCTGGAACATTTATTATATTTGCCGAAACTACTTCATCTATAATTAAATCTATGTTTAAATCAATCAAATTTTGATTATTTGCATTCATTGGCATATTCAAACCACGTATATTTCCTAAATTTGTGATTGTAATCATTGAAGATAAATTAGGTCTTTGACTATCATAAGAAATTAAATAACTTGTTAATGAATTACCCAAATTATCTCTATTAGAAATTAGTGTTCTTATAAGTGAAGCATCAACAGTACCGTTTATTCCTGTTGAAGGATCCATATAACGAAAAGTAAGAACTGAGCTAGAATTTATTTCATGCATATTAGCTCCCAAAACACCATAAACGCCATAAATTATAATAAAATGATTATCAATTTCACTATTTAAATTATAATTTTGAGGTAAATTTCCTCTATAAGCAAGTGCTACTGGTGTAGCATTTTCTAAACTGCCTCTAATTCTATTTTAATACTAGAATTAGACGCACAATCAGAAACCAAACCTTCGACTGATATTGAATTACCAACAATAAACACCAAATTTGACGCTAACCATAACTATAACGATGTTATTGATAATCTTGACTATTTAATGATTCACCGTGGTGATTTTGATAAATTTAATTACTCCTACCTCTATTGAACACCGGTATTTAATTTCATTGACACCTTAGAAAAAGGTTACTATAAAGAATTTATGATTAAAAATCACGGCTTTAAAGATGAAAGCTATTTTTATCATAAGACCTCTAGTGATAAAAATGTAGTAAATGAGAATGTTTTGAAAATTAAGGAATTTAACAAAACTTTAATTGCAGGTAATAACTATTTACAATTATTACATGGTGAAAAGAAAATCTGAAAATATGACACTGCGAGCGCTAACGATTATTACTTAATTAAGTATCTTTTTGGTACCTTAAATTACCTCAATGTTAGATTTAGTTTTTTGAGATACGACCCTGACTTGCAGAATGACATTTACATTTATTTTAAAAACAACATTCCTAGTATTAAAAACAGCGATTACAAAAATATTTTTGACGAAATCTATGAAATCCTTGGTAACTTCTTTGCTAGTTTATTTTATGCCACTTTCGATATGGATGAAAAAACTTACACTGAAATTGTTTTTAAAGGAGTAGACAACTATAACAAAGATTACTTTATTCAAATTGGTTTCTTTTATCGCTCGTTAATTACCTTTTATCCCAAAAAATACTTAGTAAATATTATAGGAAACTCAGAATTATTACTAAGAAGTTATTTCTTTACTTTTGACAAAAAAACGCATCAAGAGAATTATGATGCCTTTAAAAACAATAATAGTATCTATCAAATTGATTTTAATGTCTTAAAATCCTATGATAATAAACTAATTACCTTGCCAACCAGCAAGGCCGCTAACAATATCAATTAACTCAATACTGATATTGATATTCGTTATGGTATTAATATTTTTACCTTAACATTTCCCCCTTTATCACAAAAGTAATATCTCTAAATACAATTTTAAAATTTATGACTTTAATGTTCTTAATTCCACAGCATTTATCCCCGATGGTTCAACCAACTCAGAATGGGATGACCTAATTCCGCCACCAAATTGCAAATATTCCGGACGCTGAATACCAACTTTTAATGATATTGGTTGTGCCATTCAAAATGCTAGCATTAAAATGCTAAACTGAATGCTAACAGCGTCACAAATCATTACAATTTTACGCCCGTTAGCAATTATTGCAAAAGCAACAGTTAACTTTTCAACCGCCATTTTTCCAGTTTTTAAAACAGTACCAGCTTTTTACTATACCTTCCAATTTTTAATCGGTTTTGCCGTTTTTCTAATGATTTTAAGGATTTTCCTGTAATATATTATATATATATATATATATATTGAAAAAATAAGATAATAAAGGAATTAAAATAATGAAAATTTTAAGTACAATAGTTGTTTCAGGATTAACGATATTATCCGTAACTTCTTGCTCCAATAAAACAAATAGACCAACGCCGTTAGACTTAGACAGTAAAAAAAGTAATCAAGTTTCTAAAATTAACTTAGAAAAAGCAGAATTTACAATATGAAAAAATGAAAATCCTTATAAACATGCATCAACGTGAAAAACAGAATTACAATTTTTATTAAATGATATAGAAAAGCAATCAGGAATAAAACCGATAAATCCTGTGGAAGAATTATGAAACAATAAAGGGCGAATTCAAAGTTATATAAACCAAAATCAAATTAATATTATTAAAAAACTTAACGAATTACAAATAAATACAAAATGAACAGAAGTTGAAAAAGAACAAAAACAAAATATTAAAATAAAAAATATTAAAGTAAAATTTGAATACCAAAAAGATACCTTTGCCGGTGCAAGATGAAACTGATGAAAAATACTAGAATTCGAGGCACAATCAGAAACCAATTAAAATAAACACTTTTAAATAACTACTCAAGCAACCACGACAGAAATGCATTTTTCTATGATAACAATACCCTTAAACAAATAAGTAATTTTTACTTTTTTTCCTTTCTATTTTATCAAAATAAAAACCAGTAATTAATTAAAATTACTGGTTTGAATGTTTTTCTTATTTTTCACAGAGATTAAATTATTGTTTTTGTTCCAATTAAAATAATTTTTCCTAAAAGACTTAATATTTTTTCATATCTTATTTATCAAATGTTATTAAAATTTGCAACTTTCTTCGCCCGGAATAGTTTCTTTAACAATAGACTTCTTGCATAACCTATTAAAAAAATTACAAATATTTGTAAAAAGACATAATTAATTAAAATTATATTTTTCTATTACTGTCTTTTTACAAATATTTGTAATTTTTTTAATAGGTTATGCAAGAAGTCTATTATATAATAATTACTATAAAATAACACCACCAATAAATTATCATAAAAACAAAAAAATCCAACTTTATTGTAAAGTTAGATTATTTATATCACTTAATGGTGACCCGTACGGGATTTGAACCCGTGAATGCACGCGTGAAAGGCGTGTGTGTTAACCGCTTCACCAACGGGCCCTAAAATGGCGCCTAGTGTAGGGTTTGAACCTACGACCTACCGGTTAACAGCCGGTTGCTCTACCAACTGAGCTAACTAGGCAATTGTTTAATTCAATCATTTTAAATTATATCTACTTTTAATTTTTTTGCAACTAAAAATGCCATAGTTTAACAATTTTGCATTTATTAAATTTCCGGATGGACGCATAAAGTTTTGTTAGGTAGATAAAGATTTGAATAAGTATTAAGACAGTCAGCAATGATTGTCTTTTTATTTTATAAGGTGTTAAAAATTTGTTCTTTGAAAATTAAATACAAGTGAATTAATAATGTTGGTATGTATTAAAGCACGATAAATTGTGGGTGGTCGCCATAACCGAAAGAAGTTTACCAGTTGATAGATAACCCCCTATTAGCTATAGCAATTTGTTTCGTTTTGCAATAAAAAAATGAATGGGTGGATTTCCTGAAAATATACACGCTATTAAATTAGTTCCAAGGGCAGGATGCGGATGTTAAAGTGTAGAAATTTCTATATAAGGGACATACTAAGTTTAAAATTATTAAAATCTTTATCTAATTAAAAAATAAAATTTAATAACAAAGCTTTTTAAACACTTAAATCTGCGATATATAAGTGTTTAAAAAACTAAGTTAACTAACAACTTAGTTAATATAACTTAGTTTATTCATAAGAAAGGTAATTTACTATGAAAAACATTGAAAACATTTTCTTAAATACTAAAAAATATCTCTTAAAAGAAACACAAAACGCAATGTTTATTAAAGCACCAAAAATTCCGTGATTTAATGAACAAATCGGCATTTGGTTTCCAAAGCGATTTGTTTATAAAGGAAAATACGAAAATTCCATTTGCATTGGGATAATAAAAGATAGTAAATATCAAGTAATTTCAATTAATCAACAAGAACAAGAAACCAAGTTAATTAAAGGCCAAGAATTATTAAGTTTCTTCATTGCCGAAAAAGAAAACAATAAAAAAGATATGAATTATAACTATTTTAAAGGAGATTAAAAATGAATATTGCAATTGGACTAATATTTATTATTATCAGCATAATGCTATCGGCATATTTTGCTTATAAAATTTATGCCAAAATAAAAATGCGAATTAAATACAAAAATGCCATTAAAAATAATACTGGTAATTTCACAAAAGACGAAAAAGTATTTATTGCCCGCTTTGAAGAATGAGTTAAAACTCCTAATTTAAAAGAAAATAACAAGGATAAAAAATAATGTTTTGAGAAATTATTATGGAGTTCTTAAAACTGTTTGTTCCGATAGAAAAAATGCCTGCACAAGTTGCGTTTATTGCCGGATTAATTATTATCATTACTTTTCTTTTCGCATTAATTTCAATTATGTATTTACCAATAAAAATGATTTTTGGGAAATAGAAAATGACAATAAACTTAAAAGAATTTAATTGAGAGCAAATTAAACAAACTTTCTGAGATTTATTTATTCAAATTACAACCATTCCGGCTCATATTAGTGGTGGTAAAGAAATTGATTTAACCGAAGCGCCACTTTGGCTTTTAATAGCAAACATTGCTTTTTGATTATTAACAGCGATTATGGCGTGATTTATTCTAATGTTACTTTGAAAAACCATATCAGTATTTAGATAAAGACAAATGAAGAAGGCCTTAAGAAGAAAGGGGGTGATTATATGATTGGAACTTTCTTAGCCGAGGCACCAGCAACAGTAGAAAAAATAACAGCTAGTGACGCGATGACTAAATTATGAAATGCGATTATAACAGCGTTTACTAAAATGTGAGAAATTATTGCTGTTAATATGCCACAAGTCGGTAACTTCTTTGCTGACTACTGAATCTTCATTTTTCCATTTATTTTGGCAATATTCTTTATTTGCTTTAAAATGTTTGAAAAATTACTTGGAGCAGTACGCTAACAAAAAAATAAAGTGAGGTGCAAGATGAAATTTTGCAAATGAATAATAGAAAAAAATAACCATTTTATTGAATTAAATCGCACCTCATTTTTAATTTTATGACATTGAGGAGCAATTTGATACATTTACAACGGTTATTTTAAAAACATTGTGAGCTATTTATTTTTAGCAGGGTGTATTTTAATTTTCCTTTTTAAAATCGGTAATTTAACACAAATTAACAAAGTTATTAACTTCTTAAAAAACTCACCATTAAACATCGTTATTGGTTCATTAGGAACTGGAAAAACTGCCTTTCTAGTATACGCATCAAAATTACTAAAAAAGAAGAAATATCATATCGCCTCAACCTTTCCATTACTAGAAACTCAAAAATTAAGTTTAGGTCATATGGGATTATTAGATTTTGATTATCCGGTATTGCCAGACAAAACCTTACTTTTATGAGATGAAACCAACTTATTTTTAGAAGGAACTGATTGAGAAAAAAATAATACCAAAAACGAAGAAACCGGTATTCAAGAATATTTCGCTTTGGCACGCCATTTCGGTCATATTGTGTTAGCTAGCGGTCAAAGAGACAAACATATTTGAGTTAAAGTTCGTGATATTGCCAATAATGTGATTGTGGGAATTCGTAAAAAACCCGTTAATATTTTTCGCCCCTACTTAAAAGTCATCTATGGTACCTTTACGAGCATTGAAGAATATGAACGCTGACGAAACACCTTAATTGATGCTAAAAATAGCAAAAAAGGTCGTCGCATTAAATACCGAGATATCCCTGAACTTGATATTTATTTTTTTAAACTAAAAATTCCTCTACCAATATTAAACACTTACAATTCTTTTTACCTAGCGTTTTTAAGAGATTACTTAAATTCAAAAGTAAATCCTGACTATGAAGACAAATACTATACTGACACAGCAATTGATTTAGAAGACTTAGAATACTTAAAAATGGATAAATTTAGCAAATTTTTAAGAAAAATGAAAGAAAAGGAACAATAAAAAATGGCAAATCTTGCAAAAATGGCGGACTTTCTTGCTCAAATGCTTTATAAGGTCTTTGACTTAATTTGAAGTTTAGAAGTACCGGGGACAAATATTCAACTAATATTTCCTCTATTCTTAACGCTGGCTGTAGAATTTCTTATGGCAATTATTCTTGGATTTGGTAGTCAACAAGTTAATTTAGAAAGACAACGCCAATATGCGGTTAAAAATAAAGGTCGTTTAAGTGCATGAGGAAAAGCTAAAAAACAAATAAAACCAATAAAAACAAAACAAGGTAACTAAAAATGTTTAAACTAATTATTATTTTTATCTTAATAACTGTTCTTGGACTTTTAGCTGGTAGCCATTTTGAAACTTTAACAAACTATATTAGCGAAGGCCTTGCCAATTTCCAAAAGTTTATTACTAGCAATTTAACAATTTTAGAACTGTTTAAACCAATGGCACGAACATTTTCGCAACATCCAATCTTTACCATTCTTGGCGTTACTTGTGTACTTGTTGCTTTATTTATTGTGATTAAAGGACGATAAAAAATATGAAAGGAGAGTTAAAATGAAAAAACTTTTAGTAAGATTATTTAAAAAAGATAATTCAAAAGAAAAAATGCCATTAAAATTAAGAATTAAAAATTCTTTTAAAAAACAGTGGTTAAAAATATTATTAAGTATCATTTTCATTTTTATAAGCCTATTAATTTGTGCATTAACAGCAAGCGATACTAAATGAATAACTGGAACAAGTAATGAATTTAATAATTTTATGAATAAAGAAATGGTTGATTTCTTTGGCAAATTTAATAGTGGTATTATGCTCGCGGGAATATTTGTTTTTTGATGGGGTGGAGCAATATATTTTGGAATTAAATTTGAAAAATTAATTCGCTTTATTATTCATAAAATTAAAGCAAAAAGAGCCTTGAAAAATGAAATCAAACAAACTCATTAATTCTTTAAAAAAATATTGATGAATAATAATTAATTACATTATATTCATATCTTTAAGTATAGTTTTATTGTTACATACAGATATTGAAAATTTGCAACAATTTATTAAAAATTTTGGAGCAATTGGTAAATTAATGATTATAGGTTATTCATTAGTGTGAGTAACCATAACAGAAATAGTAAACTGTTTAATTCGTTTTATATTAAAAAAGATTAAAACTAAAAGAATAATGAAAAATAAAATATTTTAAAAAGGAGTGATAAAAATGTTTATGAAAATATTTACCGTGTTAATTATTAGTTTCAATAACATTTTTACCATTCCACAAAACATTAATAATGACAAATCAACAGCACAATCACTAATTAGAAGTAAAAGGCAAAATAATGAGTCATACGAATTAAACTTAAAAAAATCAAAATTAACACTTAAATCATCAAAAGATGACAACAGCAAGTGAAATCAAAAATGAGAAATAAAAGTTAATGTAGAAAATGAATTTATGCCCAAAAACTTGCCTCCGCGAATGAAACTTAATGATTGAGAATTTTATGTTGATAAAAATGACAAGATTACACTACCAATATTAAAATCATTAGAATATGATTTAAATTGAGAAAAAAACAGTGAACCAAGATATTGAGAAAATAAAGATTTTTTATCGTATCAAAATAAAAAATTAAAAAACATAAAAATGAAAGTACAAGAATGAGATAAAAATGAAAGATATGCCAAATGAAAAATATTAGAATTTAACGCACAATCAGAAATTAAACCCTCGACTGATATTGATTTACCAGAAAAAACCACCAAATTTGATGGCAACCATAACTATAACGATGTTGTTGATAATCTTGATTACTTAATGATTCACCGTGGTGATTTTGATAAATTTAATTACTCGTATCTCTATTGAACGCCCGTATTTAATTTCATTGACACCCTAGAAAAAGGTTATTACAAAGAATTTACGATTAAAAATCACGGCTTTAAAGACGAGAGTTATTTTTATCATAAAACTTCTAGTGATAAAAATGAAAATGTTTTGAAAATTAAGGCATTTAACAAAACTCTAATTGCTGGAAATAAGTATTTACAATTGCTACACGGTGAAAATGAAATCTGAAAATATGGCACTACGAATTCTAACGATTATTATCTAATTAAATATCTTTTTGGTACCTTAAATTACCTCAATGTTAGATTTAGTTTTCTACGCTATGACCCCAATTTAAAAAATGATATTTACCTTTATTTTAAAAACAACATTCCCAGTATTAACAATAGCGATTACAAAAATGTTTTTAACGAAATCTATGAAATTCTTGGCAATTTCTTTGCTAGTTTATTTTATGCGACTTTTGATATGGACGAAAAAACTCATACCGAAATTGATTTTAAGGGTGTAGAAAACTATAAGAAGGATTACTTTATTCAAATCGGTTTCTTTTATCGTTCATTAATTACCTTTTATCCCAAAAAATACTTAGTAAATATTATAGGAAACTCAGAATTCTTACTAAGAAGTTATTTCTTTACTTTTGACAAAAAAATGCACCAAGATAATTACAATGCTATTAACAACACCAATAGCATTTATCAAATTGATTTTAATGTTCTTAAATCTTATGATAATAAACTCATTGCCTTGCCAACCAACAAAACCGCTAACAGTATTAATTATTTAAATACGGATATTGATATTCGTTATGGTATTAACATTTTTACCTTAACTTTTACACTTTATCACAAAGGGAATATCTCCAACTACAATTTTAAAATTTATGACTTTAATGTATTAAATTCAACAGCCTTTATCCCTGATGGCTCAAATAACAGTGAATGAGACGATTTAATTCCACCAGCAAATTGCAAATATTCTGGACGATGAATACCAACCTTTAATGATATTGGTTGTGCCATTCAAAATGCTAGTATCAAAATGATAAACTGAATACTCAAAGCTTCACAAATCATCACGATTTTGCGACCGTTAGCAATTATTGCAAAAGCAACAGTTAACTTTTCAACCGCCATTTTTCCAGTTTTTAAAACGGTACCAGCTTTTTACTATACCTTTCAATTTTTAATCGGTTTTGCCATTTTTCTAATGATATTAAGAATTTTTGTATAATTATATATATATTATATTGAAAAAACAAAATGAAGGAGTTAAATTTGTGAAAATTTTAAATATAATAGCTCTTTTAGGACTAACAACATTACCAATAGTTGGTTGTTCTAAAAAAGAAAATAAACCAATATTACAAATTAAGAATGAGTCATACGAATTAAACTTAAAAAAATCAAAATTAACACTTAAATCATCAAAAGATGACAACAGCAAGTGAAATCAAAAATGAGAAATAAAAGTTAATGTAGAAAATGAATTTATGCCCAAAAACTTGCCTCCGCGAATGAAACTTAATGATTGAGAATTTTATGTTGATAAAAATGACAATATTATACTACCAATATTAAAATCATTAGAATATGATTTAAATTGAGAAAAAAACAGTGAACCAAGATATTGAGAAAATAAAGATTTTTTATCATATCAAAATAAAAAATTAAAAAACATAAAAATGAAAATACAAGAATGAGATAAAAATGAAAGATATGCCAAATGAAAAATATTAGAATTTAAAACTGAATTTAAAAATAATTAAACTGTTAAAATCGCTACCCCAAAATGTAGCTTTATATGACAATACTGCTCTTAAACAATTTTTTCATTTTTTCTATTTTAACAAAATAAAACCAGTAATTTTAATTAATTACTGGTTTGAATATTTTTTATGTTAAATCAACAAAAACAATATTTTATATAATCTTTTTATTTTTTAAAGCATAAAAATCATTAATCTGCATCTTTAAATTCAATAGAAGATTTCCCATGTCATGTTTTATCTCTTCCCTCCTTTCTATTTTTGCAAAATAAAAACCAGTAATTCTAATTACTGGTTTGAATATTTTTATTATTATCATTTTGACAACAAACTAAATAAAATGGTT
Organism: Spiroplasma endosymbiont of Eupeodes luniger; assembly: GCF_964019525.1. NCBI lineage: Bacteria > Bacillati > Mycoplasmatota > Mollicutes > Entomoplasmatales > Spiroplasmataceae > Spiroplasma > Spiroplasma endosymbiont of Eupeodes luniger. Next base: position 648,471 of record NZ_OZ026453.1, read on the forward strand.
GTAGTTGTTCCTATTAAAGTGATTGTTCCTAAACAAGTTAATTTTTTTTTGTATAACCAGTTCCGCATGAAGAAAGTTTATTTTTTAATGGTTGAATACTTTGGCTACCTATATCAGCCAACCCAGCAGCAAACCCTCCTTTAACGGCACCAGATATAGAAGGTTTATGAAATTTTCCTATTTTAAGACTCAAAAGTGGATGAGCGTTTACTTGTGGTAAGGTTGATTTAGCGGCACCTAAACCCGCACCAGTTAAAATTGATAAACCAAGTTCCGTTCAATTAAAACTATTGTCAATATCAGGATAACAACCGTTAGCAGCTTCTCTATTATATTCATCTGGGCTATAATTAGCAGCTCTAGCCCTTTTAACTCTATTTAAACTTTCCAAATTATTTATTTGTTTGTAATTAATATTATTATTTGTTGGGGCTGGAACGTTGCCTACAAGGCCTGCCATCCCGCTTCCAGCTATTGTTATTGTTCCTAAGATTGCTAATAATTTTTTCATCTTTATTGACTTTCTATTTTTGTGAATTTTTAGTAATTAATAAAAATTTACCCATTAATCAGCGTCCTTTCTCAAATTTATAAAGTTTAATTACTACAAATTAATTATAAACAATTAAATAAGAATTTCTATCATTTTTTCACGATATTAAATACTAGTTCTAAAAAACATTTATCATTAAAGAAAAAAGCTGACCAAATTTTATTAAAATTACTATCAAGAAAGGTAATTTATTATGCTAAAAATTAATAATAATGTAAAAAGCTCAGAAAACAAGCATTGGTTTAGTTTATTTACAACCCATAAAAATATGTACATCAGCAAATGCGAACAACTAGCTAATGAATACGAAAAACTAGATGAATATTTATATAAATATCATTATCGCTTAAAGCAAGGTTATAAAGTAGTTCATTTTGCATCAAGAACAATTATTACAATTTTTGGTGATGTTACTTTTAAACGACGACGATATAAATATTGAAATCAAAAATCAGGTAAATTTGAATATGTATGTTTACTAGATAAAGAAATTGGTTTATTGTCTAAACAAAGAATTTATTTTGATGTCCAATTTAAAGTTTTAAGTCTTTTGGGCGATGGTAAGCGCTATCGTGATGTTTTAGATGCTCTAAATCATTGTTATATTTCAAAAGCTAGTATTTCGAATATTTTAAATAAATATGATATTGCTGAATATTTTCAATTAGCAGAAAAAGAAACTAAAACTAGAATTGATCTCAAAAATAAGGATCTATATATTCAACTAGATGAGACATTTTTAGCGACATTAGCTCAAAAAGTTAAGCAAGACCAAAGAATTCGTTTGGTTACTTTTCATACCGGACATAAAGAAAAAAATTACAAAAATGCTCGTAGAGCGTTAGAAAACAAACGAGGTCATTTTCTAATGTTAAAAGTTGGCAAAAGAATAAATACGATGGATTATCGTGATTTATTAATTAAGGAATTACAAAAACATTATGTGAATATTAATTATGACAGAATAATTGTTTGTGGTGATGGTGCTACTTGAATTAGAGAAATTGCCAATAGTTTTGGTAATGTTAGATATATTTTAGATGGTTATCACGCTATTAAAAAATTAAAACAAATGGCATTTAATATTGTTTTTGAAAATCGCAAATTAACACTAAATAGTTGAATTGAATTATATAAAAATGGAAATCATCAAGAATTGATAAAAAACATTCGTAATGTTGCTAAAAATGAATTAAATAAAGATATTAAAACAAATTTAAGGATAAATAGTAATTATTTTAAAAACAATAAGCATGGTATTCATAACCAAAATTTAGAATGAAATATCGGTTGTAGCATTGAAAGTGATGTATCACATTTAATAAAACAACAATTAGGATATGGAGCAAAAATATATAATCATAAGAATTTAAATAACTTATTACATTTAAGAATGGCAAATTTAAACAAATTAAATGTATTACATTTCATTAATGAAAATATTAATTTAGAAATAGAAATCAGAAAAGAAATATATAAAAATTCATTATGAAATAAATATAATAATAAAAATGATGATAGTTGAATTAATAAGGGCAGTATTGTATATACGAATAAATATAGAAAACATAAATTTAGATAATTAGTGAAAATTTAATAAAATTAATAATTTTTCATTGTGTAAAAATTCAATAATATGATAAAATGATAATGAATAAAAATGACAATAACAAGAAAGGTAGGGTTAGTTTAGTAATTAAATAGTATAATTAGCTGATTGTTTTACTTCTTCAAAGCAATACCTAAGAAAACTAAACGCGACCGAGTTAAATTTGTGAAAATTTTAAATATAATAGCTCTTTTAGGACTAACAACATTACCAATAGTTGGTTGTTCTAAAAAAGAAAATAAACCAATATTACAAATTAAGAATGAGTCATACGAATTAAACTTAAAAAAATCAAAATTAACACTTAAATCATCAAAAGATGACAACAGCAAGTGAAATCAAAAATGAGAAATAAAAGTTAATGTAGAAAATGAATTTATGCCCAAAAACTTGCCTCCGCGAATGAAACTTAATGATTGAGAATTTTATGTTGATAAAAATGACAATATTATACTACCAATATTAAAATCATTAGAATATGATTTAAATTGAGAAAAAAACAGTGAACCAAGATATTGAGAAAATAAAGATTTTTTATCATATCAAAATAAAAAATTAAAAAACATAAAAATGAAAATACAAGAATGAGATAAAAATGAAAGATATGCCAAATGAAAAATATTAGAATTTAAAACTGAATTTAAAAATAATTAAACTGTTAAAATCGCTACCCCAAAATGTAGCTTTATATGACAATACTGCTCTTAAACAATTTTTTCATTTTTTCTATTTTAACAAAATAAAACCAGTAATTTTAATTAATTACTGGTTTGAATATTTTTTATGTTAAATCAACAAAAACAATATTTTATATAATCTTTTTATTTTTTAAAGCATAAAAATCATTAATCTGCATCTTTAAATTCAATAGAAGATTTCCCATGTCATGTTTTATCTCTTCCCTCCTTTCTATTTTTGCAAAATAAAAACCAGTAATTCTAATTACTGGTTTGAATATTTTTATTATTATCATTTTGACAACAAACTAAATAAAATGGTTGTAGTTGTTCCTATTAAAGTGATTGTTCCTAAACAAGTTAATTTTTTTTTGTATAACCAGTTCCGCATGAAGAAAGTTTATTTTTTAATGGTTGAATACTTTGGCTACCTATATCAGCCAACCCAGCAGCAAACCCTCCTTTAACGGCACCAGATATAGAAGGTTTATGAAATTTTCCTATTTTAAGACTCAAAAGTGGATGAGCGTTTACTTGTGGTAAGGTTGATTTAGCGGCACCTAAACCCGCACCAGTTAAAATTGATAAACCAAGTTCCGTTCAATTAAAACTATTGTCAATATCAGGATAACAACCGTTAGCAGCTTCTCTATTATATTCATCTGGGCTATAATTAGCAGCTCTAGCCCTTTTAACTCTATTTAAACTTTCCAAATTATTTATTTGTTTGTAATTAATATTATTATTTGTTGGGGCTGGAACGTTGCCTACAAGGCCTGCCATCCCGCTTCCAGCTATTGTTATTGTTCCTAAGATTGCTAATAATTTTTTCATCTTTATTGACTTTCTATTTTTGTGAATTTTTAGTAATTAATAAAAATTTACCCATTAATCAGCGTCCTTTCTCAAATTTATAAAGTTTAATTACTACAAATTAATTATAAACAATTAAATAAGAATTTCTATCATTTTTTCACGATATTAAATACTAGTTCTAAAAAACATTTATCATTAAAGAAAAAAGCTGACCAAATTTTATTAAAATTACTATCAAGAAAGGTAATTTATTATGCTAAAAATTAATAATAATGTAAAAAGCTCAGAAAACAAGCATTGGTTTAGTTTATTTACAACCCATAAAAATATGTACATCAGCAAATGCGAACAACTAGCTAATGAATACGAAAAACTAGATGAATATTTATATAAATATCATTATCGCTTAAAGCAAGGTTATAAAGTAGTTCATTTTGCATCAAGAACAATTATTACAATTTTTGGTGATGTTACTTTTAAACGACGACGATATAAATATTGAAATCAAAAATCAGGTAAATTTGAATATGTATGTTTACTAGATAAAGAAATTGGTTTATTGTCTAAACAAAGAATTTATTTTGATGTCCAATTTAAAGTTTTAAGTCTTTTGGGCGATGGTAAGCGCTATCGTGATGTTTTAGATGCTCTAAATCATTGTTATATTTCAAAAGCTAGTATTTCGAATATTTTAAATAAATATGATATTGCTGAATATTTTCAATTAGCAGAAAAAGAAACTAAAACTAGAATTGATCTCAAAAATAAGGATCTATATATTCAACTAGATGAGACATTTTTAGCGACATTAGCTCAAAAAGTTAAGCAAGACCAAAGAATTCGTTTGGTTACTTTTCATACCGGACATAAAGAAAAAAATTACAAAAATGCTCGTAGAGCGTTAGAAAACAAACGAGGTCATTTTCTAATGTTAAAAGTTGGCAAAAGAATAAATACGATGGATTATCGTGATTTATTAATTAAGGAATTACAAAAACATTATGTGAATATTAATTATGACAGAATAATTGTTTGTGGTGATGGTGCTACTTGAATTAGAGAAATTGCCAATAGTTTTGGTAATGTTAGATATATTTTAGATGGTTATCACGCTATTAAAAAATTAAAACAAATGGCATTTAATATTGTTTTTGAAAATCGCAAATTAACACTAAATAGTTGAATTGAATTATATAAAAATGGAAATCATCAAGAATTGATAAAAAACATTCGTAATGTTGCTAAAAATGAATTAAATAAAGATATTAAAACAAATTTAAGGATAAATAGTAATTATTTTAAAAACAATAAGCATGGTATTCATAACCAAAATTTAGAATGAAATATCGGTTGTAGCATTGAAAGTGATGTATCACATTTAATAAAACAACAATTAGGATATGGAGCAAAAATATATAATCATAAGAATTTAAATAACTTATTACATTTAAGAATGGCAAATTTAAACAAATTAAATGTATTACATTTCATTAATGAAAATATTAATTTAGAAATAGAAATCAGAAAAGAAATATATAAAAATTCATTATGAAATAAATATAATAATAAAAATGATGATAGTTGAATTAATAAGGGCAGTATTGTATATACGAATAAATATAGAAAACATAAATTTAGATAATTAGTGAAAATTTAATAAAATTAATAATTTTTCATTGTGTAAAAATTCAATAATATGATAAAATGATAATGAATAAAAATGACAATAACAAGAAAGGTAGGGTTAGTTTAGTAATTAAATAGTATAATTAGCTGATTGTTTTACTTCTTCAAAGCAATACCTAAGAAAACTAAACGCGACCTTTCCGGATTTTTTAGTTACAATAATTCTAACTTTAAGATACAATACAAGAATAAATTTAAATACGATTATTCCTTATTTAATAAAATTTTAAGTTTAATTCATAAATTACTATGCAATAATAAATTTAAAATAATACCAACAATTGAAGATAATGACATACCTGTTAATCTTAAACCATCTGCAATATTCAGAACAGCTTGACCAATGGCTAAAATTAGCATAATACCAATAACAAATATATTTTTCATATCATTTAAATTTACTTGATTATCAAATAATACTTTAATGCCATTAGTAGCACTTAATCCAAAAAGAACAATTCCTACTCTTCCCATAACGGGTTTAGGAACCATCGTTATTATTTGAGTAACCGGAGCTAAAAATGAAACCCCAATTGCGATTACTGCCGCTCCACCAGTTACCCAAACAGAACCCATTCTAGTAATTGAAACAACCGAAGCATCTTCACTATATGTTGTATTAGGTGGCCCCCCCCCCAATAATTGCTGACACCGAAGTAGCTAAACCATCACCTAACAATGTCCCGTGTAATCCTGGATTTTTTAAATAATTATTTCCTGTAATTTGACCAATATTTATATGATCAGCAATATGCTCAGCAATAGTAATAAATATTAATGGTAATAAACTAAAAATAGCAGTAACTAATATTTTATTATCAATGTTTCAAATTCCTTTAAAAACAGTTTTATTTCAAGGGTCTCAGCTTCAATTATTAACATTTGTAAGTAAAGATGTATTAATAATTTCATAACTACTACTAAAATGAAATATTAATGCGAGTAAATATCCAACAATCATTCCCAATAAAATCGGAATTACCTTAAAAATTCCTTTACATAAAATATTAAAACTAATAATTGCCAATAAAGTAATTCCTGCAATTAAAATTGCTATTCAGTAAGGATAAACCTCTTTTTCACTTACTCAATTTGGAGGATTTAAACCTGAATTATTAATAGCAATTCCTGCCACCGATAAACCAATTATAATAATCATTGGTCCAATTACTAAGGGTGGTAAGATTTTATTAATTCACTTATTACCAATAAAATATATAATTAAAGCAACTAACATATATCCTAAACCAACAAAAAATAACGCTAAAAAAACAGAACCATTGCTAGTCCGATCCGTTATTTTTAATAATATGCCTATAGTTGTCATATATGCAAAAGAAGAACCTAAATATATTGGAACTTTTGCCTTAGTAACTAATAGACTTCTTGCATAACCTATTAAAAAAATTACAAATATTTGTAAAAAGACAGTAATAGAAAAATATAATTTTAATTAATTATGTCTTTTATCTAAAAAATTAATATTTTGCCACAACAAAAAACGAATTTATTATTTAAATTCTTTAATTTTAAATAAATCTTTTATGTTAAATTAATAATTGCAAATTATAAATTGAGGCAATTAAATTAAATCTTAAACCAAATCTTTTTCTACGATTACGATATTTTTCTGTCATAATTTTAAATTTTTTAAGAATAGCAAAAATATTTTCAATAATAATTCTCATTTTTGAAACTAGTCTATTATGTTGTTTTTGTGCTTTATTTAAATGGTTTTTCTTTGTTTTCTTTGTAGGTATTAGAACATTATTGTGAATTTTTTGTATTCCTTGATAACCACTATCAACTATTAATTTGGTATTTTTTAAAATTGGGATTTTTGATTCTTTAAATAAAGCATAATCATGTTTTTTCCCAAGTGAAAAACTTGTTGCAATAATTTTTCTGGTTTCTTGTTCGATAATTACTTGTGTTTTAATGGTGTGTTTTTTCTTTTTACCAGAATAAGATTGTTTTTGTCTTTTTTTGGGCGTTGGATTGGAGTTTCGGTAGCATCAATAATAATAGTTTTATCATTAAAATAATCATTTATTAGTGCTTTTTTACCAGCAAGTTGTTGAAAATCAGAGTTTTTAATTAAAATATCTTCAATTCACTTGATATTGCGATAACAATTAGCTTCACTAATTCCTAAATTTTTACCAAGATGAAAATAAGTCTGATATTCTCGTCAATATGATAAAGTCATCAATAATCTATTTTCTAGTGATAATTTATTAGTTTTACCACCTTTTTTAAATTTTTCTATTTCAGCTACTTGTAAAATATCTAACATTTTATTAAAAGTGGATTTTTTTATTCCTGTTAATCTTAACCATTCTTTATCATTAAGAGTATTAAATTTATTATTGTTCATATTTTGATATCCTCATAAATTATATTTTATAAGAATATTTTAATAAAAAAGGTATCGCAAGAAGTCTAATATATAAATTAAGGTTCCTAATCCCGAAGCAAATAATGCCATTGAAGTAGTAATTATCATTTGACCGGAAATATTATTGATAACTAATGGTGCTAAAATATTCGCACCAAACATTGCAAAAACATGCTGACAAGAAAATAAAAACCATTGATAATAATTTTGCGGTTTTTGTGATGCTGTTAAAAGTAAATTTTGAGCCATATCTGCTTCCTTTCTATATTAAAAAGCACTTAAATATTTATATTTAAGTGCTAAAAGCTGGAATTAATTTAAGAAAAGAATTATTGGTAATTATTATCATTTTCATTACATTAACTCCTTTCTTTTTTTCACCATTATAAATAATAACATTAATCCGTTTAAATGTCAAAATAATATTTTAATTGTTGAAAAGCCCAATAAGTATGATATTATTATTGTTGTGATATTGATTTTATAAAGGAGAACTAAAATGTCAAGAAAATGTGAAGTAACTGGTAAAAGTGTTCTGTCTGGTAATAAGCGTTCTCATGCCATGAATGCATCAAGAAGAAAATGAAATGTTAATTTACAAACTGTAAAAGTGGAAATTGATGGCCAAGTAAAAAAAGTTAAAATGTCAACTCGTGCTTTAAGAACATTAAAACGCAAAGGAATTTAATTCTATATGAAAAAAATGACTAAATCATATTAGTCATTTTTTTCATATTCTTTACTAATTGTTAAAATACCACAACCTTGTTTAATATTAATTTCCCCTCTAAGGTCTTCTAATTCATTACTAATAAAATAATTATCATATGGTTTTAATTCATAATTTTCATTTAAAGAATATTTAAAACCTTTTAAACTTAATTTAGTATCCATCAACGGTAAAAAATCAAAATAACGATATTCAAAATATTCAGTTTTTAAAAAAATGTGGTCCTATTAATAAATCTTAAAATATTCGTTTCATTATATATTTCTAAATTATAATCTTGATACTTAATTAATAAGTTAATCAAACCATAAATCATTCCTCAACGATGACCACTAACTATTAGTTTAATACTAGTAGCCTGCATTGCAATCGCTTTTTTAATAGCATATTCGCTATCTAAAATATCTTTTTCTTGTGGTAGTATTTCAATATTTTTAACATGCTTTTTTATTATTTCTAACTGTTCCTTACTAATGGGTCAAAATCAGCACAAGCTAAAACAATCGGATAATTTTCATTAATTAGCTTTATGGCTCCTTTTTCAACAGCAATAAATTGACAATCTTTTCACTTTGATAAATCAATATTAATATTTTAACAAACAATTACAAAACAATCTTTATTCATTATTTTTTAATTCCTTAACTGCCTGTTTCATATGTGAATGTTGCATTAAATAACTCCCAACAACAACAATATCTGCCCCTTGCTTTTGACATAACTTAGCAATATCATTATTAATACCACCATCAACTTGAATTAAACAATGATAGTTATTAATAACAATTTTGGTTTTTAAATTTTTAATCTTATCTAACGATGCCATTATAAATTTTTGTCCGCCTTTACCAGGAACCACGCTCATTAAAAGAACGGCATCTAATTGTTCTAAATATGGCTCTAATAATTCAATTGGTGTTGTTGGATTTAAAGCTAAAACCTTTTTAATTTTATTATCTTGACAAAAACTAATGAATTCTTTTATTTGCTCTGGTGTTAATGCTTCATAATGCATCGTAATGCTATTAGCTTTAGCTTCAATATATGGCATTAAATATGTTGCCATATTACAATTAACTTTTACCATCAAATGACAATCAATAAAAATATCAAAATATTTAGTAATATCTTGTAATATTTTAGCTCCAAAACTTAAATTATTAACAAAATTACCATCCATAACATCATAATGGATTCAATCAATATTTGCTTCTTGCAATTGTTGTAATTGCTTTTTTAAACACAAATAATTAGCATCTAAAATACTAGCAGCAATAACAAGTTTTTTCATTATTTAGTACCTTCCTTTTTCTTGTAATTGTTTTTGTTCTAAAACTTTAATATAATCATCATAAATAAATTGCGGAATATCTTTATTAATTAATGCTTGTTTAACACCACACTTTGGTTCTTTTCAATGTCGGCATTGCCGATAATGACAATTAACAAGAAATTTTTTAAAGAGCCGGAATGAGTTCGCTATTTCTGATAATGAAATATCATTCAACGAAAATGATGAAAATCCTGGTGAATCAATAATTCTAATATTATTTGCCATAATTATTAATTCATTATGCGTTGTCGTATGTTTACCACGATTCAAAGCCTTAGATATTTCTTGCGTTCTAATTTTAAGTTGCGGATCTAACATATTTAAAATTGAAGACTTCCCAGCCCCAGTTTGGCCACTTAAAATTGAAATCTTATCAGTTGTAACTTCCTTTAACTTTTCTCATTGATTATTTGCATTATTAATTGATAAAATTAGACATTCATAACCTAATTTTTTATAACTAGAAATATAATCATAAACCTTATCACCAGATAATAACAAGTCGGCTTTAGTAAAAACTAAAACTACTGCCAAATTGTGAGCTTCAACTCATATTAAGTACTTATTAAGTAAAAAACTACTAAAATTAGGTTGTTTTAAAGCACTAACAATAATAACTTGATCAATGTTGCTTACTGCTGGTCGCATTAATTGATTTTTTCGGGGATGAATTTCAATAATTGTCGCTTGCTTTTCTTGTTCATTGATAACTTCAATAGTTACAAAATCACCAACAAGAATTCTTTGATTAGATAATCTTAAAGCTCCTCTTGCTTGACAATGATAAATTTCATTATTGATAATAACATCACAAAACTCACTAATGACACGAATGACTAAACCAATCATATACTATAAAATACCAATAATAAGAAAACAAGAAAAATAAAACTAGTAATAATAAAAATCATCATTAGAAACTTAGGAGTTAAAAAATATGACATTAATTGCTCACGATTTTTAATAAATATCTTTTGCTTTCGGTTATCGCGTGTTAAAACAATGCAATTTTTTAATTTTAAAGGTTTTATTTTAGCATTACTAATATCTTGTAATGCTTTAATATCTTGACTTAACGCCTTAATACTCTGATATCTTTCTTCACAATTTTTAGCCGTTGATTTAATAATAATGTTTTCCAATGCTTGTGAAATATTTGGATTAATCCCTCTTGCACTTGGTAACGGTTCTCTAACTTGCTTTACCGCTACTAATGTTGGATTTTGACCATTAAAAGGACAAGAACCAGTTAACAATTCAAATAACACAATTCCTAATGAGTAAATATCACTACGATGATCAATTTGTAATGACTGGACAGTTTCTGGCGATATATATTTTGCTGTTCCCACAATTTTACTTGTTGTTGTCTTATCATCATCAGTAATAATTGCAATTCCAAAATCAGATACTTTAATCTTACCATCAAAAGATATTAAAATATTTTCTGGTTTTAAATCACGATGAACAATATTTCCTTGATGGGCAACAGCAACACCATCTAAAATGCTTTGAAAAATCTGTAAACATTCTTTAATTGATAATGGTCCTGTTCGTAATAATCGATCTTTTAATGTATAACCTTCAACTAATTCTAAAACAATGCATCAGCGGTTATCTTGTTCAAAAACATCATAAACTTCAACAACATTATCATGACGAATTCTCGTTGTTGCTTCCACTTCTTTATAAAATTTCTTTAAAACTTGTGAATTGTTAGCTGCTTGTTGATTTAAAATCTTAATCGCTACAATTCGATTTAAAAAACTATCATTAGCCCGATAAACATCTGCCATCCCACCACTAGCAATTTTATTAATTATTTGATATCGTTGTTGTAAAATAATACCATTTTCTATTTGCATCCGTCATAACTCCTTATTTAATCTCAACAATGAGAATTGTTAAATTATCAGTTGAAACATTATCCAATGCTAAATCAACTAGACTCTTAGCTTTTTGTGACAACTTATTATTACTCTGTAAAATATCAATCATTTCATAATTTTCTAAATAATCATGCAATCCATCAGTAGTTAGCATAAAAGTTATGCCTTTAATATTACTAACTAAGAAAGTATCAATTTGCAATTTCTTATTTGGTCCTAAAGCACTAGTTAATGCTTTCCACAATGTTTTTTCAATATTAGCATTAGTTTTATTATTATGTAACATATTAAGAACATTATGGTCAGTTGTTAATTGCTGAAAATTCTCTTGATAATACTCATAAATCCGCGAATCACCAATATTTAATAAATAAGCTTTGTTATTGGTTATTAATATTAAAGAAACAGTAGTTCCCATATCAGTTAACTGCGGATATTCTTTAACATAATTAATCATTGATTCTTGCACAAACATTGTTGCCTGCCGAAGTCAGTTATTAACTTCATAATTACCAAAATTACTAAAGTCAGTTTTAACAAATAAGCTAACATATAAATTAACAGCCATTCAACTAGCAGTTTCACCACCATTATGTCCTCCTAAACCATCACAAACAATACCAAAATATTGGCCATATTCATTTTTTACAAATTGAACTGCATCTTGATTATTAGCACGAAACTGACCAATATCGCTATTAAAATGGAAGCTAACTTTCATATCAAGTCATCCTTTACTTTTCTAATAATATAATTATATCGTAAATTAGTAAGAAAAAATCTAAGGAAGGATTTTTCCTTAGATTTTTAATTTTTATTAGCATTAATTTCATTCATAATAATAGTTTTAATTTCTGAAACAGTTTGTTGTAAATTATCATTAACAATAACATATTTATATTTACTAGTAATATTCATTTCCCCTTTAGCTTTTAATAATCGCTTCTGAACAATATCTTCTGGCTCACTTCGACGTGCAATAATTCTTCTAGTTAATTCTTCAAAACTAGGCGGTAAAACAAAAAACGATATCGCTTCTGGTCTTTTTGTTAATACTTGTAACGCTCCTTGAACCTCAATTTCCAAAACAACATTTTTACCTTGTGATAATAATTTATCAATATATTTTTCTGGTGTCCCATAATAATTATCAACAAATTTAGCATATTCTAATAACTCATTATTAGCAATTTTTTCTTGAAAAGCTTTTTCATTAACAAAAAAGTAATCCTTTTCATTTAATTCATTACTTCTTGGTTTTCTTGTTGTTATTGAAATAGAATAAACTAAATTTAAATTTTGGTCTTTAAATAATTCTTCTCTAATTGTTCCTTTACCAACACCACTAGGTCCAGAAAGAATAATTAATAATCCCATTTTTTTATTCATTTTAAGAAATTACTTCCGTTCCATAGTGTAGCGATAAAAATATAAGAATATTTTACCATATTTCTTCATTGTTAATAATTCTAAATGCTCATAATTAATATCTAATGCAATATTAGATTCAAGCATAATAATACCATAGTTATTAACAATATTTTGTGCCAATAAATACTTTATTGTTTCATAATAATAACTAATTTCTTTATACGGTGGATTAATAAAAACTAAATCAATTTTAATATTATTACTAACTAAAAACTTTAAACATACCAAATATGATAAGTTAGTAATCATATAATTATGATCGGCAACTTTTAAATTAACAATATTTTTTTTTAAATATTCTAATGCCTGCGAATCATAATCATTAAAATAACAATAACTAATGTTTCTTGATAATGCTTCAAGACCAATACTACCACTACCAGCAAAAAGATCTAATGCCACTTTATTTTCATAATAAAAATAATTATTTAAAACATTAAAAAGATTCTCTCTAATTCTACTTAAAATTGGTCTTGTTGTTGTACTTTGTTGACTAATAAGATTTTTTTTATAATACTTTCCTGCAATAATTTTCATTTTTTCACCTATAAATAATATATTAATTATACTAAAAACTTATGCTATAATCTATAAAAATAAGCAAAATAAGGAGTAAATTATGTACCAAGACAACAATCCTAGTAATGAATGATTAGTTAAAGATGATAACATTAAATTACGCGAAAAATGTCAACCTGTATTATTTCCAGTATCAAAAAACGATGAATTAATAATGCAAAAACTAATTGATTTTGTTATTACTTCCCAAAATGAAACATTAAACTCATCACTAAAACTAATTCCTGCTGTGGGATTAGCAGCGCCCCAAATTGGTTGTAATAAGCAAATGTATTACATTCATATTGAACAAATTGATAAAAGTAATAAAAAAACTATCATTCAACATGCCTTAATTAATTCTAAAATTACAGCTCATAGTGAACAAATTATTGCTTTAAAAAGTGGCGAAGGTTGTTTAAGCATTGATAATTACCATAAAGGGTTTGTTCCGCGTTATTTTAAAGTTATTGTTACTGGTTATGATTATTTAAAGAAAAAAAATGTTACGATTACTGCTCGTGGCTATGAAGCAATTGTTTTTCAACACGAGCAAAAACATTTAGAAGGTATTTTATACTATGACCTAATTGATAAAAATGAACCTTGAAAAAAGAATGACAATTGGTTATACTTATAAGCGAAGTAATAAATATTTCAACTGAGAAATAAATAAACTAAAATTGCCTAAATTTAAAGGCAACCAAAAATAAAATGTTTACAAAAAAATTTTGCAAAAATGATTTTTTAAGATTTTAAGTAAACCTTTCATTTAATAATGAGTGGGGTGTAAAAATTCATGACAACAAATCAAAAAAATAAACCAAATACCAAAATTAAAATCTTCAATGAAAATCAAACATCTAACAAAAATAATGAAATTATTATTGATGATATTAGAAATACTAAAGTATTTGCCCTTGGTGGCTTAGAAGAAGTTGGTAAAAATACTTATTGTATTGAACATGATGATGAAATCATTATTATTGACGCTGGTGTTAAATTTCCCGAAGGAATATTATTAGGAATTGATGCAATTATTCCTGACTATACATATTTAAAAGAAAATGCTAAAAAAGTAAAAGCAATATTTATTACTCACGGCCATGAGGACCATATTGGTGGTATTCCTTATCTTTTAAAAGAAATTGATATTCCTTTTATTTATGCGCCAAGACTAGCAGCAGCCTTAATTCGTGAACGATTAAAAGAATTTAATATTGGTCAAAAAACCAAAATCATTGAAATTGATGGTAGCAATGAAGATCAAAATAAAATGAAAGGTCTGCTAAAAAACTTTCAACTTAAATATTTTGCTGTTAATCATTCAATTCCTGATGCTTTTGGCATTGCTATTAATACTCCTAATGGTAAAGTCGTTACTACTGGTGATTATAAATTTGATTGAACACCATTAGGTCATAAAGCAGATTTAGAGGAAATGGCAAAAATGGGGCAAACGGGTGTTACCTTATTTTTATCAGACTCAACTAATTCTGAAATTGAAGGTTATACAATGACCGAAACAAAAATTATTAAAAATATTAGTGATTACTTTTTAAAAGCTAAAGGACGAATCTTAATTTCTACTTTTGCTTCTAATGTCCACCGCATTCAACAAATTATTGAAGTAGCACAAAAATACAATCGCAAAATTTTAATTTTTGGTCGCAGTTTAGAACGAATTATTAAAATTATTCGTGAAATGGGACATTTAAAGATTTCTGACAAACAATTTATTAAACCTCACGAAACTGATCAATATCATAAAGATGAAATTTTAATTATTTGTACAGGTTCTCAAGGAGAACCAATGGCAGCACTTTCACGAATTTCAACTGGAACTCATAAAGCAATTTCTATTATTCCTGGTGATACCGTTATCTTTTCTTCTAGTCCTATCCCCGGAAATCAAGCTAGTGTTGAAATGGTTGTTAACCGCTTATCACGGTTAGGGGCTAATGTCTTAGAAAACTCCTCATTTAATTCTTTACATACATCAGGACACGCTTCACAAGAAGAGCAAAAACTAATGCTAACCTTAATTAAGCCAACATACTTTATGCCAATGCACGGTGATTATCGTATGTTAAAAGCACACGGACAAACTGCAGAAAGCGTTGGGGTTGCTAAAGAAAATATCTTTATTTGTGCCAATGGTGACCAAATTAATCTTTACAAAGGTAAAGCTATTCTTGGAAAAAGAATTGAAGCTAGTGCAATTTATGTTGACGGTAAAGATACTTCTGGTTTAACAACAAGAATAACTCGTGATCGCCAAATTCTTGCTAATGATGGTTTAATTGCTGTTGTTGTTTCCATTAATAGTCAGACTAATGAATTACTATGTAATCCAACAATTATCTCTCGTGGCTCATTTTATGTTAAAGATTCCAGTGCTCTTATTGCTGAATCAATTAACATTGTAACAAAGGCAATCAAAAAGGTATTAGCTAGTAACCATCCTACTTTTGGAGCAATCAAAAAAGAAATTAAAGAAACCCTAAGTCCTTATATTTCAAAAATAAAACGAAGAAATCCTTTAATAATTCCTGTAATTTTAAACAAAAAATAAAAAAATTTACTTAAGATTTACTTAAGTAAATTTTTTTATACTATCTATATATTTATTATTGTCTCCACATTTGTCTGTACATTAAGTCTCTAAACCGTATCAAAAATTACCATCTTTGATAATATTTAAAGTAAAAAATCCAGCTTCTAATTGCACAGAAGCATTACTTAACCCCGAATGTCGTCGAAAAGCACCCTGTGTTTTCTTCGCATCCCATTGAACCAATATTTTAGTTTCTTTAGTCAAAGACTTAAAGACAGAACTTGAAAAGCGACTTTCTAGCAATAATTTTTTATTATACTCTTCAATTGTATCTTGAAAAATCTTATCCATTTTTTTACCTGTATTAAAAACCTTATTGTCTTCAACACCATTAGTTAAGTTCACATATTTTTTTCATACAGATGAAGGAACTATCAGATATACAGAATCTTTATAAGAACCTCGAATTTTATTCTTTTCAGAAAAAACTTTTGAAAAATAGTACACCAAAACTTCACTAATATTCAATAATTGTGTTTCAAATGATAATTTAGAAGCTACAATCATATTATCTTTTAAAACAATTCTCTGCAATGGTAAGTCAAAATAAGTAGCATTTCAAAAAGTAAAATCAAATTTTCCCAAGCAAATTTGTTTATCTGCCGGTGCGGTAGCAAAATCAGAATTAGATTTCTGAAATTTTTCATCTTTAGTAAGAAAATCACTTATTTTAGTATTCATTTCTATAGTATTAGAAATTTTCAAAAATTTTAAATATTCCTTAGGATTTGTTGTTGAATTTAAAGAATTTATTAATAGATTTGTTTGTAAACCCGTATTAGAAATAATTAATTTTTCTTCATTATTAGTATTAATTTGGTTTAAGATTTGGTTTTTTATATTTTTTTCACTTAAAGCTTGAAAATTCATTTTTTCTAAATCAAAGGTAACATTCGCTTTAATATGTTCTTGTACTAACGCCGTTAACTCAGTAATCTTATTCGTAAAAGCTTTTTTATCCTGTGTTAAATAAATATCAAGATAAATATTATGTGTGGCTTGACCTTGCTTTAAAGCCAAATCAAGTTCAATTCATAATTGTAGTTTATAAACATAATGCTCTCTACTATCAAATTTAATATTTAACTTATGTGATTCCTTACCTTTTAAATCACCAAGAACTCTAATCATTTGGTCAAAAGATACTTTTGTTACTATAAATCTAGCCTTATCTTTAATAAAACTTGTCGGAGTCTTTATATTTGCAAAATAAATCATTTTGTCTTTAAGTTTCCTGTTAATAGAACCAATTAAATCATTTTGCAACATTCGCAAAATCTGTTCACTAATTTGCTCATTATTTTCTAAATACACAGCGGAACTTTCAAGATTTGCTTTACTAACTAATGGATCCATAGTATTTTTAATTTGGGAATCATTTAAAGCTAAACTATTAGCAGTATAAATTTTTTCGCGATGTCTATTCATTACTTCTTCATTAATTAAATTTTTGGCCTGAACAAGAGGATCTACTATAGCATTTTCTTCAGAACTTTCAGATATATCATCATTATTTTTACTGCAAGCAACTACACTTAAAACAGGAATAGCAGTTAATACCATTGTAATCAAATTTTTTAAGATATTTCTCATCTTACCACCTTTCTACTCTTCTATTAATTTATAATATTCTCCAATTCTATATATTATATTGTTAATTATATTTTATTTTAATTTTATTTCAATATTTATCTTTATTTATCATATTAGAAATTAATTCCTTCATAAAAAAAGTTCCTTCTTTAAAAAAGAAGGGACTTTTTTAAAATGTAAATATAAACAATGAATCACTACCCACAATTATAGTTTTTATAAGAGTAATTTTTCTAATGCGTTCATATTCTTGCTCATTTAAATAATCTTCTGCTAACAGTAAAATATCTTTTCGCATTAACTCATAAAAATAAACTCATAAAGTTCAACCTAAAATTAGTACCACTAAACTAGTGTATCCAATCGTACTACTAATTAAATTAAGATTTGTAATACTAATTAAATCTTGTGAATAAAACTGCAAAAACAAAATTATCATTCCAAAATAACATAATAATGCAAAAATAAACATAAAATTTGCTAGATGAATAAAAAATACATACCCTTTACCATTTTGTTTTCATTTTATTTTTGCAACATAAGTTAAACAATTATAAATATGAAAAATACTATCGTTATAATAATCACTAGTTTTAATATTAACTTCTTGCTTATAATATTTAACATTAAAATAACGCATCGTTACTTTAGTTATTTTAATTTTAAAATGATATTTTTCTTGACGAAAAATAGCTTCTAAATATTCACCACCATAACGATTTTTACTATTACCTTTTTTAATAAAAGAAAATATCAATCACAATAAAGATAAAACCAGATAAGCAACAAAAATAATACTTAATAAAAAACTAATAAGAATAAATAAAACTTGATTAACAATTTCTAAATGATTTCAC
The DNA here is from genome assembly GCF_964019525.1 of Spiroplasma endosymbiont of Eupeodes luniger. NCBI lineage: Bacteria > Bacillati > Mycoplasmatota > Mollicutes > Entomoplasmatales > Spiroplasmataceae > Spiroplasma > Spiroplasma endosymbiont of Eupeodes luniger. The sequence goes on from NZ_OZ026453.1 coordinate 667,218, forward strand.
ATAAATTACTACTCCACAATTAAACTTTTATTATTCATATTAACAACATTCAAATTTTTCTTATTCATATTAACAACATACAAGTCATAAACATTAGTTACTAACATTGCAATTGTCATTGGTCCAATACCACCAGGAACTGGAGTAATATAACTAACTTTTTCTTTAACCGTATCAAACTTAATATCACCACAAATTCGATTTGTTTCCAAATCACGAACAATAGCCACATCAACTACAATCACATTAGCTTTAATCATTGTTTCATCAATTAAATTAGCAACACCAACAGCACTAATAACAATATCACTACCAATCGTATGCTTTTTTAAATCAACAGTATTTTCATTACATAATGTAACTGTTGCCCCTAAATGATGCAACATAATAGCCAAAGGTTTACCAACAAGATTACTTGTTCCGACCATTGTAACCGTTTTTTTAAAAACATCAATATTATACGCTTCTAACAGTTTAATTACTCCTAATGGGGTACAAGGAGCAATCGTTTTTAACCCTTGAAATAACTTACCTGCATTAATATAATGTAAACCATCAGCATCTTTATGAGCATTAATATGATCTAAAATCCGATTTTTATTAAGATGTTTAGGTAATGGTAACTGCACCAAAATCGCATCAACCGTATCATCATTATTTACTTTATTAATTACTGTTAATAAGTCCTGCTCACTAACATTTTTATTAAAAGTTTTTAAACTAACTTGAATTTCTAACTTTTCACAAACCTTTATTTTGTGATTAACATATACTTTTGATGCTTCTTCTGTTCCCACCAAAAATACTACTAAATGAGGTTTTCGTAAATTTTTTTCTAAATAATTACTAATATTGTTTTTCAAATTATTTTGAATCTCATTAGCAATCGCTTTTCCATCCATTATAACTGCCATTATATTTCCTCCTAACCAATAGGCACATCTTGTTCTAAATATGCAAATCGTTCAATTTCATTTTTTCTTGCTGCTAATAATAAAGTATTTGATACTCCTAATTGACCAATAAACATTAAAATAATTAAAAATAATTTACTGATAACACCATAATCAGAAAAAGTTAGGTCAAAATCAGGAATCATTGTTAAACCTGCCGTTCCAAATGCCGACGAAGATATAAACAAAGCCTCAACAATCGGCACCTGCACATTTTCGCTAATAATAATTAAAGACGCCAAAAAGACAATTAAAATCGCCATAATAAAAACCGCTGTTGCACGCTTTGCTGTCTCATTAGGAACTTTAGCTTTAAACATATTGATATTACTTTTTCGTCTCGCACTAGCAATAATACTCACCATAACTAATGCTAGCGTTGTCGTTCTAATTCCACCACCAGTAGAACTAGGTGACGCTCCAATCCACATCAAAATCGAAAAAATAAACTTTGAGGGAGATTTAAAATAACTAATATCAATCGTACTATATCCAGCACTTCTTGTTGAAAAAGTATTAAAAATAATCGCCATTAAAGTTTCAGCATTAGTATTAGTAACATTTCTAATACCACCATTAATAAAAGTATTACTAAGCTTTGTTGGGACAAAATATTCAACCAAAATTACTGCTAAAATACCAATAAAAGAAATTGAAAAATAGTATATCATACTTATTTTAGTAAATAATGAAAAATTAACTTTAATACCACGATAACGCGCCACCGACTTTTGCTTTAAATCATAAAAAACAGGATAACCAATACCACCAATAATCAGTTGAACTAAAAAAACTACTTGAACAAAATATTGTGTCCGATAGGGACTTAAAGAATTAGGGCCAATAATATCAAAACCAGCATTATTAGTAGCTGAAACCGAATGAAAAATCCCTGATCAAAAACTACTACCAAAATTTCGATAGGTAACATTAAAATTCTTAGTAATTAATTGTTGCAAATAATCATTATCAATTATTTGTAAAAACCCTACAGCATTATTATCATATTTATTAGTAAAACCATTAATAATTCGTGCTAATTCATTAGGAAATTCCTTGCCCGCAGTAACAAAATTTTCTCAATCAGAAACCTTAGCAATTAACATTTCTTTAAATTTATCTGGCGTGTTAAACGATTTTCCTAATAGCTCAATAATTGAATTAATTGATTGTGATTTTAAAGAATTTAAATAATCAATCGGTGTAAAATAAAAATAAAAAAATAACATCACGCCACCAGTAATTTCCACAATTGCTAAAACATAAAAAGCATTTTTAATTAACTGGACAGTGCCCCCAAGTTTAGTATTACCTCTTTCTGATTGCAAAAGCATTCTTTCTTCAATACTAATATTTTTTCCAATTACAATAAACAAAATAATCTTTAAAGTCATAATTCCAATACCACCAATTTGAATTAGCAACAATAAAACAATTTGACCAAAAAAAGTTAAGTCTTTAGCTGGCGATATTAAACTTAATCCAGTATCAGAAAATGCACTTGAAGCAGTAAACAATGCTGTTAAAAAATCTCATTGATAACTCTTACTAACAGCTCAAGGTGTCATTAATAAAATTGTTCCCATCAAAACAGCATATAAATAATTTCGAAAAATTTTCTTATTAACAGTATTACCAATAAAAATATTTTTAAAAACTTGACCAAGTTTTTTAAATCAAGTAAGATATTTTTTATTATTAGAAAATTTATCAATATCTTTCATTCTGACCCTCGCGATGCCGATTACTCGTTTATTATCCAATTATACTATACTTAGATTATTATTTTAAGATAAAATATAGTATAATTTTGTGGTAATAGTTCCAAATATATAAGAGGTGTTAAATAATGGCAGCAAAAGAATTTTGTATAATTGGTTTAGGTAATTTCGGCACAGCAGTTGCAGAAACATTAGCATCAATGAACCACAATGTCATTGTTATTGATCAAGATAATAGTAAAATCAGAAAAATTACGGGAAATTTTGCTAACATTAACGGCTACGAATTAGATGCCACTGACTTAGAAGCATTAGAAAGTATTGGAATTAAAAATATTAATGACATTATTATTGCTATCGGTAGCAACATTCAATCATCAGTTCTAGTAGCTGTTAACCTAAAAGAATTACAAACTACCAATATCATTGCTAAAGCTATTAATAATCCTCATGAAAAGATTTTACGAGCAATTGGGATTAATCAAATTGTCAAACCCGATATTTCCTCAGGAAGACAAACTGCCCTAAAAGCCCTATGAGGTCTAGAAGTTGACATTAAAGATGTTGATGGTGAATTTAGCATTAGTTTAGTTGAAGCCACAAACAAAATTATCTTAGGAAAACCCCTTGAAGAAATCAAACTAATTAACAACAAAAGAGTTAACATCATTCACATTAAACACAACAAAAAAATTATCCTGCCAGATGCCGATACCATTCTTAGCTACGGTGACGAAGTTCTATTCATTGCTAAAAACAAATACATCCAAGAAATTCACGAATACATTACGGGAGCAAAAGAAACCGAAGATATTTAAAAACAGCACATTGTGCTGTTTTTAAATTTAATTAATTACTAATGTTTTCAACAATTATTTCTTCAATAATCCTTTGTCCTATTTCAGGATTAACTTGTCCCTTAGTAACTTTCATTAAGTGTCCCATATAAAACTTTAACACTCGCTCAGGGCGAGAAGGATAATCTTTCAATATTTGTAAGTTTTCCAAAATAAACGGTTTAATTAAACTCCTAATTATCTTTTCATCATTTATTTGTTGTAAGTTAAGTTGTTTAATACTCTGCTCAACACTCACATTATTTTCTAATAAATGTAATAATAATGTCTTGGCTTGTCTTTGTGATATTTCCTTTCGTTGTAAAATATTAACCATCTGGACCAAATTAATCGCTGTTAACTGCGTATCTAATAAAGAAGCATCTTTTTGTTTCAAATAAGCACTAATATCACCAATAAGCATATTTAATACCAAACGATAATGTTTAGTATGTTCAATTGTCTTTTCAAAAAAATTAGTTAATTCAATATCTTGTAACAAAACATTAACTTCATTAATATGCAAACCATATGTTTCTACATAACGAATTTGTTTTTGGGGATACGATTCTGGACTAGTATTAATAATCTCTTCAATTCAATGCTGTTCTAAAATAATCGGAACTATATTTGGTTCGGGAAAATACTTATAATCAACCGTTGACTCTTTAGAACGCATTAAAATTGTTGTTTTTGTTTTTTCATCAAATCTGCGTGTTTCATTACTCTTTAAAGGCGTTCCTTGATTAATTAAATTAGTTTGTCGTTTAATTTCAAATTCAATCGCTCTTTTAACATTATTTAAAGAATTTAAATTTTTAACTTCCACGCGTTTAAAAAAATCCTTACTTTCTATCGGTCGTAAAGAAATATTAATATCACAACGAAATGAACCTTCACTCATTTTAGCATTACTAACCCCTAAATGTAATAATGTCTTACGCAATGTTTCAATATAATTAATTGCCGTCTCAACATCATAAATAACAGGTTCACTAACAATCTCAATTAAACCAATTCCCGCCCGATTATAATCTAACAAAGTAATATTATCTAAATGAATTTGTTTAGCGGTATCTTCTTCTAAATGCAACCGCGTAATCAAAATATCTTGTTGTATATTGTTAGTAGTAATCGCTAATTTACCACTACTACCAATCGGATTATTTTGTTGGGTTATTTGATATCCTTTAGGTAAATCCGGATAAAAATAATTCTTACGATCAAATGATAATACTGGATTAATCTTCATATTTAACGCTTGACACGCTCTAATAGCTAATACTACAGCTTGCTTATTAATAGAGGGTAAACTTCCCGGATAACCTAAATCAATTTCATTTACTTGACTATTAGGAATACTAGCAAATGTCACCGGACTATTAGAAAACATCTTTGTTTTTGTTTTTAATTCAATATGAATTTCAATTCCAATAACAGGTTGTAATTTCATTATTTATTTTTCCTTTCGATGATGACAAGAATTTTCAAAGTTAATAATTTTTTCAATTCCATAAGCAATATTTAACGCCTTTTGATCAGCAAATGGTAAACAATTAATTGTCATTCCAAATGGCAATTCATTTACTAAACCAATAGGAATTGTAATTGAAGGCGCACCCGAAAAATTAGCTAATAACAACGCATCATTTGTTAAGTTATTAACATCACTTAACTCTAATTTATGATTAATAGTTTTCTCAATTGTTGGCGCATCACCACCAGTTGCTGGCAATAACAGTCCATCATAATCAGTAAAAATTTTTTCAAAATGATCAACAATTTTTCGTCGCACCTTTTTTGCTTGCAAAAATAATTCCTGTTGATTTGCTTGTGCCAAAGCATATGCCCCAATAACATATCTTCTTTTAACTGTCTTTCCCAATACACTACGACTTTTAATCATAATATTTTGATAAGAATCATCTTCTTTACTAATTCGTTTCCCAAAATTAACTGCTGTTAAATTACTTTGTGAACTAGTAGCTTCAGCAAACGAAATAACCATATAAACTGGTAATAATGCTTTTAATAAATCAAGCGGAAAATCAATATCCTCAATAAGTAAACCTTGTTCTTTTAATTTACTAATTACCGAAGACCACAAAACTCCCGTTAACGGTCGCAAACCATCATTAACCGACTTAATAGTTGCCAAACGATATTTTTTAATATCAGCACTAAGATTTTGCAAATAATCTTTTTCCTTTGCTTGTTGACTAGTCAAATCATTCGCATCAAACTTAACCGTCGCATCCATAACAATTGCACAATCACGAACAGTATTAGCAAGCACACCAACAGTATCTAAAGACGGTGCATAAGGAAATAATCCATAGCGAGAAATAAGTCCATAAGTCGGTTTAATACCAACAATCCCTGTATACGATGCTGGTTTTCTAATCGAATCACCCGTATCACTTGCCAAGGCAAACGGAACAACACCCAAAGCAACCAACGCCGCGCTTCCTGACGAACTACCCCCCGTAATATGATTTTTATTTCACGGATTATAAACAAAACCCGTAAAACTATCCAAACCAGTACCACCCATTCCTAATTCATCAAGCGTTGTTTTAGCAATATTAACAGCTTGATAATCATTAATATCTTTAACTACTTTACTATCAAATGTCGGCACAAAATTTTCCAAAATTTTTGTTCCTCCACTAGTTACAATGTTCTTAGTTGCTAAATTATCTTTAACGGCATAAGGTATAGCAAATAAATAATTATTTTCAGGAATTGGCATTGATTCCAAATGCTTAGCAATGACCATCGCTTCTTCTTCTAATAATTTAACAACACCATTATAATGTTCATATTTTTTTGCCTTAGCAATCGCATCACGAACAATTTTAATCGGTGATGTTTTCTTCTGTAATAATTGCTGATGCAATAATTCAATTGTCATTTTCATCATTATTCAACCACCCTATTAATAACAATATAATCATCTTTTACTTCTCACGCATTTTGCAAAACAAGTGATTGTTCATTAATCATTACATTATCATCTTCGCGTAATAAATGTTGCGAATTTAAAAATGGATAATGCATTGGTTCATAACCTTCCACATCAATTGTCTGTACTAACTTCATTTGTTCTAAAACAATATAAAACTCTTCTGCTAATAACTTATACTCTTCTTCTTCCAACTCTAACATTAAATTATTAGTAATTTCTCGTAATAATTCCGAAGTAATATTTTCCACTACTACTTACACTCCTTCTTTTAATTGCTCATACTCTGCTAATGTTAAAATTTTAATATTAAATTTTTTAGCACTTTCTAATTTACTGCCAGCATTACTACCAACTAATAAATAATCAGTATTTTTACTAACTGTATTAGTAATATTAGCATTAAATGCTTGTAATTCTTCAACATAATAACTTCTTGGTTTTGTGAATGTTCCCGTAATCACAACTGTTTTATTTAAAAAAGGATTATTTTTATTATCATTTGCCATTGGAAAATATTTCATATTAACACCATAAATTTTTAAATCATTAATTAATTGTAAATTTTTTTGATGTGAAAATCAATCAATCACACTTTCAATAATGACCGCACCAATATCATAGATCATTTCTAACTGCTCACTTTTAGCTTTAAGTAAATTATCAATATCTTCATAATGTTTTGCTAACTGCAAAGCAGTTTTCTCACCAATATGACGAATTCCTAAACCAAATAACAAATGTTGCAATGACTTCATCTTTGAACGATTAATTGCCTTAATCATATTATTAAATGATTTTTCACCAAAATTATCTAAAGCAATAATATCTTGTTTCCGATTTTCCAATAAATATAAATCACTAACTTTTTTTAATCAACCTAATTGATACAACCGAATAATTATTTTCTCACTAACACCACTAATATCCATCGCTCTTCTTGAACAATAATGTATTAATGAACGAACAATTCTTTGTGAACAATTAATATTAATACAATACTGATCAACTTCTAAAACAGCATTTTCTAATTTACTATTACAATTTGGACAATATTCAATTAATTTTCAAGGTTCATTTCCTTCTTTTCTTAACTTTAAAACGGGATTAATAACTTCAGGAATAATATCACCAGCTTTTTTAATTAATACAACATCACCAATCCGAATATCACGATTAATAATATAATCAGCATTATGCAATGTCGCCGCCTTAACAACTGTTCCTTGTAAATTTACTGGTTCTAGTTTAGCATTATATGTTACTTTACCCGTTCTTCCAATTGATGCAAAGATATCTAGTAATTTAGTCGTTACCACAATACCAGCATATTTGTATGCTATTGCTCATTTAGGGCTTTTACTTGTTTGTCCAATAATATTATATAATGATAAATCATTAATTTTAATTACAATGCCATCAGTATCATAATCTAATTGTTTTCTTTTAAGGTCATATTCTTTTATATATTCTCATACTTCAGTAATACTATTGCATAAACGATATTCATTATTAATTGGAAAACCTAATTTTTTTAATGTCACTAAAACTTCCTCTTGGGTTTTCATCCCATTTTCTTGACCATTAACATAATAATATAAAAAAACTTTTAAATTACGACTTGCCGTAATGTTTGCATCTAATTGGCGTAAACTACCAGCAGCAGCATTACGCGGATTAGCAAATACTGGCATTTTTTCTTTAGAACGCAATTCATTTAAATCTTTAAAATCACTTTTAGCTAAAAATACTTCACCCCGTACTAACAACTTATTTACTAATTCAATCTTTTGCGGAATATTAGCAATTGTTTTAACATTATCAGTAACATTTTCACCAGTAATACCATCACCTCTAGTGGCTGCTGATATTAAAAAACCATTATCATACTGCAACGAAACCGACAAACCATCAATTTTTAATTCACAAAGATATTCAATACTTTCTTGACCAGTTAAAGATTTTATCTGATTATCAAAATTAATTAAATCTTCTTCGGTAAAAGCATTATTTAAACTTAACATTGGATAACTATGCTGAACTTTATTAAAACCATAAGCTACTTTGCCACTAACAGATTGTGTTGGTGAATTTTTGCTTAAAAACTGCGGAAAATCATTTTCTAATTGTTGTAAATTTTTCATCTTCGCATCATAGTATTCATCACTAACTGATGGTTTATTTTCTAAATAATACTCATTATTTCACTGCTCAATTAACTTTCTTAACCGCAAAATTTCCTTTTTTGCTAATTTTTCATTCATTCGAGCCACCCCATAATATTTCACCATTAAATTATAACATATATTAATTATGACTAATTACTTCATAATTTAATAAATTAAACTCTAACTAGTAATAAATAAAAAGTCAATCAATTATTTATTGATTGACTTTTTAACATATTATAACTTTGTTTCTTGTTGTTCTTCTGGCACTACTAGTAGTTGGAACTGCAATTTCATCTAACTCAACTTCTTCAACCTTAACTTCTTCAATAGTATTATCTTGTTCTTCTATGCTAGTTGCTTTAACTGCTTTTTTACGCTTTACAAGTAAACGATCAAGACTTCATATCGCCACAAACACTAATTCTATTCCTAATAAAATCATCGCAATAAAACCAATAATACCTCAAGCACCTAATAAATCCATATTATATATCTCCCTTTTTATATAAGTATATACGCATCAATATTTAATAATAACAAAAAAATATAAAAAAGTAAAACTTTAAACTAATTATATATTAGACTTCTTGCATAACCTATTAAAAAAATTACAAATATTTGTAAAAAGACAGTAATAGAAAAATATAATTTTAATTAATTATGTCTTTTATCTAAAAAATTAATATTTTGCCACAACAAAAAATGAATTTATTATTTAAATTCTTTAATTTTAAATAAATCTTTTATGTTAAATTAATAATTGCAAATTATAAATTGAGGCAATTAAATTAAATCTTAAACCAAATCTTTTTCTACGATTACGATATTTTTCTGTCATAATTTTAAATTTTTTAAGAATAGCAAAAATATTTTCAATAATAATTCTCATTTTTGAAACTAGTCTATTATGTTGTTTTTGTGCTTTATTTAAATGGTTTTTCTTTGTTTTCTTTGTAGGTATTAGAACATTATTGTGAATTTTTTGTATTCCTTGATAACCACTATCAACTATTAATTTGGGATTTTTGATTCTTTAAATAAAGCATAATCATGTTTTTTCCCAAGTGAAAAACTTGTTGCAATAATTTTTCTGGTTTCTTGTTCGATAATTACTTGTGTTTTAATGGTGTGTTTTTTCTTTTTACCAGAATAAGATTGTTTTTGTCTTTTTTTGGGCGTTGGATTGGAGTTTCGGTAGCATCAATAATAATAGTTTTATCATTAAAATAATCATTTATTAGTGCTTTTTTACCAGCAAGTTGTTGAAAATCAGAGTTTTTAATTAAAATATCTTCAATTCACTTGATATTGCGATAACAATTAGCTTCACTAATTCCGAAATTTTTACCAAGATGAAAATAAGTCTGATATTCTCGTCAATATGATAAAGTCATCAATAATCTATTTTCTAGTGATAATTTATTAGTTTTACCACCTTTTTTAAATTTTTCTATTTCAGCTACTTGTAAAATATCTAACATTTTATTAAAAGTGGATTTTTTTATTCCTGTTAATCTTAACCATTCTTTATCATTAAAAGTATTAAATTTATTATTGTTCATATTTTGATATCCTCATAAATTATATTTTATAAGAATATTTTAATAAAAAAGGTATCGCAAGAAGTCTATTATTTCAACTCCATTGGAGGTATTCAAACATCCTTATCTTTTTTTAAAAATTTTTCATTAAACAGCAACAATATTAACCCAATAAGCACTGGAACTAAAAAGACATAATATTCTCATTGCGTAGCACCCAAATACAAATCTTTAATTTGCATATCTAAAATATTAGATTGAATAATACCAAAATTACAATTAGTAACTTTATATAAACCAAAAATTGCTAAAGAAAGCAACGGCGTTCATAACAACATCGCCAATTGAGCAGCAATTCCAAAAGAACCATTTAAAATTTTAATACTGCGAAAAAATAAAATTCGCCCAATTGCAATCGCAAAACTAGAAATGATAATAAATAAAAATGTTAACCCCTTCAATTCACCAAAAATTCTAAATTGAACTCAGCCTTCATAACCATAACCCCCACCTATTACTGAAACTATTGGTAAAACAAAAATTAACATTATCCACGATGAACTAAACGCTTTTAAAATTAATGCATCTTTCTCATCAATTTTATTTTTAGACTTACTCATTGCAAAATGAAGAATTGTTGATTCAATTGCATATAAAATCGCCGTTAACAATGACAAAATTATTGCCCAAGTAGCTTTTACTCACGGTTGAATATCACTAGGATCAGGACTTAATATTGTTTTATTAAACTCAGTAATAATTTGTCAAATAACCAAACCAATAACCGCTAAAGATGTTAAAAGTAATCCAGCCCAAGCAATAAAAGATACTCTTTCTTCTAATAATAACCTTGATAATAAAGCTGTAAAAATTGGGGCAATATTTACTAACACTGTTGCCGTAGCACTCATTTGGGCTGCCAATTGAATTGATAAAATATACAACACTTGCGCAATCGGACCACCAAAAATACCAGCAATAATTACAATCATTCCTAACATACTTTTAGTATTTTTCCAGATTTGTTTTAAAAACTTTAATGGTTTATTAGTAAGACAAACAACTAAAATTCAAGAAACAAATTCTTGCATTGTTGCTAAAATAAAACTATTTAATGCTCGCGTATCTAAAAAAATAATTAGTAATGGTGCTAATGAATACATAAAAGCTGAAATAACACCAATTCCTGTACCCGTGAGTAACTCTTGCTTTGTAAAATGAACATTAAATTTTTGTAAACTCATTTTTTTCTCCTTAAATTAATTTTTACCTGTTAATGTATAAATTGCTTGTTGCTTATTTTTAGTATTTGTTCGCTCATTATCTTTTCATTTATCTTCGGCTTCAATACTATGAACTTTAATTTTATCGGGATCATCAAAAGCGATCAATTCATCTTTTGTATAAAAATCATCTTTATTTTTCAATTGTTTTTTTAAACGAACAATAATCCAATTAGTTAATGAACTTCGCGATAATATCGCCATTAACTGCAAAGGTTCAGTAATCGCCGCTAATAACATAATCCCCGGAACAGAAATAACAAGAATTAACATAAATAATTTTATAATTCCTTTAATTCGTAATTGTGACGACAATTGTTCATAGTTAGCAAATTGATAATAAGGATTAGAAAAAATTAATTTATAAGCAATAACAATTGAAAAAATCATTGGAATAATAATAATTGCCAAATTCTTTCATCAAAACCGAGCATTACTATTATATGTTAAATACTTCCAAGTATAACTACTACTATAAATTCAACGATAAAATAATCCAAAAGTTGTTGATAATACTAAAGCATAAATTGTTAACTGTGCATCTTTTAAATAATATGTAAAAACTGACCCTAAAATTAAACTAATAATCAAACTAATAACCACTTGTATATAAGCATGCTTCGTAGTTTCACGATGTCTTCCCGCACCATAAATTAAAATACTCGCCGGTTCAGTTATCATTAATAATGCTGAATTAATAGCAAAAATTAGCGATAAATGTGGGGTATCAAAAATAGTCTTAATCGCAATATTCTCAAACTCTGGATTACTAGAACTTCTAACAGTTGCTAGCATTTGAACCTTCAATTCACCATATAAGCCATTAACAAAATATGGTGACATAATAAATTGCACAACAAACATAAAAGCAGCCACCATATAAGCAAACAATTCAAATTTAACAAATGTATTCCAACGAATTCTTCCTTGATAAGAAATTCATGTACCAAAAAAGTCTTTAAACGAAGTAATAAATAATAGCATAATTACTCTCATATTTATCGCCACCGTCATATATATGGAATACGCTGACGCTGTACGAAAACCAATAAATAAAGAAATTAAAACAAAATCAATATTATTAAAAATTGCTACCGCATAACTTTTAACCGCTACATAGTTACTCTCTTGCAATAATTTATCATTTTTAGTTCACTCTTTAGTTTGCAATCATGGATACTTTAATTTCACATAAATATAAATTAAAATTGATTTAATAATTCCATGAAAAATATAAACTAAAAATGGTAAATAAGCATTGGGATTGCCATTTCTAGCACTAATCCACATTCACAAAATAACACCTGTAAAAACTAATAAATCACAAGTTAAATGCACAATCCGATTAAAATAATTACCATTATCTGCTTGAATTAAATTTTCATAAGCACCAACAATGAAAAATGAAATTAAATTTTTTAATGACAACGATATGATAATAATTCATAATTGTCAAAACGGCATCACTTGAATAACATCATCAGTAATAATTTCACTAACATTATTTCAATAGGCATACAAAGAAAAGCCTAAACCTAAAAAAATAACTAATGATAAATAAATTATCCCCGTTTTAATATAATTATTTTTAATCGTACCAACAATATCATTAACAGTAATTCAATCTTTCTTTGCTAAGGGATGATACAAATAAAAAATTCCCATAATTCCTAAACTACTCTCAGCCAAACCAATAGTAAATGAAATTGCCATAATAGTTCGTACTAATCCATTCATCTTCGCCCCATAATATTTAATTATTAAATAAATAAGAACAAACTGAAAAACTGAACCTAAAAATGTTCCAATAATTCCTAACAGTGTATTAAAAAAACTTTTGCTTGTTGAATACATTGGCCATTCCCCTTCAATTTAAATCATTTTATCACAAACTTAATTAATTTCTCTGCTATTTATTTCTAATATCTTATCAATATCTGGTAAAACAAATTGTTTATTATTTAAATAATCCAAAGGAACCGGTAAATTTTTAAACTCTAACTTATAAGCAAAAAGCATAATACGATCATTTAAATTATATTTAGAACCATATTTAATGTCACCCACAATTGGTGTTTTTAAATATTCACAAGATGCTCTAATTTGATGTTTTCTTCCCGTAATCAGTTGGATCTCATATCAACTAAACTTTAATACTTTTTTAAACATTTTAAACTTCGTTACTGCTACTTTACAATTTGGCAATTCTAATTTAGGACTAAATACCATTTTTCCTTGCATAATATCTTGAAATATATAACCTTTAACAACTAATGGTAATTCCTTATTAGTAGCTAATAACGCTAAATATTTTTTAGTAATATTATTTTGATTTCAAAATTGATGAAAAATATTTAAAGCAATTTTCTTTTTCGCATAAATTACTAAACCTCTTGTTAATTTATCTAAACGATGTACATGACTAATAGTAAAAGAATAACTGTTATTAATTTGCAAATACTTACGAACTGCTAAATCTAAACAATCACCCACAGGATGGTGAATTAAAACATTATGGGGTTTATCAACAATTAAAATATATTCGTCTTCATAAATAATTGTTAAAGCAATTTGACTAGCAAATTGCTTTTTTACTTCATTTTTGAAAGTTAAATTATCTAAAACAATAATCGTATCATTAGGTTTTAAATAATACTTCAAATCAGTAATAACTTCACCATTTAATTTTATCTTTTTTAAACGAAATAACTTATAAAGTAGTCGTAAAGGAACAGTATTAAAAGTTTTTCGCATAAATTTAATAATTGTTTGATGAGCATCATTTTCATCAATAACAAATTGTACCATCCTAAGTTGCAACCAAAACTGTATAAGAAATCAAATTATTTATTAAATGAATTAAAAATGGATATGTTACATTCTCACGACCAAAAATAAATAGTAACGACAACGACAAAGAAAAACCTAAATAACTAAAAATATTTTGAATATCGCCAGCCAAGCGGATATGCATTCAAGCAAAGTAAAAAGAAGAAATAAAAAACCCCAATCAACGATATCTTGATAACATAAAAATACTATGCCTAGTTGCTAATTCTTCCAATAATGGTGCTGTAATAACAACCATAATAAATAAACCAATCTTGCCACTAATAGTACTTAAAGATTTTTCAATTTCAGTTTGATTAGCAGATTTCTTAATACCAATAGCATCATTAATAAACTTAAAAACAGTAGTAACTTGAAAAATAATTAACAAAGAAATAATAATCACAATAGCAACTAATAGCACATTATAAAATAATGTATTACCTATCTTACTTGCTAACTGCTTACTAAAAAACAAAATTATAAAAATTGTTACTAATCCAGTAATGCTTTGGATAAAAGAACTAAGAGCATAACCAGCATTCGTAATTTTGATTTTATTACCAACTTGCTCATAAAATAATGGCGATGTTTTAATAAAAATAGCAAATAAAATCGTACTAACTGTTTGGGAAACTACAAATAAATAAATTGCTCAAGCACCACTATTAATAAATTTTTTTGCATCTTCAACCATTAATCATCCAAAACTAAAACCATACGAAACTAAATTAAGAATTAAAAATAAAAAAATATAATTATTATTATTTAAAACATAGATCCGAAGTAAATCAAAAATTATTGGAAAAACAAAAACTGTTATGAGAAATAAACAAGTACTAACTTTAGAAAACAATTTATAATTATAAACCTGTAAATCATCAACAAAAGTTTTTGGAATTTGATACTGTGGAGAATATCATTTGCACGACTTTAATTGTTGGGAATGCGAAAAACTTTCAGAACTCATCTTTTAAACCTTACTCCATTTTTACTTTCTTATATAATTATTATACATTTATATAGTATATGTGTATATAATTAATTTATTAAAAGGAGGAAATTATAAATGTTTCAAAGAAAAGAATTAAATTATTCGTTAGATGCTCTAGAACCAATTATATCTAAAGAAACCATGGATTATCATTACAACAAACATCACAAAGCATATGAAGATGGTTTAAATAATACCCTTGCAAAATTAGAAAATAACAATCAGCCTACCGATCTAAATCAATTAATGCGCGACTATTTAACCTTACCAAATGAATGCCATGTTGGTATTCGCCAATTCGGTGGCGGATTAATTAACCATAATTTCTTTTTTAGTATCCTAGCGAAAGACAAACCAATTAGTAATGGTAAATTAAAAACTCTCATTGAAAAAACCTACGGGTCAATGGAAAAATGACAAGAAAAAATGCGTGACGCCGCCTTACAAGTCTTTGGTAGTGGTTGAACATGATTATTAATTGATCGTAATGGTAAATTAAAAATTTTTAACACCTTTAACCAAGATAATCCTTGATTTTTAAAATCCTATCCTTTAATCGGTATTGATGTTTGAGAACATGCCTATTATATTGACTATCGTACCGACCGTAAAACTTATGTAACTAAATTTTTTGACATTATTAACTGAGAAGAAGTTGAAAAACTATATGACACTTATTTAAAAGATAATTCTAAATAATACTAATTTTAATAAAAAAGATGAATTCAATGAATTCATCTTTTTTATTAAATAATTTATTGAATTATTGCAATAACTTCACCAGATTTAACAGGACCTAATTTAATATTAGTAATTTTTTTACCTTTTAAACTATCAGGTAAAAAAATTAACGGCGATTGATTTGATTTAATCTCACCAGCAATTTCACTTCAATTAACAACTGCTAATAATTCATTAGCCTTTACTTTTTGACCTTGCTTAACTTTTGGTGCAAACCCCCTACCTTTTAAATTAACCGTATCTAAACCAATGTGTAGTAAACATTCTACTTTTGTTCGATGTTGAATTCCATAAGCATGATTCGTAGGAAATATTGAAGTTATCGTACCTGCAAACGGTGCATAAAACTCATTAGCAGTCGGAATTAATGCGACACCATCACCTAACATCTTTTCATTAAACACCTCATCATCAACATCAGTAATATTAATTACTTCACCCTCTACTGGTGATAAAATTTCAATTTGCTTTTTTTTAAAAAAATTACCAAAACTAAACATTTAATTATTTTCCTTTCATATATTATATATATCTTTAATTATATGTGAAAAAATCACTTTTGTCATTAAAACAAAAGTGATATATCCCACCATCTTACCTTAATAATTTATTTTATAATATTAAATCCAACATTATAACTAAGACCTGTTGCTAAATAATGCTTTTGCATTTTATTACTTCACAAATACACATCTAAATAACTAGTTAAAGGCCGATCAACATATAAATCAAATGAACTAATTAAAGCTGCTGTTAACTGCGCATTACTATCTCTTCATTTAATTTTCTTAACTTCAAGATCAACCCTTCACCGAATATTTAATTGACTATCAATAAATCTTCTAACATCATTAAGAATTTTGTAATAATAATATTTAGCATCCGTTAAAGAAAAATTATATGGTTGTTTTTGTTGTTCAGAAATATTAAAATCTTTTTTAAGAGTATTAACAGTTCAATTAAAAATCAACGATTTTGAAAAAATAAAATCTTCTAAGATAAATTTAATATTTTGTTCTCATTGTTCTTCATCAACTGTTTTATTGGTAATAAGATTTAAAACATCAACAGATTTTTCTTCTTTACTTTTAATATTATTAATAATACCTAAATTGCTTGTAACTCCTATTGATAAACTCGAAATAATTAATAACTTAGTTAACTTATCATTCATCATTTAATAATCAATCCTTTCAGCTTCTTTTTCTTATTAAAACATATTAATTTTTAAATTCAACTGAAAAAAGAGTGAATTTAATTTTTTTTAAATTCACTCTTAATTAATTACTATTTACTACTAAATATTTATTATTTTTTACTATTTTATGCGGAAGAAGAGCGATACAAAATTTCCTTAATTTTATTTTTTCAAATATCTGATTGACCACCAAAAACTACGGCCACTTGCTTCTTACCACTCTTTTTAATACGCTTAGTACTTAAAATTTCTAATTCGCCAGCATCAACTTTATTGATATTAACGACTTGCACTCGCAATCTTGAAGCACAAGCATCAATATTTTCAATATTTTCTGCCCCACCCAAAGCAGCTAATATTTTTTCTGCTGTAACGATTACTTTTCCAGATTTCTTATCTTTTTTTAGCATTTCATTACTATTGGTAATCTTTTCTTTTTTCTCATTAATAATATTATCTTCTATTGGCGACATATTCTTAGATTGACTTTTTGCTGCTTGATAATCTTTTTTTGTAAATAAATGAATCTGCCCCTCAACAGCTTCTCTTCCCGGAATTTTAATATTAAATCGTAAAATCAAGAAATAAAATAAGAAGAAATAAATCGCTGCATAGGCTGCACCAACAATTGGTACAACTCATCAATTAGTTGTTTGACCACTAAAACTTGGAACAATTCCATAAATAATTCAGTCTAATACTCCACCAGAGAAAGTCATTCCAATTTTTACTTGTAAAACATTCATTAACATAAATGATATTCCTACTAATGGCACATGAATCCCATAAAATAACCACGGAGCCACAAATAAGAAACTAAATTCTAACGGTTCAGTAATTCCTGTTAAGAAACTGGTTAATCCAGCAGAAGCATATACTCCTAATGCTGTATTTCGATTTTCCTTAGGTACCGTCAATGCCATAGCGGCGGCAGCGGCTGGCAATCCAAACATCATAAAGGGAAACTTACCTGCTTGGAATCGTCCTAGTCGTAATCCCCGACCTCACATATCTTGCAATGCTAATTTTCCATCAGCAATAACTGCCATAAATCCTGTTTGGTCACCAACAGCTGTTAAAGTTAATGGATTAGCTACATCCCCCGTACTAGCAAAGTCACTAATCGCTCCACCAGCACCAGATCATCACAATGGTGCATAAAACACATGATGCAATCCAAAAGGAATTAATGACCGTTCAATTAATCCAAAAAATAATGAATCTAATCCCACAGGTAATGTTCCTGATGAACGCCCAAATCAATTAAATGCTGCTCCAACTGGCGGTCATATTAAAATAAAAATAAACGCCAAGGGAATAACAGCAAAGAATACCACAATTGGGACAAATTTTACGCCACTAAAAAAACTAATGTAAGAAGGTAATTCTGTTAGATAAAAGCGATTGTAAAGAAAAGCAACTAACGCCCCAACAATAATTCCTCCAAATACTCCTGAATTTAGTGTTGGTCCAATACCTAAAATTGATGTCGTTAATTTATTATCAACTGCTAAATCACCTTTTCAAAATCATAAATTATAGTTAATTGGCGTTTCATTTGACGATATTACTTGATAAAAAGTATCATCAATTGGTTTTCCACCCAATGTTCCTCCTAATAATTTACTAAATTCAGCAGTTAATTTTGGTATTAAATCTTTTACCGTATATAATTCCTTTAATGAAACTACAATCTTCTGATCTTTACCCGCATCATCAACATATGATAAAACATAGTTATAGTTTATTACCGCTTGATTCATAAAGACCGCAATTACAACAACAAAAATTAGAAACCCAATTAATGCGGTTAAACCTGCAACTCCCGCATCATTAGTAAAAGCAATTGCAACTGAAATTGCAAATAATACTGGTAAATTAGCAAATGGGACATCACCCATCATTTTTAAAAATGTTCCAAAAGTTTCTCAAGCTTCTGCATCAGCATTTTTAGCAAGTGTTTCAATTGTTGCTCCAATTCCTAAAAATAATCCCGCAATTGGTAACAACGCAATTGGCAACATAAATGCTTTAGATAATTTTTGAAGAACACCTTGACTTTTTTCTTTAAAGTTACTCCAAAAACTAGCTAAAGACTTTTTAAATCCAAGCTTTGACGACATATAAACCGTTCCTTTTCTATTTAAATTTAAAAATAAATTCTAAAAAATTTTTTATTTTAAAATTCAAGCAATAACCTCCACTCTATTTTTAATAACTAAATCAAATATTATTTAGTTAATCTAAGAAATTTTTACAATCTCTTTAAACTAAATATATCAATAATAACTATGAAATTTTTATCGTTTTAGCAACTGAAATTTCTAAATCTTCTGGTGTATCAATATCTCATTGGTCATCTTCACTTAATATATAAGGAGTAATAACAATTTTATTTTTTAAAGCACTAGCAATAAGAATATCCACCATTTGATATTGAGAAATCTCATTTTCAGCAAACTTAATTTGCAATTGTTCTCTAATCGCCTTTGCTCATCGTTCATCTAACAATGACCATTCACCTAATAATAGCTTATGCATATTATTACTTTTTTCATAACCAATAATATTATTGTTATTACCTATATTATACACTCAATCAATCTTTTTAGTTACTCGTTTAACGGCACACATAATTGATTTTGCTGTTAAATTCATAAAAAAATTTCGCCCCATTACCATATCACCACTAATAATAATTGTATTATCTTGTAAGTAATCTTTAACTAAATAACCAGCATAGGCACTAGAACCATTTTCATATTGCGTATTATGAACAAGCTTAACTTGCACATACTTATCAACTAAATATAAAAAATCTTGATGACGATAACCAGTAATAACAATAATTTCATTAATTTTAGCCACTAATAAATTATTTATTATTTTTTCAATTAAAATTTCACCATTAATATTTAATAATGATTTATGTTGATGATTTAATTTTAATCTTCTGCCAACTCCGGCCGCAAAAATAATCGCTCGCTTAATCATCGTGTTTATCCACTACTTTAGTAACAAAGTTAATAATTTTATTCATTACAAATATTGTTTGTTTAATTTCATATTGATATAAAATTTTTTGTAAATAGTCATCATTTTGAATAATTTTTAAAATTTCTTCTTGTGATAAATTCGGCACAACATTTAATTTTCCTCGTAATTTACCATTAACCTGAATAATAACAACAACTTCATCTTTCACTAAATACTTAGCATCATATTCAGGTCATTTTTGAACAGCTACACTATTTTCTTGGGCTAATATTAATCATAGTTCTTCTGCTAAATGCACAGCAAATAAACTTAACATTTTGATAAATCCTAAAAAATAAGGTAAATAAATTTGCTTTGTTTTATAACAAGCATTAACAAAAACCATTAATGATGATAACGCCGTATTAAAACCTAAATTTTCCAAATCAGTAGTTACTTTAAACACTGTTTGATGATAAATTTTATCCATTTGACCATCATTATTTTTAATAATTCAAGCAAGATGTTCAGTTACTAAACGATAAATCCGATCTAATCATCTCCTTGTACCATCAATACCTTGAATATTTCATGGCATTGATGCTGTTAATGGTCCCATAAACATCTCATAAACGCGTAAAGCATCAGCACCATGCGTCATAATGATATCATCAGGATTAACACCATTATCTTTTGATTTTGACATCTTTTCACCATCAACACCTAAAATCATTCCTTGATTAACAAGTTTCATAAAAGGTTCTGGCGTTGGAACAACTTTTAAATCATACAATACTTGATGTCAAAATCGAGCATATAATAAATGCAACACCGCATGTTCTTGACCACCAACATACAAATCAACTGGTAATCATTGTTCTAATAATTTAAATGCGGTTTTACTATTTAAGGGAATAAAACTACCATCATCTTGTTTCAAAATATATGCTAAATAATATCAACAACTACCTGCTCATTGTGGCATTGTATTTGTATCTCTTTTCCCTTTAACACCATCGTTTCTAGTAACATTAACAAAATCAACCATATTTGCCAATGGCGACTGACCATTAACTGTTAAAACAATATTATTTGTTAATGGTAACATTACCGGTAAATCTAACTCATCAACTAAACCAGTCGTACCATCATCTCAAAAAATAATTGGAAACGGTTCACCTCAATATCTTTGGCGAGAAAACAATCAATCGCGTAATTTATAAGTTGTATGTTTTTTAGCGATTGCCTTTGCTTCTAAAACATTAATAATTTTACTAATGGCTTGTTCATTATTTAGTCCATTCAAAAACTGAGAATTAATATGAATACCATTACCAGTTATTGGCATTTTCATATTATCATTTTCAATAACAATCTTTATTGGTAAATTATATTTTAATGCTAAATGATAATCTTCACCACTATGTGCGGGAACACACATTATTGCTCCTGTTCCATAATGATATAATACATAATCAGCAACTCAAATCGGAAGTAATTCATTTGTTAACGGATGCAACGCATAACTACCCGTAAATACCCCTTGTTTATCATTATTTAACTCTTGGCGTTCTAAATCAGTTTTCATTTTAACTTCTGATAAATACTCATTCATTTGTTGCTCATTATTATTAATAGTAAGCGAAACTACTAATGGATGCTCTGGTGCTAAAATAATAGCACTAACACCAAAAATCGTATCCAACCTTGTAGTAAAAACTGAAATTTTTTCTAATGAATTTTGAATTTTAAAATCCACTAATGCCCCTAATCGTTCACCAATTCAATTTCTTTGTAATTCTTTAACGGAATTAGGTCAATCTAAATCATCTAATCCTTTTAATAGTCTTGAAGCATAATTAGTTATTTTTAAAACTCATTGTTGCATTGGTTTTTTAATAACCGGATAATGACCTCTTTCAGAAACCATTTTTCCTTCAATAACTAAAACCTCTTCATTAGCTAAAACTGTTCCTAATTTTTCACATCAATTAACATCACTTCATTTTAATTGAACTAAACCTTTTTTATAAATTTGTGAAAATATTCATTGTGTTCATTGATAATAATTAGGGTCAGTAGTATTTATTTCTTTATTATAATCATAAGAAAAACCTAAGCGTTGCAATTGATGACGAAAATTACTAATATTTTCCAAAGTAAAACTTACAGGATTATTTTTTGTTTTTAAAGCATACTGTTCAGCTGGTAAACCAAACGCATCCCAACCAATAGGATGCAAAACAGCATAACCTTGCATCTTACGAAATCGCGCCATTACATCAGTAGCAATATAACCTTTTAAATGACCAACATGTAATCCAGCACCAGATGGATATGGAAACATATCAAGAATATAAGTTTTTTTAGTTGCCATATTACTAGGCGTCTTAAATATTTGTTTATTTTTTCAATACTCTTGTCACTTTTTTTCTAAAGCACGATGTGAATAAATCATAATGTATCCTTTCTTATCATATATCTTTTAACTAAATATTCTCAATACAGAAATTAAGGAAGCGATAAACCCAAGAGTAAACATACATCCACATAAAAAGAAAATATTTTTCTTAATAAAAAATCACAATGTATCCTTATAAACAACTTTTGAAAAATATTTTGTTACTAATAGTCAATGAATAACAAAACATAAAATTGTCAAAATAAGACAACTAACAGTTAAAGCAATACCCATATTCTTATTTATTGTTGTAGTTGCCAATATCA
This sequence comes from Spiroplasma endosymbiont of Eupeodes luniger, assembly GCF_964019525.1. Classification (NCBI taxonomy): domain Bacteria; kingdom Bacillati; phylum Mycoplasmatota; class Mollicutes; order Entomoplasmatales; family Spiroplasmataceae; genus Spiroplasma; species Spiroplasma endosymbiont of Eupeodes luniger. The sequence goes on from NZ_OZ026453.1 coordinate 690,153, forward strand.
TATTTAAAAACATTAAATTAATTTCTTTTCTTGTAAAAATTTAGTAACAAGAGCAATTACTTCATTTTCATTATGACATTTTAAAGCCTCATTCACAAGAACAACTGTCTCTTTTTTAGTTAAACTATTAATAATTTTTCTTGCTTCTAATATTGATGTTGATGACATTGAAAAGTAATCTAATCCCATTCCTAATAATAATGGTAATGCCAAAATTTCTCCTGCCATTTCGCCACACATTCCAACTCATTTCTTATTTAAATGAGCACCATTAATTGTCATTTTAATTAGTCTTAATATTCCTGGATGATAAGGTTGATATAAATATGATACCTTCGGTGACATTCGATCAACAGCAATTCCATATTGAATTAAATCATTAGTTCCAATCGAAACAAAATCAGCATATTGAGAAAAAATATCACTCATTACGGCAGCAACAGGAATTTCAACCATCATTCCAATTTGAATATCATCACTAACAGCAATATTTTCTTGCTTTAATTCTTCTTTACATTGTAAAGTTATGGCTTTAGCTTCTTTAAACTCATTCACAGTAGCAATCATAGGAAACATAATTGCTAATTTACCATAAACCGATGCTCTTAGTAATGCTCGCAATTGCGTTTTAAAAACATCAATCTGATCTAAACACAAACGAATTGCGCGATAACCTAAAAAGGGATTCATTTCCGATTCAAACTGATAATACGATAAATGCTTATCACCACCAATATCAAGTGTCCGAATAACAACCATATCATTAGGTATTTTCTCTAAGACAGCTTTATATGCTTGGAACTGTTCTTCCTCTGTTGGTCATTGATTACTATTCATATATAAAAATTCCGAACGAAATAATCCCACTCCATTACCACCATTATCAATAACACTATCAACATCGTGAAAAGAACCAATATTTCCTTCTAAAGTAACTTTATGCCCATCTAAAGTTATCGTTGGTTCATCCTTATATTTTTGCAATTGTTGTTGCTTAATTTTTCATTGCGTTTGCAATTCTTTTCATTCAACTTGTTGAGCACTACTAGGATTAGTTATGACAACACCAGTTTTTCCATCCATAATAATTAGTTCATCATTTTCTACTTTACTAGTAATATCTTTTAATCCTACAATCGCCGGAATTTCTAAACTACGCGCCATAATCGCCGCATGCGAAGTTCTACCACCAATATCACAAAGAAATCCTTTCACAAATTCCGGATTTAATTGCACCGTTTGCGATGGTGTTAAATCAGAACTAACAATAATTACTTCTTCATCAATAATTGCTAAATCTTGAATTTTTATTCCCAATAAATGCTTAATTAAACGATTAGTAACATCTTCAATATCGCTTGCTCTTTCGCGCATATAAGCGTCATCCATCGCTTTAAACATCGCAATATATTTATTAGCAACAACAAAACTCGCATACGAACTAGTAACTTGTTCACTAGTAATCATCTGTTTTATTTCATCAATAATAGTGGGATCACTAATAATTTGCTCATGAGCCATAAAAATTTTAGCTTTATCTTCACCAAGTTTTTTAAGAGTTTCAGTATACAATTTCCGAATTTCAGTAAGCGATACATTAAATGCTTGTTCTAAATTTCGTAATTGCTCTTCAATATTAGTAACTTGTTCTTTTTCAACTTCAATTCGTTGTTCAATTAACTTATATACTTTAGCAATGGCAATTCCATTTGAAGCACCAATAGCTTTCAACTCCATAATATGTCCTCGTTTCTATATATGTTTAATAGTAATTATATATAAAAAAGTTCAGTTTTTCCAATAACAATTGCAATCTTAAAAAAACAAAATAAAAATACGAATAATTTCGTATTTTTAAATTTTATATTAGACTTCTTGCATAACCTATTAAAAAAATTACAAATATTTGTAAAAAGACAGTAATAGAAAAATATAATTTTAATTAATTATGTCTTTTATCTAAAAAATTAATATTTTGCCACAACAAAAAATGAATTTATTATTTAAATTCTTTAATTTTAAATAAATCTTTTATGTTAAATTAATAATTGCAAATTATAAATTGAGGCAATTAAATTAAATCTTAAACCAAATCTTTTTCTACGATTACCATATTTTTCTGTCATAATTTTAAATTTTTTAAGAATAGCAAAAATATTTTCAATAATAATTCTCATTTTTGAAACTAGTCTATTATGTTGTTTTTGTGCTTTATTTAAATGGTTTTTCTTTGTTTTCTTTGTAGGTATTAGAACATTATTGTGAATTTTTTGTATTCCTTGATAACCACTATCAACTATTAATTTGGTATTTTTTAAAATTGGGATTTTTGATTCTTTAAATAAAGCATAATCATGTTTTTTCCCAAGTGAAAAACTTGTTGCAATAATTTTTCTGGTTTCTTGTTCGATAATTACTTGTGTTTTAATGGTGTGTTTTTTCTTTTTACCAGAATAAGATTGTTTTTGTCTTTTTTTGGGCGTTGGATTGGAGTTTCGGTAGCATCAATAATAATAGTTTTATCATTAAAATAATCATTTATTAGTGCTTTTTTACCAGCAAGTTGTTGAAAATGGGCGCATAAAGTTTTGTTAGGTGGGAAAAGGTTTGAATAAGTATTAAGGACAGTCAGCAATGATTGTCTTTTTATTTTATAAGGTGTTAAAATTTGTTCTTTGAAAATTAAATACAAGTGAATTAATAATGTTGGTATGTATTAAAGCACGATAAATTGTGAGTGGTCGCCATAACCAAAAGAAGTTTACCAGTTGATAGATAACACCCTATTAGCTATAGCAATTTGTTTCGTTTTGCAATAAAAAAATGAATGGGTGGATTTCCTAAAAATATACACGCTATTAAATTAGTTCCAAGGGTAGGATGCGGATGTTAAAGTGTAGAAATTTCTATATAGGGGATATACTAAGTTTAAAATTATTAAAATCTTTATCTAATTAAAAAATAAAATTTACTAACAAAGCTTGTTAAACACTAGACTTCTTGCGATACCTTTTTTATTAAAATATTCTTATAAAATATAATTTATGAGGATATCAAAATATGAACAATAATAAATTTAATACTCTTAATGATAAAGAATGGTTAAGATTAACAGGAATAAAAAAATCCACTTTTAATAAAATTTTAGATATTTTACAAGTAGCTGAAATAGAAAAATTTAAAAAAGGTGGTAAAACTAATAAATTATCACTAGAAAATAGATTATTGATGACTTTATCATATTGACGAGAATATCAGACTTATTTTCATCTTGGTAAAAATTTCGGAATTAGTGAAGCTAATTGTTATCGGAATATCAAGTGAATTGAAGATATTTTAATTAAAAACTCTGATTTTCAACAACTTGCTGGTAAAAAAGCAGTAATAAATGATTATTTTAATGATAAAACTATTATTATTGATGCTACCGAAACTCCAATCCAACGCCCAAAAAAAGACAAAAACAATCTTATTCTGGTAAAAAGAAAAAACACACCATTAAAACACAAGTAATTATCGAAAAAGAAACCAGAAAAATTATTGCAACAAGTTTTTCACTTGGGAAAAAACATGATTATGCTTTATTTAAAGAATCAAAAATCCCAATTTTAAAAAATACCAAATTAATAGTTGATAGTGGTTATCAAGGAATACAAAAAATTCACAATAATGTTCTAATACCTACAAAGAAAACAAAGAAAAACCATTTAAATAAAGCACAAAAACAACATAATAGACTAGTTTCAAAAATGAGAATTATTATTGAAAATATTTTTGCTATTCTTAAAAAATTTAAAATTATGACAGAAAAATATCGTAATCGTAGAAAAAGATTTGGTTTAAGATTTAATTTAATTGCCTCAATTTATAATTTGCAATTATTAATTTAACATAAAAGATTTATTTAAAATTAAAGAATTTAAATAATAAATTCATTTTTTGTTGTGGCAAAATATTAATTTTTTAGATAAAAGACATAATTAATTAAAATTATATTTTTCTATTACTGTCTTTTTACAAATATTTGTAATTTTTTTAATAGGTTATGCAAGAAGTCTAATATATAAAATAAAATCACATTGGCATTTCTGTTAAATGGAAAAATATCGTTGTTGAAACTAAAAAATAAGTAAATATTAAAATTCCTTGATAAAGATAATGTAAAAAAAGTAATAACGGTTTAATTCAAATAATAACAAGAAAAAAAATAATAAAAAATTTGAACTAAACTACTAAAAATAATTTGATGAACTAAAAATAATAAATTAATATGACCTTGCATATATATCGTTATTGGCAAAGTAATAATACTAATAGTTAATTGCGTAAATAATAACTTCATAATTTTATTAAAATTTCAACAAATTTGATTAACATAAATTATTATTAAACTAATTAAAAATGAAAATTGCCAATTAGTTTGATAAAGTACCAAGGGATTCATTATCAGAAAAAAACAGCAAATTACTGCTCATAAATCTAATGATGAAATATTTAATTTAAAAATTTTATTAATATATGAACCTGTTCAATATAACAATGCTCTTAATGCTGATAATTGTCAATTTAATAAATAAACATAAAAACTTAATCAAGCAAAAATAATACTATTTCGCAAAATACTTTTTTTAATTAACTTACATAAAACCCAACGCAATAATGTTATTTGTAAATTAATATGAAAACCACTAACTACTAATAAATGACTAATATTTAATTTTTGTCACATTGCTAATAACTCAGAATGATTATCAGAATAATTTTGCAAAAGAAAAAAATCTAACAAATTATTATAATCATACTGTTGTAATCATTTTCAAATATAATTTCGTAATGTGAACGCTTCATAATGAAAATACTGCTTATTAGTTAATTTAATTTCACCAACAATATGCTTACCATAATAATCTCAACCCAAATTATATTGATGAAAATTATTAATTGCTTGATGCTTAAATATTATGCCTTTAATTTTAACTTGATCAGCAATATTTAAACTAATATTAAAAAAATATTTTTTTATCATTAAATAATTTTTTTGATATTCAACAACATAATAATTACAATATTTTTGGACAACTTTAACAGTTAATCATTGCTCAGAACTATGATTTTCAAAAACAATAGTTTTAATTACTAGTAAAAAAATTAACACAATAAATAAAAAAATAACAATAAAAAAGAAATATTTTCAATAAAATTTCATATTATAAAACACAAAGCCTAATATTGCTACGCCTGTTAATAATAACGAATAATAACTAACATTTGTTATTAACAACAACCAGCAAATAATCAAAATAATTGTTGGAAATATTTTTAAACTCATATTAACTGCAAAATAATTTCATAATATTTATTTAATTTACTATCGTGTAAATATTTCTCTAAAGTTTGTCACCGAACTTGAATGGATAAAGAAGATAATAAAATATTCACAATGTCATTAATAATGCGTCGTTCTAACTTTAAAATGCCTTGCAAAAAATACATAGTAACATCTTCAATATAAACTTTAGCAACATCTTGCGAAAATGGCTCTAATTCAATAGTAATATCATTGTAAATAACTTGTAATAATTTTTTTTGCTGCCAAGGGCTGAAAATAATACAACGGCACTTGATAATAAAAAATAATGTCCACTAAGCGATGTTTATTAATTTTTTGTTCATTTTTACTAATACTAATCTTTTTTGGCAAAATATTTCTTAGCAATGGCAAAATTATTTTTAACTAAAAAATTAATCTCAATACTTGATTTAGTAACAATATTTGGTTGTGGTTTTACAATATTAATATCAGCATTAATAAAAAAATGCAATAATAAAAATCCCATTAAAATAAGAATAATTATTATAATAGCAAAAATAATAATTTTAGTTTTCTTCATTTTTTCACCCGTAATTAAATTACTTATAAAATAATGAATTTCCTTTAAAATATTTATTAATAACTAAGATAAAATGTCTTGTAATTTTTTTTGCAATTGTTTATATAATTCTTCATACTGTTCATATTTATGCTTTTCAGCATTAACTTTTGCAATTGGTGCCTTATTTAAAAACTGTTCATTATTTAATATTGTTTTACTTCGTTCTAACTCATAATGAATATCTTGTAACTGCTTTTGAATAAATAATTGTTGTTCTTTTTTATTAATTGTCATATCTAAAAAAACATCAATTGTTCCATCAATTAAAGGAAGCGCGATTGTTTGTCCTAAATGAGATATTTTCTCATTAATAGTTGTCATTTGACTATTAGTTAACTTTTGCAAAAAACCATTAATTTCCTGAGCATATTTCTGATAATCTTGATTATCAGAATTTAAATTAAAATTCAAAGCAATGTGATGCTTAATATTTCTTGTTGCTCGTAATTCTCTAATAACTGTTGTAATATTAATAACGTTAACTAAATAATTTACGGGAGCAATATTTTCTAAAACTATCGGATATTTTTCTTCCATAATTGATTTGCCATTATTAAACATTTTTTGATAAATTTCTTCAGTTACAAAAGGAATTAAAGGATGCAATAAAATAATAATTTGTTTTAAAAGATAAAATAAGACTTGAATTGACCCCATTTTAGTTTTAGGATTTTGTAAATTACTTTTTGATAACTCAATATATCAAGAACAAAAATCATCTCAAACAAAATTAAAAAGATATTTACCACTAACAACAAATTCATATTTCTCCATATTTGCTTGCACTTTTTCAAGAACAAAATTAAAATTATTTAAAATTCAATAATCAACAGCTTCTAATTGTAAATCTAAAATATTATTCACTGGCTTAAAATCATCGGCTAAATTTAAAAGCACATATCTGCTAGCATTTCAAAGTTTATTGATAAAATTTCACGAAGAACGAACTTTAGTAATACTAAATCGTAAATCTTGCCCCGGAGTACTATTAGTTAATAAAAAAAATCGTAAACTATCAGCACCATACTCAGTAATAATATCCATTGGATCAATCCCATTACCTAAAGATTTTGACATTTTTCTTCCTTGTTCATCACGAATTAAACCATGAATTAATACTGCTTTGAAAGGTTTTTTATTAACTAAATATAATGATTCAAAAATCATCCGACTAATTCAAAAGAAAATAATATCATAACCAGTAACTAACAAGGAATTTGGCAAATATTTTTTAAAAAATAATTTATCATTATTTTGTTGCGCAAATATTAAAGGTCACAAAGCACTAGAAAATCAAGTATCTAAAACATCACTATCTTGTACTCATTCTTCTTTATTAGGAGGTGTTATGGCCACAATAATTTCCTTAGTATCTTGATGATATCATACTGGCAATTGATGACCCCATCATAATTGTCGGGAGATACATCAATCCTGAATATTTTCTAACCATTGATCTAAAATATTTGCAAATCTTGATGGATAAAACAAAATCGCATCAGCACTATTTTGTAATTTTAAAGCTTTATTTACTAATGGTTGCATTTTAACAAATCATTGTTCTGATAAATATGGTTCAATAATAACATCACTGCGTTCTGAATATCCTACTTGATGAACAAAATCAACAATTTTAACAACTAAATTTTGTTTTTCTAAATCACCTATTAACTGCTGTCGACAAACAAAACGGTCTAATCCCTCATATTGTAAAGCTGTGGCATTCATTATGCCACCAGAATCCATACAAATAATTAAATCCAAATTATGTCTTTTAGCAATTTGATAATCATTAAAATCATGAGCAGGCGTACATTTCATTATTCCTGTTCCAAATTCCATTACAATGTATTCATCAGCAATTATCGGAATTCTTTGTTTATTAACCGGATTAATAACTTCTTTATGAAGATACTTTTGATAACGAACATCATTAGGATGAAAAACTAAGGCTTGATCAGCAAACATCGTTTCTGGTCTTGTTGTGGCAATTGTAATCATTTCATCACTATCTACTAAGGGATAATTAAGATAATACATTTTACCTTGAACTTCTTTATAAGTTACTTCCATATTTGATAACGCTGTTTTTAATTGTGGGTCTCAATTAATAATTTTTTTGCCACGATAAATTAAACCATCATTATATAATTTAACAAATGTTTCATTAACTAACTGATTAACATCACTATCCAAAGTAAATTTCTCATAACGATAATCTAATGCTAATCCTAATTTTGCTCATTGCTCACGAATTATCTTAGCATATTCATCCTTTCACGAATTAACTTTAGTAATAAACTGATCACGAGAAGAACTAGTAATCCGTTTTTTCTCTTCATCTCATATTCTTTCAGCAACTTTTACTTGGGTAGCAATCCCCGCATGATCCATTCCCGGAAATCAAGTAACACCATAACCAGTTAAAACTTTATAACGCGCCATAACATCTTGTAAAGTATTATTCCAAGCATGACCCAAATGTAATTTACCAGTAATATTAGGTGGAGGCAAAATCATACTAAAAACAGGTTTATTATTAATATTATCAGCACTAAATAATCGTTTTTCTAATCAATAATCATACTTACCATTTTCTACTTCAAAATGCTCATATTTTTTATTTAATGATTTCATTAATTCTCTCCTACTTATTTTCAATAATTATATCAAACATTAAGAAATATAAAAAATGATACTTAATTAATATAATAGACTTCTTGCATAACCTATTAAAAAAATTACAAATATTTGTAAAAAGACAGTAATAGAAAAATATAATTTTAATTAATTATGTCTTTTATCTAAAAAATTAATATTTTGCCACAACAAAAAATGAATTTATTATTTAAATTCTTTAATTTTAAATAAATCTTTTATGTTAAATTAATAATTGCAAATTATAAATTGAGGCAATTAAATTAAATCTTAAACCAAATCTTTTTCTACGATTACGATATTTTTCTGTCATAATTTTAAATTTTTTAAGAATAGCAAAAATATTTTCAATAATAATTCTCATTTTTGAAACTAGTCTATTATGTTGTTTTTGTGCTTTATTTAAATGGTTTTTCTTTGTTTTCTTTGTAGGTATTAGAACATTATTGTGAATTTTTTGTATTCCTTGATAACCACTATCAACTATTAATTTGGTATTTTTTAAAATTGGGATTTTTGATTCTTTAAATAAAGCATAATCATGTTTTTTGCCAAGTGAAAAACTTGTTGCAATAATTTTTCTGGTTTCTTGTTCGATAATTACTTGTGTTTTAATGGTGTGTTTTTTCTTTTTACCAGAATAAGATTGTTTTTGTCTTTTTTTGGGCGTTGGATTGGAGTTTCGGTAGCATCAATAATAATAGTTTTATAATTAAAATAATCATTTATTAGTGCTTTTTTACCAGCAAGTTGTTGAAAATCAGAGTTTTTAATTAAAATATCTTCAATTCACTTGATATTGCGATAACAATTAGCTTCACTAATTCCGAAATTTTTACCAAGATGAAAATAAGTCTGATATTCTCGTCAATATGATAAAGTCATCAATAATCTATTTTCTAGTGATAATTTATTAGTTTTACCACCTTTTTTAAATTTTTCTATTTCAGCTACTTGTAAAATATCTAACATTTTATTAAAAGTGGATTTTTTTATTCCTGTTAATCTTAACCATTCTTTATCATTAAGAGTATTAAATTTATTATTGTTCATATTTTGATATCCTCATAAATTATATTTTATAAGAATATTTTAATAAAAAAGGTATCGCAAGAAGTCTAATATTTAATCTTTTTTCAACGATAATATAATGAATTTAAAACAACAGTAAGATCAGAAAATGCCATCGCCGCGGCTGCAAAAATTGCAAATTCAAAATTAGGAATTGATATTCAAAATCAACCAGATAACATTGCTACTGGTAAGGCAATAAGGATATAACAAAATGCTCACATAAAATTAGTTCAAATAACCCTTCTTGTTTGCTTCGTTAACACAATCGCTTTATAAATATTTAAAACATCAGGTTTAATGATAATAATATCACTAAGATTAACTGCGATTTCCGCTCCTGTTCCCATCGCAATTGATAAATCAGCTTGTTGTAAAGCAATACTATCATTAACACCATCACCAACAAAAGCCACTTTTTTATCTTGTTTTTGCAATTTCTTAATAAGATTAGCTTTATCTAATGGTTGAATATTAGCAAAGTAATGCTCAATACCAATAGCAGTAGCAACTCCTCTAGTAATAACTTCATTATCACCACTAATCATATAAACTTCAATACCTTCTTGCTTCAACTTAGCAACCGTTTTAATCGCATTTAACTTAATCTGATCCTCTAACACAAATAAAGTTACAATAACTTTATCAATTGCTAACCCCAATATCAATTGATTAATTTCTTTGCTTTTTTCAACAATTCTTTGTAAAGGAACTGCTAAAACAAATTTTTTTCTAATAATTTAGTAACCGAAGAAATCGTAACTCGCTGTTTATTACATAACCCTTGAATGCCAAAACCAATAGTTTCTTTCACATCCGTCAAGGATACTTTACTAATATTATATGCTTCTTGGTATGCTTTAAAAGCAGTAGCAATTGGATGCGCTGATAAATTTTCTAAACTCACAGCAAAAGTAATATGCTTTTCTTCACCATAAATAGCCTTAATACTTAATTTGCCATCAGTAACAGTTCCGGTTTTATCAAAAGCAACAATATCAATTTGATTAATTTTTTCAAAAGCATGAACTTTATTAAAAATAATTCCTTCTTGGGTTGACTTTGCAATTCCCACAGTTATTGCTAAAGGTGTTGCTAATCCCAAAGCACAAGGACAAGCAATAATTAATGTTGAAATTGCAGTTTTAATAGCAATACCATAAGGATCAGACATAATAAATGATAAATTAAATAACGGTAAAATAAAAGCATAAACTAAAAAAAACTAATAATGCTAACCCTAAAACAAAAGGAACAAAAATCGCCGCAATCCTATCAGCAATCTTTTGTAAATTGGTTTTTTGTTGTTGCAATTGTTCTACTTTATTAATAATACTTGCTAATATCGTTTCATTACCAATTTTTGTTGCTCGCATTATAAAAGCTTCAACAGCATTAGCAGAACCACCAATTAATAATTCACCAGTCAATTTTTTTTACAATTTGACTTTCACCTGTAATTAATGAATCATTAATATATGCTAATTCCCCCATTAAAACACCATCAGTAGGAATTTTATCACCCTTTTTAACTAATAACTGATCATCAATTTTAATATCAATAGCAGCAATTGTTACATATTTATTATTTTCTTTAAAAATAGTCGCCTCTTTTACTTGTAACGACATTAGACTTCTTGCATAACCTATTAAATCTTGTAAGCCATCAATCGCACGATTACGAACTATTTGCGATATTGCATCGCCGACTAAAACAAAAGCTATAATTGAAGCCCCAATCTCAAAATACATATGTTGAAATTTATTATCAATCATCATATAATTCATTAATTGTTGATGACTAATTCCTTGAAATAAACCAATAATATGTTGCTTACCATATGGTTAATATTGTAACATCAAAACAATTAAATAAATACTATAAATAAATGCCACCAAAGACGACAAAATGATTAATGAATACATACCGACTCGTCGTTGTTGAAACAATTCTTGATATCAGGCTTTATAAAAATTAAATCCTAAAATAAACTGGACAATACTCGCAAGCATTAATTGAATAATTGGATTTCCAAAATATACTGCTAATGGATTTACTTTACCCATTGATATTCACATCGGAATAACTAATAAAATAGCAAAAACTGAGCGTAAAATTTCTTTGATTTCAAATCAACGATGTTGTTTATCAGTATGTGTTAAATGCTTCTGATGACAAAGATTGCTATTTGACTTGATCTTTCTTAATTTCATTATAACTCTACCTCTAAACTTAGTTTTTAAATATATTCAGTAATTTTTTCAAGAACAGCATCATAACCCATTTTACTAATACTTGATGTTTTAATAATGTCAATATCATTAATAATCAGCAATGTTTGTTTAATTATTTTTTCTTGCTTTCCAATATCATTTTTTTTTAGTTTATCTAACTTCGTAGTAACAATGAGAATATTAATATTTCGTTCTCGTAAAAAATTAAACATTACTAAATCATCAGCATTAGGAATTCGTCTTAAATCTAATAATAAGATTGCTAACTTTAAATTTTTTCGCTCTAATAAATAAGTATCCATCATTTTAACAAATTGTTTTTTAATACTCTTACTTATTTTTGCAAAACCATAACCAGGGCAATCAACAAAACGAAATTCATTATCATTAATAGCAAAAAAATTAAGCATTTGTGTTTTACCAGGCGAACTAGACACCTTTGCTAATTGTTTATTATTACATAAACAATTAATAAATGTTGATTTTCCAACATTACTTCGTCCTAATAACAATACTTCACTAATCTCATCATCAATTCATTGTTCCTTATTAATAGCACCTTTAAGAAACACACTCTTAGTAATTTTCATTGTTTTCACCACTTTTATTTTTTAAAATTAAAAATGAAATAATTTTTAATTTTATTAAAATTTTACCTTGTGCCTAAAATTTTATCGTATAGAATAAAAATATACAACTATTTAGTTTGTAAGGTTAATTACTTAATTGTAATTATGAAAAGGGAATTTAGTATTATTCTAAAACTGTCCCAGCAACTGTGATACGGACAATAATTATATTCGCCATTAAAAATTGGTTTTTTGAGAAGGCATAATTATTGGTTGATGTTAAGTCAGGAGACCTGCCTTATATTGCTTAAATTTTTGAGTTCTCCTAGGAATGAGACTGAATTATGCTTAATTTTTTAATAAAATTAACATCTTTTACTTATTCTTTCTTAGAGAGAATAAGTATTTTTATTGTAAGGAGGTAATTAACAATTTATTTGAAATATTTAAAAGTAATCATTGCATTAACAATAATCAATATGAATATTATTGGGTTAACAAGTTGCAATCAATTAACTAATAATGCCGAACTACAATTTAAAAAATGATATCAACCTTATGTTAATGAACAAGGGTTATTAAAACCAGAAATTATCAAAAAATATCAAAAGCAAATTAATAATGATGATGATGCACTTTTAGCAGTAATTTTAAAAAAAATATCTTAATAGCAACAATAAATAATTTAGGAACAAATTTAAGTTGAAGTCGGATTTCCAATCCCAGTGAACCATTACAAGATATGTTAAATAACAATCAAACCTTTTATTTTCGTGAGGTACAATCAATGAGTCAAAATCAATATGATAACTTTATTGGTGATATTCTCGTTAAAAACGGAAATACAAGCCAAGTTTTAAATAAACCACGAGGTTATCTTAAAACTAACAATGCTTCAATAAGTATCATTAATAGTTGCCCTTTCATTTTTAATAATGATAAATTAACTGCCACTAGTATTAATAATTCACAAGCAAAAATTTTTCAATTATCATATGTTTATCAATTCAACAAAAATTCTCATCCACTTAAACGAGGCTGTTGATATGAAGCAACTAATAATGATAATAAAATTCCTTCATACAACGAACACGAATTATTAACTTATAACGAAAATGGCGACATTATTTATCAAAGGAAGCGATAATGACATCATACCTTAAAAAACTAACTAGTAGTAGTATTTGATTTTCATTAGTTTTAAATATATATGGATGTAATAAAATTAAGGAAAATCAAATTTATAATTTTAAATAACAAGAACAATATCAAGCGAATATGCAAAAAGCGTTAAATAAATATACCACAGCACAAGAAATTATTGGGAGTATTGAACTTAATCTCGGAAGTTTAAGAAAAACTGCTACTGATTTAAAACCACTTATTAATAAAGAATTCAATAATATTATTAAACAACAAGTTGGTTCTTTAAAAATTAAGTCTTTAAAACTTAGTAATTATCACAAGGCATTAGTACCCGACAATGACTTCACTGGTAACATTAAATATGAACATCAAGAAATGTGAAAACCAGAATTTTCTCATCCATAAATGTTATTCGTATTTTACAGTGACATTACCTTACAATCAACAATATTTCCTAACTTAACTTTTAAAAGACAACCTTCTGGTATTAATAGTATTTGTCAGATAATTACTACACATTATAGTTGCCACTATAACTGATACTTTCATATTAAATATCAGTAATCCAAACTGAAAGCAGGAATTAAAATGAAACAAGCAATTTTTTTAATACCAATATTAGCAATAACCCCCAATCTATGAAATAATTTAAATAATAACAACTATTCACAAATTCAAGAACCTATCCTTACAAAAGATGATGTTAAAGTATACTATCAAAATAAAAAATTATCTCCTAATAGCGAATATTGAGATACTAAAGGATGATTAAACAATAGACTTCTTGCGATACCTTTTTTATTAAAATATTCTTATAAAATATAATTTATGAGGATATCAAAATATGAACAATAATAAATTTAATACTCTTAATGATAAAGAATGGTTAAGATTAACAGGAATAAAAAAATCCACTTTTAATAAAATGTTAGATATTTTACAAGTAGCTGAAATAGAAAAATTTAAAAAAGGTGGTAAAACTAATAAATTATCACTAGAAAATAGATTATTGATGACTTTATCATATTGACGAGAATATCAGACTTATTTTCATCGTGGTAAAAATTTCGGAATTAGTGAAGCTAATTGTTATCGCAATATCAAGTGAATTGAAGATATTTTAATTAAAAACTCTGATTTTCAACAACTTGCTGGTAAAAAAGCACTAATAAATGATTATTTTAATGATAAAACTATTATTATTGATGCTACCGAAACTCCAATCCAACGCCCAAAAAAAGACAAAAACAATCTTATTCTGGTAAAAAGAAAAAACACACCATTAAAACACAAGTAATTATCGAACAAGAAACCAGAAAAATTATTGCAACAAGTTTTTCACTTGGGAAAAAACATGATTATGCTTTATTTAAAGAATCAAAAATCCCAATTTTAAAAAATACCAAATTAATAGTTGATAGTGGTTATCAAGGAATACAAAAAATTCACAATAATGTTCTAATACCTACAAAGAAAACAAAGAAAAACCATTTAAATAAAGCACAAAAACAACATAATAGACTAGTTTCAAAAATGAGAATTATTATTGAAAATATTTTTGCTATTCTTAAAAAATTTAAAATTATGACAGAAAAATATCGTAATCGTAGAAAAAGATTTGGTTTAAGATTTAATTTAATTGCCTCAATTTATAATTTGCAATTATTAATTTAACATAAAAGATTTATTTAAAATTAAAGAATTTAAATAATAGACTTCTTGCGATACCTTTTTTATTAAAATATTCTTATAAAATATAATTTATGAGGATATCAAAATATGAACAATAATAAATTTAATACTCTTAATGATAAAGAATGGTTAAGATTAACAGGAATAAAAAAATCCACTTTTAATAAAATGTTAGATATTTTACAAGTAGCTGAAATATAAAAATTTAAAAAAGGTGGTAAAACTAATAAATTATCACTAGAAAATAGATTATTGATGACTTTATCATATTGACGAGAATATCAGACTTATTTTCATCTTGGTAAAAATTTCGGAATTAGTGAAGCTAATTGTTATCGGAATATCAAGTGAATTGAAGATATTTTAATTAAAAACTCTGATTTTCAACAACTTGCTGGTAAAAAAGCACTAATAAATGATTATTTTAATGATAAAACTATTATTATTGATGCTACCGAAACTCCAATCCAACGCCCAAAAAAAGACAAAAACAATCTTATTCTGGTAAAAAGAAAAAACACACCATTAAAACACAAGTAATTATCGAACAAGAAATCAGAAAAATTATTGCAACAAGTTTTTCACTTGGGAAAAAACATGATTATGCTTTATTTAAAGAATCAAAAATCCCAATTTTAAAAAATACCAAATTAATAGTTGATAGTGGTTATCAAGGAATACAAAAAATTCACAATAATGTTCTAATACCTACAAAGAAAACAAAGAAAAACCATTTAAATAAAGCACAAAAACAACATAATAGACTAGTTTCAAAAATGAGAGTTATTATTGAAAATATTTTTGCTATTCTTAAAAAATTTAAAATTATGACAGAAAAATATCGTAATCGTAGAAAAAGATTTGGTTTAAGATTTAATTTAATTGCCTCAATTTATAATTTGCAATTATTAATTTAACATAAAAGATTTATTTAAAATTAAAGAATTTAAATAATAAATTCGTTTTTTGTTGTGGCAAAATATTAATTTTTTAGATAAAAGACATAATTAATTAAAATTATATTTTTCTATTACTGTCTTTTTACAAATATTTGTAATTTTTTTAATAGGTTATGCAAGAAGTCTATTAATTAAAAGCAAATAAAATAGTACTCTTTACTAAGAGTACTATTACCAAAATTTTCTATCAGCTTTTAATCAGTTACTTGCTAATTATTGATTTTGTAAAATTATTTTAATTGTTAACGATTTATTAATTTTCTTTTGATATTCTTTAGCAATTTGCAATGCTTTGGGCAAAGAAAAAACCTTATACAATCATTTATCATTATGCATAATTCGAAATAAATTTAAGTCTTTTTGTTCAATAATTAACATTCCGATATCACATCCTCATAATATTCTTGATAACTAATAAATGGTGAATAAATAACTCTTCCTTGTCAATAATCAGGTCTATCCAACTCCATTAATCAAGCCAATGTGGCTGTAATATCATATTGAATAGTTTGCTCTAAAAACTGCCCTGTATTTTTAACACCAGCACCATAAAAGAACACTGGTACTTTAATCTCATAATCATTAAAATTACCGTGACAATCATCACCTTGACCTTTACCACCATGATCAGCAATAAAAACAAATAATGTATTATCTTTCATTTTTGGAATATGACTAATCGTTTCTAAAACCTGTTTAACTCACAAATCAACTTGCATCGCCATTGCTTTAATTTCTGTTGTTTGATGACCAATCTTATGTCCAACAGTATCTGGTTCATTAACATAAACAAAAGATAATTCTGGTTTTTTAGCAATTAAATATTGACAATAATCATCTGATTAGGTTTAATGTTATCATTACTACTAATTCAAATAGTTTTCTTAGTTGGTTTTCAAGAATCAACATCTTTAACCATCACATTACTTCAATAATCTAATGAATTAACATCTAAAATATATTGGAATTGCGATCAACGAAAAAATGCTGCTGTTTTCAAATTAGTTTGCTTTTTAAATAATGTAAAAATACTAGGGACATTTTTATTATTCACATAATCATAAACACTTTTTGCATCACCTGTTTCAGAATCTCACTGCGTACGCCCATGAAAATTAGGTGCGGTCCCACATAATAATGATGTTCAGTTAACACTAGACATAATCGGAACAACACTCCGACTATTTAACGAATATGCGCCTTTTTCCATTAACATTTTAAAAGTACTTCCGGCATTATCTTCTAGTAAATATGATCCATAAGCATCCGACCCAAAAATAACAATATACTTAATATTATTCAACATATTTTATTCCTACCTTATGCAAAACCTCATAAATATTAGTCGTTGAAGCTTGAACTAAATCAACACCAATTAAATAAGCAATTATTGATGCAATATCAACATTACTAGTTGGTCTAACAATTTTATGAGTTTTCCCTTGTAAATGACTATCAATTATATTTAAAGGAATAACTAATTCACGCGAATCTAATCCGCCTTGATTCTCAACTCCTTGATGATATCCCCCAGATGTTGAAGTAATAATAACTGTTGATTGGGGATTTTTCAAAATCATTTCATTAATAGCAATAACTTTTTCTTGCAATAATGAAGCATACTCATTAGTATTAAAACCTTGTTTAACACCAATATCATACATTTCATCATCATAAATAGTTAATAGTTGATATTCATTAATATTAACATCAAGATAATTAATGGTATCCTTAACAATAAAGTCATCTAACAAAAATTTTTCCAACATATTTTTAATCATATGAAAATTAGTAATTACACTTAATTTATAATCAGGCTTTTGCTTTTTAATACTATAAAAAAATGTTGGATACATATTATCCTTAGTATTCAAAACCCCCGTAACCAAACGATTGTTTTCTCAATTAGTAACCCCGTGAAACTCCAATGGCGCACCTGTTAAAATTGAAGCCATATTATATGGTGGTAAAGTTGGTAAAATGGCACGATGCTGTTGAAAATAAATCATATTTTCTTTTGGTAATGTTTGCTTTAAACTATTAATTTTAGTTGTTAACCCTGCAAGAACTATTAAAATAATATTTGTTCGTGGTTTAACAATCTTCTTAGTTTTTTGATAAAGCATTAAAAGTCTCCTTACTTCTATCTAGTTGCTATTATAACGCAAAAAAATGAAAGAAAATTCAAAATTAATAATATTATCCCACACCCAAATAAAAACTGCTTCTTAATAAAAATACGAAGCAGTTTTAAAAATTATTAAATAATAAATTACTTAAAACCGTTGGTGTTGTCTTTTAGTATCAACATTTGATAAATCAATGACTAGCGGTTGATCATCTTTTTGAAGTAATGCTTGAAATACTTGATAAACAATAGTATACATAAAAATTAAATTTATCGTTGCTCCAATATTACTAAAAAATCCACGATTTTCACGACTAAACATTTGACTTAAATAACCAATAGTATTAATTACAAGAACAATAAGCATTTTAACTAATATAAAAATAATACTAAAACCAATCATTAACTTAGCAAACTGATCATTAAACGACATTACTGGCACATTTTGTAAAGAATTACTATCTGGTAAATTAACATTTTTTAATTTACTAATTGACAATAAGCCCATCACCCCAAATAATAAGAATACCCCAGCAACACTTAAAGTAATAACAAAGGGTTGTTTTATATTGACAATTTCACTATTAAGATTTTTTGTCAATAGTAAAACAGCAGTAAACATTATTAACATCGCACCTGATAAAGCAAAAACACTTGATTCATGTAATGCCATTTTTCTTTTCGCTTTAATACCCGTCTCAATTCTTTTTTGATCTAATGAAAGCAACATAAATCCAGTAAAAAATGTCATATTAAAAAAACTATAAACTAAAATTAATCAACGATGTTTAATAAATTGCTCATCATTAAGTGATATTGCTCATTTAATAATTAAAGCACTATAAATTAATTGCATTGCTCCCATATAAATAATTAATGCTACAACTGGAAAATAACCCTTATTTATAATATCAGTAATTACCCTACGAAAATCATTATCATAAGCTGTTAACTCCGTAATCTGATTTCTTAATGCTGCAATTGTATAAAAAGCAATCATTGTTAACACAAAGAACGCGCCAATAAACACAAAAACATTAGCAAAAATTATAAAAAAACGGCGAAATGTAAAATTAGAATTTCTCATTATAAAAAACCTCCTTCATTTAATTATATCCTATCTTGTTTAAAAAAGAAAAACAAAATATCTAAACTAATTCTGACATTTTTTAAAGCATCTAATCAACTAGCAAGCAATATTATAAAATAATACCGTTCCTTGAAGATAAATAACAAAGTGAAAGATTTTTGCAACATTAGAAAAATTAACTACCACTTCAATATTAGAATCAATTTTTTTTAAATCATTATTAATTTTTTCTGTTAAATCATCAAGATTTTTAAGATTAAAAAATATTTGGTTATCTTCAAAATATTCATCAATTAATCTTCGCTCATTTTCAATATTATATTTAATATTTTTTAATCTTAACTTAAATATTAGACTTCTTGCGATACCTTTTTTATTAAAATATTCTTATAAAATATAATTTATGAGGATATCAAAATATGAACAATAATAAATTTAATACTCTTAATGATAAAGAATGGTTAAGATTAACAGGAATAAAAAAATCCACTTTTAATAAAATGTTAGATATTTTACAAGTAGCTGAAATAGAAAAATTTAAAAAAGGTGGTAAAACTAATAAATTATCACTAGAAAATAGATTATTGATGACTTTATAATATTGACGAGAATATCAGACTTATTTTCATCTTGGTAAAAATTTCGGAATTAGTGAAGCTAATTGTTATCTGAATATCAAGTGAATTGAAGATATTTTAATTAAAAACTCTGATTTTCAACAACTTGCTGGTAAAAAAGCACTAATAAATGATTATTTTAATGATAAAACTATTATTATTGATGCTACCGAAACTCCAATCCAACGCCCAAAAAAAGACAAAAACAATCTTATTCTGGTAAAAAGAAAAAACACACCATTAAAACACAAGTAATTATCGAACAAGAAACCAGAAAAATTATTGCAACAAGTTTTTCACTTGGGAAAAAACATGATTATGCTTTATTTAAAGAATCAAAAATCCCAATTTTAAAAAATACCAAATTAATAGTTGATAGTGGTTATCAAGGAATACAAAAAATTCACAATAATGTTCTAATACCTACAAAGAAAACAAAGAAAAACCATTTAAATAAAGCACAAAAACAACATAATAGACTAGTTTCAAAAATGAGAATTATTATTGAAAATATTTTTACTATTCTTAAAAAATTTAAAATTATGACAGAAAAATATCGTAATCGTAGAAAAAGATTTGGTTTAAGATTTAATTTAATTGCCTCAATTTATAATTTGCAATTATTAATTTAACATAAAAGATTTATTTAAAACTAAAGAATTTAAATAATAAATTCATTTTTTGTTGTGGCAAAATATTAATTTTTTAGATAAAAGACATAATTAATTAAAATTATATTTTTCTATTACTGTCTTTTTACAAATATTTGTAATTTTTTTAATAGGTTATGCAAGAAGTCTATTATTGATGCTACCGAAACTCCAATCCAACGCCCAAAAAAAGACAAAAACAATCTTATTCTGGTAAAAAGAAAAAACACACCATTAAAACACAAGTAATTATCGAACAAGAAACCAGAAAAATTATTGCAACAAGTTTTTCACTTGGGAAAAAACATGATTATGCTTTATTTAAAGAATCAAAAATCCCAATTTTAAAAAATACCAAATTAATAGTTGATAGTGGTTATCAAGGAATACAAAAAATTCACAATAATGTTCTAATACCTACAAAGAAAACAAAGAAAAACCATTTAAATAAAGCACAAAAACAACATAATAGACTAGTTTCAAAAATGAGAATTATTATTGAAAATATTTTTGCTATTCTTAAAAAATTTAAAATTATGACAGAAAAATATCGTAATCGTAGAAAAAGATTTGGTTTAAGATTTAATTTAATTGCCTCAATTTATAATTTGCAATTATTAATTTAACATAAAAGATTTATTTAAAATTAAAGAATTTAAATAATAAATTCATTTTTTGTTGTGGCAAAATATTAATTTTTTAGATAAAAGACATAATTAATTAAAATTATATTTTTCTATTACTGTCTTTTTACAAATATTTGTAATTTTTTTAATAGGTTATGCAAGAAGTCTATTCTTAACGCTTACTTATGCTGATGTTAATGAATTTGATATTAGAAAATGTAAGCGTGATTTAAATAAATTTTTTAAAAAATTAAAATACTGATTTAAAGTTAAAAATAAAAATATTAAGTATTTGTATACCTATGAATATCAAAAACGAGGTGTTATTCATTTTCATATTTTAATCACCGAAAAAATACCCCATAAAATTATTTTACAATTTTGACCTTATGGCATTAATAAAAATATTAGAGTTCGTGAAAACACTAATGAAATGGTTGTAAAATATTGCTCTAAATATATAACTAAAAATGTCCTGAATGAAAAATCACTAAATCAATATGATTTAAATATCAAGGCTTATCAATTCTCATATAACTGTCAAAATCCCATTACTAGAAAACAAGTATTTACCGATACTTTGAATAATATTGTTAATCGAACTGTAAATTCTGAATTTGTAAAATACTTAAAATCAACAGTTAATAAATTTAAAACCAAAATGTGCGGAGCAATCTATGAATTTAAAAATATTAATTATATAGACTTTGAAAGTGCAAATTATGTTTCATTAGAAAGTTTAAGATTTAGAAATCAACTAAGAAAAATGAAAAATTAGGAGTTAAAAAATAAAAGAAAAATTGCAATTTAAAATAACAATTAAAAATTAGAAAATTAAGGAGAAAAGAAAGATGAGTATATTTGGGCTAGTATTCTTTACAATTTTAACATTATTACTAGCATACTATATTGCGGTTAATATTTATCGTTTTTTTAAAGATAAAAAGAAATATGGCGGTGAAGCAAAACAGTTGCCAAAAGATTTTACTTATGCACAACGAATATTTATTGCAAAGTTTAAACGAAATTTGTTAGAACAAGATTAAAAAGAAATTAAAAAGTAGGTTTAGAAAATGTTTAAAAAAATAATTATTGAATTAATTTATCCAACTGCTGATTTACCACCCCAAGTTGTATTTTTGAGATTTATTTATTCAAATTAAAATTATTCCGGCGTGAGTTTCTGGTAAAGAAATTGATTTAGCCAAAGAACTACTTTGACTTTTAATAGCGAATATTGCCTTTTGAATGGTATTAGTATTCATTATCTTATTTATGGTTATTTTATTTTATAAGGTTAAATCATATTTCGTTTAGAAGGGGGGGTGATTATATGATTGGAACTTTCTTGGCCGATGCACCAGCAAAAATTACTGGCGAACAAGCGGTTACTAACTTATGAAAAGCATTAATTACAGCGTTCGGTAATATTTGAACTGATATTATTGGTGGTAATATGCCAAATGTCGTTAATTTCTTTGCTACATATTGAGTTTTCTTGCTTGGTGTGATTATTGGTTTATTTTTAATCGCTTTCAAAATGCTTGAAAAATTAATGCTCGGCAGATAGTAATAAAAATAAAGAAAGTGTGATTTAAGTGATGCTATTGTTTAAAAAAATAAATTTAAGATTATATGATTTTGTGACTTTAAATCGCACTTTATTTATTATTGCGTGATTTTATGGTGCGATTTTGCATTATTATAATCCCCAAAGTTGACGAATGTTATTTGATATTATTTATTTATTAATTGCTTTGTATATTTTATATACTAAAATTTCTCATTTCTTTGCTCGTCGAAGTTTTATTAATTTCTTATTAAATTCACCTTTAAATTTAGTAATTGGTGCTTTAGGAACTGGAAAAACCGCTTTAATGGTTTTAGCTTCTTACTTATTAAGTGGTTGAAAAACGATTTCTACTTTTCCGATTACAGATAAACAAATGCTTTCATTAGGGCATATGTCACTTTTAGATTATAATTATCCAATTTTAGATGAAAAGCATTTACTGTTATGAGATGAAACTAACTTATTTTTAGAAGGAACTGAGTATAAAGAAAATGATAGAGTAACCCAAGGTTTACAAGAATATTTCGCTTCGGCTCGCCAATTTGCCCATATCATATTACCAAGCGGACAACGAGCTGAACATATATGAGTTAAAGTTCGTGATATTGCGAATTCAATAATTGTTGGTATTAGAAAAAAACCAGTTAGTATTTTCCGGCCCTATTTACAAGTTATTTACGGCACTTTTAAATCAGTAAGCGAATACGAACAATGACGATTAACTCTGATTAATGCTAAAAATGATAAAAAAGATCGCAAAATCAAGTATCGTAGCATTCCGGAATTAGACATTTATTTCTTTAAATTGAAAATTCCGATGTCAATTTTAAACCTTTATGATAATAAATATTTATCATTCTTGCGTGAATTAAGTAATCGTGCTTTGAATGATAATTATCAACATAAATTTTGAAATGATAATGTAATGGATATTGAAACATTAGAATATTTAAAAATGGAAAAATTCAGTAAGATACTTACTAAGTTAAAAAACAATCTGAATAAGAAAAACAAGTAAAGGAGTTTAAAAAATGGAAAACTTAGAAAAAATGGCTAGTTTGATTGGCGATATGTTTTATAAAGTTTTTGATTTAATTTGAACTTTAACTATTCCCGGGACAGATATTCGCATTATTATTTTTCCGCTAATTATGCTTGTGATAAATATTGTAATTGGTGGCATTTTAGGTATTCATATCGAACGACCAAAAGTTGGTTTTCGTAAAAAATATCGAAAATCAGTTGCTAATTGAGGAACTAAGAAGCAATCATCTAGTGGTCCAATTAAGAAATTTAGTGGTAATAGTTCTAAAAACAGACCGTGAGTTAACCAACACGGACGGCGAATAAAAAGGTAGGTTTTTAAAATGTTTAAATTAACAATTTTATTTATTCTTGTTGCTGTTTTTTCTATTTTTGCTTTAAACGACTTTTTAGGTTTATGAGTCTATGTGGGTGAAGGTTTAGAATATTTTAATAAAGTTTTATCAAATAATATTAAAATTTTAGATTTGTTTAAACCAATGAAAAGGTTATTTTCTCAACATCCAATTTTCCAAATTTTAGGAACGATTTGTATTTTATCAACAATATACTTTATTTTAAGAAGTTAAACGCAAAAGAAAGGACAAATAGATATGTATAAATTTATGTCGTGGTTAGGTTTATCGTTTTTATTGGTTTAGTCCCTCTAAGTGCCTTCTTTGATACAAAACAACCACCAAAACCTAATATGGAACAATTCTTTATGAAACGGAAAAAACGAGCCACCAATCCTAGTCAATGTGTCGATAATTGTAAATTAGAGTTTTCCGAAATTTCAAATAGTTATTTAACTATAGTTCCTAGTTTTAATTCAACCGCTATAGATATTAGCAATGTTAAAAATCAATTGCCCTCTGATATTGTTGTCCCTAATTCCGGTTTTGAAGGTTTTGAATATGGTTTTAGATATGATGATTCTTCAACTAAAAAAGCGGTTCAAGACTTTTATAAATCTAATGCAACAAAAGTTGTTAAGGGCAATGTTCCTGGCGGTTCTTATTATGAGAGATATAATATTGATAAACTCGTTGATGTTAAAATTACATTTTCTAATCAAAATTACTCACAGAGATGAAATATAATATCCTTTCCCGCCGTTGTGTCTCATTAATTTAGTAATTTAATAAATATTCTTGAAAATCGTATTTTTTGTAATGCAATTTTCTTAATTTAAGGAGTTTAAAAATGAAATATATTAGACTTCTTGCATAACCTATTAAAAAAATTACAAATATTTGTAAAAAGACAGTAATAGAAAAATATAATTTTAATTAATTATGTCTTTTATCTAAAAAATTAATATTTTGCCACAACAAAAAATGAATTTATTATTTAAATTCTTTAATTTTAAATAAATCTTTTATGTTAAATTAATAATTGCAAATTATAAATTGAGGCAATTAAATTAAATCTTAAACCAAATCTTTTTCTACGATTACGATATTTTTCTGTCATAATTTTAAATTTTTTAAGAATAGCAAAAATATTTTCAATAATAATTCTCATTTTTGAAACTAGTCTATTATGTTGTTTTTGTGCTTTATTTAAATGGTTTTTCTTTGTTTTCTTTGTAGGTATTAGAACATTATTGTGAATTTTTTGTATTCCTTGATAACCACTACCAACTATTAATTTGGTATTTTTTAAAATTGGGATTTTTAATTCTTTAAATAAAGCATAATCATGTTTTTTCCCAAGTGAAAAACTTGTTGCAATAATTTTTCTGGTTTCTTGTTCGATAATTACTTGTGTTTTAATGGTGTGTTTTTTCTTTTTACCAGAATAAGATTGTTTTTGTCTTTTTTTGGGCGTTGGATTGGAGTTTCGGTAGCATCAATAATAATAGTTTTATCATTAAAATAATCATTTATTAGTGCTTTTTTACCAGCAAGTTGTTGAAAATCAGAGTTTTTAATTAAAATATCTTCAATTCACTTGATATTCCGATAACAATTAGCTTCACTAATTCCGAAATTTTTACCAAGATGAAAATAAGTCTGATATTCTCGTCAATATGATAAAGTCATCAATAATCTATTTTCTAGTGAAAATTTATTAGTTTTACCACCTTTTTTAAATTTTTCTATTTCAGCTACTTGTAAAATATCTAACATTTTATTAAAAGTGGATTTTTTTTATTCCTGTTAATCTTAACCATTCTTTATCATTAAGAGTATTAAATTTATTATTGTTCATATTTTGATATCCTCATAAATTATATTTTATAAGAATATTTTAATAAAAAAGGTATCGCAAGAAGTCTATTATACTAATGGCAATGAAATGATACCAAGATTTCGTAATAACTCCATAACAAAACAACTATGATGAAACGAAATAAAATTTTTATTTATTACCAAGTTAGTTTTCACACCTTACCTAGAAAGTAAAAGCGATTGAACACAACAACAAGCTGATAAATGAATAGCAATGTATAAAGAATACGCTCAATATATTTTTGCTGGTAAACCTGTAATTAATTCACCAATGGATTTAGTTAATCCTTGTGCCTTTAAATTAGATAAAAAAAATCAAAATAATGAATTTATCTTAACAATAAATCCTAAAACATATAACCCATGAGGTAATGAAAAAAATCGACAACACTACCGCATTGAGGATTTAGTTTTGGGATTACATCCAAATATAATGGTTTAATGACCGATTTAATTTATCAAGGACGCACCATACTAACTAATATTAGTGATGCTAATTTATCTTCGGAAATTTTAAAATACTTACTTTCAAAAAGATAATCGTGACATAAAATTAAATAAAAATAAAAGAATTTCTAATTCTTAACTAAGGATTAGAAATTCTTTATCTTTTAAACTTACTAAAATCTGGCATTCTTCCTGATTTAATTTGTTTTGCCATTGCATCAACACTTTTTTTAGCTTTTTCAAATTGATTTATTAAATTATTAAATTCTTTTTCATTTCGTCCCGAACCTCTAATAATCCGATTTTTTCTTTTTAAATGTTTTAAAAGTCGTGGATCTCTTCGTTCTTTTTTAGTCATTGAATCTAATAATGCTCTTGTAACTAATAGTTTACTTTCAGCACCTTCAATTTTGGCATCACTAAGATTATTAACCCCCGGCATCATTTTAATTATTCCTGAAAGTTTACCCATCTTTGACATTTGTTTCATTTGATTAGCTAAATCATCTAAATCAAATTGTCCCATCATCATCCGATTCATTGTTTTCTGAATTGATCTTTCATCAACAACATCTTGAGCTTTTTCAAATAAACTTTGGACATCGCCCATCCCTAAAATTCGGTCAGCCATTCTTTCAGGATAAAAAATATCTAATGCTTCAACCCTTTCTCCTGTACCAGCAAACATAATCGGAATTTTAGTTAAATGACTAATAGAAAGTGCCGCCCCACCACGAGCATCACCATCTAATTTAGAAAGAATTGTTCCTGTTAAATTAAGATATTGATGAAACCGTTCAGTAACATTAATTATTTCTTGTCCTGTCATCGCATCAACAACAATAAAAATTTCTTGAGGATTAATATTTTGTTTTAAATTAGATAATTCATCCATTAATACGCTATCAATATGCAATCTTCCTGCTGTATCAACAATAACAACATCAAACTTATTTTCCATTGCATAATTAAGAGCATTGTTAGCAATTTTAACAACATCTTTTTCATCATCCAATGAAAATACAGGAATGTCTAATTGCTTACCTAACGATTTTAACTGCTCAATGGCTGCTGGCCGATACACATCACAAGCAACTAACAAAGAATTCTTATGATACTTTTTTCGTAATAAATTTGCTAACTTAGCTGTTGTGGTTGTTTTTCCACTTCCTTGTAACCCCACCATCATAATAACTGTTGGTCGTTTATTAAGATTCAATAAATGTTCTTTATGTCCCATAATACGAATTAACTCATTATGAACAATTTTAATTAACATTTGTTCAGGTTTTAAACCTTCAAGAATAAACTCTCCCTTTGCAAGGTCACGAACATTATTAACAAATTCTTTTACAACATTAAAATTAACATCAGCCTCTAATAAAGCAAGTTTAATTTCACTTAAAGTAGCTTCCATATTTTGTTCTGTTAAAGTTGATGTCTTAATATTCTTCTTAATAGCTTTAGTAATACGATTCGCCAAAAAATCAGTAAACATTTTTATACCCCATTTATTTATAAATTTTAACTTCGCTAATAATTATATCATATGTAATAAGAAATTTATAGATATCATACAAAGAGAGAATTTATATTAGACTTCTTGCGATACCTTTTTTATTAAAATATTCTTATAAAATATAATTTATGAGGATATCAAAATATGAACAATAATAAATTTAATACTCTTAATGATAAAGAATGGTTAAGATTAACAGGAATAAAAAAATCCACTTTTAATAAAATGTTAGATATTTTACAAGTAGCTGAAATAGAAAAATTTAAAAAAGGTGGTAAAACTAATAAATTATCACTAGAAAATAGATTATTGATGACTTTATCATATTGACGAGAATATCAGACTTATTTTCATCTTGGTAAAAATTTCGGAATTAGTGAAGCTAATTGTTATCGGAATATCAAGTGAATTGAAGATATTTTAATTAAAAACTCTGATTTTCAACAACTTGCTGGTAAAAAAGCACTAATAAATGATTATTTTAATGATAAAACTATTATTATTGATGCTACCGAAACTCCAATCCAACGCCCAAAAAAAGACAAAAACAATCTTATTCTGGTAAAAAGAAAAAACACACCATTAAAACACAAGTAATTATCGAACAAGAAACCAGAAAAATTATTGCAACAAGTTTTTCACTTGGGAAAAAACATGATTATGCTTTATTTAAAGAATCAAAAATCCCAATTTTAAAAAATACCAAATTAATAGTTGATAGTGGTTATCAAGGAATACAAAAAATTCACAATAATGTTCTAATACCTACAAAGAAAACAAAGAAAAACCATTTAAATAAAGCACAAAAACAACATAATAGACTAGTTTCAAAAATGAGAATTATTATTGAAAATATTTTTGCTATTCTTAAAAAATTTAAAATTATGACAGAAAAATATCGTAATCGTAGAAAAAGATTTGGTTTAAGATTTAATTTAATTGCCTCAATTTATAATTTGCAATTATTAATTTAACATAAAAGATTTATTTAAAATTAAAGAATTTAAATAATAAATTCATTTTTTGTTGTGGCAAAATATTAATTTTTTAGATAAAAGACATAATTAATTAAAATTATATTTTTCTATTACTGTCTTTTTACAAATATTTGTAATTTTTTAATAGGTTATGCAAGAAGTCTAATAAATTCATTTTTTGTTGTGGCAAAATATTAATTTTTTAGATAAAAGACATAATTAATTAAAATTATATTTTTCTATTACTGTCTTTTTACAAATATTTGTAATTTTTTAATAGGTTATGCAAGAAGTCTAATAAATTCATTTTTTGTTGTGGCAAAATATTAATTTTTTAGATAAAAGACATAATTAATTAAAATTATATTTTTCTATTACTGTCTTTTTACAAATATTTGTAATTTTTTAATAGGTTATGCAAGAAGTCTATTAGACTTCTTGCGATACCTTTTTTATTAAAATATTCTTATAAAATATAATTTATGAGGATATCAAAATATGAACAATAATAAATTTAATACTCTTAATGATAAAGAATGGTTAAGATTAACAGGAATAAAAAAATCCAATTTTAATAAAATGTTAGATATTTTACAAGTAGCTGAAATAGAAAAATTTAAAAAAGGTGGTAAAACTAATAAATTATCACTAGAAAATAGATTATTGATGACTTTATCATATTGACGAGAATATCAGACTTATTTTCATCTTGGTAAAAATTTCGGAATTAGTGAAGCTAATTGTTATCGGAATATCAAGTGAATTGAAGATATTTTAATTAAAAACTCTGATTTTCAACAACTTGCTGATAAAAAAGCACTAATAAATGATTATTTTAATGATAAAACTATTATTATTGATGCTACCGAAACTCCAATCCAACGCCCAAAAAAAGACAAAAACAATCTTATTCTGGTAAAAAGAAAAAACACACCATTAAAACACAAGTAATTATCGAACAAGAAACCAGAAAAATTATTGCAACAAGTTTTTCACTTGGGAAAAAACATGATTATGCTTTATTTAAAGAATCAAAAATCTCAATTTTAAAAAATACCAAATTAATAGTTGATAGTGGTTATCAAGGAATACAAAAAATTCACAATAATGTTCTAATACCTACAAAGAAAACAAAGAAAAACCATTTAAATAAAGCACAAAAACAACATAATAGACTAGTTTCAAAAATGAGAATTATTATTGAAAATATTTTTGCTATTCTTAAAAAATTTAAAATTATGACAGAAAAATATCGTAATCGTAGAAAAAGATTTGGTTTAAGATTTAATTTAATTGCCTCAATTTATAATTTGCAATTATTAATTTAACATAAAAGATTTATTTAAAATTAAAGAATCTAAATAATAAATTCATTTTTTGTTGTGGCAAAATATTAATTTTTTAGATAAAAGACATAATTAATTAAAATTATATTTTTCTATTACTGTCTTTTTACAAATATTTGTAATTTTTTTAATAGGTTATGCAAGAAGTCTATTATAATTAACAAAACAACTGTTTTTAAGGAGAATACCCCCCCCCCCCCCACCTCCCCCCAATGGATTATTTAATAATTATATGAATTTTTTTCATTAGCATCGGCATTAATTTAATTTTTTTTATCATTGCCTTTATTCTTAAATCTGATATTTTTACAGATTTAACTTACACATTAACTTTTATTATTTTATCAATTACTATTGTAACTTGAAAAAAACAATGAAGTTTAACACAAATTCTACTGTTCACTGCTATTAACATATGAGCCCTTCGCTTAGGAAGTTATCTTTTTATAAGAATTATTAAAACGAAAGTAGATCATCGTTTTGATAAAATGCGTAATTCCTTCGTTAAGTTTGGTAGTTTTTGATTACTTAAAGGTATTAGTGTTGCCATTATTTCTTTACCAACAATATTTGCCTTATCAATTAACAAAAATTATTTTTCTCAAAACCATTATTATAATTTTATCCCTTTTATATTATTTCTTTGTTTTTTCTTTTTTGAAATTATTAGCGATTATCAAAAAAATAAATTCTATCAATTAGACAATCACCCCCCATTTTTACAAACAGGATTATGAAAAATTTCTCGTCATCCTAACTAGTTTGGCGAAATTATGATTTGATGAAGCATTTGTATAATAGACTTCTTGCGATACCTTTTTTATTAAAATATTCTTATAAAATATAATTTATGAGGATATCAAAATATGAACAATAATAAATTTAATACTCTTAATGATAAAGAATGCTTAAGATTAACAGGAATAAGAAAATCCACTTTTAATAAAATGTTAGATATTTTACAAGTAGCTGAAATAGAAAAATTTAAAAAAGGTGGTAAAACTAATAAATTATCACTAGAAAATAGATTATTTATGACTTTATCATATTGACGAGAATATCAGACTTATTTTCATCTTGGTAAAAATTTCGGAATTAGTGAAGCTAATTGTTATCGCAATATCAAGTGAATTGAAGATATTTTAATTAAAAACTCTGATTTTCAACAACTTGCTGGTAAAAAAGCACTAATAAATGATTATTTTAATGATAAAACTATTATTATTGATGCTACCGAAACTCCAATCCAACGCCCAAAAAAAGACAAAAACAATCTTATTCTGGTAAAAAGAAAAAACACACCATTAAAACACAAGTAATTATCGAACAAGAAACCAGAAAAATTATTGCAACAAGTTTTTCACTTGGGAAAAAACATGATTATGCTTTATTTAAAGAATCAAAAATCCCAATTTTAAAAAATCCCAAATTAATAGTTGATAGTGGTTATCAAGGAATACAAAAAATTCACAATAATGTTCTAATACCTACAAAAAAAACAAAGAAAAACCATTTAAATAAAGCACAAAAACAACATAATAGACTAGTTTCAAAAATGAGAATTATTATTGAAAATATTTTTGCTATTCTTAAAAAATTTAAAATTATGACAGAAAAATATCGTAATCGTAGAAAAAGATTTGGTTTAAGATTTAATTTAATTGCCTCAATTTATAATTTGCAATTATTAATTTAACATAAAAGATTTATTTAAAATTAAAGAATTTAAATAATAAATTCGTTTTTTGTTGTGGCAAAATATTAATTTTTTAGATAAAAGACATAATTAATTAAAATTATATTTTTCTATTACTGTCTTTTTACAAATATTTGTAATTTTTTTAATAGGTTATGCAAGAAGTCTAATGTATTTTGCTTTTCATCATCATGCAACATCTGATATTGCGTTGCCAACTTCAATTCATCATAATGTTTATGATAACATTGAAAAATGATATAAATTTCTAGCCCATGATAAATTAAAAATTAAAGTTAACAAAACCACATGAAATGAAATCAAACAAAATAAAAATTCACCAGCAAACATTACTAAAATTATTAAAAATAAATTTGTTATAAATGATCATTCTGGCTGAGGCGGAAGTGTCACAAATGAAGATTCCAATACTCTCGTAAAAGCGATACTGCTTCACTTTGAACAAATAAATGGTTATTTTGAAATATTAGATAATGAAAAAAATGGTTTTGTCATTATAACCAACACTGAAGGCGATTGACTAGGGATAGAATAAAATTTAACATTATTAATTAAAAGAGCAAGATATTTCTTATATGTATTATAAATAATAATCTGAGTTTAAATTTTAATTTCAATATATTTGTTAATTATCTAATTTAAATTAAGATTTAAACTATTTTTACTAAAGCAGTATTTAAATTTAAATACTGCTTTTTTATTTTTTCAAAATAAAAAAATTGTTTGGTTGTTTAAGGGCGCAGGTATTTGTCACCATAGACTGCCACCTTAAAAAGGTAGTATTTTAACAGTTTTTAAATTTAGTTATTAAGGATTTTCAATTTCAATTTTAAAATTATTTGTTTTATTTAATCTGTAATTTGTTATATTGTTATCATGATTAAGAGTGCCTAAACTTGTGCCTTGCGCTTTGATTGCTATTTTTTTATTAATTATTCATAATTTATTATCACTATCTTCATCTATTTTTCGTCCGTGTGTAGTTATTAGTTGTCTAATTTCATCTTGTTTGCTTTGATTATCTTTAAATTCTAGTGTAAATCTAAAAATAAGTCAATTTAAATTTTTTAATTCTGGTAATTTCTCATTTAGATTGATGTTATCTTTTTTTTCTATAGCAACTTGCGTAACTGGATAAAGATTTAAATTATTTTTTCTTGCTGAAATCCAAAATTGCACTTTTTCTAGATTTCTGATTTCAAAATCATGAACTTTATTTTTTTGTTCTACTGATTTATTTTCTTTTTTAGAACAGCCAATTATTGGTAATATTGTTAATGTTGAAAGAGCTATTATATTTAAAATTTTCATTATTTTAACTCCTTTATTACTTTATTTTTCAATTATATATATATATATATATATATTACACGAAAATCCTTAATATCATTAGAAAAATGGCAAAACCGATTAAAAATTGAAAGGTATAATAAAAAGCTGGTACCGTTTTAAAAACTGGAAAAATGGCGGTTGAAAAGTTAACTGTTGCTTTTGCAATAATTGCTAATGGGCGTAAAATTGTAATGATTTGTGACGCTGTCAGCGCTCAGTTTAGCATTTTAATACCAGCATTTTGAATGGCACAACCAATGTCATTGAAGGTTGGTATTCATCGTCCGGAATATTTGCAATTTGGTAGCGGAATTAGGTCATCCCATTCTGAATTGGTGGAACCATCAGGAATAAATGCCGTGGAATTAAGGACATTAAAATCATAAATTTTAAAATTGTAATTAGAGACATTACCTTTGTTATAAAGTGGAAAAGTTAAGGTAAAAATATTAATACCATAACGAATATCAATATCGGTATTGAGATAATTAATACTGTTAACAGTTTTGTTGGTTGATAAGGCGATGAGTTTATTATCATAAGATTTAAGGACATTAAAATCAATTTGATAGATACAGTTATTATCTTTAATAGCATTGTAATTTTCTTGATGCGTTTTTTTATCAAAAGTAAAGAAATAGCTTCTTAGTAGTAATTCCGAATTACCAGTAACATTGATTAAGTATTTTTTGGGATAAAAATTAATTAACGAGCGATAAAAGAAACCAATTTGAATAAAGTAATCTTTGTTATAGTTGTCCACTCCTTTAAAATCAATTTCGGTATGAGTTTTTTCGTCCATGTCAAAAGTAGCGTAAAATAAACTAGCAAAGAAATTTCCGAGAATTTCATAGATTTCGTTAAAAACATTTTTGTAATCGTTATTGTTAATACTAGAAATGTTGTTTTTAAAATATAGGTAAATATCATTTCGTAAATCAGAGTCATATCGTAGAAAACTAAATTTAACATTGAGGTAATTTAAGGTTCCAAAAAGATACTTAATTAGGTAATAATCGTTAGCCCTTTTGGTGTCATATTTTCATATTTCATTTTCACCGTGTAATAATTGTAAATAGTTATTTCCAGCAATTAGGGTTTTATTAAATGCCTTAATTTTAAGGACATTATCGTTGGTATACTCTTGTTTTGGAATGACAATTTTAATTGTATTTGTTCCTTGCAATTGTGTACTCGTTTCAATCGCAGTGAATTTAACGGTAAATGTTCTGTCAGCGACATTGTCTGTTGTCAAATCAAAAGTAGCGCTATCGTCTAAGTAATTGTTGTCATTATCTTTAATTTCTGTATTATAGTCGATGCCTTAAATTGCATTATTTACGCCAGCAAGATTGTTAATTGTTTCATTAAGTTTTTTTTAATTTTTTTTATAACTTCAATTTTGGTTGCATTTGTAGGGTTGATTATTTCTGAATTTGGTAAAATAGTTGAAGTCTTATGATAAAAATAACTCTCATTTTTAAAGCCGTGATTTTTAATTGTAAATTCTTTGTAATAACCTTTTTCTAAAGTGTCAATGAAATTAAACACTGGTGTTCAATAGACTTCTTGCGATACCTTTTTTATTAAAATATTCTTATAAAATATAATTTATGAGGATATCAAAATATGAACAATAATAAATTTAATACTCTTAATGGTAAAGAATGGTTAAGATTAACAGGAATAAAAAAATCCACTTTTAATAAAATGTTAGATATTTTACAAGTAGCTGAAATAGAAAAATTTAAAAAAGGTGGTAAAACTAATAAATTATCACTAGAAAATAGATTATTGATGACTTTATCATATTGACGAGAATATCAGACTTATTTTCATCTTGGTAAAAATTTCGGAATTAGTGAAGCTAATTGTTATCGGAATATCAAGTGAATTGAAGATATTTTAATTAAAAACTCTGATTTTCAACAACTTGCTGGTAAAAAAGCACTAATAAATGATTATTTTAATGATAAAACTATTATTATTGATGCTACCGAAACTCCAATCCAACGCCCAAAAAAAGACAAAAACAATCTTATTCTGGTAAAAAGAAAAAACACACCATTAAAACACAAGTAATTATCGAACAAGAAACCAGAAAAATTATTGCAACAAGTTTTTCACTTGGGAAAAAACATGATTATGCTTTATTTAAAGAATCAAAAATCCCAATTTTAAAAAATACCAAATTAATAGTTGATAGTGGTTATCAAGGAATACAAAAAATTCACAATAATGTTCTAATACCTACAAAGAAAACAAAGAAAAACCATTTAAATAAAGCACAAAAACAACATAATAGACTAGTTTCAAAAATGAGAATTATTATTGAAAATATTTTTGCTATTCTTAAAAAATTTAAAATTATGACAGAAAAATATCGTAATCGTAGAAAAAGATTTGGTTTAAGATTTAATTTAATTGCCTCAATTTATAATTTGCAATTATTAATTTAACATAAAAGATTTATTTAAAATTAAAGAATTTAAATAATAAATTCGTTTTTTGTTGTGGCAAAATATTAATTTTTTAGATAAAAGACATAATTAATTAAAATTATATTTTTCTATTACTGTCTTTTTACAAATATTTGTAATTTTTTTAATAGGTTATGCAAGAAGTCTATTCTCTCTTTCTGCTCCTTAAATTATGAATTATTTCTAGGTTTTGCTTTAACTAAAAAATTAATCTTTTTATCACTATCAGAAATAATATCACGAGAATTTTTTTCTCTTAATTGAAATAATACCGTAACTTGCCCAAAGTCTTTACCAGCAGCCGCTATTACTTTATCATTTCAATCGGTTTCATTAGGAACGATTAATAATTCATAATCGCCTTTATAAATATCTTTTGTTTTATTTTGTAAATAATTTGTAAACTCAACCATAGTTGCAAGCGGTTCATCAATCTTTGTTTGATTTTCAGGAAATGTCCGTGCAAGTTCTGAATGAACATAATTTTTTATTTCTTCACCTGTTGAAGCCAAAACCTTAACAGTAATAGTTTTTGTTTCTAAAATCTCACAATTATGAATTGCTTGAATTTTAACTTGGACATCATAATCACTAATATAAACTTTTTTTCAATCTAAAACTTCATATTTTATCTTAACACCAACTGGTGGCATTTCCGTAACTAAATTTCTAACTACTTGTTGAATATCTTGCTCATTTTTATAAGCACGAGCTTCAACAACACTATTAAACTTATTTAAATAGTTACTTACTTCATTTTTAATTTTTTCACTACAAGTAGTCGCCTTAACTTTAAGCTTAACTTCACCAACCTCAGTAGTATTATTCATTGCTTTAACAACAACTTCTAAGTCAACATTTGATAATTCACTAGTAGCAACTAAATCTCAATGCAAAACTTTACTAACAATTGTAATTCCTTTTGGCGGTGAAACATCAACTAATTCTTTAATGGCTTGCATAACTTCATCTTCACTATCATAATATTTAGGCCCATCAATATTTTTAAACTTACTTAAATAAGATTTAATCGCACTTTTTAATCCCTTAACTTTCACATTAACTTGAATAGTATTAATTTCTTTACCATCCTTTATTGCTTTAACAATAACTATCGCATCAAAACTTTCAGGATACATAGGGGTCTTTTCAATTTAACACTTCATATGCTATCGTAATATTATTAGGAACTACAGCAACAACCGAATTTTTACAACTTCAATGACTTCTTCTTTACTAAGATAACAATTTTCTTCAAGAATATCTTTAAAATTATCCAAATAATTACTAATTGGTTCAAATAAACCTCATACCTTAACAACAATATCCTTTGTTTTAATTAAAACTGTATGATGTAATATTGATATTTTTACTTTCAGCACAAAAAAATTCGTTGGTTCTGTTTGCATCACTTGCTCTCAATCATTATTATCAATTTCAATATTAACCGTTAAATCATTTTCTTTATTATTAGGTATGTGTTGCTATAATACATATGTTATTTGATTAATTGATTGATAATGAAAGACATTCTCAACAGTTTCAAACTTATTTAAAATATTACTAGCTTCGTTTTCTAAATCCCGATGACGATTAACTGTAATAGTAATTTTCCTTTCAATTTTTAACTTCGGTTTTATTTTTATCAATCGCTTTTCCTTTTAAAATAACATTAACATTAATGATATCAACATCCCTGAAAACCATAATATTATTATCTTTTAATTCAATCGTAACATCACTAACATATACAAATAATAATCCCGCAATACAATCTGATAACTTTTTGGTAATTAAATTAACAATATTATCGTCAACAAAAATTTGCTCTAAAAACAAAGGGTTAAGTTCTTTACTTGCTAATTCATTAGTTGCTGCCACAAGCTTCGCATTTTTTATTTTAAAATTGTCATCATTAAAACTACCTGTATTACAACCAATTATTGTGCTTATTGGTGTAATAATAAAAGTAAAAGTTAGTAACTGCTTTAAAATTCTATTCATTTAAATCAACACATTCCCTTCATATAACAAATAAAAAGTAATTAAAATTATACTATTGCTAATATTGATAATAATACTTTTATAGATAATTTAATAATTACTTTTACTTGCTATTATTTTAATCACTTTAAAATAAAAATACAATCATTTAACCATTTAATATCAAAAAGGAACAGCATCATCATAGATTGTTCCTAATTATTTTATTTTATTATTTAATTTTAACGAGCAACAACCTCATTAGCTCTTAATTCTCTAATAACAGTAATATGAATATCGCCAGGAATGGTAATTTCTTTTTCAATTTTAACTTTCACATCATGAGCAATTTTATAAACCTTAGCATCACTAACCTTACCAGGATCAACAATAATTCTAATTTGTCTTCCCGCTTGAACAGCATAAGATTTTTGCACCCCAGGAATTGATTGACAAATTTCTTCAATTTGTTGCATTCTTTGAATAAACTCTTCTAAAGAATTATTTCTTGCTCCGGGTCTAGCTGCCGATAAAGTATCCGCTGCCATTACTAAAACCGCATAAATACTTTGCGGACTAACCTCACCATGGTGCGCATGAATAGCATTAATAATTAGCGGGTGTTCACCATATTTTTTTGCTAATTGCACCCCCAAATTAACATGTGAACCATCCATTTCATAATCAATTGCTTTACCAATATCATGTAATAAACCCGCTCTTCTTGCTAATTTTTCATCCAATCCCAACTCAGCAGCCATTGTTCCTGCCAATTTTGCTACTTCAATACAATGCTGTAAAGCATTTTGACCAAAACTAGTACGATATCGTAATCTTCCAAGATAATAAACTAATCCAAGCTTCATATTAGTAATTCCTAAGTCATTAAGTACCTTTTGTCCAGTTTCTTGAATTAAAGCTTCCAACTCATCTTCGGTTTTCTTTAAAACTTCTTCAATTCTTATTGGTTGAATTCGCCCATCGCGCATTAATGAATTTAAAGTTCGAACGGCAATCTCTCGTCTAATCGGATTAAAAGATGCCACTTGAATAACTTCTGGAGTATCATCAATAATAATATCAACACCTGCCGCTTGTTCAAAAGCCTTAATATTTCTACCTTCTTTACCAATAATTCGTCCCTTCATTTCATCATTAGGTAACTTAACAAATGATGTTGTTTTTTCAGCAACAACATCATGGGCATACTTTTCAATAGCAACAGCAATAATATTGTCAGCAATATTTTTTGCTTTAATTTTAGCATCATTTTCACGATTTTTAATTAATTGCCCTAACTCTAAATCAAGCTTCTCCTCTAATTCCTTAAACAAAACTACTTTTGCTTCTTGTTGACTAAGTCCCGCAACTTTTTCTAATTCCAAAACAATTTTCTCTAACTTATCATAATATTTTTCTTCAATTTTTTTAATATTATCTTTTTTTTGAAGAATTTCACGATATTGAGATTCCAACACTTCTTCGCGTTCAATAATATTTTTTTCGCGTTTCATTAATAAGGTTTCATAATTATTACTTTGACTTCTTCTTTGTTCTAAATCCATTGCTACTTCTTTTTTCATTTGCGCAATTTCTACTTTGATATCTGCCTTTGCTGATTGAATAATATTTTTTGCTTCTCTTTCTGCTTGTTCCAATTTTATTTGACTCTTTTTATCATTACTAGTACGAACAAAATATTTAATTAACAAACCAACGCCAATGCCAATCACCAATGCTAAAAAAATTCCAACCAAAAGACCGAATTCTAATTTACTCATAAATTTTCCTTTCTGAATAGTTAATTTTCTTTTGAAATTATTAATAAAATTTAATTTAATTTTTTTTAAATAGTAGATAATTACTTTAAAACATTACTTTAATGTTTACCTATTAATAATATCATTTTTTAATAACTAATTAAATACCAATATCAAGATTAAAAAGCAAAAAGCAAGTCATTCGTTAAAAGACTTGCTATTAAAAATTACTTAACATTATGTAATCACTCAGCAACATTACAATGCAACTGTTCTTGTAAATCAACATTAGCAATAAAAAATTCTCTAACCTTATCACGACTTAAACCAAGTTTTTGCTCACCATAATTATATCAAGAACCATTTTTTTGCAAAATATTAGCCTTTATACCTAATGAAATCAATTCTTCTAACTTACATATTCCCCGATCAAAGTAAATATCTAAAACTGTCATTTGAAAAGGAGCAGCAACTTTATTTTTAACAATTTTAACCTTAGTTTTATAACCAACCAATTGATTATTAAGCAGAATTTGTTCACTTCTTCTTAATTCAACTCGTAATGATGAATAAAATCTTAATGCTGTACCTCCAGGGGTTATTTCTGGATTACCAAAAATAATTCCCACTTTTTCTCTAATTTGATTAATAAAAAAACCAAACAATTAGTTTTAGCAATATATGAATTTAACTTGCGTAATGCCTTTGACATTAATCGCGCTTGCGCACCAATTGTTTGATCAGACATTTCACCATCTAATTCAACTTGGGGGGGGTTAATGCCGCCACAGAATCAATTACAATCAAATCAATAGCATTTGATTTAACAAAAACTTTTAATATTCCTAACGCTTGCTCACCTGAGTCAGCTTGAACAATTAATAATTGTTCTAAAATAACACCAATTTTTTGAGCATAATTTGGGTCTAGTCTAATGCATGTTCTACATCAATAAAAGCCGCTTTACCATTACTTTTTTGAACTTCACTAATAGTATGTAATGCTAAAGTGGTTTTTCCTGAAGATTCAGCACCATAAACTTCAATAACTCGGCCCCGAGGATACCCGCCAATCCCAATTGCCATATCCAATAATAAACTTCCCGAACTAATAACATTATCTTTGGATGGAAGTTTTTTATTAGACTTCTTGCGATACCTTTTTTATTAAAATATTCTTATAAAATATAATTTATGAGGATATCAAAATATGAACAATAATAAATTTAATACTCTTAATGATAAAGAATGGTTAAGATTAACAGGAATAAAAAAATCCACTTTTAATAAAATGTTAGATATTTTACAAGTAGCTGAAATAGAAAAATTTAAAAAAGGTGGTAAAACTAATAAATTATCGCTAGAAAATAGATTATTGATGACTTTATCATATTGACGAGAATATCAGACTTATTTTCATCTTGGTAAAAATTTCGGAATTAGTGAAGCTAATTGTTATCGCAATATCAAGTGAATTGAAGATATTTTAATTAAAAACTCTGATTTTCAACAACTTGCTGGTAAAAAAGCACTAATAAATGATTATTTTAATGATAAAACTATTATTATTATTGATGCTACCGAAACTCCAATCCAACGCCCAAAAAAAGACAAAAACAATCTTATTCTGGTAAAAAGAAAAAACACACCATTAAAACACAAGTAATTATCGAACAAGAAACCAGAAAAATTATTGCAACAAGTTTTTCACTTGGGAAAAAACATGATTATGCTTTATTTAAAGAATCAAAAATCCCAATTTTAAAAAATACCAAATTAATAGTTGATAGTGGTTATCAAGGAATACAAAAAATTCACAATAATGTTCTAATACCTACAAAGAAAACAAAGAAAAACCATTTAAATAAAGCACAAAAACAACATAATAGACTAGTTTCAAAAATGAGAATTATTATTGAAAATATTTTTGCTATTCTTAAAAAATTTAAAATTATGACAGAAAAATATCGTAATCGTAGAAAAAGATTTGGTTTAAGATTTAATTTAATTGCCTCAATTTATAATTTGCAATTATTAATTTAATATAAAAGATTTATTTAAAATTAAAGAATTTAAATAATAAATTCATTTTTTGTTGTGGCAAAATATTAATTTTTTAGATAAAAGACATAATTAATTAAAATTATATTTTTCTATTACTGTCTTTTTACAAATATTTGTAATTTTTTTAATAGGTTATGCAAGAAGTCTATTCATATCTACAACCGCATCCTGACCATATTCTTTAATAATTGTTTGTAATGCTTGTTGTAAAAGCTCTTCACGATTAATAATTTCGGTAGTATTTCTTTTATTTTTTGAGATTTTCTTACCTCCACTAAATAAATTAACAAAAAAAATAAACTTTTCCTAGTTTATTTTAAATTTTCTTTAATTAATTCTGGAGTTAATTTAACACATTTATTAATAATTTGTTTGCGATTTCCCGATAATTGATATTCATAAACTAAACATTTGTTATTATAAGCCAATGCAATATATACTAAACCTAATGGCTTATTTTCATAATTTTCAGGACCAGCATTACCAGTAAAACTAATTGCCATATCACTATCAAATAAATTTTTTGCGTTTTGTGCCATTTCAATAGCTGTTTCAACACTAACAGCACCAAATGATTGTAAAGTTGTTAACTGAACTCTTGCTAAATGAACTTTAGAATGAGCACTATAAGCTATTAATCCACCACGAAATACTTTGCTTGCTCCTTCCGTCTTAACTAATGCTTCACTAAAAGCTCCTCCTGTAATACTTTCACAACTACTAATGGTTAAATTTTTCTTTTCTAATAATTTAACTAAATCGTGCAACTTTTTTTCCTCCTAATTAATATTTATTTTTGATTGCTCTGTTTAATTCCAAGAATATAAGTAATTGCACTCCAAATTGAAAGCAATAATGATAAATACATTGGTATTAAAATAATGTGATACTTTCAGGAACCTCAACCACTATCTCATCCAAATCAGATATGATTAATAAAAAATAATAATGTTAACGCCACCATTTGCATTAGCGTTTTTAATTTACCATAATAATTAGCAGCAATAACAACTTTCTTAGTTGCTAAAAACATTCTTATCCCATCAAGCAAAATATCGCGAGAAATCAAAATTAATGTTACTCAAACGGGAATAATTTGCGGAATTGTCATAATAATTAAAACACCACTAGTCAACATCTTATCAGCAATCGGATCAGCAATCTTACCAAAGTTTGTTACTTGCTGATTTTTTCTAGCAAGATAACCATCTAATCAATCACTAAAACAAGCAATAATAAAAAGGAACCCTGCAATAATTCAAAGAATATTAATTTTAACATTACTATCAATACTAATACTACCACTAACAAAATTATAGTTATCAAATGGTCCGCCTAACAACATTAAAATTAAAATTATTGGTACTAAAATAATTCGTACTAATGTTATTTTATTTGGTAAATTCATTAGCAACCCTCCTATATAAATAATTATAACCTAAAAATAAAAAACGAGTTAAAAATCTCGTAAGCCACATTCTGTTCTTAAAGACATCAATGCTTTAAGCGCTAATCATTTATCTATATTAATTAACCTTTAAAATTAACAAATATCCATTAATTACTTATCATTCGCAATTAATAGTTCCCCTACCATAATTTGGGTTTCTCACTTATGGGGTTTACCACGTTCCACTCTAATAATTTCTCATTAGCATCGTCACTATGGCACTTTTATAAACTACTAAACCATATTAAATAATTAACTTAGGTTATTAATTAGCCATCTAAGAAACAGCAAATGCTGTTTCTTATCCTTGGATTATTTTTTCTCCAAGCATAAACATTACTAGCATCACAGCTAGTGTGAGTGTGGACTTTCCTCTATTAAAAAT
The DNA here is from genome assembly GCF_964019525.1 of Spiroplasma endosymbiont of Eupeodes luniger. NCBI lineage: Bacteria > Bacillati > Mycoplasmatota > Mollicutes > Entomoplasmatales > Spiroplasmataceae > Spiroplasma > Spiroplasma endosymbiont of Eupeodes luniger. The sequence continues at coordinate 733,819 of NZ_OZ026453.1, forward strand.
AAATTTCTAACAGCGATTAGCACGGATTTTTAATCTCATATCCATTTTACTACTTATTAACTTTACTTTCAAGTTTACTTAACCGATTTATGATATCAACATTTCGTAAACCTTTTTCTTCTAACTTATCTCGTTGTTGCATAACAATTTCATAATTACTTTTTAACTTTTCATGTTCTTCAATTATTTCTTTAAGTTTTTCTTTTAAACGCAAAATTTCATCAACATGAGTTTCCATAATTTTATTAAAAGCATCATAATCTTTTTGAACAATATCTAAAAACCGATCAACTTCTTGGGCATCATAACCTTTAAAATTAATTTGAAATTCTTTTTCTAAAATATCCTCTTTTGCCAATTTAAAACTATTATCATTTTTCATAAAATTATTCCTCCTTTTTTATGGCATCAATCATATCAGTAATTAATCAATTAAATTGTGATAAACTTTTTTTATTATTAGGATTTAAAATCAACTGTTGTAATTTAATAAAATTAGTTTTTTTATTATTACTTTTTAACGATTGTACCTTATTAATTAAATTTTCATCATTCAAATGTTGTTCAATAAATAATTTTTGTTCAAAAGATAACGGTGTTATTAAAACACTATTAATATCAATAAACTTATCTTCAATAATTACATTATCATCTTGCAAAATCTGAAAAATTTTATTAAATAATGGTGTTAATGACATTGTTAACTTATCATTAAAATTACTAATTTGTAAATAATCTTTTTCTAATAATTGAACTAATAATTTATCAATTTTGTTAACATCAAAATTAGAAAAGTTTTCTAATTCCCGCGGAGTTATAAATTGATATTCTTCCGATAATGAATGCATTAGTAATAATAAAATAATTAATTCATCTTCCGTAATTAAAAGAACCTTATAAAACTGTAATAAAAGTCTTCACTTATGAAAAATATTTAACGAATTTATGTTCATTATTTTTATTCAATTGGAAAATGTTTTAAAAAGTTGTTAATTACAATTTGCGGATTTTCATATGAATAAAGAATTTTATATAATAATGCAAACAAAGGGAGGTTTAACTTTAATTTTGACATTTGCTCATTAACTAACTTGCAAGTACCAAAACCTTCAACAGTTTTTTGTAATTTCTTAATAAAAGTTTCTGGATCATTAGTTTTTCCAATTTCATAACCAAATTGATAATTACGAGATTTCGGTGACATTGCTGTTAAAATTAAATCACCAATGCCGGCTGGCGTTAAAAATGTTTCTGTTTTTCCCCCCATTTTATTACTAAATTTAATTGCTTCATTTAAACCAATAGTAATAAAAGATGCAACAGTATTATCACTAGCATTTTGACCTTTTAACATTCCCGAAATAATCGCAACAACATTTTTTAAAGCACTAGCACATTCAACACCAATAAAATCATTAGTAATCGTCACCGAAAAATTTTCACTATTAAAATATTGCTGAACTTTTTTCGCATATAATAAATTCTCACTAACCGCTGTTACTTGTGTGGGAAATCTTTGAACAATTTCAATTGCAATACTAGGACCATATAATCCTGACAAATCTTCAATAATATCAGGATTTAAATTTTTGCGAATTGTTAACGATAACCTTTCACCAGTATTAGGTTCAAAACCTTTAGCAATATTAATAAAATGCACTGGATAAGTTACTAACTCATTAATTTGCTGACAAACACTAGGTAAAACCTGTGAAGGAACCGCAAAAACAATAACTTTAGCATCACATAAAGCTTGTTTTAAATCATTAGTCGCCACAATATTTTCATTTAAACGAATTTCTTGAAAATATTTACTATTTTGATGATTATTATTAATATCATCAACTTCACTTTTTTCAATGCCATACATTAATACTTCATTTTTATTATCTGCTAAAACTTGTGCCAAAGCACTAGCAAATGCACCAGTTCCTAAAATAATAATTTTTTGCATTCTTTTACCTTCCTTAAATATTTATTTTCTTTGACGAAAAATCAATCGTAAAGGAATTCCTTGAAAGTCAAAATATTCTCGTAACTGATTTTCCAAAAATCTTGCATATGAAAAATGTAAATGCTTCGGGTTATTAACAAATAAAACAAAAGTAATCGGTTGCTTACTTACTTGCGTAGCATAATATATCTTTAATCGTTCACCTTGAAAAATAGGTGGTTGATGTAATAATTGAGCCTTACTAAGAATTTCATTAACAACACTAGTTTGAATTCGTAAATTTTGTTTTTCTTGAATCTTATTAATATTTTGAAAAATCTTTCCGAGATGGACATTTTTTAATGCCGAAACAAAAATTACAAAAGCATAATGAAGATATTTAAAATGAACTTGAATTTCTTTACGAAAATCATCTAAGGTTTTTTTTGTTTTTTCCATTTCATCATATTTGTTAACAACAATAATTACTGGTTTATAACCCTCTTTCGCAATGGCACCAATTTTAGCATCTTGTTCTCTAATACCTTCTTTACCATCTAATACTAATAAAACAATATCACTTCGTTCCACAGCTTTTAAAGCCCGCAATACACTATACTTTTCTAAATTTGTTTGAACTTTTCCTCGTTTTCTAATTCCCGCCGTATCAATAACAACAAATTTTTGCCCATTTCTAACAAATGAACTATCAACCGCATCAGTTGTCGTGCCTGGAACATTAGAAACCACAACCCGCGATTCATTTAATAATGCGTTTGTTAAACTAGACTTACCAACATTCGGTCGGCCAATAATAGCCATTTTAGTTTCATTTTCAAGATCTGGTTTTATTTCTAAATTTAATTGATTTAAACTAAAAATAATTTTATCTAACAAATCACCAATTCCAATTCCATGCGTTGACGAAACAGCAATTGGTTCACCAAATCCTAATTGAATAAACTCATATAGTTCATTATTAACTTGTTGATTATCATATTTATTAACAACCAAAATAACCGGTTTATTAATTCCATAAAGAATTTTAGCAATTTGTTTTTCTTCATCTTGCAAGCGTTCTTGATAGTTAGTAGTAAAAATAATAACATCCGCTTGTTCAATCGCAATTTGTGCTTGTAACAAAATTTGTTCTTGTAATTCATCATTACCAAAACCAAGACCACCTGTGTCTACTAATCAAAATTCACGATTAAGTCATTGTGCCTTTTGATAAATCCGATCTCGCGTAACTCCTGCTGTATCATCAACAATTGATAAACGATTTTTAATTAAGCGATTAAATAATGTTGACTTACCAACATTAGGTCGCCCAACAATAGCGACAACTGCAGAATTTTTCATTTTATTTTTTCCTAACTATGCATTTGCAAAAGGCATTGATTTTTTTTAATTTCATAAGCCATTGTTGCAATTAAATCAACAATTTGATCTAATAATAAATTACTATTATCAATTTCAATCGCATCATTTGCTTTCTTTAAGGGACCAACTTTACGATCGGAATCTTGACGATCACGATCTTGTAAATTATTTTGAACACTAGACAACTCTAAAACTATTCCTTGTTGTCGTGCTTGTTCCACTCTTCTTTGTGCTCGTTTACTAACTGTTGCTGTTAAAAATACTTTTAATTGCGCAGTAGGCAAAACAACTGTCCCAATATCTCTGCCAGCAAGAATATAACCAAAACCTTGAACAATTGCTCTTTGACTTTTAACCATAAATGTTCTTACTGCTTTGATAGCACTAATAGGACTAACATACTCAACAACCTTTTTACTACTTAAATCATAAGAATTTTGTTTTACCCCATTCACATAAATATTGCCATTAGCATCATAACTAAATCTAATATTAGTCAACACATTAATAACTGCTCGATTATCATCAATATCAATTTTATTTACTAAACAATAAAGTGTTAAAGCCCGATACATTAAACCAGTGTCAATAAAAATATAATGTAACCGTTTAGCGACTAATTTAGCAGTTGTTGACTTACCACTTCCAGCTGGTCCATCAATAGCAATATTTATCTGTTTCATTTTTATTCCACCTCTAATAAATTATACATCTAATATAATGATATTATTGAATTAATAAAAGTAAAAGAACAATTAATAATGCGATAATCAAGATAATACTACCAATTATTAACAATACCAATCATTTAAAACTAATTTTTTGTTTTTTAAACATTGTTACTAACTGATTAAATTGCTCATCAGTAATTACTGCTGAATTGGATAATAATTCTACTAACGGTTTTTTACTAGGCATTAACGCCTCAGGATGCTTTTTTAAATCTTCTTGATAGATTTTAATTAATTGCTGGGCTAATTTCGTTTCTGAAGAAATTTTAGTTTGTAAATTTTTAACAGAATTTTCTAATGCTAAAACTATTTCCTGATATTTACTTTCACTAGTACCATTTAAATGCTGTCCAAACTTATGATGATAATTATGGTCTTGTAAAATTTGTTGTAAATTAACATTATCATTTAAATCACAATCATACTTACTACGAATATCGGTTAAATATTGATTAATTTCATATCTAACTTCAAAATTAATAAAATCTTTTGAATGGTCTTGATGTAGTTGTGGACTTAATAGTTCTCATTCTTGATTAATATTATCAAGAAATTCTTGAAAATATTCCTTATCAATATGACTAAAACGCGTAATATAATCTTTCAATAACTCTTCTTCTTGCAATAATGCTTGATCTAACTCAATCTCACGATTAATTTGCTCTCGTAAGAGCGAAAATCGTCCCATCCTTGTTTGTTCAATTTTCACTACTACCGCCTCATTTCTCTAATATAATTATAATAAAATATAATAACTTGCGTTAGCATTTTTTTCAATTAATGGTCAAGTTGCTGTTACGATTAAACTATAAACTAAAGCTTCCAAACAAAATTTTATTAAATTAAATGGTAAAAAAACTACAAATAATTGATTTCGTAAAGATGCCATCCCATATAATTCCAAAATAAAAGCTCAATTTAAAAAAGTCATTCAAAATGAATTAATGATAGCTGCTAAAAAATTACTAATAATTCAAACAATAATTGTTAAAAATTTACCAGAACTATTTTTTGTTCATCCACAAAATTGAATAATAAAAAATAATGGTATTTGGACAATTAAAAATATTGAATAAAATCCTCCTGTTGCTAACATTAACGCTAAATAAGCAATTGGACCACTAGTACTAGTAATTAGCATTAACATTCAAGGAATTAAAAATACTAAAAAATAAGTATAAATAATTCCTAAAAACGGAAAAGCAATAATAATAAAAACATCAATAAATTCTAATTTTAAGTAAGGCAAAAATAAGGGCGGAATAAATTTACTAATATAACCGACTAATAAACAAATAGCTAAAAAATTAGCAATTAAAACTAACTTTTTAATTGTTAATTGACTATCATTTTTAAATGTTACTCATAACAATCTTGCTGTCTTTCTCATTAATTTATTACTCCTTAATTAATTACCGTTATTTCAACATATTTATTGTATAATATTTTTACAAATAAAGAAAAGGAGAAAATTTATTAATGGAAAATAATATCGTTCCTGTAGTTATTGAAATTACTACTGGTAGTAGTAACAAATATGAATATAATTTTGAAACTAAAAGAATTATTTTAGATCGTGTTTTATATGGTGCTAATGTTTATCCTGCCGAATATGGTTGTATTGAAAATACTTTAGACTGAGATGGTGATCCGCTTGATGTTATTGCTTTAGCAACATATCCAACAATTGCTGGATGTCAAGCCAATGTTAGAATTCTTGGAGCCTTAGAAATGATTGATGGTGGTGAAATTGATACTAAGCTATTTGGTGTTTTAGCCGATGACCCTCATTTTAATCATCTTAAATCTTTAAAAGATGTCCCTGAACATACTTTAGCAAAAATTAAAAATTTCTTTATCCAATATAAACAATTACAAAAAAAAGCAGTTATTGTTAAAGAATGAAAAGATGAACAATGAGCTTTAAAAGAGTTAGCTCATTGTCGTGAACTATATACTAAATATAATGAACTTCTAATTAATGAAGGAAAAGAAAAATTACTAGAAAAATTTAAAGAAATACAAAAATAATCCGTAAGGATTATTTTTTTTCGCCATTATTTCTAATTGCTTAACTTCATCATTTAAATTTGTTTTAAACTTTCTCGATACAACTTTACAATATCATCAATATTTTTAATATTAGACTTCTTGCGATACCTTTTTTATTAAAATATTCTTATAAAATATAATTTATGAGGATATCAAAATATGAACAATAATAAATTTAATACTCTTAATGATAAAGAATGGTTAAGATTAACAGGAATAAAAAAATCCACTTTTATAAAATGTTAGATATTTTACAAGTAGCTGAAATAGAAAAATTTAAAAAGGTGGTAAAACTAATAAATTATCATTAGAAAATAGATTATTGATGACTTTATCATATTGACGAGAATATCAGACTTATTTTCATCTTGGTAAAAATTTCGGAATTAGTGAAGCTAATTGTTATCGGAATATCAAGTGAATTGAAGATATTTTAATTAAAAACTCTGATTTTCAACAACTTGCTGGTAAAAAAGCACTAATAAATGATTATTTTAATGATAAAACTATTATTATTGATGCTACCGAAACTCCAATCCAACGCCCAAAAAAAGACAAAAACAATCTTATTCTGGTAAAAAGAAAAAACACACCATTAAAACACAAGTAATTATCGAACAAGAAACCAGAAAAATTATTGCAACAAGTTTTTCACTTGGGAAAAAACATGATTATGCTTTATTTAAAGAATCAAAAATCCCAATTTTAAAAAATACCAAATTAATAGTTGATAGTGGTTATCAAGGAATACAAAAAATTCACAATAATGTTCTAATACCTACAAAGAAAACAAAGAAAAACCATTTAAATAAAGCACAAAAACAACATAATAGACTAGTTTCAAAAATGAGAATTATTATTGAAAATATTTTTGCTATTCTTAAAAAATTTAAAATTATGACAGAAAAATATCGTAATCGTAGAAAAAGATTTCGTTTAAGATTTAATTTAATTGCCTCAATTTATAATTTGCAATTATTAATTTAACATAAAAGATTTATTTAAAATTAAAGAATTTAAATAATAAATTCATTTTTTGTTGTGGCAAAATATTAATTTTTTAGATAAAAGACATAATTAATTAAAATTATATTTTTCTATTACTGTCTTTTTACAAATATTTGTAATTTTTTTAATAGGTTATGCAAGAAGTCTATTATAAACAGTTTCAATTGCTTGAGAAAATTTTATTAAAATTATTATCATTTCTTTTTGAACATTAATATTAGAATGATGAATTTTTCTATGACATTCAGGACACAATACAAATAAATTTATTTTAGAGTCTAAAGTTTTATCAAAATATTTTTGTATTATTGTGTTATAAGGAATTAAATGATGAACTTCAAAATACATATCACCTTTATAACTAATAAAAGTACTACTCTTCTTGCAAAATTGACAATATTTAACTTCTTGTAATTTTTCTTCAACAATAATTTTATTACGCACAGTTTTAGTAGTAATTATCTGCTTGTACCCTTTATCTTTACGAAAATCAGAAACCAAATCATCATGAATTTTATTAGAAAATACTACCTGATTTTTATCTTTATTAATAATAATATTTTCATCAAATAAGTTTTTTAGCACACTATCTAGATAATTTGAATTAAACAAAATATGCATACGATTTGTTTTATCTTGTTTTATATAAAAACCTTTTTTATATGCCTCCATTTTTAAAAACTAATAAATATACTAATTTTTTTATGTCAATATTATTTTAATTTAATTTTATAAAAAATATTAATAACAAAAATCATTATCAAATCTTAAAACAATCTAAAAATAATCCTTACGGATTATTTTTTTTTCGCCATTATTTCTAATTGATTAACTTCATCATTAGTTAATAACCGATAATGACCTTCACTAATACCACTAAGGGTTAATATTCCCACAGCAACGCGTTTTAATGCTAAAACTTTACAATTTATTGCTTTAATCATTTTCCGAATTTGTTGATTGTGACCATCTTGAATTGTTATTGCTAACATATAAAATTGTTGATTACTATTTACCTTTAATAATTTAACTTGTACTGCTTTAGCTAAAAAATCATCATCAATTAAAACACCATTTAATAAATTATTAATCATTGTGGAAGTAATTTTACCTTTAACCGTTACTTCATAAACTTTATTAATGCCGTGAGTTGGATGCATAATTAAATTAGCAAAATTACCATCATTAGTTAATAATAATAATCCACTAGTATAATAATCTAATCTGCCAATCGGATAAATCCGCACAGTAATATCTTGTAAATAATCAAAGACAGTTTTTCTTCCAAGGGGGTCATCCAAAGAAGTAATACAGCCAATTGGTTTATTAAAAGCTAAATAAATATTTTCTTGTTCTGCTCGTAATAATTGACCATTAACAGTAATTTTAGCATTTACTTCAACTTTAAATCCTAATTCCATAATAATTTGTTCATTAACTGCAACTTTGCCAGCTAAAATTAATTGTTCTGCTTTTCGTCGTGAACAATAACCACGCATGGCAATTATTTTTTGTAATCGTTCTTTTTTCATTATCATTATCCTTAATTAATAAACAAATTAGTATCTTCATCTTTATCAAAAAAAGATTCTGGTAATGGTGGTAATTTATCTAACGAAGATAAATTAAAATAATCTAAAAAATATTGACTCACACCATATAATATTGGTCGCCCCGGAGCATCACTTCTTCCAGATTCAACAATTAATTCTCGGGCTTTTAATTTAGCAACCATAAAATCACTGCTAACACCACGAATACTTTCAATTTCACTTTTCACTATTGGACCTTTATAAGCAATAATTGCTAGCGTTTCTAATGCAGCAGTTGATAATTTACTAGTTTGCTCAATAACTAATGATTCATAAATATTAAAATGTTCTTGTTTTGTCATAAACTTAAAAACATTATTATTATTCATTAATGCTATGCCTCGCGATTCATCCGCTTCTAACTGTTGTTGGAAAGTTATTAACATTTCATTAACAAGATTAAGACTAAGATTTAACTTTTTAGCAATTTTTTGATTACTAATGCCTTCTTCACCAGCAATAAAAAGTAATCCTTCCATTAAAGCATAATTATTCACTTTCTTCACTAAATTCACCTCGATATTTTAATGTTACGGGAGCAAACATATCTTCTTGTTTAATGTATATTTGCTGACTACGAACTAAATCCAAAATGGCGCTAAAACTAACAACAAGCAAATTATTTGTAATATTATCACTTTCAACAAAAATATCATAAAGATTATAACTTTTTTGGGGATTTTGTTTTAAAAAATTAAAAATTTCTAATGCCCGTTTTTGTAGTGATATTTGTTGTTTAGCCACGCGTGTTGTTATTGGCATATTTAATTGATACCTTTTATACACTTCTTGTAATTGAAAACTTAACTGCTCTAAGTTAAAATCTCAATTAGTTTCCTTCGCTAACGATGCATATTGTTGAGAATTAGAAACAATTGCTGGTCTCGTAAAAACTTGCTGACGAACAATTTCTTGTTCTTTAAAAAAACCAGTTGTTTCTTTAATAGTTTGATATTCTAATAATTTTTGAATTAATTCTTGACGATTATCGGCTTGATAATCACTATTATCTTCTTCTAAATTAGTCTGTTGTAATAATCGCCGTGATTTTAATTCTAAAAGATATGCTGCCATTGTTAAATATTCACTAGCAATATCTAAATTTAATGTTTCCATTTTATTTAAATAATCTAAATATTGCGTTGTAATCATACTAACATCAACAGTAAAGATATCAAGATTTTTTTCTTTAATTAAATGTAAAAGTAAATCTAATGGTCCTTGAAAATTATCAATTTTAATCAGATATTTACTCATATTTACTTATCCACCTTATCTAATTATCTTATTGCATTATTTCATAAATAATATTATTAATTAGCGGTAAAGATTGTTCAATTGTAAATAATTCTTTTGCCATTGCTTTAAACTCACTGACATTATTAATATTAGTATATAAAGTTAATACCGTTTCATTAACATTAACCTTTTCTTGGGTTTTTTTATTAATAAAAATTCCGGCCATATAATCAATTGATGAAGAATTTGTTTCTCTTCCTGCTCCTAAATGCATTGCTAAATTACCTAAACCATAACAGTTATGAAAATTAACAAATCCTGAAACTGATGCCTTAATTTCAATAACAAATTTAACAGCATCTTTTCAAACAAAATTAGTAACAAAATCAATATCACCAGATTGCTGTTTAATAAATTGTTTAAAAATATTCAATGGCACTAATGATTTTAGTTGCTCAATACATTTTTGTTTTGCTTCATCAAAATTACTACAAATTTCTGCTTGTAATAAACTAATTGCACTTAGAGACGTTACAAGTTCTAATAATGCTGAATCTTGATTTTTACCTTGTAAAAATTCATACGCTTCATAAACTTCACAAATGTTACCAATCATTCTTCCTAATGGTTGATTCATATCACTAATAATAACAGCAGTTTTAACTTTTAATTTTTGAGCAATTTGTAACATTAGTCTTGCTAATTTTTTAGCATCATTTAAATTACTCATAAAAGCACCATTACCGCACTTAACATCTAAAACAAGACCATCACTACCCATAGCAATTTTCTTAGCCATAATACTGGCTGCTATTAAAGGAATGGAATCAACAGTTCCCGTAGTATCTCTTAAAGCATAAATTTTCTTATCAGCCGGAGTAAAATCTTGCGTTTGACTAATAATAATCATTCCACATTCATTAATTACTTTTAAAAAATCATTTCATTGCAAATTAACATTAAAATTAGGAATCGCTTCTAACTTATCAATCGTTCCACCAGTTTGTTCTAATCCTCTTCCAGAAATTTTTGCTACCTTAATGCCAAAACTTGCTAACAAAGGAGCATAAAGTAAACTTATTTTATCACCAACACCACCTGTAGAATGTTTATCAGCTTTAAAACCACTAATTGATGATAAATCTAACGAATCACCAGAATTAATTAATGATTTTGTTAAATCAAATGTTTCTTGTTCATTTAAACCATTAAATCAAACAGTCATTAAAAAAGCACTCATTTGATAATCAGGAATATCACCCTTAGTAAAACTACTAATAATAAAATCAATTTCTTTTGTTGTTAATTGTTGATTTTCTTTTTTCTTATTAATTAAATCTAACATTCACATTATTTTTTTTCATCCTTATTTTTTAAATTAAAATTATTAATGACTTTTTGAATATTACTTTGTATATTTCTTGCTAAATTATCAGTAGTAATATTAATAAAATTAGCAGGGTCTAATGGTTTTTGAATCACAAGATAAATTTTTTTCTTTCCTTGAAATTTTTTATTAAAAACTTCATACGAATTAATAATAGCAACCGGAATAATTGGAACATATGCTTGATACGCAATTCTAAGTGCTGCTGGCTTAAATTCTTGTACTGTTGAACTATTACTTCTCGTTCCTTCTGGAAAAATAACCATTGTTCGTGGGACGCGAATTAACATCTTCGCATCACTAAAAACTTCTAATGCTTGCCTTGGATTATTACGATCTAAAAATAACACATCAATTAATTGCACAAAGCGTTTAAATATTTTATGTTCTTGTAATTCTTGCTTAGCAATGAATGCCAAGGGAGAAAATTTACTAAAATCATTAATTAAAAGTAATAATAAAGCATCAAAATTTGATTGATGATTGGCAATCATCACACATCCCTTATTATTAACTCAATTTTCTAATCCTTGGGGATAAACTTTAACATTATATAACCATACAAAATATCGTGCTCGCTTTTGCAATCATTTATAACGATATTCTTCTGATACTGAATTAGGATCACGAAGCACTTTCTTTGTCATTTTTTTTGCTTTTCTTAAAGTTTGTAGCAAATATGGCAATGTAATTATTACTCTTCATTTATTCATTAGTAACTTTCCTTTCATAAATTAATCCAACAAATTTATCATATTGTTTCTTACTAATTTCTTTAAATTGATGGAAATCAATTTCTGGAAAATAAGTATCGCCGCCATATGAATCATTAATAAGTGAAACAAATAATTTGCTGGCATAGGGGATTGCAATTTGATAAATCAAAGCACCTCCACAAACATATAAGTCATCACAACTATGCTCATATTGTTTTAAAATACCTTCTAAATCATTACTCACAGTTACATCAGGATGATTAAATTCATAATTAGGATTTCAACTAACAACAATAGTTTTTCTTTGTGATAAAGGTTTAACTTTTAAACTAGCAAAAGTTTTTCTTCCCATTAAAATTGTTTTTCCGATGGTAACTTCTTTAAAATATTGTAATTCTTGATTTAAACATCACGGCAATTTATTATCTTTACCAATAACACCATTCTTATCCATTGCTCATACCAAAATTACCATAATTAAACTGCCACTTGTCCTTTTATCGCCGGATACGATTCATAATCTAATAACAAAAAATCTTCATATTTAAAATCAAAAATTGAAGTTATTGAACGATTAATTATTAATTTGCCTAATTTTTTTGGAGTTCTTGTTAATTGTTCATTTATTTGTTCTAAATGATTAGTATAAATATGTGCATCACCAATTGTATGCACAAAATCACTAACTTCATACCCACAAACAGATGCTAGCATATAAGTTAATAAAGCATAACTAGCAATATTAAAAGGAACACCTAAAAATACATCAGCACTTCTTTGATATAACTGACAAGATAATTTATTGTCAGCACTAACATAAAATTGAAATAATGTATGACAAGGCGGTAATGCCATTTCTTCAATTTCCTCAGGATTTCAACTAGATAAAATATGTCTTCGTGAATGCGGATTATCTTTTAATTGCTTTTCTAAATTTTTTAATTGATCAATACCATTAAAATTTCGCCATTGTTTACCATAAACCGGACCTAAATCACCATATTTTTTAGCAAATTGCTCATCATTTTTAATTTTAGAAATAAAATCTTGTAATTCCTCACCTTTAAAATCAGGTGAATTTTGATATTTTTTATACGGTCACTCATTTCAAATATTAACATTATTTTGAACTAATGTTCTAATATTAGTATCACCTTTAATAAATCATAATAATTCATAAATAACAGCTTTTAAATAAACTTTTTTTGTGGTTAATAGCGGAAACCCTTTTTGTAAATCAAACCGCATTTGATAACCAAAAATACTAATTGTATCAATAAGGGTACGATTAGGTTTATTTTGACCTTTTTCTAATATCTGACGACATAAACTTAAATACTGCTCCATTGTTTCACCTCGCGATAATTTCTATTCTGTTTTTAATTTTAACATAAAATCTAATAACAAACTATTACGCTTAATAAAAAGTAAAAAGCTAAGGTAATTTCAAATTACCTTAGCTACTATGATTTCTTAGTTATAAAATTTTGTTTTTAACAATTACAGGGAAGTGAATTAATCGTCTAGATTTTCAACAAAAGTTTCATAATTCTTAATGTTATATTTTTGTTTAAATTCATCAAACACAGGATTTAATATACTTGCTAATGGGGAATTACTATATAAATTTTCTTGTTTTTTTGATTATTAAAATTTCCATTACTATCAAGCTGACCTTGATAAAGATTGCACCTATTTCTTTCGGCGGCCACTTGTTCTATTTCCCAATTAAGAGTCTCTTTCAAAGCACCAATTTCTAAATTAGACTTTGCTCCTTGTTCATTTTTTGCTTGTGAATTTAATGGTTTCATTGCTGGCTTTACAGACACCGGTGGCGCTTGGCGTTTAACTATCGTACATTGTTCGTTTTTGCCCATACAGTTATCTAATTCATCGGGCACAGCTCTTTGTCCTACCTTTGGTTCTGAAGGTAAACGATGATTATTTTCTCTTATTTGCATAAAGTCAATAAAACTATTAAAATTATAATTTTTAAATTGAAAATATATTCCATATTCATCATCAAATATAAAATGCATATAGTGTTCTTTAAGACTTTTAATAGCAACGGCTTCAAAATTATAATTTGTTAATTTTTGATACGCCACTTTAAACCCAACAATATCATTAAGTTTAGTTAACCGAATTAAGTTTTCAATTGATTGATTGGTAGCAGAATCAGTTTTAAAACGTTTATTAATTTGAGCACACAAAAGATTAATATAGGCATATTGTTTTACTTCTTGACAAGCATTGGTAACTTTCCATAATTGAAAATCTTTCATTTTTAATAAAACATCAAATTTAATATATTAGACTTCTTGCATAACCTATTAAAAAAATTACAAATATTTGTAAAAAGACAGTAATAGAAAAATATAATTTTAATTAATTATGTCTTTTATCTAAAAAATTAATATTTTGCCACAACAAAAAATGAATTTATTATTTAAATTCTTTAATTTTAAATAAATCTTTTATGTTAAATTAATAATTGCAAATTATAAATTGAGGCAATTAAATTAAATCTTAAACCAAATCTTTTTCTACGATTACGATATTTTTCTGTCATAATTTTAAATTTTTTAAGAATAGCAAAAATATTTTCAATAATAATTCTCATTTTTGAAACTAGTCTATTATGTTGTTTTTGTGCTTTATTTAAATGGTTTTTCTTTGTTTTCTTTGTAGGTATTAGAACATTATTGTGAATTTTTTGTATTCCTTGATAACCACTATCAACTATTAATTTGGTATTTTTTAAAATTGGGATTTTTGATTCTTTAAATAAAGCATAATCATGTTTTTCCCCAAGCGAAAAATTTGTTGCAATAATTTTTCTGGTTTCTTGTTCGATAATTACTTGTGTTTTAATGGTGTGTTTTTTTCTTTTTACCAGAATAAGATTGTTTTTGTCTTTTTTTGGGCGTTGGATTGGAGTTTCGGTAGCATCAATAATAATAGTTTTATCATTAAAATAATCATTTATTAGTGCTTTTTTACCAGCAAGTTGTTGAAAATCAGAGTTTTTAATTAAAATATCTTCAATTCACTTGATATTCCGATAACAATTAGCTTCACTAATTCCGAAATTTTTACCAAGATGAAAATAAGTCTGATATTCTCGTCAATATGATAAAGTCATCAATAATCTATTTTCTAGTGATAATTTATTAGTTTTACCACCTTTTTTAAATTTTTCTATTTCAGCTACTTGTAAAATATCTAACATTTTATTAAAAGTGGATTTTTTTATTCCTGTTAATCTTAACCATTCTTTATCATTAAGAGTATTAAATTTATTATTGTTCATATTTTGATATCCTCATAAATTATATTTTATAAGAATATTTTAATAAAAAAGGTATCGCAAGAAGTCTATTCTAATCCATAAGTATCAGGATTAACACCCGAAGCAAAGCAAGTTTTAGGTTTAATCTTATTTAAAAATGACAATGAACTTGATGTTTTACTACCATGATGGGCTACTTGTAAAAAATTAACTTCTGAAAGCAAATTCTTTTTTAATAACTCTTGTTCTACTTTCTTTTCGGTATCGCCTATTAATAAAAACCGCTGATTTTGATAAACAAAAGATAATACTAAACTTTGATTATTTTCATCTTTACTTGAATTGCTATTAATAAAGTCCTGAATTTTATAAGTTAAATTATCAAATGATAAACCTAAGATGTTATAACTTGGCTTAACATCTTGCACAATAATTTTTAAATCTGCTCATTGTTTTGGTCATTTTTTTGTTTGGTTTGCCTTGATAGCGTTCAAAAAATGAACGACTGCCATAAATATTTTTAACATTAACCGTATTAACAATCGTTTCTAAATTACTTGTATGGTCAGTATGATCGTGAGAAATAAAAATTGCATCTAATTGATTAATTTCTAGGTTTTTTAAATAATTAGCAACAAAATTACTTTTTGCATATTTATCTTTTCATCAATCCTGCGGATTACCACCAATACCCGTATCAAACATTATTGCCCGATTTTTATATTGCGAATTCGTAATAATCGTTGATAAACCATTACCAACTGCTAACATATGATATTGTAATTTTGGATTATTAAGTAAAAAATCACTAATTTTACTACAAGATGCTACTAAAAAAATATTACTAACTACTAAACTAACTTTAAATAGACTTCTTGCATAACCTATTAAAAAAATTACAAATATTTGTAAAAAGACAGTAATAGAAAAATATAATTTTAATTAATTATGTCTTTTATCTAAAAAATTAATATTTTGCCACAACAAAAAATGAATTTATTGTTTAAATTCTTTAATTTTAAATAAATCTTTTATGTTAAATTAATAATTGCAAATTATAAATTGAGGCAATTAAATTAAATCTTAAACCAAATCTTTTTCTACGATTACGATATTTTTCTGTCATAATTTTAAATTTTTTAAGAATAGCAAAAATATTTTCAATAATAATTCTCATTTTTGAAACTAGTCTATTATGTTGTTTTTGTGCTTTATTTAAATGGTTTTTCTTTGTTTTCTTTGTTTTCTTTGTAGGTATTAGAACATTATTGTGAATTTTTTGTATTCCTTGATAACCACTATCAACTATTAATTTGGGATTTTTTAAAATTGGGATTTTTGATTATTTAAATAAAGCATAATCATGTTTTTTCCCAAGTGAAAAACTTGTTGCAATAATTTTTCTGGTTTCTTGTTCGATAATTACTTGTGTTTTAATGGTGTGTTTTTTCTTTTTACCAGAATAAGATTGTTTTTGTCTTTTTTTGGGCGTTGGATTGGAGTTTCGGTAGCATCAATAATAATAGTTTTATCATTAAAATAATCATTTATTAGTGCTTTTTTACCAGCAAGTTGTTGAAAATCAGAGTTTTTAATTAAAATATCTTCAATTCACTTGATATTCCGATAACAATTAGCTTCACTAATTCCGAAATTTTTACCAAGATGAAAATAAGTCTGATATTCTCGTCAATATGATAAAGTCATCAATAATCTATTTTCTAGTGATAATTTATTAGTTTTACCACCTTTTTTAAATTTTTCTATTTCAGCTACTTGTAAAATATCTAACATTTTATTAAAAGTGGATTTTTTTATTCCTGTTAATCTTAACCATTCTTTATCATTAAGAGTATTAAATTTATTATTGTTCATATTTTGATATCCTCATAAATTATATTTTATAAGAATATTTTAATAAAAAAGGTATCGCAAGAAGTCTAATAAATTACTTCTAGTCATAACTATCATTCCTTATCTTGGCAACATTTTTTCTAATTCATCAAATTCTTGTAATTTTAATTATAAAAATTTTTTAAATAAAATACCTCCAATTAAAGTTATTATATATACATTTATTCTATCAAAAACTTTACAGTAATGTAATATTCTTGTACATAATCAATGTATTTTCCCAAACCAATAAAATTATAAAGTTTTAAATATAAATTTGGTAAATTGTGATTAATTTTATTATCTAAAAATAAAAATTTAGCAATTTTTAAATTTTGTAAATCATTCACTAGTTTACTTTGCATTGTTTTATCCTCAGGAATTGACCATCAATATTCTTTACTTGTAGCATCATATTTCGTTTTCTTACCATATTTACTACCAGCAACATCAGCAAAAATAACTGCTTTTGTTTGATCAAAAGTTAAATGTCCCGCTTGAAAAGCAATAATTCTTAATTCACCTAATTGTTTAATAAAATTTACGCGACGAATTGCACATAAGGCTTGACGAACAGTAAATATTGATTCATAAGCTAACAATGGATACAACAAAAAATTATGTTGATTAACTAATAAGGTTTCATTTTCTAATTTATATTTTAATATCATTACTAGTTCATTAACAACTAATTTATTATGATTAGTAAATTCTGCTACTAAATCATCGATTGCTAAATAATTAGGAAAAACTTTTAAAAAGGCTTTCATACTAGTTACTTCATATAAAAGCGAACAAATTAATAAATTATCATATTCATAATTAATTGCTTCATTATTAATATTTTTTAACAATCGCTGATAAAAATAATTTATTAAATGATAATCATTAAGAAATAAAAATTGCTTTAAAAGATTTTTATTACGATTAGAATCATTAATACCATTTGCATAAACTTTAATATCTTGACCAATTTTTAAATAAAAATCATTTAAAAAATTATAAAATTCCCATAAGGTTAATTCATAATCTTGTAAAACTTTAACTAAACCATCAACACCATAAATCCGATAATAATGTTTAATAACTAAATGGATGCGCTTTTTATTTTCATATCATTTTTGTAAATTTGCTAAAATAACTTTTTGACTGCGTTTCTCTAAAGTAATCGTACATCCATAGGGTAAACCACTATTACCACCTAAAAATGTTTTATTCCTTTCTAAATGAGAATTATAAAGATTTTTAATTCCCACAGTAATATCATATTTTTTATCAACATTAGCAATTAAATCATAAACTTCTAACTTATTTTTACTATCAGTTTTTCTTAAACCACGACCTAACTGTTGTAAATAAATAGTTTTTGAACTTGTTGGTCGCAACATTATAATCGTATCAATTTGCGGAACATCAATGCCTTCATTAAACATATTAACAACACATAAATAATTAATTTTACCCTTTTTAAAATTATTAATAATTGTTGTTCGCTCTTGGGATACTTCATTAGTTAAATAAGCAGCTTGTAACCCTTCCTTTTGAAGAAAATTAGCAACAATTTTAGCATGCGTTGTTGTGATACAAAATACTAAACAAAATGGTTGAGCATAAATACCAATATAATTATTTATCACACTAAATAATAATTTATTACGCTCACTAGTATTCAACTTCTTAAACAATTCAACATCATTATTTAAATCAATACCTTCAAGATTACTACTAATATCATCAATACAATAATAGTCAAATGGCGATAATAAGCGTTGATTAATAGCATCTCATAATCGTAATTCATAAGCAAATTCATTATCAAAATACGGCGTAATTAACTTATTATCTTCCCTTTCGGGAGTTGCTGTTAAACCAATAACTTGTTTTGGTTGAAAGTAATTAAAAATCGTTACAAATGATTTAGCAGCAATATGATGGGCTTCATCAAAAATAATAACATCAAACTGATCCGGTAAAAACTTTTTTAAATTACGATAAACTGATTGCACAGTAGCAAATAAATAATTAGTATTATCTAATGTTTGATTTTCATAAAAAACACAACCAAACTTATTATCTTGTAAAACATTACGAAAAGTTAATATTGCTTGATCAATAATTTCTCGTTGATGAGCTAAAAATAATAATCGGGGGCGAAAATTATTATTTTCTTTAATTTGATTTAAATAATCAAAAGCACTAATAATAGTTTTCCCAGTTCCCGTAGCCATAATAATCAAGTGCTTAGTTTTATTAATCTTGCGACGATATTGTAAACGATTAACAATTTTTTGCTGAAAATCATACATTGAATATTTTCTTGTTATCGTTCCCTCACTTTGTGCTTTAATATATAAACGATTATTATCAATTCTTGTTAGTAATATCTCACGCTCATTAGCATTATTAAAATTAACAAGATTATCATTTCAAATTTTTTCATATTCACGAAAGAGATGATAATATAAATTAGGATTACTAAACTCAGTAATTTTAATATTTCATTCTCTTCCACGCATCATTCCCTTATAAGTTAAATTAGAAGAGCCAACAATTGCTGTTGAAAAACCTGATTTTCTTTTAAAAATTGCTGCTTTAATATGAATTCTTTCGCTACGTTTTTCAGTATTATCTTCTACCCTAATTAAAATATTATTATAACTATTAACTAAGTTTTCTAATTCATATAAATTAACAAATAAAGCAATATCATCAAAAGTTGTGGTGATAAAATTAATCTTAATATTATGTTGTTGAGCATACAAAAAAGAATTTCTAATTTTATTAATCATTCCCTTAGAAATAAAAGGATAAATAAAATAAACACTATCAGCAGTTTTAATTTCTTTATTAATTTCATTAATTAATTCTTGTTCATTTTCATTAGTAAATAAGTGATTATCAATTAATCGAATTTCTTGATGATAACTAACTTTTTCTTGTAAATCATTACCTATTTGTAATAAAACATTATTAGATAATTGTGATTGTTTACTATAAATACCAATAATTTGATTTAAAAATTTTAACTTATCATCAACTGTTTTATATTCTTGCAATTTAATACTTAAAATATTATTAAATTGCTTCAATAAATATTTATCAATGTCTTTAATAGCATTTTTTTCTTCATTAAGATTTTTAACAATATAATCTTCATTAATTGTTTCACCTAATTTTAATAATAAATCATAATAACCTTTTTCTTTCATTTATAAATCACTCTTTATTTCCTTGTTGTAATAAGATTATATACCGCCTTAATTAAAAATTTGTTATTTTATTTACAAATAAAATAAATAACATTAACAAAACAAAATACGATATGTTTAATAAATTTCATTAAACATATCATATAAAAATTTTATTTTAATAATTAATTTTGAGTAATAACTTACAGCCCTTTCTTAACAAAACAAAGTTTACACGAGTTAAATTTCTTTGTATTTTTAAAAGAAATCTGATAACTTTCCGAATTAATAAACATTCGTTTTCCTAATGTTTCTATTCCTTTAACATTAGCAAAATATCTTAAAATCTCATTTACTTGAATAGAACTAACTAAACTATTTAAAGGGCCATAACTTGGTGATTTAAAATTTGAATTTCAAAATTTAAGAGTTGGTTTTTTATCTTGTGGAACAATACAGTTTCAACATTTAGTTACTTCGGGAACTATTAACGGTCCAATAATCCCATACTTATTAACATACCCCGCAATACTATAAGGAATTTTATATTTAGTTGCGATTTCATTTATTAGACTTCTTGCATAACCTATTAAAAAAATTACAAATATTTGTAAAAAGACAGTAATAGAAAAATATAATTTTAATTAATTATGTCTTTTATCTAAAAAATTAATATTTTGCCACAACAAAAAACGAATTTATTATTTAAATTCTTTAATTTTAAATAAATCTTTTATGTTAAATTAATAATTGCAAATTATAAATTGAGGCAATTAAATTAAATCTTAAACCAAATCTTTTTCTACGATTACGATATTTTTCTGTCATAATTTTAAATTTTTTAAGAATAGCAAAAATATTTTTAATAATAATTCTCATTTTTGAAACTAGTCTATTATGTTGTTTTTGTGCTTTATTTAAATGGTTTTTCTTTGTTTTCTTTGTAGGTATTAGAACATTATTGTTAATTTTTTGTATTCCTTGATAACCACTATCAACTATTAATTTAGTATTTTTTAAAATTGGGATTTTTGATTCTTTAAATAAAGCATAATCATGTTTTTTCCCAAGTGAAAAACTTGTTGCAATAATTTTTCTGGTTTCTTGTTCGATAATTACTTGTGTTTTAATGGTGTGTTTTTTCTTTTTACCAGAATAAGATTGTTTTTGTCTTTTTTTGGGCGTTGGATTGGAGTTTCGGTAGCATCAATAATAATAGTTTTATCATTAAAATAATCATTTATTAGTGCTTTTTTACCAGCAAGTTGTTGAAAATCAGAGTTTTTAATTAAAATATCTTCAATTCACTTGATATTCCGATAACAATTAGCTTCACTAATTCCGAAATTTTTGCCAAGATGAAAATAAGTCTGATATTCTCGTCAATATGATAAAGTCATCAATAATCTATTTTCTAGTGATAATTTATTAGTTTTACCACCTTTTTTAAATTTTTCTATTTCAGCTACTTATAAAATATCTAACATTTTATTAAAAGTGGATTTTTTTATTCCTGTTAATCTTAACCATTCTTTATCATTAAGAGTATTAAATTTATTATTGTTCATATTTTGATATCCTCATAAATTATATTTTATAAGAATATTTTAATAAAAAAGGTATCGCAAGAAGTCTATTATACTATTTTCAAATAGTCTAATGCGAGACTATTTTATAATTCAGTAATTTCTTCGCCAAATTCAGAATCATTACCAGTCCCATTAACAGCAATTTGTTTTATAGAAACATAAATATTTTCTGGGACATTATCAACATTAGAAAAATTATTTGCCCCATTATCACTTGTTGGTTGTTCAAGTTCTGATCCATTACCAACTTCATTATCATTTTCTAATTCATTATCTTTCATAAATAATCCTAATCAAGGCAAAGCAAGAATTAATAGTAAAAAGAAAATTTGTAAAATTGCTCCTACTTTATTTTCAGAGGTTACTAATAAAGCAAAGTAAGAATAAACATTATATCCTAATATTAAAGTAATACATAATATGGAAATAATCGCTGCCGGAATAAAATATCAAGCATTAAGCGTTTTAATTTTTTTACGATAACGATTTAATAAACCATAAAAGATAATTACACCATATAACATAAATGCCATTACAACACCAGCATTACTAATAAAATCAAAGAAATTATAATTATCATCAGTAACTATCGTTGGTAGTGCCATAATTACAATTCAAACTGCAAATAATACTCCCATCACCATTAATGTTGCTGTTTTAATACCAAAACGATTAATAACTTTTTGTCATATTTTATCGTTACCAACAACAAAACCATCATCTAATGATGACCTTGTTAACTTTGTCATTGAAAAACAATAACCATTTAAAGTGCCAAAAGCACTAATAAGAATAAAAATAAAAATTAAGCGCGTACAAACAGCATTAACTGTTGGATTATTAAATATTTTCCCCGCAGCAATAGCAACGCTACCACTAGGGTCTAAATTTAATGTTGAAATTGAAGTTAAGACATAAATAAAAGTAATTCCTGTTAAACCAAAAACTAAGGCTAAAGGAATATTTTTACTAGAATTCCGAACATCTTTTTGAATATAAGTTGTTGATAAAAAACCGTCAAAGGCAAAAAGAATTCCTGGTAACGCCATTAATAGCATTTCAAAATGACCTTTATTTTTAACAATTTCATATTTTTTTGGATCACCTAATCCAGTTTCTAAAAAAGCACCTGCTCCTGCATTAACAACAATTAATCCAGCAACACCAATAAAAATTAATGGTATTAATTTTAAAACAACGGTAATCATTTGTACTCATTTAGTAATTGATTCATTATAAATGCAACAAACAATAACAAATAAAGTATATAAAACTGCAAAAATACTTAATAATAATTCATACACATTAGAACCACCTAAGACATTTGCTAAACGCATTTCCGCATCTTGACCGCCACCAATTGCTCAAACAGAAGCCTTACTAGTATAATAAGCTACTGTAAAAGCAGTTAATGGCAAATAAATATTATTCATTGCGTTACGAACAACACGACCAAATTTACTACCAGCAAACATTTTTGCATATAAAGCAATTCCGGAATTACTATCTTGTTTTGCCGATGAAATTTCCATAAATGATAAACCAAAAGAAATTGCTACAACACCACCAATAATTCAAGCAATGATTCCTAAAATTCCATTACCATTAACAAAGCCGTAAACACCTTCATTTTTAAAGAAAATCCCAGTTCCAATTACTGTCCCCACAACCATACAGAGGCACATAAATAAACCATATTTTCTTGCGACATTTTGACTCATATATTTTTTCCCTTCTAAATTATTAATTTTATTTAATTTTTTTATTTTCATAGTATTATTTATATTTATTATAACAATAATAAATATAAATATTAAAACAATTTTACAATCATAAAATTGTTTTAAAAAATAAAACGGTAACTACCGTTTTATTTTTTAAATATGTATTTAATTAAGTTGTTCAAAATTAAATATTTTCATTCCTATTAATTTTTTCTCGTTACTATAAGAAAACTTTCAACTAAATTTAAATTCTTGCTTTTCTATCGTTATATTATAAAATACTAACCCTGCACTTGGATCATAATCAATTTCTGCTTTTGTATCCTGAATATAACTTAATTTATTAACAAAATCAGCAATATAATCACCATCTTCTTCTCAAATACTTTTATTATCAATAATTTTTTGCAAAACATTATCTTGAAATCACTTATTACCAAGAATTTTAGTTAAATAATCTAAAATAGTTTCTTTTTCAATACTAGTTTCATCATTAACGGCCATTATCTTAATAAGTTTTTTAAGAAAATCCACTTTACTAATAGCAATTTTGTCTTCTAATAAAGTTATAAAATCATCATACACTTTAGGTAACTTTAAAAGCAATTGATCAATTATTGCGATAAAATCATTATCAAGCTCATCACCATTCAAGTTTTGATAAAAATTATTGAACTCTTTTTCGCCAACAACACCTTGTAAAGCCATAAATATAGAATTAAATGGTAAACTTGAATCAGATATTAATTTTATTAAAAAATCGACTTTTTTCTTATTATCTCCAAAAATATTTTTAAAAGTATTCTTGATATTTTGTAAAGTAAACGGTTGGTCTTTATTATCTAATAAACCTTGATATGGTTTTGCTTTTAAATCATTAATTATTTCTTCATTAAAACCATTTTCTAATTTTTCAGCAAAATTAATCATAAAAGTTATTAACGTTGGCATATAAGTAATTATTGTTTTTATTAAAACCACAACATCTTTAATTTCTATTGATTTATTCTGAATTTTTAAAAATTTACTAAGAATATTATCTTCTATAATTTTGTTATGTTTTATATCCGCAAAAATTTCACCAAATGTTTTTTTATCAGTAATGAATTTTTTATTAGTATCAATACCACTCTTAATAGCAACAACGATATCTTGGATATTGTGTTGTTAGAATTGCTTTAATATCTGGAATATGAGTAGCATTTTGCCCACTATTTAATAAATCTAATAACTGTTTTAATAATTTTTCCATAAAATTCTTAATTTCAAAATCATTATTTTTAATAAACTCTTGTAAAACTGCTTTTATTTTTTCGAAAATATTCATACCAGCAACTTCTAAAGTTTTAGGTACTTGATAGTGCGGTTTTGAAAAATTATGATGTTCTTTTGTTAATACTAAATTTTTAATTGTATCATCAACAAAGTAATCATTTAAATCTTTAAAATTATTTTGTAACGCTCTTTTAAAAATCTCATTTGGATTTCATTGTTTACTTCGTGCCAAAATTAACGACTTAGCAATTAATTTTGATTTATTAACATCTAAAGTACTAACATTAATCCCATTTGTGGTAATAATCTTATCATTAGCATTATTACTACAAGCTATTGCTGGTAATAATGGTCCACTAATAATTGTTATTGTCGCCACTAACTTTAATAACTTTTGAATATTCATTAATTTCATATATTTCACCTCATCGAAATGTAAATTTAGTCAATATTTTTTAATTTACATTTTTTTCATTATAGCACATATTATTTTTATTTACTAATATTTGACTAAATTTTAAAAATAAATTTTTTAGGGATAATTGCTGATTTTCGCTTATGTTCACTATTTTTGTGCATCATCTTAATTTTAGTAACAATATTATTATCTAACAATTTCTCTTGACCATTTAAAAAGTTATCTAACTCAGCATAAGTTATCCCCAT
This sequence comes from Spiroplasma endosymbiont of Eupeodes luniger, assembly GCF_964019525.1. Lineage (NCBI taxonomy): Bacteria > Bacillati > Mycoplasmatota > Mollicutes > Entomoplasmatales > Spiroplasmataceae > Spiroplasma > Spiroplasma endosymbiont of Eupeodes luniger. The sequence continues at coordinate 759,487 of NZ_OZ026453.1, forward strand.
CTCTTTTTCATCAGTTTGCCCTGCTCATAAACCTGCTGATGGTGGCTGATTAATAATTTCTTGCGGAATATTTAATAACTTAGCAGCCGTATTTATTTGACTTTTTAATAAATGAATTAACGGTAAAATATCACAAGCACTATCACCATGTTTAGTAAAATAACCTGTATATCATTCATCAAAGTTACTAGTGCCGACAACTAAATATTCATTTGCTTGTGCTAAGGCATATAAAGAAGTCATTCGGAGGCGGGGTTTACAATTAACTAATGCTTTTTGTTGCAATGATGATAAACCATCGTGTCAATTAAAGTTATTTTGTAATTCATTATAAGCTGACTCTAAATTAATAATTTGTAATTTTAAATCTAATGTCGCTAGTAATTTTTTTACTAAAATTTCATCATTACTTGATGAATAGCAAGGCATAAAAACAGCTAAATGGTTATCCGACATTGCTTTTTTAATCAAAGCAACAGTAACAGCTGAATCAATACCACCAGATACACCAACAATTAACCCTTTAGCATTAGCTAATTTTACTTGTTCTTGTAATCATTGAACTAAATAATCTAAATATTTCTGTAATTCCATTAATTAATATCCTTTCACTTAAAAATTTTCGTCAAGTCATTGCAACTCATAATCAAAAATTTTAATTGTATCCCCTTTTTGAATGCCTTTTTTAACAAGAATTTTAAAAACTCCTAAATCTCGCAACTTCTGATTAAATAATAATAAATTATCATGTGTTGTTAATGGAAATTTATGATAAATGTGATGCACACTAGCACCAATTACTTTTCAATGACCATTTCCTAAATTTTCAACAATGATTTCTTCATTTGTTGGTGTAAAACGATATATTGTTGGTGCCATTTCTGATTTTAATTCTGGTATTTTTTCAATAGTTTGCAATTGCCTATGAATAATATGAACTAATGATTCAATGCCTTCTCTAGTCCAAGAAGAAATTGGGTAAACTTTTTGTTTAATTTGCTTACTAAAAAGTTCTAAATTACGAGAAGCATCAACTTGATCAATTTTACTAGCAACAACTATTTGTTGCTTATTTTCTAATCGTAAATTATAATCTTTAATTTCTTTTTGAATCACTAAATAATTATCATAAGCATTGGGTAAACTAATATCAATAAGATGAACTAATAACCGGCATCGTTCAATATGCCGTAAAAATTCATATCCTAAACCTTTTCCTAAACTAGCACCCGCAATTAATCCTGGTAAATCAGCAACTACAAAAGAAAAGTTTTGATGTTTAACTACGCCTAATTGTGGGGTTAAAGTTGTAAAAGGAAAATCACCAATTTGTGGTTTAGCATGAGAAATAGTTCCTAATAAAGTAGACTTTCCAGCATTAGGCATACCGATAATTCCAACATCAGCTAATAATTTTAATTCACAAGTAATTTCCTTTTCATCACCTAAATCACCACGAGTAAATATTGTTGGGGCGCGATTTCTAGAATTAGCAAAACGACTATTTCCTTTACCACCACGACCACCAATCGCAACAATAACTTCTTGCTTGTTAGTAACAACATCACCAATTTCTTCTTTATTTAAAGCATCATAAATAATAGTACCTATGGGAACACTAATATAAGTATTTTTAGCATTTTTACCGTGCATATTTTTATGTTGCCCATTTTCGCCATCATCGCCTTTAATTTCTTTTTGATAGTTTAATTCTAATAATGTATTTATTCCCTCATCGCCAATAAAAACAATGTTACCACCATTACCGCCATCACCACCAGCCGGTCCACCTTTTGGAACATATAATTCACGACGAAAAGCAACAGCACCATCACCACCTTTGCCAGCTTTAACTTTAATTGTAATCTTATCAATAAATTTCATTCATATCATCCTAGTCTTTTAAAAAAATCAAATCAATAATATTTTAACATAAAAAATGTTTTCTTTTTAAAGGATAATATTTACTAAATATTTTAAGCAGGTTCCAATTGTCTTGTTTTTCGCTTTGTTGTTGCTTTTTGCTTATTTTCTTCCTGTAGTTTTTTTAATCGTGCTTGGTTATTTAGCTGTCTTTGTTTTTCTTGCTCTTGTCTTAGTAATTCTTCTTCACGAAGTTTTTGATTTTTACTTTTTACGATTTTAGCAGTTTGTTCAGCAAGATTTTGTTGTAAATTTACACAATTACTAATTTGTGATTCTGCTATTTGTTCTTGCCTCTTTTCTAATCTACTATTTATTAGACTTCTTGAATAACCTATTAAAAAAATTACAAATATTTGTAAAAAGACAGTAATAGAAAAATATAATTTTAATTAATTATGTCTTTTATCTAAAAAATTAATATTTTGCCACAACAAAAAATGAATTTATTATTTAAATTCTTTAATTTTAAATAAATCTTTTATGTTAAATTAATAATTGCAAATTATAAATTGAGGCAATTAAATTAAATCTTAAACCAAATCTTTTTCTACGATTACGATATTTTTCTGTCATAATTTTAAATTTTTTAAGAATAGCAAAAATATTTTCAATAATAATTCTCATTTTTGAAACTAGTCTATTATGTTGTTTTTGTGCTTTATTTAAATGGTTTTTCTTTGTTTTCTTTGTAGGTATTAGAACATTATTGTGAATTTTTTGTATTCCTTGATAACCACTATCAACTATTAATTTGGGATTTTTGATTCTTTAAATAAAGCATAATCATGTTTTTTCCCAAGTGAAAAACTTGTTGCAATAATTTTTCTGGTTTCTTGTTAGATAATTACTTGTGTTTTAATGGTGTGTTTTTTCTTTTTACCAGAATAAGATTGTTTTTGTCTTTTTTTGGGCGTTGGATTGGAGTTTCGGTAGCATCAATAATAATAGTTTTATCATTAAAATAATCATTTATTAGTGCTTTTTTACAAGCAAGTTGTTGAAAATCAGAGTTTTTAATTAAAATATCTTCAATTCACTTGATATTCCGATAACAATTAGCTTCACTAATTCCGAAATTTTTACCAAGATGAAAATAAGTCTGATATTCTCGTCAATATGATAAAGTCATCAATAATCTATTTTCTAGTGATAATTTATTAGTTTTACCACCTTTTTTAAATTTTTCTATTTCAGCTACTTGTAAAATATCTAACCTTTTATTAAAAGTGGATTTTTTTATTCCTGTTAATCTTAACCATTCTTTATCATTAAGAGTATTAAATTTATTATTGTTCATATTTTGATATCCTCATAAATTATATTTTATAAGAATATTTTAATAAAAAAGGTATCGCAAGAAGTCTAATTAATGCATTTATCCTTAAATTCAAGTAATTAATTTCTTGAAAAATAAAATTATTAACTTCCTGATACTGAAAATATTTCATAAAAATAACTTAATAAACTTTGTTCACTATAAATAATTGTCGCGGGTTGATAGTAAAAATATGAAAAACAACTAATAATAGTGTTAAAAACAACCCTAGTATTTTCAATTTGATAATCATTAGCAGAAAAAATAACTTCTTCTTGATAATTAATAATTATCCGGTCAAGATATTTATTAGATAAAGAATGAATGCTATTAAAGACATAATAACAACTATCTTGTTTTTTAATTACAGTTAAATAACCACTAATTGTTTGTGGTTTTGTTATTTTTGATAATCCCAAAATACTAGTTAAAATCAACAATCCAACGACTAAAAAATAAATTAAAACACCATTATTGTGAATTGACTTATGAATTGTTGGTTTCACTAGTAATTAATCCGGATGATGATACTATTACTTCTTGCGAAAAATAAGTTTTCAAATTACTATCATGACTAACAAAGATAATTAAAGCATCATCAAAATATGTTAATAACAGTTTAATTAATTTAATTTTTAATTGCTGGTTAACATTACTTAATGATTCATCAATTAAAATTATTTTCCACGGATGATGAAAGAATAATGATAAAAAAGCAACAACTTGTCGTTGACCAGAACTTAAATTGCTAGCATTATTATCACATTTAGTGTTAATATTCAAATTTATTGCTTGTAAAAGAACACTAACATTTAATTTTTCCAATTTTGCTAAATTCACTAGTTCATAATTAAAATTAACAATATTATCTAAAACTGTTCCATCATAAACATAGGGATGTTGTTGCAAATAACAAATAATTTCATTATGAGCAAGAAATCGCATATCTTGATTATTTAACAAAATAATTCCTTGATAGTTATCATACATTCCACCAATAAGTTTTAATAAAGTAGATTTCCCACTACCAGAAACGCCACTAATAAAATTAGTTTTTTTAAATTGATAATTAATTTTTTGAAAAATAACAGCGGTTTTACACGATTAATCGCTTGTTTCAGTTTCTTTCTTGTAATAATTAGCTGACCAATTTCTTGAAAAAAATTTGTTACATAACCTGTTAATGAACTAGCAAATATTATTTGTCCTAAAGATATCGTATTGCTAGCAAGTAACTTACTTGCTAAATACAATATTAATAAATTACAAAGACTAATAATCAACTGTTCATAGTGGTTAACTTTAACTTCAGCATTAGATAAGCTAATACTAGTTTTTTGTAATTGGTCATAACTTTGTTGAATTTTAAATAAAACAACATCATTGATATCACAACCTATTCTTTGCGTTGCTGATTGAATTAGTTGTAAATATTGTTGATAATGAAAAATCGTTTCTTGTTTTTGTTTAATTTGTTGATGATAACAAAAATTATGAAATAACAAATTAATACGTAACAAAATTAATGACTGCAATCCAATCGCTAGTAAAAATCATCAATGAATAAAAAATAACAATATAGAACTAATAATTGCCATAACAAAAATATGAATACCTTGTAATAACTTTGTTGTTAATAAACTACAAACAATAGTTAAATCCTCAACTCTTTGCAATCAATCACTATCTTGATGTTGTTCCATTATTATAAAATTACTTTCACTAATAGCAAAATAATATCGATGTGTCATACTAGTAATAAAATTATGAGTTAAAATTAAAATTATTTTTTGTTGACAAAAACTAACAATCATTTTCATTAAAATAATAATTATAAAACCTAATAAAATCTTTAATCAAATATTATTTAAAATAAAAAGATGATGACTATCAACAAATACTTTTACTAACATATTTGCTAAAAAATTAATTACCGTTAATAATAAATTAATAATCAATAACCCTAAAATTATCATTAAATATGGTTGTAATAAATAAAATAATGAACAAGAATGACATATTTTTTTGTTTACTAGCAAGGATTATTGTTTTAGCACTAACAATTAAAGTATCTAAATAAATATTTTGTAAATATTCATTTGTTACTCACTGCAATTTTTCCTTGCTAGGATCAGCACCTAAAATTTTTTTCGGTATTTTTTATAAACAACAATAAAATGGGCTTCACCATTATCATTATTAACATATAAAATTCAAGGCGTTTTTAACGATAACTTTTGAAGCTGCTCAAAATTACAACGATATGGTGTTAATAATACTCGCTGTGAATAGGCTACCGCTTTCAATGTTTTAATGCTTCAATATTCTCATTGAAATGATGCTTCTTGTTTTAAAGTTTCTAATTAAATTCGTTGCTTGTGATAATACTTAATTAACATTGCTAAACAAGCAACAGCACAATCATTTTTTTGCTCTTGTCATATTAATGGATACAACATTTAATCCCCATTATTACTTTTACTTATCTAATATTTTTTTCCTTGTAAAACATAAAAAAATCTCGTTAATAATTAACGAGAAAATTTACGATTTTGTGCTTGTTTAAATAAACGTTTTTCTCTGGGAGAAAGGAAGTGTTTACGCTTTTCTAATTCTCTTTTAATTGGAGAAGCAGCTTTTTTAAATCTGCGTAAAGCTTGATCAATATCTTCTCCATCCTTTTTTACAACAACTGTGGCCATTTAATTTTCAACTCCATTTTTCTATATTTTTTTATATATGAATATTTTATAGCTATACCGTATAATTATAATTTTTTTTGCTATAAAATGCAAATAATTTGATAAATATGATATAAAATTGCAAATAATGAAACAAAATTCACAAAAAATTAAAACCATTTTTATAACTAAAATTAATTAGCAACTAAACCATCAATAACGCCGCTTTACTAATTCCCAGCCGGTCTGCTCCACCTTTAATAAGTTTTATTGCCTGTGCTTTAGTTTTAATTTTCCCCGACGCTTTAATACGCATTTCATCCTTAACAATACTACGAATTAATTTAATATCTTTAACTTTAGCACCACTTTTAGCAAATCCTGTTGAAGTTTTAATAAAATCTGCTTGTGCTTGCAAAGCTAATTTACAAACTTGAATTTTTTCTTCTTTCGTTAATAATGTCGTTTCAATAATAACTTTTAAAATTTGTTTTGGACATACAGCGCGAACATGCTTAATATCATTTAATACTACCGTATATGCCCCTTCTTTTAAAGCTCCGACATTAATAACCATATCAATCTCATCGGCACCATCACGAACAGCTTGTTCTGTTTCCAACACTTTAATATTTGTAGGTACCGAACCCAATGGAAAACCAACAACAGTACAAACATTAACCTTTGTCTTTTTTAACAAATTTTTAGCATGACTAACATAAATAGGATTAACACATACACTAGCAAATTTGTGCTTTTCAGCATCCACACAAATTTTTTGAATGTCATGACTCGTAGCATGTGAACTTAATAAAGTATAATCAATAAATTCATTCAGTTTCATAAAACAAGCAGATCTCCTTACTAATTATTTATTTTTAATTATTAATTCATCATTTAGGCTAGAAATTTCACTTTTTGATAATGCCTCTCATTTTAATCTTTGAATAAAAAACTTAATATCAAAGATAATTGTTACTAAACCAAATATTCCGGAAATTCCAATTGATAAACCAAATGCTAAAATAGCATTTTGGTGATTTTTAGCAATTAAAATTAATAAATTGGCTAAAATTGACATCACTGCCATCAATACGATTAATATTAAGTATTTATATGCTTTAAATTGATATTTAATATCAAAATTCTTAATTGATACATAAGTTAATCAAACATAAACCATTATTAAACATAAAGTTATTAATGGAATTAAATAACTAGCAATTTCAAAGCCACCACTTAAAGGTAAATTTGATTTTTGAACGCTAATAAATACCATTGTTAAAAACAATCAATTAATTGCAAATAATAAATTTAAAATTGCACCCATTCGCTTTGAACTTAAAGACATTATTATTGCTCCTTTAACTTTTCATGTTCATAACCGATATTAGCAAGAAATGCTAAAACAGCTGTTTCTGATCTTAAAACTCTTTTTCCTAAATTAATTGCATGAAAACCTTCAAAATTAAAAAATTCTAATTCTTTATCACTAAAACCACCCTCAGGTCCACAAATAAAAGTAATACTTGTTGACTTGGATAATGGTAACATTAGTGCCAACAATGAATGGCTTGCTAATGCTAATTCATTAGCAATTAAATTTAACTCGCTCTTATAAGGAATAATAGCAGTAAAATCAGTAATAATATCAACAATTTTTGGAATTTGATTACGATTCGATTGTTGTGCTGCTTCTTTAGCAATTTTTTGTCAACGCATCATCTTTTTTTTCTTATCATCATTTCGTTTAATCTTAGTAACACTTCGTTCTAAAGCAATACCAATAATTTTTGTAACACCTAATTCAGTTGCTTTTTGAACAATTCAATCATTACGATCTTGTTTAAGCAATGGCATTAATAATGTCACAACTATTTCTAATTCGGTATTTTCCAATAAATTTTTTTGAATTTCAACTTTTAATTGTGGTTTTTTTTCAATTATCTTCGTTTGATATTTTTTACCATTATATACAGCAATTAACAAGTCATTAATTTGAAATCTTAAAACATTAACTAAATGATGAGTATCAATATCATTAAAAATTAAATTGCCGAATTCATCTTGAAAATGAGCAAAATAACATTGCATTATATCACCTACTCCAATATTAATTATATCATTTTTAAATCATTACCCAAACCGTCCTGCAATATAATCTTCAGTTTCCTTTTGTTGTGGCGATAAAAATAATTTTCTTGTTCTTGCCACTTCAACAATTTTACCCATTAAAAAAAATGCTGTTTGGTCAGAAATTCTTGCTGCTTGTTGCATTGAATGGGTAACAATAATAATTGTAAAATCTTTTTTTAATTGCAATATTAACTCCTCAATTTTACCAGTAGCAATCGGATCTAATGCCGAAGTTGGTTCATCCATTAATAGCACTTCTGGTTTAATAGCAATTGCGCGAGCAATACATAACCGTTGTTGTTGACCACCACTTAAACTTAAAGCTGGACTTTTTAAATCATTTTTAACTTCATCTCATAATGCTGCTTTTTTTAATGAATCTTCAATTATTTCATCCAATTTCTTTCGATTTCTAATTCCTAAACTTCTTGGTCCATAAGCAACATTATCGTAAATTGATTTTGGAAAAGGATTAGGTTTTTGAAAAACCATACCAATTGTAGTTCTTAAAGCAATAATATCTTGTTTATTATCATAAATATTTTGTTGTTGATAAATAATTTCTCCCGTAATTTTAGTTCCTTCAATTAAATCATTCATCCGATTAATTGAACGTAATAATGTTGATTTACCACAACCCGAAGGACCAATAAGAGCCATAATCTTATTTCTTTTAATATTCAAATTAATATTAAATAGTGCTTGTTTCTTACCAAAATTATAATAAAAATTAAAATCAGAAATAGCAATACTATATTTCTTATCAACAATTTTAACTTTATCGCGAGAATGCTTTTGCTTTTTAGATTTATTAGGAAAGAATGTCTTTATTTTTTGTATTCAATTGATGTTCTTTTTCTTTTTAGCCATAACATTACTCCTTTTAAATTATTATATGAATATCCAAAATTTTTCTTTTCCCTTATATAATATATTTAACTAATAAATTTAAGACAACAATCAATAAAATTGTAATTGCAGCAATCTCATAAGCAATGCTTTTTGCCAATTGATAAGCACTAATTTTAATTAAATGAGCAGGACCTGCCACGATATCAGGTTCATTTATTAATTGATAAATTTTAACAGTTAAAGTAGTACCCGGATCTAATAAACTTTGTGGCATAAAAGGTGATGATGACAAAGTTAATAACGCTGGCATACTTTCACTAATAACTTTACTAATAGCAAAGACAATCCCCGTAACAATTCCCTTTTTACAATTCGGTAAAATAATTTTAAAAATTGTCCCAATTTTTGTAACTCCTAATGCTAAAGAAGAATCACGATATTCTTGAGCAACACCATTTAAAGCATCTTCAGTAGTTTTAATAATAATTGGTAATGTTAAGACACCAAACATTAATCCAGCACTAATAAAGTTATGACCAATTCCTAAAATATTAACAAATACAATATAACCAAACATTCCAAAAACTACTGAAGGCGTTGCAACTAAAGCATCAACTGAAAAACGAATTAAATTAGCAATCTTACTAGTTTTATTAGCATACTCATTTAAATATATTCCTCCTAAAATTCCTAACGGAATAGAAACTACTAACGAACAAACAATTAATAATAATGTTGAAACAAATAATGGCGTTAAATCATATGAACCTTGTAAAACTTCACGATACGGTGTTAAAAAAACTGTTGATTGAATCCCTTTAATAAAAACATCACCAATAATTCAAATAACCATTGATAATGTTATTACTGTTGATAAAAACATTAATAATATCCAAATGACATCTTTTAATTTGTTAAACTGACGATGAAATTTCAAAATTTTACTTTCATCATAGTAACTTAATAATCGGTGGTCAGAAATTTGATGATCTTCTAATACCGCCATATTTCTTCGCAAAACTTTTGTAATAAAATAAATTTTAAACTTTTTTGTATAACTAACGCCTTGAATTTGATTGTTGGCTACTTTATATGTAGCTAAAATAATAATATTTAAAATTGATACAAAAATGATTAAAACTAATCCTAAAGCAAATAAAGCTGATGTATGAATTGTTGAAGCACTCTCAGCTAACTCAATACCAATTACCGCAGCTAAAGATGTTATTCCTGAAAAAATAAATCCTAAAAATCCATTTTGAAATGTCGGTATTTGATATACTAATCCTGCAACCATAATCATTGCTGTAACTTCACCAATAACGCGACATATCCCAAAGATAATAGCGCCAATTATCTTGGTTCGGACCGCTTTTTTTACAACTTTAAAAGCAGAACTGGTCCGTGATACCCCCATCGCTAACGAAGCAAACCGATAAGAACTAGGAACACTATTTAAAGCATTACAAATTAAAGCAATAATGGTAGGTAAAGCCATTAATGCTAAAATTGTCGCTGCTGTTAACATATTAGCTGGTGATAATGCGCCAATTTGTTTATAAAAACTGCCAATAACTTCTAAACCGAAAATTCCAAAAATAACCGGTGGTACACCAGCTAATAATTCAAATAGAAAAATCACAATGCGCTTGATTTTCTTTCCTAAAAATTCACTAATTAAAACTGAAGTAAAAATTGCTACCGGAATCGCAATTAACATTGCTAAAAAAACTACTAACAAAGTAGAAATAACAAAACTCATTGCTCCAAATTGTAAAGTATCGGCTAATCAAACTTTACTAAAAATAAAATTTCAAAAGCCATATTTCCTAAATACTGGTATTGATTGATAACTAATAAATACAATAATAAAAAATGATATAATAATAGCCGCCAAAGCCGCACAAAAAATTAGAATTTTATTAAATAAATCAAGATAATATTTATGTTTAAAAATCTTATTATGAAACTGAACCATAATTTCTCCATCACTTAATTAGTTTGTTTAATCAACCATTCAGGTTCTTCACTTTTTCATTCAAAATCAAATATTAAACCTGTTTTTTCAAATGCTAATTTACCACTATGATCATCATTCATAAAGTAAATAAACTGACGAATCAACTCTCTTTGTTTACTTTCATATCAAAATAAACAGGCAAATAAACGATACAAAATATATGATTTATTAGTTAACGATTCAATACTAGCTTTAACACCATTAATCGTAAAAGGGACTAAATTATTAGCAAGAACCGAATCAACATTTGAAAATGAAACATAACCAATGGCATTATTAGTATCTCTTACTTGATTAATCATTACTGATGTTGAATTAGCAATTCTTAAACCACTAGAAAAATCACTACTACCCATTTCTAAAAATCCTCGCCAAACATCTCTGGTTCCACTTCCTGATTCACGATTAACACCAATAATCGTTTCTTCATTAGCACACCCATTTCCTAATAAATCTGTTCAAGTTTTATTTTTACCAGTATATATATCTCGTAAAACACTTACTTTATCCTGAGAAATATTTGTAACATTGCAATTAGTAGGAGCTTTAGCAATAATTACCATCCCATCAATTGCAAAATTAAAAACACGATAATTACTATTATCAATATACTCTGACTTAACATCTCTTGAAGTAAACCCCATCACTAGTGTTTGATTTTTAACACCATTTTCACCAGCTGATGAACCCGTACCATTATATGCCACCTTACGATTATATTTGTGATTAAAACCTTGAAATTTCGGAGCATTTAACTGATCACCATATAATAAGATATGCATTAAAGTTATCACTGAACTAGAACCACCAAATAAAATAATTTCACTTTTCTGACAAGCAACAAGATTAATAATAGTAATCAATGAAAGCAAATTTGCTCCTAATCAAGAAAACATTTTTTTCATCACAATGATTAAATACCCCATTCACAACCTTAATTATCATAATAAACATAATAAATAACAAGGTAATAATAACAAAAAAAAGCATAATTACAATAATTCTTAAAAAATTACCGTTTAAAAGTTAGAATAATCTTTTTTAATTTTATTTAAAATATCTTCAATTTTTCTACTTTCACTTAATGATTGATCATAAACAAAAATTAATTGCGGAACTTTATAAATCGTTAACTGTTGACCTAATTTTTTTCGGATTAATCACAAATTTTGTTTTATCGCTAATTCAATAATCTGCTTTTGTTCTTGGAAAACCAAAGAATCATAATATACTTTAGCAATTGTGCGATCATTATTTAATTTTACTTCCGTAATTATTAATTTTTGCAAAACTTTATTCTCATCTTTAACTTCTTTTTGCAAAATATTTGTTAGCAAACGTTGAATTGTAGTTTGCAATCGTTGAAACTTAACATTCACCATTACTTAATTTCCTTCAATAAATAACATTCAATAACATCATTTTCTTTTATATCATTAAAGTTTTTAATAGTTAACCCACATTCAGTTCCTTGTCGTGATTCCTTAATATCTTCTTTTTGATGTTTTAAAGATGATAAATCACCATCATAAATAACAATACCATCTCGTAAAACCTTTACTTTACTTTGACGACTAATAACACCTTCAATAACCATACATCCCGCAATGACCCCAACCTTAGAATAATGAAATAATTGGCGCACAGCAGCTTGTCCTAAAACAATCTCTTCAAACTTCGGATCTAATAAACCTCTTGCTGCTTGTTGCAATTCTTCAATTACTTTATAAATAACATTATGAAGATGAATCTCAATGCCTTCATCTAATGCCAATTTTCGCACAACAGAATTAGGTCGCACATTAAAACCATAAACTAAAGCTTTTGAAGCAACAGCTAAGGTAACATCTGATTCGCTAATTGTTCCAACTGAAGAACGAATAATTCTAATACTAATATCATCAATTTTAATTTTACTTAATGACTGTTTTAAAGCTTCTAAACTTCCTTGAGTATCAGTTTTTAAAATAATATCAATATGTTTCAAATTACCAGCTGCAATTTCATCAGATAAATTTTCTAAATTTAAAGTTTTAGTTTTTCTTCGCTCATTAATTTCATCTTGTGTTTTTCTTGATAACGCTACCTCACGAGCTAACTTATCATCACCAAACACCATAAATGGATCACCCGCCTTAGGAACAAAATCTAAGCCATGCATTTCAATTGGCATTGAAGGTGTTGCTTCCTTAATAGCAACATTACGATCATTTTTCATATCACGAACCCGACCAAAAGAAACTCCTGCTACCAAAGCATCTTTAATTTTTAAAGTTCCATTTTGAACTAACAATGTACAAACGGGACCAAGATTACGATCTAAATGCGCCTCAATAACTGTTCCACTAGCAAAACGACTTGGATTAGTTTGTAAGCCTTGCATTTCCGCTAATAATAAAATTACATCTAATAATTCATCAATTCCTGCACCAGTTAAAGCACTACCTTTAACAAAAATTGTATCACCACTTCACTCTTCCGAAATTAAATCTAAAGTTGCTAAATCTTTCATAATTAATTCCACATTAGCAGAAGGCAAATCCATCTTATTAACAAACACAATAATTGGCACATTAGCAGCTTTAGCATGATCAACTGCTTCTTTAGTTTGTGGCATAACACCATCATTACTAGCAACAACTAATACAACAATATCAGTAACTTTAGCACCCCGAGCACGCATTTGCGTAAATGCTTCATGTCCTGGTGTATCCAAAAAAGTAATAATTTTACTATCCTTTGTTTTAATTTGATAAGCACCAATATGTTGCGTTATACCACCAAATTCTTTCTCAGTAATTTTAGATTTTCTAATATTATCTAACAAAGTTGTTTTACCATGATCAACATGACCCATAATGGTAACAACTGGCGGTCGCTCTTTTAAATCATTAATATCATCAATAATATCTAAATTTTCTAACAAATTTTGATGCGTAATAACAGTTTCCCTTTTAAAATCTAAACCAAATTCTAAACATAACTCACCAATTAATTCTTCATTCAAAAAATGATTTTGCGTTAACATTTGTCCTTTATTAAAAAAATATTTAATAATTTTCACAACAGGAATATTTGTTTTTTTAGAAAACTCAATAATTGATAACGGCTCACTAAAAATAAAAATCCCATTATCAAGATGTGAATCACTTCCTGTTTTTAATTGATTTTTAATAACTGTTGTTTGCTTTTTTCTTTGATTACTTTTTTTCATACAATCACCACCCCTAATTAATTACTATGCTCCTGTTCTTTTACAACTTTAACTAATAATAAATAAATATTATCAACAATTTGTGTTTTAAAAATCTTTTCTAATAATTTTTTTTTTTGCATTTTTTCAATAATAGCAACTTCTCGCTTAACATAAGCACCTTTACCAGCAAAGCAATAATTTAAATCAACCAAAACTTGTCCTTGTTTTGTTTTAACAATTCTTATTAACTCACTTCGTAAAACAACAACTTTTGTAACGATGCATTGCCGATATACTAATTTTTGTTTTGCCACCAATAATTTTATCCTTTATTTAATCTTTATCTAATTCATCACTATCTAATTCAGTATTAGTATTATCAGCATTATCTTGCGTTAATTGTTTTTCTTCATTAACAATATTATGTATTTCTTCAGTACTTGTTTCTAACCATACAAGCAAATTATCTTTCTTGCTTTTAAATTGATGTTTATTTTGCAACTCTTGCATTTGCTGTTCCGATAAATTACCATTTCATTTAAAAATAATATTTTGATTTAAAGCATCACTGAAAGAAATAATATTAATTTTTCATTTTGTTAATTTTGCTGTTAATTTTGCTGTTATTCCTTTTTTACCAATAGCTAATGAATAATGCTCATCAGCAACGATAATATTAGCTTCATTAGTTTGTTCATCTAAACTAATAGAAATCGCTTTAGCTGGCGATAAAGCATTAATAATAAATGTTTTTATTTCCGGATCTCACTTAATAAGATCAATTTTTTCATCATTCAATTCATCCATAATACTTTGAATTCTTTTTCCCTTACTACCAACACAAGCACCAATCGGATCAATAGTTGGGTCATTACAAAACACTGCAACTTTTGATCTTTGTCCTGCAATTCTTGCAATGACTTTAATTTCAATTATTCCTTCATAAATTTCAGGAACTTCAATTTCTAATAATCTTTTTAAAAATCCTGGATGAGTTCTTGAAGCTAAAATTTGTCCAAAATTTTTTGTTTTATTAACATCCTCAACATAAAACTTTACTTTATCACCTAAATAAAATTTCTCTGTGGGAATAATATTTTTTTTAGGTAAAATTGCAAAAGTCCGATCAACAATTTTTAATAAATAATAGTTTTCTTCAATATTATCAATTGTGCCAATTAAAATATCATCTTTCTTAGAAATATATTTTTCATAGACAACTTCTTTTTCTGCTTCTCTTAAATGTTGTTTTAAAATTTGTGATACTTGTAATGCCGCTAAACGAGAAAATTCATCAGTATCAACAGGTTCATAATATATATTATCAATTGTTAAATTTTTCTCTAAATTTTTAACATCATCTAATAAAATTTCAGCAAACTCATCTTCAATCTTACTAACAATCTTTAATAAGCGATAAACTTTAATTTGACCAGTTTGTTCATCAAAGTCTACTTTTATTAAGGCTTGTGGGTCTAAATATTTTTCATAAGCTTTTATTATTCCTTCTTTAATAGCCTCAATAATTAAACTGCGATCAATTTTCTTTTCTTCCACCAAAAGATCAATTGCTTTTAAAATTTCTATTCCATCAATCATCTTATTTTACTCCTTCTAACACTATTATTGTCAACATTTTAATTATGACTTTTAAATTAGATGAAGGTGAGAAAACCCTCACCTTCATCTGCCGTAATTACTTGTTAATTATATAATGTTTTGACTACTATTACAAGAACTAAATTAATCATTCCCTAACATAGAAAAACTGTAAACTTAAAAAGTTTACAGTTTTTAATTTATTAGACTTCTTGCATAACCTATTAAAAAAATTACAAATATTTGTAAAAAGACAGTAATAGAAAAATATAATTTTAATTAATTATGTCTTTTATCTAAAAAATTAATATTTTGCCACAACAAAAAATGAATTTATTATTTAAATTCTTTAATTTTAAATAAATCTTTTATGTTAAATTAATAATTGCAAATTATAAATTGAGGCAATTAAATTAAATCTTAAACCAAATCTTTTTCTACGATTACGATATTTTTCTGTCATAATTTTAAATTTTTTAAGAATAGCAAAAATATTTTCAATAATAATTCTCATTTTTGAAACTAGTCTATTATGTTGTTTTTGTGCTTTATTTAAATGGTTTTTCTTTGTTTTCTTTGTAGGTATTAGAACATTATTGTGAATTTTTTGTATTCCTTGATAACCACTATCAACTATTAATTTGGTATTTTTTAAAATTGGGATTTTTGATTCTTTAAATAAAGCATAATCATGTTTTTTCCCAAGTGAAAAACTTGTTGCAATAATTTTTCTGGTTTCTTGTTCGATAATTACTTGTGTTTTAATGGTGTGTTTTTTCTTTTTACCAGAATAAGATTGTTTTTGTCTTTTTTTGGGCGTTGGATTGGAGTTTCGGTAGCATCAATAATAATAGTTTTATCATTAAAATAATCATTTATTAGTGCTTTTTTACCAGCAAGTTGTTGAAAATCAGAGTTTTTAATTAAAATATCTTCAATTCACTTGATATTGCGATAACAATTAGCTTCACTAATTCCGAAATTTTTACCAAGATGAAAATAAGTCTGATATTCTCGTCAATATGATAAAGTCATCAATAATCTATTTTCTAGTGATAATTTATTAGTTTTACCACCTTTTTTAAATTTTTCTGTTTCAGCTACTTGTAAAATATCTAACATTTTATTAAAAGTGGATTTTTTTATTCCTGTTAATCTTAACCATTCTTTATCATTAAGAGTATTAAATTTATTATTGTTCATATTTTGATATCCTCATAAATTATATTTTATAAGAATATTTTAATAAAAAAGGTATCGCAAGAAGTCTATTAAACTAAATTCCAAATTGCTAATTCAGAAATGCTCATTAGCATTACTTCTAATCGGCATTAGAACTAATAATCCATTGTGATTTTTTAAATAACTCATTTATTCTAAGAATTCAACTTTTTGGCAAAACTGATAAAAATATATTCAAATTTGACAATGAGATTTTATTAATGGTTTTTAATATTTGACGATGAATCTAAAATATTTAACAATATTTTTAAAAATTTATTACCATTTACTTTGACTTAAATCATAAATAATAGACTTCTTGCATAACCTATTAAAAAAATTACAAATATTTGTAAAAAGACAGTAATAGAAAAATATAATTTTAATTAATTATGTCTTTTATCTAAAAAATTAATATTTTGCCACAACAAAAAATGAATTTATTATTTAAATTCTTTAATTTTAAATAAATCTTTTATGTTAAATTAATAATTGCAAATTATAAATTGAGGCAATTAAATTAAATCTTAAACCAAATCTTTTTCTACGATTACGATATTTTTCTGTCATAATTTTAAACTTTTTAAGAATAGCAAAAATATTTTCAATAATAATTCTCATTTTTGAAACTAGTCTATTATGTTGTTTTTGTGCTTTATTTAAATGGTTTTTCTTTTTTTTCTTTGTAGGTATTAGAACATTATTGTGAATTTTTTGTATTCCTTGATAACCACTATCAACTATTAATTTGGTATTTTTTAAAATTGGGATTTTTGATTCTTTAAATAAAGCATAATCATGTTTTTTCCCAAGTGAAAAACTTGTTGCAATAATTTTTCTGGTTTCTTGTTCGATAATTACTTGTGTTTTAATGGTGTGTTTTTTTCTTTTTACCAGAATAAGATTGTTTTTGTCTTTTTTTGGGCGTTGGATTGGAGTTTCGGTAGCATCAATAATAATAGTTTTATCATTAAAATAATCATTTATTAGTGCTTTTTTACCAGCAAGTTGTTGAAAATCAGAGTTTTTAATTAAAATATCTTCAATTCACTTGATATTGCGATAACAATTAGCTTCACTAATTCCGAAATTTTTACCAAGATGAAAATAAGTCTGATATTCTCGTCAATATGATAAAATCATCAATAATCTATTTTCTAGTGATAATTTATTAGTTTTACCACCTTTTTTAAATTTTTCTATTTCAGCTACTTGTAAAATATCTAACATTTTATTAAAAGTGGATTTTTTTATTCCTGTTAATCTTAACCATTCTTTATCATTAAGAGTATTAAATTTATTATTGTTCATATTTTGATATCCTCATAAATTATATTTTATAAGAATATTTTAATAAAAAAGGTATCGCAAGAAGTCTATTGAAGCATTAGAATATTTAAAAATGGAAAAATTCAGTAAGATACTTACTAAGTTAAAAAATAATCTGAAGAAGAAAAACAAGTAAAGGAGTTTAAAAAATAGAAAACTTAGAAAAAATGGCTAGTTTGATCAGCGATATGTTTTATAAAGTTTTTGATTTAATTTGAACTTTAACCATTCCTGGAACAGATATTCGTATTATTATTTTTCCACTAATTATGCTTGTGATAAATCTTGTAATTGGTGGTATTTTAGGTATTCATATTGAACGACCAAAAGTTGGTTTTCGTAAAAAATATCGAAAATCAGTTGCTAATTGAGGAACTAAGAAACAATCATCTAGTGGTCCAATTAAAAAATTTAGTGGTAATAGTCCTAAAAATAGACCGTGAGTTGACCAACATGGACGGCGAATAAAAAGGTAGGTTTAGAAAATGTTTAAATTAATAATTTTATTTATTAGACTTCTTGAGATACCTTTTTTATTAAAATATTCTTATAAAATATAATTTATGAGGATATCAAAATATGAACAATAATAAATTTAATACTCTTAATGATAAAGAATGGTTAAGATTAACAGGAATAAAAAAATCCACTTTTAATAAAATGTTAGATATTTTACAAGTAGCTGAAATAGAAAAATTTAAAAAAGGTGGTAAAACTAATAAATTATCACTAGAAAATAGATTATTGATGACTTTATCATATTGACGAGAATATCAGACTTATTTTCATCTTGGTAAAAATTTCGGAATTAGTGAAGCTAATTGTTATCGCAATATCAAGTGAATTGAAGATATTTTAATTAAAAACTCTGATTTTCAACAACTTGCTGGTAAAAAAGCACTAATAAATGATTATTTTAATGATAAAACTATTATTATTGATGCTACCGAAACTCCAATCCAACGCCCAAAAAAAGACAAAAACAATCTTATTCTGGTAAAAAGAAAAAACACACCATTAAAACACAAGTAATTATCGAACAAGAAACCAGAAAAATTATTGCAACAAGTTTTTCACTTGGGAAAAAACATGATTATGCTTTATTTAAAGAATCAAAAATCCCAATTTTAAAAAATACCAAATTAATAGTTGATAGTGGTTATCAAGGAATACAAAAAAATTCACAATAATGTTCTAATACCTACAAAGAAAACAAAGAAAAACCATTTAAATAAAGCACAAAAACAACATAATAGACTAGTTTCAAAAATGAGAATTATTATTGAAAATATTTTTGCTATTCTTAAAAAATTTAAAATTATGACAGAAAAATATCGTAATCGTAGAAAAAGATTTGGTTTAAGATTTAATTTAATTGCCTCAATTTATAATTTGCAATTATTAATTTAACATAAAAGATTTATTTAAAATTAAAGAATTTAAATAATAAATTCGTTTTTTGTTTTGGCAAAATATTAATTTTTTAGATAAAAGACATAATTAATTAAAATTATATTTTTCTATTACTGTCTTTTTACAAATATTTGTAATTTTTTTAATAGGTTATGCAAGAAGTCTAATAAAATAAGATCTTTTAAGAAAGAGGTAAAAAATAATGAATACAAAAGTACTAACTAGATATTTTAGTGCCTTATGCATTATCAACAACCGATTAAATTGATGAAAACGATTTAGTTATGATTGAATTGGACTATTTTCACAAGATAAACTAGATAATGGTGATGAAATTAAATTTCACTATGTTAGTGATATTGATAGAATTAGATAACACACTTGAACAGAGATTGCTGAGGAGGGCCTTATCCAGATTGTGCCATTCACTGAAAAGACCGCTGAACAGAACTGATTGAGAAAAACATATGACAAATCGCAACATAGTTTTTACAGTC
Organism: Spiroplasma endosymbiont of Eupeodes luniger; assembly: GCF_964019525.1. NCBI lineage: Bacteria > Bacillati > Mycoplasmatota > Mollicutes > Entomoplasmatales > Spiroplasmataceae > Spiroplasma > Spiroplasma endosymbiont of Eupeodes luniger. The sequence continues at coordinate 779,672 of NZ_OZ026453.1, forward strand.
ACAACAGTGTGGCTAATCCTCAACATTATTTTTTGAATAACAATGATGTTTCTTTATCCTAATAGTTTAACTGGAAGTAATCGTGCCAATGCCTATGATGAAATTAAAATTATTCTTGAAAAATGTCTTATTCCAAATAATGTTACTTTTTTTCCATTTCATTATTTTATAACCTTTGTTACTTTTAGTATTATTTTTATCAGTTTACAAATTTTTTCTTATTTCAGTCAAATAAAAGCAAAAATAGCAATTGTGCTTTTTAGCATTTCATTGCTTGCCTTAATTCTCTTAACTTTAGTAGCAACAATGTCGCTTATTAGAATTGAAGATTTTGGCGGAACAATATGATGCAGTTATCGCGAGATTGCTGTCTCCGCTCTAATTCTGATTTTCCTATTTTGTCCCGCATTATATTGAAATTTATATTACTAGACTTCTTGCGATACCTTTTTTATTAAAATATTCTTATAAAATATAATTTATGAGGATATCAAAATATGAACAATAATAAATTTAATACTCTTAATGATAAAGAATGGTTAAGATTAACAGGAATAAAAAAATCCACTTTTAATAAAATGTTAGATATTTTACAAGTAGCTGAAACAGAAAAATTTAAAAAAGGTGGTAAAACTAATAAATTATCACTAGAAAATAGATTATTGATGACTTTATCATATTGACGAGAATATCAGACTTATTTTCATCTTGGTAAAAATTTCGGAATTAGTGAAGCTAATTGTTATCGCAATATCAAGTGAATTGAAGATATTTTAATTAAAAACTCTGATTTTCAACAACTTGCTGGTAAAAAAGCACTAATAAATGATTATTTTAATGATAAAACTATTATTATTGATGCTACCGAAACTCCAATCCAACGCCCAAAAAAAGACAAAAACAATCTTATTCTGGTAAAAAGAAAAAACACACCATTAAAACACAAGTAATTATCGAACAAGAAACCAGAAAAATTATTGCAACAAGTTTTTCACTTGGGAAAAAACATGATTATGCTTTATTTAAAGAATCAAAAATCCCAATTTTAAAAAATACCAAATTAATAGTTGATAGTGGTTATCAAGGAATACAAAAAATTCACAATAATGTTCTAATACCTACAAAGAAAACAAAGAAAAACCATTTAAATAAAGCACAAAAACAACATAATAGACTAGTTTCAAAAATGAGAATTATTATTGAAAATATTTTTGCTATTCTTAAAAAATTTAAAATTATGACAGAAAAATATCGTAATCGTAGAAAAAGATTTGGTTTAAGATTTAATTTAATTGCCTCAATTTATAATTTGCAATTATTAATTTAACATAAAAGATTTATTTAAAATTAAAGAATTTAAATAATAAATTCATTTTTTGTTGTGGCAAAATATTAATTTTTTAGATAAAAGACATAATTAATTAAAATTATATTTTTCTATTACTGTCTTTTTACAAATATTTGTAATTTTTTTAATAGGTTATGCAAGAAGTCTACTGTAAAAAATATGCTCGTAAATAGTAAATAACTTTAAAAAATAAAAGCTCTCCTAAATAAAGGAGAGTTTTTATTTCCATTAAACCGTCATTAATTCTTTTTCTTTTTCTAACGCAATAGCATCAGCCTTAGCAATATATTCATCAGTTAATTTTTGAATATCTTCTTGATAAGATTTAACATCATCTAAAGGCAATTTAAATTTTTTAATAATTTCATTAATATCTCGTCTTAAATTACGAATCCGAACTCGCATTTCTTCAGTAATCTTTTTTACTTGCCGAACAAATTCTTTGCGTTTTTCTTCAGTTAACTGCGGGACATTCATTCTAATATAATCACCTTGGTCTTGCAATGAAACTTGCAAATTAGCTTTAGTAATCGCAGCAATAACTTGCTTAATAATACTTCGATCATAAGGTTTAATAACAAGTTTTCGCCCTTCAACAACCGTAATTGCAGCAACTTGATTAACTGGCATTAAACTACCATAATAATCTACCAAAACAGAAGCAAGAATTAAAGGATTAGCTCTTCCTGTACGAATCTTACTTAATTCATATCGTAAACTTTCTAAAACCTTTTCCATTTCTTCTTTTATTTGTTCAATTTCTAATTGTAATGCCTCAATTAACATTAATTGTTCTCCTTACTTTTATTACTGTAATTTAATCTTATTTCTTAAAAACTTTAACTATTTATTGCTACTACTAATAATTGTAATTTTAGTATTTTCCTGTAAAGCTTTAACAATATTGTCTGGTTCATTAATATCAAACACAATAATCTTTAAATTAGCTTCCATACTCATTGTAATTGCTGTTAAATCCATTACGCGTAATTGCTTTTTCGTTATATCCTCATAAGTTAAAAACTTATAATGAGTAGCAGTATTATCTATTTTTGGATCAGCACTATAAACACCATCAACACCATTTTTAGCCATTAATAAAACATCAGCTTTAATTTCCGCCGCTCGTAATGCCGCCGCAGTATCAGTTGTAAAATAAGGATATCCTGTTCCTGCTGCTAAAATAACAACATAACCCTTAGATAATCGTGATAGACATTTTTTAAAATAATAAGGTTCACAAATTTTATTCATTTCAATTGATGATTGAATAATTACTTTATCAAAGTTTTGATTTTTAAATTCAGCTTCTAAAGCTAAAGCATTCATTACCGTAGCTAACATCCCCATATAATCAGCATTAACCTTATCCAAACCAGCGATTTTAGCATTAACTCCTCTTCAAATGTTACCACCACCAACAACAACAGCAATTTCAATTCCTTCTTGCGATAAAGTAATAATTTGTTTAACAATATTTTTCATTCGTTGTGGATCATAAATGCTAACACCACCTAAAGCTTCACCACTAATTTTTAGTAAACATCGCTTATATTTAAATTCCATTATTCACACCTACTTCTTTTTCCCATATATATTTTATACGAGATTTTTTTAAATAAAAAGAAAAACTTTAATTAAAATTTTAAAGTTTTTCTTTTAAAATATTACTACTTTTCTTTTTTTGAACGCACCGTTTTAAGTGGCTTTTTTGTTAGTCAAATTATTTTCTTCTAAATTCATTACCTTATGAACATAATCTTGATAATTTTCTAAAATAAATTTTGTTGTTAAACTTTTTTTATTTCAACTAATTTTTCTTTTTGCTCTAGAACCTTCAATAAACCGAACTGTCAAATAATCATTTTCATTTTCATTTATCTCATAAATTTTTTCAATGCGGATCTTTCTCCCAAAAAGAAAAACAAATTGTTTCGTAAACTTAACAGCTAAATAATCAGAAACTAAAATACAATAAACAACAGTAAAAATAAGTAAAGCAAAATTTATTGTTAATAAACTAATAGCAAATTTATCATCAGAGGATAAAGTATCACTAATGGAAAAATTATATGTTTTACTAGTAATTGCTAATATTAATGTTGTTAACTGCAACGGTAAATTCATTACAATAATTGTTAATAAAATCAATGATTGTTTCTTATTTCAAAATCCTACTTTTGATGCAACTTTGTTAAACATTGTAAAACTACCAATAATTATTGCTATCAAACCAAAATAAAATGCAAATAAGAAATAAACTATTACTGATAAATACACTTAATTATGCCTCCTTTATTTTATCTTTATTTCAATGCTAATGTAGCGCTAATTAATAAAAATTAATCAGTTTTAGTAATTCCTTCACCAACTTCATAGCGATACATTACTAAAACTTTTGTATTATGCATTGTAAGAATTTCTTGAACTTTTTTCTTTTCATCAAACATAAAAGGTTGATCTAAAAAAGAATATTCCGCTAACTGCTTATCTAAACGACCTTGCTTAATTTTTTCCAAAATTTCTGGTGGTTTATTTTCTGTTGCCATTTGACTATTAATAATATCCATTTCCTTATTAATAAAATCTTGAGGAATATCTTCACGACTAATAAAAGCAGGTTTTGAAGCCACAATATGCATTGCAAGTTTTTTAGCAATATCATTATCAACTTGACCTTGTAACTTAACTAAACTAGCAATACGATAATTACCATAATTATATCCCACTAATGTGTCTTGATCACTTTTAGTAATAATCGTAAAACGACGAATACTAATCTTTTCACCTAATTTATATGTTGCTTCATTTAATAAATCATTAACAGCAATATTTTCTTCATTTTTCAACAATAATCCTACTTCTAAAGTAAGTGGTTGATGTTTCAAAAATAAAGTTAAAATATTGTCTAATAATTCAAGAAATAATTTATTTTTAGCAACAAAATCAGTTTCACAATTTAATTCTAAAATAATTGCTATATCATCAACAACTAAAACTTTTGATAATCCCTCAGTATTAATTCGCGCTTGTTTAGCTTGTGCCTTTGCAATACCATTGGTTCTTAACCATTGAATCGCTGCTTCAATACTACCATTACTCGCTTCTAATGCTTTTTTGCAATCCATAAGACCAACACTAGTACGATCACGCAAATTTTTAATCATTTCCATTGTTATTGGCATTATTCTTTAGTTCCTTTCTCACCGTCATTTTTTCCAATAATTTCTGCTTCCTTTTTACTTGGAGCAATAACTGCTGGTGCTGAATCAACACTAGCATTAGTTTGTAGTTTTTCTTCTTTAATAATAGTTAAATCAGTAGCTTCAATAATAGCATCAGCAACTAATGTTGAAATTAAAGCAATTGTTTTAGCAGCATCATCATTTCCAGGAATGGGATAACTAATACCATCAGGATCACTATTAGTATCACAAATAGCAATAATAGGAATATTTAACTTCAATGCTTCTTTAATTGCATTGTGTTCAACATTAGTATCAATAATAAATATTGCTTGTGGTAATGAACGCATATGGCGAATTCCACTTAAAAACTTATCTAATTTCTCTTTATCTTTTTGAATTAAAATTTGCTCTTTTTTTGGTAAAACAGATAATTCACCAGTTTTTTCTCGTCGTTCAATATTTCATAATTTTTTAACACTTTTTTGAATTGTTCTTAAATTAGTTAAAGTTCCTCCAAGTCATCGCTTATTAACATAAAAAGAATTACTTCTTACTGCTTGTTCTTTAACAATATTTTGAGCTTGTTTCTTAGTACCAACAAAAATAATTTTTCCACCAGTTTTAGTTATTGATTTAATATACTCTAAAGCTTCTTCCAACATAATCATTGTTTTATGTAAATCAATAATATAAACTCCACTTTTTTCAGTGAAAATATACTTTTTCATCTTGGGATTTCATATTTTAGTTTGATGACCAAAATGAGTCCCCGCTTCTAATAACTGTTCCTTAGTAACACTTGCCATATTTATTTCCTTTCGTTTTTCTTCCATATCCTTCTAACATTAATCACTTAATTAATAAGCACTAGACTAATGAATCCACATATGTGTTGCTTTTAAAATATTAACAAATAAATTATAACACATTTACATTAAATCAATTACACCAGTTTTATTTAACTTTTGCAATAAAAAATCAATGGAAAAATTAGATTCACTAATCTTATAAATTGTAACTTCCATTTGTTCAGCATATTGCATAACATCTAAAAATGATAACGGATTATTTAAAACAAAATTTAATTCTTGACTAGCCTCTTCATATCAGTAAGGAATATTATATTTAATAAAAAAATCAATGATTTTTCAATCATTATCTGACATTAAAAAATAAGAAGAATCAACACCAAATGGTGCAATTGAACCAGAATAAAACTGTTTACCATTAAGTACTAATGTAAACTCATCAAGATAATATTTAACTTCATTTAATAAATGGGAAGACAAAAAAATTGTTTTCTTTTGCGATGCTAAAAATTTTAAATATTCCATAATTATGCGACGATTAGTAATATCCAATCCTGCTTCTGGTTCATCTAAAATAACAATATCTGGATCATGCAATAACCCTTGAATAATCATTACCCGTTTTTTCATTCCCGAAGAAAATGCATTAACATTCTTATTACGATGTTCTCAAATTCCTAATTTAGTCATTAAGTCTTCAATCCGATTTTTTAATTTCTTACCTTTAACACCACTTAATTTTCCCATATATCGTAAAAATTGATATGCTGTTATATCCTCAGGAAAAGTAATAAACTCAGGAACATAACCAATACTATGTTTTACTTTAATATTTTTATTATTTTTACCATTAATGGATATCGTTCCCTTAAAAGAATTAATTCCGCGAATTAATGATTTAATAAATACTGTTTTACCACTACCAGAAAGTCCAATAATTGCATGAATTTTTCCTGGATTTACTTGCAAATTAAAAGGACCAACAATATTTTTTTTAAAACTTTTAATAAAGTTTTTAGCTTCAATTTTATATTTCATAACTTTTCTCCTTAAATCTTACTAGATAATTGTCTTGCGATTTAATATTAAGTAAGCTACTAATAAAAAGCAAGAACTTAAAGTAAGATAAAAAATAAATAAATTATTAGTATTAATAAAATTTTCTTGCCGAACAAAAATACCGTTTTCATCTTTAACTAATGGAAAATCATCATAACTCATTAAATAATTTCTCTGATTATTAAAATCAATAAAACCTTGTTGGAACTTTTCAAACGAATAAAGATTATATCGCACACTACTTGTTCATATTTGATTTATATGTTCAATAATATTAATTTTAGAAAGAATCCCATATAGTTGACTTGCTGATAAATAAAATTTAAAGAAAAAGTGATTATCATCAACTTGATTAGTAGTAATTATTTTAAAATCAATAACTTTTTTAATAATATTATATTCAAAATCTTTGAAAACATATAACAGTGGATTATTAAAAACTTTTTCATAACTTTCATAAAAATTACTATCTTTAACTTTATAATTACTATTAGCATTAGGATATCCCATATCGCTATTCATCTTATCATCATATAATTGTTTAAATATTAGAAACGGATCAAAGGTTTTTTCCATATAAGAATCATTATCAATTTTAAAATAAGTATTTGCTTTATCAAATAATATTAAAGAAGAAATTCGACTTAAATTAAAAAACATCAAATCTTTTATTGAAGCACTATCAAGATATTCTTTTACCATATTTGCTAATTCTTGATGTTCAATCCGACTATTTTTAAGTTCTGCACTAGTTTTAAAAAAATATGGCATTTGTAATTTCAGAAAAATTTTTGTATTTTGAACTTTTTCTTTATTTTTTGTAATTAATTCATTAACTTCATTTGTTTTATATTGTCCTCTTCACTGTTCAACATTATTACCAGTAATTTCAAAATCTATGGACTTGGTTAAACCTAATTCTTGTTCATAAAATTTCAATCATTTTTCTTTAACATTATCTTCATAACGATCAAAGATAATATTTTGTAACCCTTGAAGACTTTCTTGATTATAAAAATCATAGATTTTTTTTGTTAAATTATAATATTTAACTTCTTTTTTGTCTAATTTTTCTTTAAATAAGAAGGTTTCCTTAATTTGAGAAATTGTATATTTTTGGGTTTCATTTTTAAATTTAATTTCAAGATTATTAGCAATTGTTGTTATTAAAGAATATGGCATTCCCCCTAATAAAAATAAACTACAAAAAATAAAACCAATTAATAATACCGTTTGCACACTAAAAAATGTTGAAATAAAAATAATACCACCGGATGCTAAATAAGAAACAAAAACTGAAAATACAAAGAGTTTTAATATTAATTCCTGAAAAGCTGATACAAAATCATTTTTATTACTAATTATACCCATAATATGAACTAATATTAAAGTAAACCCTAGATTAATAACAATAAAAATTAAAATTAAAAATCAAATTGTTATTAATTTTAAAATAAATATTTGTAATCGTGAATATGGACGAGAAATTAACAATAAGTATGTACCATCAGTAAATTCACGACCAAAAATTTTAATTATTATTAATAAAATAAATAATAATAAAGTAATATTTGTAAAAATTAAAACACCATATTGAAAATTGCTAATAACACTGTTAAGGTCATCAGATTTAAAAAAAATAAAAAGCGTTAAGGTGGCAAATATAACTAAAGAAATAATTAATAAAAATCAAACTGCCATCATTTTTCTAATTTTAAAAATTCCAAATAAACAAACTGATAAATATGAATTGTTTTTACTTCCTAATTTCATACTTTTATTTTTGCTGATCCTTATTAATAATCTTTAAAGATTTTGTTTTATATACATTATTAACTTTAAAATATTGCCGCTTATGACCAAAAACTAAATCTCAATTAATTTCTTTATTACTTGCTAAGGAAATACTAATATTATTATTTTTATCATAAACGATATCTTCATTATATATATTAGAAATATTACCAGAACCAACAGTAAAATCTTTATGTTTTAAAATATCATCTTTAATCATAAAATCTGATTTCTTAAAATGGTTTTGTAAAATCTTGTAAATTCCATCAAGATTATTAGGTTTACCATCGTTACTTGTTTCATTATCTAGTAGTTTTGCAAAAATATCATTATTTACAAAAAGTGTAATCTGATCCTTTGCTCATTTAATTTCATATTCTTTAAAGAAACCAAATACCATTTTAGTTATTTGTTCTAAATGAGTGTTTAAAATTTTTATTGGCAAAACCATTGTCACTGTTAATTTTTGCTGATTTTTTTGTACCTCACCAGTCATTGGTAAACCATAAATCGTCATTGGTACCAATCTTAAATTATTAGTACTAAAAGTAAATCATTCATTGTTAGAAAAATCATAATAATTTGGATATTTATTTACAAGATGGTTAAAAAGTTCCCTGTGAGTTGATAAACTCCCTTGCTCATCATAAAATTTATTATATTCATCATTATCAAAATGATTAGTTAATGGTTCGATTTTCGTACTTATTGAGTCTAAGAAATCAGAATAAGAATTATACTTAATATCATTATCATCACTAGCTTTTTTAAAGCGATCAGAAGAAGCAATAAGTTCTTTAAAACGACCAAAAATTTGATTATTATAATGAGACCAAATATTATATGTTGAAAAATCATTAGTAATTTTTGGATATTGATTATTATCTTCGTTAATTTCAATGCGTTCATATTCTGTTTTCAGCTGATCATATGTAACTTCACCAATTTTAACTTCCAAGTTAGTAATAATTTTCTTTGTTAATTCAAGATTATTAGTAATAATATGACTTGCAATAAAGGTTTGATTTGTAGGGCTATATTCTTTAAAACTAAAACTATATTCATAAACTATATCTAGTCTAATCGCACTATCTTTAGTTACATCTAGTCCCGCTAAATGAGCGACTTTATCTAAAGCAATTTTAAATACTGTAAACTTCGTATCATTAATAGAAAGTTTAAAAGGTGGCAATAACTTATAATAATTACTGTATTTTTTTTGTAACTCAATATTGGCTTTATTGAAATTATTTTCAAACGAATTTTTAATAAAATCAAGAGATTTTTTTGCGTCAGTATGTTTAAGAACTTCCCTTGGCAGTGGTTGGTTCATTCCAAATTCTAAAACATCACTAAGGGCTTTTTCGTTTCTAGTATCATAATCACTTCTAGCAAATTTTCTCAAATTACTGCTAAAATTTAAGCGAATATCTCGCATCGTTGCCATATCTTCTTCCAAGATTTTATTTTTAATCTTATTATCAATTTTATCATTCTTATCAAAATAGTTACATCCAACTACTGATAAAACTGATAACAAAGAAAAGCAACTGATGGTAATAATTTTTGTAAAATATTTCATTTTATTCTCCTTAATAATTAGTATTCTTAATATAACTTATTATATATGATTTTATTATTTTAGACAAATATTTTATTTTATATACAATTTAATTAATTTTTTCTCAATTATTATCATAAAGGCCATCATAATATCATCAAAGAAAAAATAACCTTATTTTTAAGATAAAGTTATTTTTGTGCATCTTTTATTACTCAATTTTCCTATTTAACTTTTGCAGTAAAAAATCAATAGAAAAATTAGATTCACCAATACTTTCAATTTTGATTTTCATTTGATCAGCAAATTGAAAAATATCTAAAAATATAAACGGTTCTTGTAAAATAAAATTTAATTCCTTACTAATATCATCATACCAATAAGGAATTTTATATTTATTAAAAAAATCAACTATTCCTCAATCATTATTTGACATTAAAAAATATGAATGCTCCACAACAAATGGTTTAATTGAACCAGAATAAAACTGTTTTCCATTAAGTACTAATGTAAATTCATCAAGATAGTATTTAATCTCATTCAATAAATGTGATGATAAAAAAATCGTTTTATTTTGCTTTGTTAAAAATTTTAAATATTCCATAATTATCCGACGATTAGTAACATCTAGCCCCACCTCAGGTTCATCTAAAATAACAATATCTGGCTCATGTAATAAACCTTGAATAATCATTACCCGTTTTTTTTCATTCCCGAAGAAAATGCATTAACATTCTTATTACGATGTTCTCAAATTCCTAATTTAGTCATTAAGTCTTCAATCCGATTTTTTAATCTCTTACCTTTAACACCACTTAGTTTTCCCATATAATAGACTTCTTGCATAACCTATTAAAAAAATTACAAATATTTGTAAAAAGACATTAATAAAAAAATATAATTTTAATTAATTATGTCTTTTATCTAAAAAATTAATATTTTGCCACAACAAAAAATGAATTTATTATTTAAATTCTTTAATTTTAAATAAATCTTTTATGTTAAATTAATAATTGCAAATTATAAATTGAGGCAATTAAATTAAATCTTAAACCAAATCTTTTTCTACGATTACGATATTTTTCTGTCATAATTTTAAATTTTTTAAGAATAGCAAAAATATTTTCAATAATAATTCTCATTTTTGAAACTAGTCTATTATGTTGTTTTTGTGCTTTATTTAAATGGTTTTTCTTTGTTTTCTTTGTAGGTATTAGAACATTATTGTGAATTTTTTGTATTCCTTGATAACCACTATCAACTATTAATTTGGTATTTTTTAAAATTGGGATTTTTGATTCTTTAAATAAAGCATAATCATGTTTTTTCCCAAGTGAAAAACTTGTTGCAATAATTTTTCTGGTTTCTTGTTCGATAATTACTTGTGTTTTAATGGTGTGTTTTTTCTTTTTACCAGAATAAGATTGTTTTTGTCTTTTTTTGGGCGTTGGATTGGAGTTTCGGTAGCATCAATAATAATAGTTTTATCATTAAAATAATCATTTATTAGTGCTTTTTTACCAGCAAGTTGTTGAAAATCAGAGTTTTTAATTAAAATATCTTCAATTCACTTGATATTGCGATAACAATTAGCTTCACTAATTCCGAAATTTTTACCAAGATGAAAATAAGTCTGATATTCTCGTCAATATGATAAAGTCATCAATAATCTATTTTCTAGTGATAATTTATTAGTTTTACCACCTTTTTTAAATTTTTCTATTTCAGCTACTTGTAAAATATCTAACATTTTATTAAAAGTGGATTTTTTTATTCCTGTTAATCTTAACCATTCTTTATCATTAAGAGTATTAAATTTATTATTGTTCATATTTTGATATCCTCATAAATTATATTTTATAAGAATATTTTAATAAAAAAGGTACGCAAGAAGTCTAATGTAAAAATTAATATGATGTCATATTTTCAGGAAAAGTAATAAACTCAGGAACATAACCAATACTATGTTTTACTTTAATATTCTTATTGCTTTCACCGTTAATATTAACTATTCCTTTAAATGAATTAATTCCACGAATTAATGATTTAATAAAAACTGTTTTGCCACTACCAGATAAACCAATAATTGCATGAATTTTTCCGAGATTTACTTTTAAATTAAAAGGGCCAATGAGGTTTTTTTTAAATTTTTTAGTAAAATTTTTTGCTTCAATTTTATATGCCATTTTTACTCCTTAATTATTATTTCTCATTTAAGTAATAACTTTTCTTGATAATAATAAATAAGCAAGTAATAAAAAAAATAAACTTAAAGTAAGATAGAAAATTAATAAACTATTAACATTAATAAAATGTGCACTCCGAACAAGAAGTTCATTCTCATCTTTAAGTAAAGCAAAATCAGAATAAATCATTAAGTAATTTTTTTGATTACTAAAATCAATAAAACTTCGTTGTAATATTTCAAATCAATAACTATTATATCTAATACTACTTGTCCATATTTGATTTATATGTTCAATAATATTAATTTTTGAAAGTACACAATACACTTTTATTAATGATAAATAAGCGTTATATCCATAACCATTAGTTGCCTCACTACTATCAATTTTGTTAGTAGTTATTATTTTTAAGTCAACAATTTTCTTAATAATATTATTTTCTAATTCTTTTAAAACATATAAAACTGGATTATTAAAAACTTCTTCATAATTTTTATAAAAATTACTATCATTTACTTCATACATTGGGTTAGTAATTTCAATACCTGATTTATTAAGTTTAAATAACTCTTGAAATATTTCCGTTGGATCAAAATTATCTCCTAAAGTTTCCTTATAAGAATCATTATCAAGTTGAAAATAAGTTTCTGTCTTATCATATAATATTAAAGAAGAAATACTGCCTAATTTAAAACTCATTAATAAATCTAATTTAACATTTTTTAAATAATAATTTGTCATTAATGTCAATTCTTGATGTTCTTGGGTATTATGTTCAAACTCATTTAAAGTTTTAAAAAAGTATGGCATTTTTAATTTAATACTAATTTTAGATTTAGATTTCCCTTTTATTATTTCATTAATTTCTCTGCCATTGTAAAATCCATACCATTTATTAACTTCATTACTACTAAAATTAACTTCTTTCATTTTAGTTAAATGTAAAATATTTTGATAAAATTCTAAGCGTTGTCTTTTAAGTTCCTTATTATCATAGCCAGAAATAATTGCATTTAAATCGCGAATGTTTTCTTTACTATAAAAGTCATATATTGCTTTAGTTATATGATAATAATCAATTTGTTGCTGTGCTAATTTTTCTTTAAATAATAATGTTTCCTTAATTTTAGCAATTGAATACCGTTGTTGACTATCTTTAAATTTAATTTCAATGCTATTAGCAATAGTAGAAATTAAAGAACATGGCATTCCCCCTAATAAAAATAAACTACAGAAAATAAAACCAATTAATAATACCGTTTGCAAACTCAAAAATGTGGCAATAAAAATAATACCACTAGATGCCAAAAAAGATACAAAGATTGAAAAAAGAAAAAGTTCTAATATTAATTTTTGAAAAGATAACTTAAAATCATTTTTATTACCAATTAATGCCATAATCTGAATTAAAATTCAAACAAATCCCAGATTAATAATAAAAACTAAAATTAAAAATCAAATTGTTAATACTTTCAAAATAAATATTTGTAATCGTGAATAAGGGCGCGAAATTAATAATAAATATGTCCCATCACTAAATTCGCGACCAAAAATCTTTATTATTATTAGCAAAATAAATAGTAATAAAATAATGTTTGTAAAAATTAAAACGCCATATTGAAAATTAATAATAACAGCATTAACATTATTAGCACTAAAAAAGATAAACGCTAATAATACTGTAAATATTATTAATGAAACGATTAATAAAAATCATACTGCTAACATTTTTCTAACTTTAAAAATCGCAAATAAACAAACTGATAAGTATGAACTATTTTTATTATTTATTGTAGTCATTAAATAAACTTATTTTTCCTTTTTAATAATTTTTAAAGATTTATTTTTAAAAATACCTTTAACATAAAAATAAGATTTGTCAGGATACATAAAATTAAAATCTCATCTGTTATCTTTATCAATTGCTAAAAAAATCACATTATTCTCAGAATCATAAATAATATCATCATTATTTACATTAGAAGCACATTTTTCACATTCAGCAGCTTGAAGAGTAAACTTTTTATTTTTTAAATTACTATCATCTGTGACAAAATCTGTATTTTTGAAATCATTTATTAAAATATCATAAATTCCTTGGATATTTTTCCCCATATTTTTTAATAATTTTTGAAAAGTCTCATCATTAACATAAAGTGTAATATCATCTTTTTCTCATTTAATTTGATATTCAAAAAAGAATCCCGCAATAATTTTTGTCATTTGTTCTAAATGCTGTTTAAAAATTAATTTTGGTAGTGTCATTGTAATTGTTAAAATAACATTATTTTCAGGTTTTTTTACTAAACCTTTTAAAGGCAAACCAGCAATAATCATTGGAACTAACGCTACTTGATCAATACTAAAAGTATGTAAAGGATTACTAGTATCTTGATATTTAATAGTTGTATCATTTTCTAACAAATCATCAAATAATATCTTTGATGTAGTACCAGTTTCATTATAAAGTTGATTATATTTGTTTTGAGCACTATGAGTGCTTAATGGGTAACGCATTCACTGATTTTCTTTTCAAAAACTATCAATACTCTCATATTCAATTTTATTATCCATATAAAAATCTTTAAATAATGCTGATTTATTAGACTTCTTGCGATACCTTTTTTATTAAAATATTCTTATAAAATATAATTTATGAGGATATCAAAATATGAACAATAATAAATTTAATACTCTTAATGATAAAGAATGGTTAAGATTAACAGGAATAAAAAAATCCACTTTTAATAAAATGTTAGATATTTTACAAGTAGCTGAAATAGAAAAATTTAAAAAAGGTGGTAAAACTAATAAATTATCACTAGAAAATAGATTATTGATGACTTTATCATATTGACGAGAATATCAGACTTATTTTCATCTTGGTAAAAATTTCGGAATTAGTGAAGCTAATTGTTATCGCAATATCAAGTGAATTGAAGATATTTTAATTAAAAACTCTGATTTTCAACAACTTGCTGGTAAAAAAGCACTAATAAATGATTATTTTAATGATAAAACTATTATTATTATTATTGATGCTACCGAAACTCCAATCCAACGCCCAAAAAAAGACAAAAACAATCTTATTCTGGTAAAAAGAAAAAACACACCATTAAAACACAAGTAATTATCGAACAAGAAACCAGAAAAATTATTGCAACAAGTTTTTCACTTGGGAAAAAACATGATTATGCTTTATTTAAAGAATCAAAAATCCCAATTTTAAAAAATACCAAATTAATAGTTGATAGTGGTTATCAAGGAATACAAAAAATTCACAATAATGTTCTAATACCTACAAAGAAAAACCATTTAAATAAAGCACAAAAACAACATAATAGACTAGTTTCAAAAATGAGAATTATTATTGAAAATATTTTTGCTATTCTTAAAAAATTTAAAATTATGACAGAAAAATATCGTAATCGTAGAAAAAGATTTGGTTTAAGATTTAATTTAATTGCCTCAATTTATAATTTGCAATTATTAATTTAACATAAAAGATTTATTTAAAATTAAAGAATTTAAATAATAAATTCATTTTTTGTTGTGGCAAAATATTAATTTTTTAGACAAAAAACATAATTAATTAAAATTATATTTTTCTATTACTGTCTTTTTACAAATATTTGTAATTTTTTTAATAGGTTATGCAAGAAGTCTAATATCATTATTAAATTTCTTGTTATTATTTGTCTGCCTTTCAATTAAAAACAATGCCTTTATGTCGGGTCATTGATAATAATGCTTCGCGAATCCCTTGTACGCCCATCCCTGAATCTTTAATTCCTAAAAAAGGTAAATAATCTGGTCCGCGTTGGGAAGCATCATTAATGTTAATTGAACCAACATCTAATTGATTAGCAATTTTAACCGCCATATCAATATCATTAGTAAAAATTGATGCTTGTAAACCATATTTAGAACCATTTGCAAGCGTAATCGCTTCATCAATTGATGTTACTCTGATAATTGGCAACACCGGTCCAAATGGTTCAATCCAAGCAATATCCATATCTTTAGTAACATTATCAATAATTGTTGGATATCACAAATTATTTTTTCTAGTATTTCCTAAAACTAACGATGCCTTTTTTTCTAACGCGTCATCAACTAATTTTTGAAGAATATCGCTTGTTTTCATATCAATAATTGGCGTAATATCAGCATTATCATTCGGGCTTCCAACTGTTAATTTTTCTGTTTCAACTTTAATTAATGATACCAATTCATCAGCAATCGTATTATCAACTAAAACTCTTTTAATAGCAGTACATCTTTGACCTGAATATCTAAATGCTCCTTTAACAATTTTTTTAGCCGTCATTACAAGATCACAGTCTTTAAGAACAATGGCTGGATCTTTACCACCTAATTCCAAAATAATATCCACTTTGTTAGTAATCTTCGTAATATGTTTTCCTGTAACATCAGAACCAGTAAAAGAAATAACATTAATTGCTGGATTAGTTACTAAACTATCACCAATAACACTGCCCTTACCTGTAACCGCATTAATGACACCAGCAGGAAAATTAGCATCAAATGCTAACTTAACTAAAAATAATCCTGTTAAAGAACTTTGTGAAGCTGGTTTAAAAACCACTGTATTTCCCATAATTAATGCCGGAATTATTTTTGCTAACGATAAATTAACAGGATAATTAAAAGGTGAAATTGCTAAAACAACTCCTTTAGCAACTCGCGAAAAAATTGCCAACTTATTTTTCACATTAAAAGCATCACCTGTATATGATTCAGGATAAATACGATATGCTTCATTAACAGTAAAATCAATATATTCAATTGTGCGATTAATTTCAGAAATAGCTGCTTTTTTACCTTTAGCAATTTCTAAGACCATCAAATTAGCAAGCACATCAGTATTTTCAATAATTAACTGCTTTCATTGTTCAATAAACTTAATTCTTTCATTAATTAATAATCCCTCTCATTGCTTTTGGACATTCTTAGCTGCCAAAAACGCATCATTAATATTTTCTAACGAAAGAGCAGGAACACTACCAATTACTTCTAATGTGTTTGGACTTGTAATTTCAATAACATTTGTAGAAGAAAGCAACCTACCATTAATTAATGCTTGACCTTTTTCCATTTTATCACCTCTAAATATAATTATATCGTTTTTAATTTTAAAAACAGAAAAATTAATTATTCTAATGTTGCTTTTTCTGTTTCATCTTTGGATTGCTCATATGATTCAACAAAATCACATTCAGGATAATTGCTACAAGCAATAAATTTTTGATTACGACGATTAACTTTAATAACTTTTTCACCTTCAATACATTGTGGACAAAATCCTAAATTAACTGGATTTAATGATGAAATATAACGACATTTCGGAAATGTTGAGCAACCAATAAATTTACCATACTTTCCAAAACGATAAACTAAATCATTATCACACCGTGGACATTTAGTACCCGTCTTTTCAATCGCAACTTCTACCATTTTTTCAAAAGCTTCTTCAACACGAGGTTCAAATTTTTCTCAAAAAGAACCAACTAACTCTTGATAATCTTTTTCACCGTGACTAATTAAATCTAATTGTGATTCTACTTGTGAAGTATATGATTCACTAATAATATCTTGAAAAAACTCTTGTAGTTTATCACTAGTTAAAATTCCCTTTTCACTAGCTTTTAAAGCCTTATTCTCAAATAAAACATATCCTCGTTCGCGCAAAGTTCTCATAATTGGAGCATAAGTACTAGGTCGACCCACTCCTAATTCTTCCAATGTTTTAATTAATCGTGCCTCACTATATCGTGTTTTTGGTTTGGTTCAATGTTGCAATGCCTTAATATCTTTAATATTTACCATATCACCAATTTTTCAAGCTGGTAATTTAATACTAATATTATCTTCCTCATCACTTTGATAATATTTTAAAAATCCTAAAAATAAAATTGTTTGTCCTGTCAACCGAAATTCATAATCATTATTATTCAAAATAATAGTTTTCCCCGTAATTTTTGCTGGAGCCATTAATGATGCCATTGCCCGATTATAAATTAGTTTATAAAGTCGCAATTGATCTTTACCTAAATAATTTTTTGCCTTCTCAGGAGTCATTAAAATATCTGTTGGCCGAATTGCTTCATGTGCATCTTGAACATTATTTTTCTTTTTAGTAATTTTTACTTGTCCTAAATAATCTTTACCTAATGATTCCGTAATAAAAGCAAAAGTATCACTAACAAATTTATCACTTAAACGAATTGAATCAGTTCTTGGATAAGTAATAAATCCTGTTAACAATCCATCAATATCAATTCCTTCATATAATTGTTGTGCTAATAAGGATGTTTTATTAGCAGCAAAATTTAATCGCGATGATCCATCCTGTAACATTGTTGAAGTAGTATAAGGATTATTTGCTTGTCTAATTCGAGGTTTTTCTTGAATATCAATAACTTTATATTTACTACTTAAATTTTTAATAATATTTTGCGAATCTGCTTCAGTTTTAATCTCAATATTCTTATTTAAATATTTTGTTAATTTTAAAATATGTTGCTTTCAATAAGCTTCAATTGTTCAATATTGTTCGGGAATAAAAACTTGATGTTCTTTTTCTCGCAACACAAGAAGTTTTAAAGCTACTGACTGAACTCTTCCTGCTGATTTTGAACGAATTTTCTTTTGCAATAACTTACTTAACCGAAAACCAATCATCCGATCAATCATTCTTCTTGCTTCTTGTGAATGAACTAAATTCATATCTAACTGTCTTGGTACTTTAAATGCTTCAATAACAATATCTTTAGTAATTTCATTAAAACTCACCCGAACGGATTTACTTTGAATTTTTAAAACTTCATTTAAATGATATGAAATTGCTTCTCCTTCACGATCAGGATCAGTTGCCAGAAAAATTTTATCGGCATCTTTTACTAAACCTTGTAACTTCTTAACAAGTGGTTTTTTCTTAGTTTCAATTCGATAATATGGAGTAAATGTTTCTAAGTCAATCCCTAAATAATATTCACCTTTATTCGCTAAATTGGTAATATGTCCCTCGGAAGAAACAACAGTATAATCATCTCCAAGATACTTTTGTACCGCTTTAGTTTTCGTTGGCGACTCCATAATAACAACATTTTTACTCATAACACTTTACTCCTTAAAAGAATCTTTTGATTCTCAATATTTTTATAAATACGGCAATATTTTAGTACATTTTAAAGACTTTATCAAGTTTATAAAATATCATCAATAGTTTGCACTAATTTAGCACTATTTTTAATAAGATTATTAGTAGCAAAGTTCTCATAAATTTGATTAGGAACTGCAAAAACATCTTTATTTTCATTAAAAGCAGTATCTACTAATGAATGAACAATTTTTTCATCAGCAAATGGTAATACCAATAATGCTTTTGATAATCCTAATAAAATTCTTTGAACATTACTATCAATTGGACTAATATTTTCTCTTGTCATATTAAACGGATATTCACTAATTACTAAATGATATCTTTTAAGATACAAAAGCAATTCTTGTTGGTTTTCATCATAATTATTACTATCATTAATAATAACCACACTATTTCCAGAAATACTATTTTCTTTAATTAATTGATGAACTAATATTTCAACCCCAGCATTAAATGAAGTCATTAAAATTTTTTGATAGTTAACTAATTGTTGAACCATATCCTTAGCAACTTTTTTAATATAAACATTAGGGTCATTTGAACCCGTAACAGCAATAATTTTTTGAGAATATTTTAATAAATCAATATTTCCTTCATAATAAATTACAAACGGTGGTTTGTAAATTGTTTTTAAACCAGCCGGATATTGTGAACTTAAAATTGTTAAATATTGACAAGTAATTTTATCTTCAATATTTTGCAATTCTTCCAACGCAATTTTTTCCTTTTTATCCAATGCTTCATATACTTTATCTCAATTACCATTGTATTTGATAACAAAATATAATAATACTTTTTCCATAATTATTATGAACCTCCTGTTATTATATTTTGTTATTAAATAAGTAATTTCCTTTAACAAAATATTTATTTTTATTAACATATATAATAGACTTCTTGCATAACCTATTAAAAAAATTACAAATGTTTGTAAAAAGACAGTAATAGAAAAATATAATTTTAATTAATTATGTCTTTTATCTAAAAAATTAATATTTTGCCACAACAAAAAATGAATTTATTATTTAAATTCTTTAATTTTAAATAAATCTTTTATGTTAAATTAATAATTGCAAATTATAAATTGAGGCAATTAAATTAAATCTTAAACCAAATCTTTTTCTACGATTACGATATTTTTCTGTCATAATTTTAAATTTTTTAAGAATAGCAAAAATATTTTCAATAATAATTCTCATTTTTGAAACTAGTCTATTATGTTGTTTTTGTGCTTTATTTAAATGGTTTTTCTTTGTTTTCTTTGTAGGTATTAGAACATTATTGTGAATTTTTTGTATTCCTTGATAACCACTATCAACTATTAATTTGGTATTTTTTAAAATTGGGATTTTTGATTCTTTAAATAAAGCATAATCATGTTTTTTCCCAAGTGAAAAACTTGTTGCAATAATTTTTCTGGTTTCTTGTTCGATAATTACTTGTGTTTTAATGGTGTGTTTTTTCTTTTTACCAGAATAAGATTGTTTTTGTCTTTTTTTGGGCGTTGGATTGGAGTTTCGGTAGCATCAATAATAATAGTTTTATCATTAAAATAATCATTTATTAGTGCTTTTTTACCAGCAAGTTGTTGAAAATCAGAGTTTTTAATTAAAATATCTTCAATTCACTTGATATTCCGATAACAATTAGCTTCACTAATTCCGAAATTTTTACCAAGATGAAAATAAGTCTGATATTCTCGTCAATATGATAAAGTCATCAATAATCTATTTTCTAGTGATAATTTATTAGTTTTACCACCTTTTTTAAATTTTTCTATTTCAGCTACTTGTAAAATATCTAACATTTTATTAAAAGTGGATTTTTTTATTCCTGTTAATCTTAACCATTCTTTATCATTAAGAGTATTAAATTTATTATTGTTCATATTTTGATATCCTCATAAATTATATTTTATAAGAATATTTTAATAAAAAAGGTATCGCAAGAAGTCTAATGTCAATATTTATTTAATACGCCCCCATTATTATTTCGGTCTTTCTCAGGAAATATTTTTAATTGTTCCTTTTGTAAAAGCATAATAAAAATTTGTCATCATTTGAATAATTTGTTGTTCAGAAGAACCTAATACATTATTTGCTTTCGCCATTTGTAAAAAATAACAATCCATTTCTTTAGTTTGCATATCTTGTTTTCATTGAATAATAAGTGCATAATGTTCCTTTAAAATATGAGGATAATGTTTTGCTAAAAAATTAAACGCATAGTAACTAATATCAATAAATGGTAATAATTGCTCTTTAATAGCTCCAATTAATGACAAATGCATTGCCACTAGTGGATCATCAAGTTTAGGTCACAAAATTCCCGGCGTGTCTAGTAAATGAATATTTTGCGCTAACTTGACTCATTGAATCCCTCTCGTAACTCCTGGTTGATTAGCAACATTACTTACTTTTCTTTTAACTAAATTATTAATTAACCGTGATTTGCCGACATTAGGAATCCCAATAATCATCACCTTAATTTGTCAATTTGGAATGCCACGAGATTTTTGATGATTAATTTTATCTTTCAATAATTGATTAATTAACAAAATAATTTCATTTTTGGGTTGATCAACTAATAAATTAGTTAATACTACTTTAACTAACGGGTCTTTTTTTAAAAATGCCATTCATTCTTGATTTACTTTCATATCACTTAAATCTTTTTTATTGAAAATAATAATTCGTGGTTTATTTTTAAACAATTCTTGAATAATTGGATTAATACTAGAGTTAATGGCTCTCGCATCACGAAGTTCAATTACTAAATCAACTAATGCTAATTTTTCTTTCATCAAGCGAATAGCTTTTGCCATATGACCTGGAAATCAATTAATATTTAACTTTTCCATTAATATGTCTCCTTAATTGAAAAATAAAGGCAAATTCTACCTTTATTAATTATTATGCCTTATTTTTCTTATTAGAACTAACTACTTCTTTAATTCTTGCGGCTTTACCAATACGATCACGCATATAGTATAATCGCGCTCTTCTAACACGACCAATTTTTAAAACTTCAATCTTATTTATTAGCGGTGAATGTAAAGGGAAAGTTCTTTCAACACTAGTACTACCAGTAAGTTTTCTTACGGTAAAACTAGAACTAATACCTGACCCTTGACGCTTTAAAACTAAACCAGTAAAAACTTGTGTTCGTTTTTTGTTACCTTCATTAATTTCAACAGCAACACTTACTGTATCGCCAGATTTAAATTTTGGAATATCAGTACGAAGTTGTTGTTCAGTGATTTGTCGATCTAATTGCATATTCATAACAATTGCTCCCTCCATTATTATTTATTTTTTATCTTTTTCTAATTCAGCAATTCAAATTTGCTCTTGTGGTGTTAATTGATTTAAATCAATTAAATCTGGTCGCTTTTTATATGTATTATAAAACGCTTGTTGTTTTCTTCAAATATCAATATTTTTATGATGACCTGATAATAAGACATCAGGAACTTGTTGATTATTAAAAACTAATGGTTTAGTAAATACAGGATAATCTAAATACTTACTAGTAAATGAATCATTTTGATGTGATGCTTCTTGAATAACACCTGGTAATAAGCGAATAACAGCATCACTTATAACCATACTGGCAATTTCACCAGCACTAAGAACATAATCACCAATAGATATTTCCATATCAACAAAATCTCTAATTCTTTCATCAAAACCTTCGTAATGACCACAAACTAAAATTAATGAATTATTACTACTAGCCATTTCAGTAGCAATATCCTGCTTAAATGTTTTTCCTTGTGGCGATAATAAAATCACTTGACTATTAGGGATTTGCTCACGAGCATAATTTATCGCTGCAACTACAATTGGTGCCATTAATACCATACCATTACCACCACCATATTGATAATCATCAACTTGTTGATGCTTATCAATAGCAAAATCACGAAGATTAATGATATTAAACTTTACTTTTTCTTTCTTAACAGCATTCTTAATAATTGATGTATTAATAAAACTAACAAAGAGTTCAGGAAATAAAGTGATAATTTGAATTGTTGTCATTAATTTCTTGCCTCCTTTATAATTTATCAATTATTAATTAACTTAACATAAACAGTATTTTGTTCTCAAAGAATATTCATAATAAACTGTGAAACATCGGCCAACATTTTTTGTTCACCAATAACTGTTTGAATAACAAAAACACCGTGCGCTTTAGTAATAAAGTAATGAATCACTTCACCAATAAGTGAATTATCATCAATATTGATAACTTGTAATCCAATATAGTTTTCAACTTCATCATCATTTACTAAATGAGGATTATTACTAAGTTGAAATAAATCTTGAGTCTTTAAAAATAAAATGTCATTAATATAATCATAATTTTTAAATTTAACTAAAAGATCACCTTTATGACTTCTAGAACTAACAACTGTTAATATTTCATAAGTATAATTATTAGAATCATAAAAATATATATCATTATTAGCATCAAAAAATCGCTCATATTTAGGCATTAAACATCTAATCTTTACTTCGCCCTTCAAAGCATGAGTATTAATAACCTTACCAATTTTAACAAACTTCATTATTCGTTAAAAGCCTCTAAAGATACTTTAATTCTTTTTTGCTCTCTTGATGCCTTAACATTAACTAAACGACGAATCGAATCAATAATTAATCCTTTTTTACCGATTAATCTTGCGAAATCACTATCACTAGTCATAATAAGAATTTCTAATTCATTGTCATTTTCATTTAACATTCTAATTTGAATATTATTAATATCTTTAACAATTGGACTAATTAATATTTTAACAGTATTAATGTAATTCATCATTAGCTAACTCCATTTATTCTCTCGAATTTTTTTCATCAATAACCTTTACTTTTTTTGAAACTTTAACTGTTGATTCAGAATTACTACTTTTATCATCATTTACTTTATTTTTAACTTCCTTAGCTAAAACTTCTTTTTTAATCACCTTTTTCTCTGCTGTTGATTTCTTTGCTTTATTTTTTTGTCGTAATTCATGAAATGCCTGCATAATTTTTTCTTTTGCAAATAAACTACGAACTGTTTCAGTTGGTTGAGCACCAACGGTTAATCACTTTAAAGCTAATTCTTTATTAATTTTTAACGAATTATTTAAAGAATCATATGTTCCAATTAATTCAATATATTCACCATCTCTTTTAATACGAGAATCAATAGCAACAATACGATAAAAAGGTTGTTTAGTTTTTCCCATCCTTTTCAGTCTTAATTTAACCATAAAATATAAGTACTCCTCTCACTATTATTGGTTTAGTTATCTTTTTAAACCATAATTAATAATATCGTTAATCGATATATATGTCAAGCAAGTTTACTTAACAGTAAATATTATTACTACTTAAAAAAATAACTTATTTTTATAAAAAAGATTTACTATTCAATAGTAAATATTGATGAAAAATTATTTTTAATTAAACTTTACTTATATTCAAAAAAGAACGCTTGATTAGTTCCAAATTCTTGAAATATACCCATAGTATCCGATAATGATCAAAAATTACTAGGTAATTTATTTAAATTAGTTATTTTATTATTAGCAGCACCATCAAAAAATAACGATTTTTGCTTACTATCACCAATTATTGCTCTCGTATTTGATAAGCGTCAAAAATTAATAACAGTTTCATTGAAACTACTTAACTTATTATTATCAAAAAAGGACGCTTTTCCTTGCAAGTTTTCTTTAAATATTCCCGTAGTATCCGATAAGCGCTTAAAAGTATCAAATTTTTTATTTAAATTAATTAATTTATTACTAGCATTCGCATCAAACAAGAACGCTTGATTAGTAGTAAATTCTTTAAATATGCCCCTAGCATCCGATAATGATTAAAAATTACTAGGTAATTTATTTAAATTAGTTATTTTATTATTAGCAGCACCATCAAAAAATAACGATTGTTACTTACTATCACCAATTATTGCTCTCGTATTTGATAAGCTTCAAAAATTAATAACAGTTTCATTGAAACTACTTAACTTATTATTATCAAAAAAGGACGCTTTTCCTTGCAAGTTTTCTTTAAATATTCCCGTAGTATCCGATAAGCGTCAAAAATTATCAATTTTTTTGATTTAAACTAGTTAACTTATTATTAGCATTCACATCAAAAACAAAAGCTTGTTGCGAAGAATCTTCTTTCAATATCATTAAGGTGTTAGATAAGCGTCAATTAATTAATTCAACATTTTCCATATTTATATTTATATCTAATTTGCTTAAATGTAATGATTTTGTTGCTGGTGTTGTCAGGCTATCACTAGAACTACAAGCGATAAAATTTATTATTACACTACTATTGCAAGCAATCGCTCCTAATATTTTAAATAATCTTTTCATATCATTTTAGACCCCCGATTATTTATTTTCATACACAATAGACTTCTTGCATAACCTATTAAAAAAATTACAAATATTTGTAAAAAGACAGTAATAGAAAAATATAATTTTAATTAATTATGTCTTTTATCTAAAAAATTAATATTTTGCCACAACAAAAAATGAATTTATTATTTAAATTCTTTAATTTTAAATAAATCTTTTATGTTAAATTAATAATTGCAAATTATAAATTGAGGCAATTAAATTAAATCTTAAACCAAATCTTTTTCTACGATTACGATATTTTTCTGTCATAATTTTAAATTTTTTAAGAATAGCAAAAATATTTTCAATAATAATTCTCATTTTTGAAGCTAGTCTATTATGTTGTTTTTGTGCTTTATTTAAATGGTTTTTCTTTGTTTTCTTTGTAGGTATTAGAACATTATTGTGAATTTTTTGTATTCCTTGATAACCACTATCAACTATTAATTTGGTATTTTTTAAAATTGGGATTTTTGATTCTTTAAATAAAGCATAATCATGTTTTTTCCCAAGTGAAAAACTTGTTGCAATAATTTTTCTGGTTTCTTGTTCGATAATTACTTGTGTTTTAATGGTGTGTTTTTTCTTTTTACCAGAATAAGATTGTTTTTGTCTTTTTTTGGGCGTTGGATTGGAGTTTCGGTAGCATCAATAATAATAGTTTTATCATTAAAATAATCATTTATTAGTGCTTTTTTACCAGCAAGTTGTTGAAAATCAGAGTTTTTAATTAAAATATCTTCAATTCACTTGATATTCCGATAACAATTAGCTTCACTAATTCCGAAATTTTTACCAAGATGAAAATAAGTCTGATATTCTCGTCAATATGATAAAGTCATCAATAATCTATTTTCTAGTGATAATTTATTAGTTTTACCACCTTTTTTAAATTTTTCTATTTCAGCTACTTGTAAAATATCTAACATTTTATTAAAAGTAGATTTTTTTATTCCTGTTAATCTTAACCATTCTTTATCATTAAGAGTATTAAATTTATTATTGTTCATATTTTGATATCCTCATAAATTATATTTTATAAGAATATTTTAATAAAAAAGGTATCGCAAGAAGTCTAATAAATAAACCAGTTTATTTATTTACAAACAGTATTGAAATTTTTAAACAAGCAATTAATAATAAAAA
The DNA here is from genome assembly GCF_964019525.1 of Spiroplasma endosymbiont of Eupeodes luniger. Lineage (NCBI taxonomy): Bacteria > Bacillati > Mycoplasmatota > Mollicutes > Entomoplasmatales > Spiroplasmataceae > Spiroplasma > Spiroplasma endosymbiont of Eupeodes luniger. The sequence goes on from NZ_OZ026453.1 coordinate 806,358, forward strand.
TATTTTAGATACTATTTTAATTGGTGGTCGCCATTTAGCTGAAAGTAAAGTTTTAGTAGGAAGTCATAGCTTAGCAAATTTAGAAAATGTAAAATTCAGTAAATGCATTCTTAATATTAAGAATATTTCTAATACTTATGATTTATATGCTAAAAATGAAGAAGAAGCACAACTGAAACAAAAAGTATTAAGTGCTTCTAATAGTAAAATTATTATTGCTGAAAATGATAGTATTAATACAATTGGTTTTATTAAATACGCCAATTTAAAGGAATGTGATATATTTATTACAAACAATAAATCATTACCCAATATTAACGAAATAGGTAATTCAATTATTGTTATTAATTAAGGAGAAAAAATATGACCATCTTAGCTATTGAAACAAGTTGTGATGAAACAGCAATAGCGATATATAAAGATAAAAAAGTTAAAAGCAATATTATTTTTTCACAAATAGCTAATCATCAACAATATGGTGGGGTTGTTCCTGAAATTGCTTCAAGACTTCATATTTCTAAAATTAGTTATGTTTTAAAAGAAGCCATTAAACAAGCACAAATCCAATATAATGATATTGACTACATCGGTTATACTGACCATCCGGGATTAAGTGGTTCACTTCATATCGGTAAAGTTTGCGCTCAAACAATATCATTAATGTTAAAAAAACCACTTATTGCTTGTAATCATATTGAAGGTCATATTTATAGCGCTGCCATTAATAATGAATTTAAGTTTCCCTTAATAATCTTAGTAGTATCCGGTGGCCATACGCAATTAGTTTTAATGAAAAAGCATCTTGATTTCCATATTTTAGGAGAAACTTATGATGATGCTGTCGGTGAAGCTTATGATAAAGTAGCAAGGTTATTGGAACTTGAATATCCAGGTGGACCAATAATTGATAAAATAGCAAAAAAAGGACAAAATATTTTTGAACTGCCCTTAGGGAAAAATGATAACAGTTTTGACTTTTCATTTAGTGGTTTAAAATCTGCAGTAGCAAATTTAATTAAAAAATTAAATGCTCGCCAATTACAATTTAGAAAAGAAGATATTGCTTGTTCTTTTCAAGAACAAGCAACTAATATTTTAATTAAAAAATTAACAATGGCAATGAAAAAATATCATCCAAAAATGATAACAGTAGTCGGCGGCGTTGCTGCTAACAGTGTTTTACGAACTAAGGTTGAAAACTTAGCAACAAAAAATACCACAGTTATTATTCCTAATAACAAATACTGTACTGATAATGCTGCAATGATTGCAAGATTAACTTGACAAATAATTAATAATCGCTTAAAAGATGTTTCTAAAAAGAAAAAATAAAAATCATTCTCATATGAGAATGATTTTTATTATCTATTAACCTGAACTTACATACAATGAACACGGATTATCACGAATAATCTTTTTCATTATTTGATAAAGCGCTTCCATATCATGATTTATAAAAAGACTTGTAAGATTTTTAGCACTAGTTTTTGTTTTTTTAACAATTTCTAATTCATTTAATACTTTTTGATTAATAATTTCATTATCTTTCAAAGCAAAATTAATACTACCATCCTCAATATAAAAATCAATAATATTTTTTAATCGCCCTAAGCAAGCAATAATATCTTGCCCAATTCGTAATAACTGATAATGCTTCTTATAACTATTAGCCTGTTCACAAACTTGATTAGCAATTTCCTTTTCCGTTGTACTACTAAAAATATCATTTAAAATTAAAAAATCCATTTTTCTTTTTTTTCGTAAAGCAACTAAAAATTCAAGCAAAATTTGTTGCTTTTTTTCACTTAATACTTTTCATAAATTACTATCAATTGAAGTTTGTTCATCGATACGATGACAATGATATACCGTATTAATTAATTTATATTTATAAAATCCGATTTCACAACTAACAACCTTATAATTTTCATTATGAAATTTATCTTTTAAAATATATTTATGAACTAAAATCCAATCACACTTTTTTAACTTTTTAATAAAATTAAAAGTAAACTCATTTAAAGCAATAGTTAAATAAGATTCATCATTAATTTTATGTTCTGAAATATAAAGTCATTTAATTTTATGCAAAGTTTGTTTATCTATTGTTTTAACAAAAGGCTTAACAACTTGATCAATAGAAACATTTGTTTTAACTAAAATTAAAAAACTATCAATACTATATTTATCCATTAGTTTGAGAAACACCTCTTTATAAAAATTCCCCTTTTTCTTTAAACATCTTGTTTATAAAAATTAACTGCTGTTTTTAAAGCTAACATCATCATCTTATCAAATGATTGTTCGCGTTCTTCAGTCGTAGTAGCCTCTTTTGTTACTAACGAATCAGATACAGTTAAAATACATCCTGCTTGCTTATTTAACACTTTTGCATTAGCAAATAACGCAAAAGTTTCCATTTCTACAGCAATAGTTTGTTTTTCACTTAAAAATCTTTTATATTCTTCAAAATTTTTACGATAAAAAACATCAGAACAATGTACCCTTCCAGATATAATGTTAATATTTTTATCACTTGCTGTTTTTTTAATTAATTCATAAATATTAGGATTGGCTTCAATAATATCACCATTTGTTGCACCAACAATTTTAGCATAATTATTTTCACCATACACCGAACTTACATTAATAACATCATACAGTTTTAACTTTTCGTCATATGCACCTGCACTTCCAATTCTAATAATTACATCAACATCATAAAATTTAAATAATTCATATGAGTAAATACCAATTGAAGGACAACCCATACCACTACCAACAATAGTTATTCTTTTCCCTTGATATATTCCTGTATACATTAACATATTACGAACACTATTTACTAATTGCACATCTTGCAAATAATTTGTTGCAATATATTTTGCTCTAATTGGATCTCCGGGCATTAAAACTATTGGGGCAATGTCCTCTTTTTTAGCACTAATATGTGGCGTCATTCTTTTACTCCTCTTTATATTTTAATATCGTTATTATACCACTTTTTAATATTAATAATTAGACTTCTTGCGATACCTTTTTTATTAAAATATTCTTATAAAATATAATTTATGAGGATATCAAAATATGAACAATAATAAATTTAATACTCTTAATGATAAAGAATGGTTAAGATTAACAGGAATAAAAAAATCCACTTTTAATAAAATGTTAGATATTTTACAAGTAGCTGAAATAGAAAAATTTAAAAAAGGTGGTAAAACTAATAAATTATCACTAGAAAATAGATTATTGATGACTTTATCATATTGACGAGAATATCAGACTTATTTTCATCTTGGTAAAAATTTCGGAATTAGTGAAGCTAATTGTTATCGCAATATCAAGTGAATTGAAGATATTTTAATTAAAAACTCTGATTTTCAACAACTTGCTGGTAAAAAAGCACTAATAAATGATTATTTTAATGATAAAACTATTATTATTGATGCTACCGAAACTCCAATCCAACGCCCAAAAAAAGACAAAAACAATCTTATTCTGGTAAAAAGAAAAAACACACCATTAAAACAAAAGTAATTATCGAACAAGAAACCAGAAAAATTATTGCAACAAGTTTTTCACTTGGGAAAAAACATGATTATGCTTTATTTAAAGAATCAAAAATCCCAATTTTAAAAAATACCAAATTAATAGTTGATAGTGGTTATCAAGGAATACAAAAAATTCACAATAATGTTCTAATACCTACAAAGAAAACAAAGAAAAACCATTTAAATAAAGCACAAAAACAACATAATAGACTAGTTTCAAAAATGAGAATTATTATTGAAAATATTTTTGCTATTCTTAAAAAATTTAAAATTATGACAGAAAAATATCGTAATCGTAGAAAAAGATTTGGTTTAAGATTTAATTTAATTGCCTCAATTTATAATTTGCAATTATTAATTTAACATAAAAGATTTATTTAAAATTAAAGAATTTAAATAATAAATTCATTTTTTGTTGTGGCAAAATATTAATTTTTTAGATAAAAGACATAATTAATTAAAATTATATTTTTCTATTACTGTCTTTTTACAAATATTTGTAATTTTTTTAATAGGTTATGCAAGAAGTCTATTACTTATCAAAGACTAACAACTATCCACCGAATAATTTATTCCTAAAGCACTTGGTGCACCTGTAATTTTTTTATTATAAATAAACCGAAAAATTAATAATGATACTAATGGTGACAAGTAAATTAATGATTTTAACAATTGGGGATTAATATGTTTAGTAATATCAGGAACAGCAGCTGCTTCATATGTTAACTGAATTACATATCCTAAAATAAATGAACTTAATATAATAAACCATCCATTTCAACGAGCGAGAATCATAATTGCAATAGCAATAAAACCATAGCCTCCTGCTGTTGGCATAAAAATATTTTGGGTTATAACATATAATGAACCACTTAATCCAGCTAAAGCTCCCGAAATTGTAATCGCAACAAATTTATAACGAATAACATTAATCCCAACAGATTCACTAGCTCAAGGATTTTCGCCGACTGATTTTAAACGCAACCCAAACTTACTAAAAACTAATAAACAAATAATAGCAATTACAATAATTAAAATAATAAACGGATAAAAAATTAAACTATCTATTTTTCAAGGAATGTATTGAATATTACTTGAAATATTAGCACGATTATTTAATAATGTTGCTCCCATCGCGGCAATAGCAGAGCCAGCAACATTAACAACTGTCCCAGAAATAATATGATTAATTTTAAATTTTAATACCATTAGTGAATGAAGCAACGATATTATCATTCCAAAAAGAATGCCAACAATAATTGCTATTACTGCTAAATGATGATTATTTAAATTATTAACATCATAATGACGATAAGTAACTAATGAATAACCAAAACCAGCAAATACCATCTGTCCTTCCAAACCAATATTAATTACACCTGCTCGCTCAGAAATTAAAGCAGCAATAGCAGTAATCATAAAAATACTAATTAAAGGTAGACCACTTATTAAAGAAGTTCCAAAAACTGAATTAAGCATCTCTCTTTACCTCCTTCGTTATTTCTTCAATTAAAGTCTTCTTACTAATAAAATGCGATGCATTTCTTAATTGTGATTTTGTGAGTTTTTGCAACTGTAATTTATAATATCATCTTTGAAACAATGAAAGATTAGAATCATTAATTATTTTATTTAAGTCTAAAATCTTTTTTTCTTTTGCTTCATAACTGTTTTCATATTCATCAATTACTAATGTCATATTATTATTATGCAATTTTAAAATTAGTTTTTGTTTAATTAAAATAATTTTTTTTGTTAAACCGATAATTTTATTTTCTTTACTATTCAACTTTTTAATTTTTATTTTGTCTTCTTTAAAAAATTGCTTTGCAAAATTAATTTTTTGTTCTGATATTTCTTCATATTCTTTTCAACGTTCAATAATATTCATTTCTTTATTAACATTAATTAATAACTTTTGTGATAAATATAATGCACGATTTCTCATAAAAATAAGTTTTAATCAATTTCTAGTATGAGCTTCAAAATATTCATAATAAATATCAATTTTATTTAAAAGATAATAAATTTCAAGTTGAATAAAATCTTTAAATCGTAAAAACTTTAAATACCACTTATTAATTCCATGATAACTATATGGTAATCTCAGTTGTCTTGCACCCATTAATTGTAAATATCACTTTGTTATTTTTGATTTTGGTTTAACTAAAAAATATGTTCCTAAAGCAATTGATAATAAGGCAATAGCAATAATCGTCTCAACAATTTCTTTATTACCTGACATAACAACTTTTTGTGCATACACAGCACTAACAAATAATGCTGAGAAAATAATACCAATAAAACTATTATTTGCTAATAACGCCACAGTAATGCCATCAAAACCAATATTTAATGGAATAGATTGTACGGGCAAAAACCGTACCATCCCATAGTAATAAACAAAACCAGCAATTCCAGCAACACACGAAGAAATTAACATTGTATAAATTACAATTTTATTATACTTAACGCCAGCATACTTTGTAGCCAAAGGATTACTACCACTAATTTTAATTTTATATCCTAAACTAGTAAATTTAAAAATAAATCAAAAACCAGCAATTAAAATTATTGTAATAAAAATCCCTATATTAAAAGGCGAAGTAACAACTTCCTTTAAATTTAAATTTATTAATAAATGATTAGGAAAACCAATTGATGCGCCATTAGTTTCAAGAGCAGGCCCACTTTCTAAAACAAATTGATAAAAATATAAGGCCGCTCAATTTAACATTATCGTTGCAACAACTTCATGAATATTAGCATAAACTTTTAATACTGCCGTAAGTAATCCTAGTGCCATTGCTGATAATATACAAATTATAAAGACAAAGAAAGGATTTAAAGCATCAGCATTCCCTCAACTCAAAGCAATATAAGACATCACCCCAGCAAACATCATTTGTCCTGAAACACCAATATTAAATATTCCACCTCTAAATCCAATTGCAACAGCAATTCCTACTAAGCCATAAACAGAAAAATATCCTAAAAAATCTAAAAATGCATTTTTACTACGAAAATTACCTCATAGTAAATCACCAATTTTATATTTTGCTAATGGATCATTACTAATTAATAAAAGGAATAATCCAATAATAAAAGCTACTACAATTGATAATATGGGAAAAAATATTTTTTTATATTTACTCATCTTTAAAATTCACCCCCGCCATCATTAAACCTAATTTCTCTTTGGTAACATTATTCGCTTTAACTTCACCCATATTTTTACCATTATTAATAGCAATAATCCGATCAGATAAATTTATTACTTCATCTAATTCATATGAAATTAAAAGCACAGCATTACCTTGATCTCTTTGTTTTAATAAGGATTCATAAATATATTCAATAGCACCCACATCTAATCCTCGTGTTGGTTGTTCAGCAATAATTAACTTAGGACTTTCTGATAGTTCTCGGCCAATAACTACTTTTTGTTGATTACCACCAGATAACTCTTTAGCTGTATTTTGAACACTTTTAGCGCCACGAACATCAAAGTTATTAATTATTTCTTGCGTTTTCTCTTTAATTTTAGCAAGATTTAATAATCCATAATTAGTATATTTACGATTAAATTGATCACGCAACGAAATATTTTCTCATAAATTCATTTCTAAAACTAAACCTTGCTTTTGACGATCAGCAGGAATATGATGAATTCCTAAATTATATGTATCTTTAGTATCTAATCGCAATAAATTATACTCTCATGGTATTTTCTGACCAACTTTAATATTACTATCTTTTAATATTGCTTCTTTTTCTTTAATTTGTTTTAACTTATTAGTAACCTTATTAACAACATCTAATTCATCAAATAACATTACTTCACCACTAACAGGATTTAAATGACGACAAATAATATTAACAATATCTTCTTGACCATTGCCTTCAATCCCAGTAATACCCAAAATTTCACCACGATTAATTGTTAAACTAAAATTTTTTAATATATTAACTTTAGTTTTACTTAAAGTATTAATATTTTTAAGAACTAATAACTTTTTGCCTAATTTAAGAGGTTTTTTCTTTAAAGAAAAACTTATTTTTCTTCCAACCATTTTCTCAGCTAATTTATCAACTGATGTTTTTTTAACATTAACCGTATCAATATACTCACCTTGTCTAATTATTGTACAACGATCAGCAATTGCTTTAATTTCATTTAATTTATGAGTAATAATAAGAATCGCTTTACCTTGCGATTTAAATTCTAAAAGCATTTTCATCAAATCATCTATTTCCTGAGGTGTTAAAACTGCTGTCGGTTCATCTAAAATTAATATTTTAGCATCACGATATAACACTTTTAAAATTTCTACTTTTTGTTGGTCATAAATAGAAATATTATTAACTTTTTCTTTCAAATTAATTTTAAAATTCATTTTCTCACAAATTTGTTCAATTCTTTTATTAGCTTCACGAGAATTTAATCAAAATCTTGTTTGTCATTTTCTTTTCATCCGATGTAAAAAGCTACGATAAAAATTCATTCTTTTTTTAAGTTGTTCAATTTTACTACAGATAATTATTTCTGTATCAGCATTATTTTCAACACGATTATTATATTTATTTTTTAAAGCAATAATAATATCAGTTAATTTATATTCCAATTTTTCTAATTTATAAGCCATCGTTTTATTAAATAAATTAAATTTTTCAAGAAGTTCTTGATATTTATGTTCTAAATCTTTAACTTTCTGAGCATTAAGTTTCTTATTTTGTTCTTTATGATGTCAATCATTAATTTTTTTTATTTTTTTTGCAACTTTAAAATCTATTTTTTTAGCTTTATGGAAAATTTTTGCTTCACATTTATGTTTCTTATAATTAAAAAAATCACCTTTAATTTTTGCAATTTTTGCTAATTCAATTTTATCAATATAACTTATATAAATGGAGAAGAAATAATTTAATTGATTAATTTTTGCTTTATCTTTTAACTCATAACCAAGAATAATATTATCTAAAACCGAAAAATTATTAATTAATTGAAAATGTTGATGTACCATCCCAATACCTAAATCAGTAGCAATATTAGGTGAAGTGATGCAAATTACTTCACCATCAATTTTAATGACTCCAGAAGTTGGTTGATGCAAACCAAAAAGTGTTTTCATCAAAGTAGACTTACCAGAACCATTTTCACCTAAAATCGCATGAATTTCACCATATTTAAGATCTAAATTGATATTTTTATTAGCAACAATACCATTAGAATAAATCTTTGAAACTTTAATTAATTCCACAGCTTTTTTGTTCTTTATTTCACTATGCATTTAATATATCCTACCTTACCACTTTGCTTCTTCGCAAACACTTTCATTAGCAATATCTCCTAGCATATTTGTTCGATTACATTTCCTTAAATCTTCAATACTAATAGCCAATGCTTTTTTTAAAGCAACTAATTTATCATTGCCAACTCTTTCACTATAAAAATTATCAAAATCTTTACCATTCATTGGTACTAAAGAAACCTGCTTAGTTTCTTCTCAAATAAATGATTTAGTTCCCGGAGTGGAATACTCATTTTTATCATCAATAGCATTATTATTTTTAATACGATAATTAATCGCATCCAATACAGTTTTAACAGCAAAAGACACATCTTTTAAAGCTGATGACTTAATTAAATGTTTATATCCTGCCAAATTCTTATCATTCGCTTGGTCAACATCAACACCAACAAATCAAGTATTAGTATTAGCCGCTGCTATTTGTTTTAAAATTGTACTTCCTTCAGGAACAGAAATATTAAAAATAACACCAACATTATTGTTAATAGCATTATTAGTATTGCTTTGAGCAGCCTTAATAGCATCATTTGTTCCAAAACCACCATTAAAAGTTCCAGCAAATCACTCAAATCGTAATTTGTCATTCTTAGCATCAATATCATTAGCCAAAATATTATCACTAAACCATCGTAAACCTTTATTAAAACCAATCATATAGTTTTTAATCGCTGGAATATTTAATCCTCCAATACCAGTCATTTTCACAGTAATGTTATCACCATTTTTAATAACGGGTAATCCCATATTATCTTTATCAACCTTAAAACGCTGTAAAATTTGTCCCGCTACATCAATTGCCGCCGCAAACCCTGGTTTTGATTCATCAACTGAAATTTCATAATATTTATCAACCGCTTTAGTATTTAATGATTTAATCATTTCATAAACAGTAAGATCAACCGTTAGAAAATATGTATTATTGTATACATCAAAAAAATTAGGTTGAAGAACAGTTTTAACATATGTAAAGCCCGGAAGCACGACAGCTAGATAACCATCATCAATAGTTTTTGTAATTGCAGGAGTAATCATATTAGGATCATCTTGTGTATCAGGGTATAAGACATCTAATGCTTCATTTAATTTAGAATCTACTTTTAATATTCCTTCTCAAGCCGCTTGATTAAAACCACCATCTTGAGCCTTTAAAGGATTATTAGCAATCATTTTAAAAGATGACATACTATAACGACTACTACAACTAGTAATAAAGACAACTGGTAAAACCATTGTCAATAATCAACGCAGTCCTTTAATCCTTCCTAAATTATTTATCACTTGTTTTTCCTCTCATTTCTATATTTCTTATCTTAAACTCCTTTTTTCATTTTACTTTCTTTATAAAAGTTTAGCAAGATTTATTTAAATTATTGAAAATTAATTCAACTTAATAATAAAAAAATTATTAATTATTTCAAATAAAATTAGTTAAATCATAACTATCAACCCGATTAACAATTTTAATTAAATCATTAGCAGTTTTTACTGGATCATAATTAATCATTGTTCTTAATTTAGGATTGCGATAAATTAATTTAACAAATGACTCCATATTATCACCCTCACTAATTTTTAAATGACTAGTAATTTCATCATTTTTAATACTGAAATATATTAAAACTTTAGAAATAAGGCCTCATGATATATGACTAGCATCAGTCTCTAGTCTACTAATAGTTGGCTGTTTTACCCCAACCATTTTTGCCAATTGAGTTTGTGTTAAACCATTTCTTAAACGCATTTTTTTAATTAAAGTTTCCATTAATTTATTATTATCTCCCTTCTTTTAAGCAACATTATAATGTCATAACTTTCTAAATATGAAAATCTATTCTTTTATTGCATATACCCTTGACATATTTTAAAAAATCAAAAAAAACAGCTAGATTATTAGCTGCTACAAAAAATTAAGTTTAATAATTATTTAAAATTAATTTGATAATTGTTTCAATGATTTAATACTATTTTTTCATGAAATAAATCATCTTTATCTTTAATTTGGATTTTTAATCTTTCAATTTCATTCCAAATAATATTTTGCAAATTTTCAGGATAATTTCAATTTATCTTGTTACGACTAAACTCTTTTAAATCTAATATTTTTGTATATCCATCAGGAAATACTTTAATATCAATATCATAATCAATAAACTTTATTGCCTTACCATCATAAGTAAAAGGACTAGCAATATTACAATAATAATGAATCCCATTATCTTTTAACATTGAAATAATATTATATCATCGGTTCTTAGAAAAAAACCAAATAGCTGGTTCATGAGTTTTCCACTTACGCCCATTAACCTCAGTAACAATAACGGCTTCATTTACTAAAATTAAATAATTTTTAGTTTCTTCTAAAACAATAGCGTGATCCCAAGAACGATATATTTCACCATTATGTTTATAAGCATGAATTAAAACTTTTTGACCTTTTATAAGTGTGTTTTTCATCTATTACAGCTCCAAAGTTGTTCTTATAATTAATACAAAAGTACAAAGTAATTATAACATAAAAAATAACCTAATTAATACAAGGTCATTAATGAGATTAAACTCAATACGATTAAAATTTCTAGGGGTTATAAATACTAATACAATATATTCTATCTTATTTCTTAAGTACTTTAATTATAACATAAAAATATTTTTTTCAAACTAAAATGTTTTATTTTTCGATAAAGTGAAAATATTTTCACAACTTATAATTCATAATTAAAATTAATTTTCTAACAATAACTAAAATAATGATTAATTAATTAATTAGAAATTCAGTTACTATAGCGTAAATATTGATATTTTTGAACTAATTCATATTCTTTCTTATTTCGTAATGTTTGCATAACATCAATATTATTTATTTTTGCCAGATGCGAATTAAGCATATTAGAAAAAGTTTTAACATTAAAAGATTTAGCACCATAACTTAATAATCATTTAATAATGTGCGATACTTGCCCTTCAGCATTAACACCAACATTTCAACTTGCTCCTTGATTAATAATACCTTGTTTTTTTATTTTAAAATATTTTACCAGAGCTTTTAATTTTTGCTTTTGTTCTTGTGTTCTCATAAAAGTTGAACTAACTTTTAAAAAGTTTATTAATTACAAATAACTATCTTTTCGTAATAAATTTCCTGCATGGTTATAGATACTACTATATAAGACATTCTGTTTCTTTTTTAAATTTCAATACAATTGTTTCGTACCATGAAATAAATCTAAAACATATTCACTATTGTCTAAACTCTTAGAAATATCTTCCATTCATTTAGCGCCATCACCACCAATAATAATTTTTGCTTGCTTAATATTTTCATAAAACATATCAGCCATATTATAAACTTGCTTAGCAAATGTTTCGGTATTAATTTCTTCTTTTTCAGGAACAATAAGACAAAATGCTCTTTTATTAATAAGTTCATTTCTAGTGCTTGTTAAATTAGTTAATTGCTTTCCAGTATGAAAAGTAACTAAACGAAACCGATACTTAGTTGATTTACGACCATTATTTCTTAATTTAATAAATAGACTTCTTGCGATACCTTTTTTATTAAAATATTCTTATAAAATATAATTTATGAGGATATCAAAATATGAACAATAATAAATTTAATACTCTTAATGATAAAGAATGGTTAAGATTAACAGGAATAAAAAAATCCACTTTTAATAAAATGTTAGATATTTTACAAGTAGCTGAAATAGAAAAATTTAAAAAAGGTGGTAAAACTAATAAATTATCACTAGAAAATAGATTATTGATGATTTTATCATATTGACGAGAATATCAGACTTATTTTCATCTTGGTAAAAATTTCGGAATTAGTGAAGCTAATTGTTATCGCAATATCAAGTGAATTGAAGATATTTTAATTAAAAACTCTGATTTTCAACAACTTGCTGGTAAAAAAGCACTAATAAATGATTATTTTAATGATAAAACTATTATTATTGATGCTACCGAAACTCCAATCCAACGCCCAAAAAAAGACAAAAACAATCTTATTCTGGTAAAAAGAAAAAAACACACCATTAAAACACAAGTAATTATCGAACAAGAAACCAGAAAAATTATTGCAACAAGTTTTTCACTTGGGAAAAAACATGATTATGCTTTATTTAAAGAATCAAAAATCCCAATTTTAAAAAATACCAAATTAATAGTTGATAGTGGTTATCAAGGAATACAAAAAATTCACAATAATGTTCTAATACCTACAAAGAAAAAAAAGAAAAACCATTTAAATAAAGCACAAAAACAACATAATAGACTAGTTTCAAAAATGAGAATTATTATTGAAAATATTTTTGCTATTCTTAAAAAATTTAAAATTATGACAGAAAAATATCGTAATCGTAGAAAAAGATTTGGTTTAAGATTTAATTTAATTGCCTCAATTTATAATTTGCAATTATTAATTTAACATAAAAGATTTATTTAAAATTAAAGAATTTAAATAATAAATTCATTTTTTGTTGTGGCAAAATATTAATTTTTTAGATAAAAGACATAATTAATTAAAATTATATTTTTCTATTACTGTCTTTTTACAAATATTTGTAATTTTTTTAATAGGTTATGCAAGAAGTCTAATGTTACATCAATTCAAGCATATAAATATTTATCTACTTTAATCTTTTGATAAGATTTATTTTTACAATTTAATAAATTAGCAAAATTAAATTGTCGGATAACATTAGAAATTGTCATTTGTGATATTCCAGAAACACGATATAATTTCAAAATATCAACTTGCCGAGAGCCACTAGATATTTCTTCTAAAATTTTTAATTTTAAATGCAAAGAAATTCTTTGTTTTCTTTCAACTTGAAACTCGCGATCAACTAAAAATGTATAACACTGTTTATTTTTTTCCTTATCAAAATAACTATGTCTTCGGCGATAATATGTAACAGCACCATATATAGTTATAATAGTTCTTTGTTGAATATCTTTTACAATATAACCATTAATTTTTCTTCACTCTGATTTCATTAGACTTCTTGCGATACCTTTTTTATTAAAATATTCTTATAAAATATAATTTATGAGGATATCAAAATATGAACAATAATAAATTTAATACTCTTAATGATAAAGAATGGTTAAGATTAACAGGAATAAAAAAATCCACTTTTAATAAAATGTTAGATATTTTACAAGTAGCTGAAATAGAAAAATTTAAAAAAGGTGGTAAAACTAATAAATTATCACTAGAAAATAGATTATTGATGACTTTATCATATTGACGAGAATATCAGACTTATTTTCATCTTGGTAAAAATTTCGGAATTAGTGAAGCTAATTGTTATCGCAATATCAAGTGAATTGAAGATATTTTAATTAAAAACTCTGATTTTCAACAACTTGCTGGTAAAAAAGCACTAATAAATGATTATTTTAATGATAAAACTATTATTATTGATGCTACCGAAACTCCAATCCAACGCCCAAAAAAAGACAAAAACAATCTTATTCTGGTAAAAAGAAAAAACACACCATTAAAACAAAAGTAATTATCGAACAAGAAACCAGAAAAATTATTGCAACAAGTTTTTCACTTGGGAAAAAACATGATTATGCTTTATTTAAAGAATCAAAAATCCCAATTTTAAAAAATACCAAATTAATAGTTGATAGTGGTTATCAAGGAATACAAAAAATTCACAATAATGTTCTAATACCTACAAAGAAAACAATGAAAAACCATTTAAATAAAGCACAAAAACAACATAATAGACTAGTTTCAAAAATGAGAATTATTATTGAAAATATTTTTGCTATTCTTAAAAAATTTAAAATTATGACAGAAAAATATCGTAATCGTAGAAAAAGATTTGGTTTAAGATTTAATTTAATTGCCTCAATTTATAAATTTGCAATTATTAATTTAACATAAAAGATTTATTTAAAATTAAAGAATTTAAATAATAAATTCATTTTTTTGTTGTGGCAAAATATTAATTTTTTAGATAAAAGACATAATTAATTAAAATTATATTTTTCTATTACTGTCTTTTTACAAATATTTGTAATTTTTTTAATAGGTTATGCAAGAAGTCTAATATTGACATCATATTCTCCATCTTCACTACTAAAACCAGAACTATCACCATTATTTTCATAAATTAATTTAGAATTATCAACTTCTTCAAAAGCAACTTGCGGTGAAGATGCTTTTATCGCTTCAAAAGCAAACTTTCTTCATTGGTCTTCTTCTCAACGACGCTTAGTTTCATTTTCTCTTCTAATATTTTCTTCTTGAACTCTTGCAATTTCTTGATTTCGGCGTTGATCCTCTCTAAATCAACGATTAGAAATCTCTTGTCATCATTGATATTCTTTACTTCGTAACTCATCTTCTTGAATTTTTCGTTCATATTCTTGTAATCTTCGTTTATCTTCTTCTAATCGGATTGTATCTTCTTCTAATCTAATTTTATCTTCTTCAACAATTCTCTGTTGCTCATTAGTCATCATATATCCTCATTTTCTCTTAATTATTAAATTTTAATTTGTTAACTTTTTCGTTAAATTGTTAGTTTATGGCATTCTTAAATAGCTATTAATTAATTTTTCAATAGTTTGATAACTATTATTATCATAAATGTATTCCCGTTCAATTTTTTCTCTTTTAATTGGTCATTGCTCACCTTCAATACCAGTTACAATAAAATCACCTTTTTTAAATATTACATCGCCCTCTTTGGTAATAACAGTCCCATCTTCACTAGCAATAATAGCATCACTAATAATAAACTTTTTTATACCAATTAAGCAATCATTAGAGTACTCCATTTTACAATTAGCTTTCATTGCTAAAAATAGTTGCTTTGCAATTAATTGATCAATTTTTAACTCTTTAATTTCATTTGCTAAATTATGGATGAATTTGCAAACAATAATATCAAAGTTGCTACCATCAATATATGTCTTGTCATAAACAGTACGAGAAACTGGTCATATTTCTCCTGTTAAATCACTAATAATTAAATCATTCACTTGATATTGTAAATTAGATTCGTAACTAGTTTGTAAATTTCCCGATTGTTTAGAAACAATAACTTTAACAAACGCCGGTTTCTTTATTAGCTTTACTTTGCTTCCTAAAAATTCCTGAGATAGCATCCTATTTTTCCTCCTTATAATTTTTTATTCATTTTTTTAATATTTTTATTTATTTGTAATTTCTTATTTTTTTCTAGTTTCCGTTTTTTTTCTAACTTCATAGCAATATCAATAGCCATTTTAGGATGATTAGCAGGATTACTAGCTTTAACAACAAACATAGCTTTTTTAAACATCGTATCACCAACAACATCGTTTCGTAAAACTTTTACTTTATTACGGAAATTTTTTATGACACTACCGATATCACTTGATTTTGTTCCCTTAGTAATAATATTAATTAACTTTTGTGATGATAACATAAATGATAATCCCGCAATAATAATAATTAATTTAATTACCGCCTTAGCAATATAAATACCCTCTTCATCACCAAACTTCATCTTGCCACCATCAACAAAATCAATTAAAAGAAATATTCCTGACCTTGTAATTGTTATTGCTAAAAACATTCCTAAAACAAGAATAAAATTATTAATTACTTCTTCTTTTCAAAGATGAAAAGTTCTACCCCCATCGGTTGTCATTTTAGAAGCAGCAAATGGTGCTAACATATAAAGAAAAACTAGTCTAAAAACACGAGTAATTAATAATAAACCTAATTTTCCCATACAAACAGCAAAACCAACAAAACCAACAATTGGCAAAATAACATTATAGTTACCATCAACATCCAAAATCCATGGTTCACCAGTTATCTTATCTTTGATTCATCCCATATCATGAATTATATTTATCATTGTGTTTTGATATAAACTATCTTCTTGAATATTTTTAAAACCAAAATTTAATATTTCTTGAAACATATTAACAATAAATTTAAAGATAAAAAATAAAATCGGAATCGCTACAATTACCGCTGCTGCTTTTGCTGAATTTTTAATACTATCAACTACTTTTTGTTTCATTGTAATTGGTTCAACAGATAATTGAGCAGTAATAAAGTTACTAATTAATGAAACAATAATAACAACACCTGCAACAATAGCAAAAAATAATAATAGCGGTGCCATTTTAAAACTAGCATTTTCTTTTGCTACACCAACAGAAAAAACATGATCCAATAAACTTTGATCAACAAAACTCATTACTAATTTTTCTAAAGCTCCCATAATAACTTTAGGTCATTGAACAAAGACAATATAAATAAGATACATTAAAGCTTTATTTATTGATTCACCGATATTTTCCAGAAGAAACTTAGTTACTTCTTTAAAGGTACCAGTAATTGGTTTTAGTAATTCTGATATATTAATTATTTTTCTCTCCTTTCAAATTGATAATTATTTATATTCAATCTTAAAACTACTTTTTAAGATTAATAATGATAACAACGATTCATATTAAGGAAACAGTAAAATAAAAAAACGAAGTAATACAAATTCAAAATCACTGATTTTAATAATATAGTTTTTTATTTTTCTTATTATGATTTTTATTTTTTATTAATTTATACAGAGAAAACATTATCATATAACAGTTAATTGATAAAATTAATGTTAAAACAGAAATACTACCCATAATATATTAAGTAGCTATTTCAAAAAATATATTTCCATCTAGTGAATACTAAATCCACAACTTGAGTTTTTGGTTTAAAATCCTCATTATTTTTACTAAATTCAATAATTACATTGATTAAACCAACAGAAGCATATGCCAAAACTACACCAATAAACACTCATAACAGACCTTTTAATCAACTACGCCGTCTCTCTGCTCTGGTTTATCTTTAGCCCAAGCAATCATAATACCACAAATTATGGCAGCGATTATTGCTGTAATACCTAACAATGTATATAAAATATTAAAAACTTGTTGCGATTGTTTAGTGATAAACTCACTAACTTTATCACCCATATTTGCTCCTCTTTTTCTTTCAAATTTTTTACTTTTTAATTTTTAATATTAATCACATTCCAATATTTGTATTCTTTCCAAATTTTTCTAATAACTAAATGATTATGAACACAACCACCTTCTAAAAATATTTGTTGATCTTTAGATTTAATCTTATTAATGTAAATTTTTTTATTACAAGTTTTCATATTGAATTGTGATTTTCAATTCATTTTTCTTCGTACAGGGGCACTCTCTTCAACCAAAACACTATATTGGCAAGTTTGACCAACACGAGGAATTTGAATTAGTTTATTTTGTTTAGTATTTAATATTTTTTTAATTCTCTCTTTTAAACTCATATTTTATTAGACTTCTTGCATAACCTATTAAAAAAATTACAAATATTTGTAAAAAGACAGTAATAGAAAAATATAATTTTAATTAATTATGTCTTTTATCTAAAAAATTAATATTTTGCCACAACAAAAAATGAATTTATTATTTAAATTCTATTAATTTTAAATAAATCTTTTATGTTAAATTAATAATTGCAAATTATAAATTGAGGCAATTAAATTAAATCTTAAACCAAATCTTTTTCTACGATTACGATATTTTTCTGTCATAATTTTAAATTTTTTAAGAATAGCAAAAATATTTTCAATAATAATTCTCATTTTTGAAACTAGTCTATTATGTTGTTTTTGTGCTTTATTTAAATGGTTTTTCTTTGTTTTCTTTGTAGGTATTAGAACATTATTGTGAATTTTTTGTATTCCTTGATAACCACTATCAACTATTAATTTGGTATTTTTTAAAATTGGGATTTTTGATTCTTTAAATAAAGCATAATCATGTTTTTTCCCAAGTGAAAAACTTGTTGCAATAATTTTTCTGGTTTCTTGTTCGATAATTACTTGTGTTTTAATGGTGTGTTTTTTCTTTTTACCAGAATAAGATTGTTTTTGTCTTTTTTTGGGCGTTGGATTGGAGTTTCGGTAGCATCAATAATAATAGTTTTATCATTAAAATAATCATTTATTAGTGCTTTTTTACCAGCAAGTTGTTGAAAATCAGAGTTTTTAATTAAAATATCTTCAATTCACTTGATATTGCGATAACAATTAGCTTCACTAATTCCGAAATTTTTACCAAGATGAAAATAAGTCTGATATTCTCGTCAATATGATAAAGTCATCAATAATCTATTTTCTAGTGATAATTTATTAGTTTTACCACCTTTTTTAAATTTTTCTATTTCAGCTACTTGTAAAATATCTAACATTTTATTAAAAGTGGATTTTTTTATTCCTGTTAACCTTAACCATTCTTTATCATTAAGAGTATTAAATTTATTATTGTTCATATTTTGATATCCTCATAAATTATATTTTATAAGAATATTTTAATAAAAAAGGTATCGCAAGAAGTCTATTCCTCTTTCATAAGAAAAAATTTATTGCAAGCCTATTTTTAAAATATTATATTTCTAAAAATAGTCTTAAATCTAACTGTTATTTAATGCATTATTTTATAAATTTACTTTATACATCCTCCTTCTATTAGCTATGTTCCTTTTTAATAACAAGACTGCTATTTAATTAAATTTCATTAAGAATTTCTAATAAAAGATCCTTTTAGAAACATATTTTTAGTTAAAGAAAAAAGAGATCTAGATTATATCTAGACCCCTGAAAACTTTATACAACCTATAAAGGAAAGTACATTTATGAGAATATTTTAATTTAAATAAAAATGGGGCGACTGATGGGAATTGAACCCACGAATGTTGGTTCCACAAACCAATGCGATAACCATTACGCCACAGTCGCCATATATAATGGTTTTTATTAACCGATAAAATTATATAACTATTTTAAAAGAATGTAAACTTATTCATAAAAAAATCGCTAAGATTAACTTAGTGATAAAATATATGGTTTTTCTAAATTATTTTTTAAAGTTTCTAAAAATTGTCCCGCATCATAAATATCAATAGCTCGTTGATCAACTGTTAATGTTATATTCATCATATGTCTAATAGTCACACTTTGACCATAAACAACAGGTTTTCTTAAAATCTTACCAATCCCCATAACCGCAACATTAGGATAAAAAATTGGTGAAATACCTGAATTTGCGCCAACCATTCCAAAATTAGTAATAGTAATGGTACTACCAACGAATTCAAGGTCATTTGTTTTCCTTGCCCGAATCCTTTGATCAGATTGCTCCATATCAGTTGCTAACTGTGCTATTGATAACTTATCAACTAATCTAATAACTGGAGTTTGAAAACCATCAGCATATTGTCGAGCAATAGCAATATTATGATATCTCTTAATAACTAATTCATTAGTATCAGCATCATAACTAGCATTAAGTTTTGGATATTCTTCTAAACTTAAAGATATTGCTTTAATTATAAATACCATTGAATTCAACCGTGTCTTACTATTATTACTATGCAAAACCATCCTTTCACAAAGAGCAATGACATTATTCATATCAACTTCACAATTTAATGTTAAATGCGGAACATATTTATTACTTAATATCAACGCTTCCACAGCACTATTTCTTGCTTTTGAAAGCATTTTTCTAGTTTCTAAATGACCACTCTTTTGTTCAGCAGAATGATTAATTTCAATGTTAACACCATTATCATTAATTAAATTTTGTTTAGCAATCTTTTCTAACTGTTCTTGCGATAATGAATTAAAAGATTGTTGCATATCAGTATGATAAGAAGCCATTAATTGTGGATTAATAATTGGCACATATTTTGGTGGAATAAATACTGGTTGCTGAAAATAACTAGGTACATATTGATGACCTGAATTTTCCAACATATTATTTATTCCTTGATTACTTTGTTGAGTATTTATATTTTCATCAGTTACTTCATCAATTAATTCTTTTAAATTTACTTTTGACTGAGAAACACCAACTTTGTCTTGCTCAGTATTCTTTTCTTGATATCCTAATGATTGATATTGACTTTTAATAGTTTGTTTAATTTCTTTAATTTCTAGTTTATCATCTACTTCTTCAGAAATTATTTTATTAATTTCTTCAATATTACTATCGTTATTAATTTTACCTTTTTGAATTAAATCAATTTTTTTATAAATAGTATTCCGAGCATTATCAACAAAAGAAGCATTTGCATCACTTAATTGCGTTTTACTTTCTTTAACTGCAACAACTTGTTCTTGCAAATTATTCATTCGCTTCATAATTATTTCCCGAAATGATAACGGTTTTTCATTTTTCTTTATTAACTCTTCTGAAGTTGTTTTTGAACTTAAATTATTTTCAGGCAATGGAACTTTTTCTTGCATATCACTTAATTTATTTAAAACTCTTTGACGAAATTTAGAAATACCAGATTCATTTTTTTCTTGCATATCACTAATAACACTATTAGAATTAATAATACTTTGTTTTTTTTCAATTACTTGATTTGGCGATTTAGGTTTTGGCGATGGCGATAATTTTTCATTAATAACTTTTTTTTCAAATTTTGCTGTAAAACCATTTTCTAAATGTAATTGATTTTCTGATAAATTAAATTTTAATTCTTGTTCTTGTTCTTCTAATTCTTCTCAATTAGAAAATAGCTTTTTTGATGACGATTTTATTGGTTTTACTGATTTTTCAGAGACAATTTCTTTCAACATAATCTTCATTTTAACAACAACATCACCGCGTTTAACACTATCACCCTCAGCAACAAATAATTTTTCAATATTACCATCAAATAAAGTACTAATGGGAATCTCTTCACCTTCACAGTCAACAAGCAAAATATTTTGAAAGACTTTAACATGACTCCCTTGTTCAACTAAAATTTGCTTAATAGTACCGTATTTACTTGGTAAATCATTTAACTTAATTTTAATCATTAAAGCCACCTCTTAACTTTTATCTTATCTTAACATTTATTATTGTTTATTATATCAAATAATTTTATTAAAACGAATTTTTTACTACTTTTAAATAATATATTACTTTATTTTGTTTAATAAATTTCTTCTCATACTCTGTTAAAAACATACTAGATAAACTATCTTGCTCTTGAACTAATAATTTTCAATGAGAATCACTCCTCAAACTATTAATAGTAAAGTCAAACAATATCGCATTATCAGTACGAATTAAAATTTTACCAGCATTAACAAGAATATTTTTATATGCTAATAAAAATTTAGGGTGCGTTAACCTTCTTTTATAATGTTTTTTCTTTGGTCACGGATCAGAAAAATTAAGATATATTTCAGCAATTTCATTAATAGCAAATATATTTAAAATATTATTAGCATCAATTTGAACAAATTTTAAGTTATTAGGAATTTTTTCTAATGCTACCACTTTCTTTACTGCCACCATTAATACTACTTCCGATTTTTCAATGGCAATAAAATTTATCATTGGATATTTATGTGCCATAGCAATAATAAAATCTCCTTTACCACATCCAATTTCTAAATGACAAGGTTGAGTATTATTAAAAATTTTTGATGCTCAATTACCTTGATAAGTTTGGGGCTCTTGAATAACAATTTGATAATTATTTTTTAAAAATATTTTTGCTTGCGGATTATTTCGTAATCTCATATTATTCTCCTATCTATTAAGTAACAAAAAATAGTAAAGCGATAGAAAAAAAGATTGTTGTTGATACACAGTCAATAATCGTTGTCACCAAAGGAGCAGCCATAATAGCTGGATCCATTCTTAATAATTTTGCAATAATTGGCAAAATTCCTCCTGCTACTTTAGAAATAATAATAACGATTCATAAAGATAATGAAATTATAATCATTGAAGCTCACTGATCTCAATGTAAAACACCATCATATTTAATAACATTAATAATAATCATTCTAATAAAGTTAAAGCAAATTAAAATTAAACCAACAAAAAAAGATATTCTTAACTCTTTCCAAACAACTTGCCCATAATCTTTAACTGTAACATCACCTAATGATAATGCACGCACAATAGTTGTTGAAGCTTGACTTCCAGAATTTCCTCCCGTATCAGCAATAATTGGTAATAATGGTACTAATAAAGTTAAAAACTTATTAGATAAATCACTACTATTTTTATTAGCACCAAATAAAGGTAAAAAAGCATCAATAACTAATTCTGAAAAAGTAGCTGATACTAATAAAAATAACAATCAAAATATTCGTGAACGAACAATTCTTCAAACTGGAGTTTTTAAATATAACATCTCAGTTGGTTTAATTGCAGCTAACTTTTCAATATCTTCTGTCGCTTCTTCTTCCATAACATCTAAAATATCATCAACAGTAATAATTCCAATTAACACATTTTGCTTATTAACAACAGCAACTTCATTTAAATCATATTTTTGAACAATATTAGCAACTAATTCTTGATCACTATGAGCATCAACACTAACAACATTAGTTTCCATTACACTATTAACTTCTTCCTTGCTATTAGCAAAAACTAAATTTCTTAAACTAATAACTCCTAATAACTTATTCTTACTATCAGTAACATAATACTTATCACTATTTTCTGCTCTTTCACCCAGTTGTTTCACTTTTTCCAATGCTTGACCAACTTTCTCATGTTGAAGCAACTGCACAAAATCAACTGACATAATTGAACCAGCACTATTTTCTTCATAATTTAATAAGATATTAATTTCTTTTCTTTTATCACGCGATGCATTGATAATAAGCTTTTTAACAACTTTTTCGGGTATTTGTTCTAATAATTCAACAATATCATCAGCATATAATTGATTAAGAATTTGCGTTATTTCCGTATTATTTAACTCATTTAATAACATTATTTTTATTTCCGTATCAAGATTAATAAAAACTTCACTAGCTATTTTTGAATCTAACAATCGTACTAAATATAAAACTTCACTAAGATTTTCCATTTTATTAATTACATCAGCTAAATCAGCACTATGCAAACTTTTTAAAATTTTTTCTAAGCTTTTCTTATCATTAATATTAACTAATTTTTGCAAATTGCTAATATTTATTTGCAATAACGACTTATTATTAATAGACACTAGCTTTTTACCTCACAACAATGTTATTTTACTATTTATGTAATATTAATTATATCTTGTTTAACAATAAAAGTCTTTTGTTATTTAACAATAAAATAAAAAGTAAACAATAAGTTTACTTTTTATTTTATATTAGACTTCTTGCGATACCTTTTTTATTAAAATATTCTTATAAAATATAATTTATGAGGATATCAAAATATGAACAATAATAATTTTAATACTCTTAATGATAAAGAATGGTTAAGATTAACAGGAATAAAAAAATCCACTTTTAATAAAATGTTAGATATTTTACAAGTAGCTGAAATAGAAAAATTTAAAAAAGGTGGTAAAACTAATAAATTATAACTAGAAAATAGATTATTGATGACTTTATCATATTGACGAGAATATCAGACTTATTTTCATCTTGGTAAAAATTTCGGAATTAGTGAAGCTAATTGTTATCGCAATATCAAGTGAATTGAAGATATTTTAATTAAAAACTCTGATTTTCAACAACTTGCTGGTAAAAAAGCACTAATAAATGATTATTTTAATGATAAAACTATTATTATTGATGCTACCGAAACTCCAATCCAACGCCCAAAAAAAGACAAAAAAAATCTTATTCTGGTAAAAAGAAAAAACACACCATTAAAACACAAGTAATTATCGAACAAGAAACCAGAAAAATTATTGCAACAAGTTTTTCACTTGGGAAAAAACATGATTATGCTTTATTTAAAGAATCAAAAATCCCAATTTTAAAAAATACCAAATTAATAGTTGATAGTGGTTATCAAGGAATACAAAAAATTCACAATAATGTTCTAATACCTACAAAGAAAACAAAGAAAAACCATTTAAATAAAGCACAAAAACAACATAATAGACTAGTTTCAAAAATGAGAATTATTATTGAAAATATTTTTGCTATTCTTAAAAAATTTAAAATTATGACAGAAAAATATCGTAATCGTAGAAAAAGATTTGGTTTAACATTTAATTTAATTGCCTCAATTTATAATTTGCAATTATTAATTTAACATAAAAGATTTATTTAAAATTAAAGAATTTAAATAATAAATTCATTTTTTGTTGTGGCAAAATATTAATTTTTTAGATAAAAGACATAATTAATTAAAATTATATTTTTTTTATTACTGTCTTTTTACAAATATTTGTAATTTTTTTAATAGGTTATGCAAGAAGTCTATTTACATTTATGGTGGAGATGGTGGGAATTGAACCCACGTCCAAAAATAAGTCCCAATTAACATCTACAGTTTATTTTATTCAAGAAAAGTTCATTAAAGAAAAATATGAATAAACAAGTAATATCTTTAACTAGTTAATATAATTTCAACATTGCTTATTAACATCACAATATCTAGTTTATCAAGTATCAACATTAAACTAGCCTAGATAAACTTACGCTAAAATAATGTGCTATTTATATCCTTTAAAAGGTTGAATTAAGCAACTAATGTTGCCCCACCAAAGTTATGATTTAACATATATGTTGGAATAGATTGATGTTCTTTTTTATTTCCGGTTATAACACCTCGAAGTAGATAAGGTTTACCACACCACTGCAGTTAATTGTTTGTTATTTCTGTCGAATCCAGTACACCCCCATAAGTATATTATATCAAATTTATGAAATCTTTTGAATTTTTCGTTCCACATCGCGTTTTTTAATAGTCTCTCTTTTATCATAAAGTTTTTTAGCTTTTGCTAACGCAATTTCAATTTTAACTAAACCCTTACTATTAAAATATATTTTAGTAGGAACTAATTGTAAATTTTGCAATTTCATTTTCGCTTCCAACTTTAAAATCTGTTTTTTGTGCAATAATAACTTTCTTGAACGGTTAGGATCCGGTTTAGCACTTGATGCATAAGCATAAATACTAATATGTAAATTTAAAATTAGTGCTTCTTGATTTCTAATCAAAACATAACTTTCTTGTAATGATACATTAGATTCCCTTAAAGATTTAACCTCAGAACCTTGCAATGCAATTCCAGCTTCATAGCTATCTATTAATTCATAATTAAATCGTGCTTTACGATTTGAAGCAATTATTTTCATTGTTTAATTCTACCATTACCATTTTTAGGTTCTTTAAGAATAAAATCAATTTTTCTTTCTAACTTACTAGCGTGCTTAACCTCAATATTAACAATTTGTCCAAGATAATATTCTTTTCTTGTTCTTTCACCAACTAAACGCATTGTTTTCTCATTATAGTTATAATAATCATTTCGCATATCACTAACACGAACCAATCCTTCAATAGTATTTTCTAATTCTACAAAAATCCCAAAATTAGTAACTGAACTAACAATTCCGGAAAATCTTTTTCCAATTTGTGTTTCCATATACTCAGCTTTTTTCATTTGTTCTACTGCTCTTTCACATTCTAATGCTTTCAACTCAGAAATACTAGACTGTTCGGCTTGATTTTGTAAAATCACTTTATACTTATCAACAATAACATTATTAATTTGTTTTTCAAAAAGATATTTTCTTAACATCCGATGAACAATTAAATCTGGATAACGACGAATTGGTGATGTAAAATGAGTATAACAGTCACTTGCTAAACCAAAATGCCCAATATTATTAATATCATAACGCGCTTTTTCCATACTTCGTAAAAACAAAGTAGCAACAACTTGAAATCAAGGTTTATCTTTAATATTTTCCAAAGTTAATTGTAAATCTTTAGCATAAACATTCTCAACTTTACCCTTAATGTTATAACCCATTATTTTTAATACATTATACACTTCTTTTAATTTTTTAATTTTTGGTTTATCATGAATGCGATAAATAAATGGCAAATTCATTCAATAAATAGTGCTAGCAACAGTTTCATTAGCACGAATCATAAAATCCTCAATTAACATTTCTGCTGTTTCCCGATTTCTCAAAATAATATCACTAATTTTGCCATTTTGATTAATAATTAATTTAGCTTCATTTAAATTAAAATCAATAACCCCAGCTTGCTCCTTATATTTTCTTAAAATATGATGTAAATCACGAGCAATTAAAAGCATTTGATAAATTTCAGGATGAGTTTTAATAAAATCTGGATTTTGATTACTAAAAGCTAAATTTACTTCATCATACGACATTCTTCGCTTAGTTTTAATAACTGCTGGATATATTTCATTACTAATAGTTTCACCAACAGCATTAATTTCCATTTCACAAACTATCGTTAACCGCATCTCATTTTCATTTAAAGAACAAATACCATTTGATAATTGTGGTGGTAACATCGCAATAACACGATCAACTAAATAAACAGAAGTCCCACGAATAAAAGCTTCTTTATCTAAAGCACTGTTCTCAGCAACATAATGTGCTACATCAGCAATGGCAACAAATAATTTATAATTTCCATTATACAACTTAACAACACTAATAGCATCATCTAAATCTTTAGCATCACTACCATCAATAGTAATAAATAAATTATTTTGTAAATCTCTCCGACCAATTAATTCTTCAGCCATTACCAACGGCGAGATTTTTTTTACTTCATTTAATGTGGCATCATCAAATTTTGTCTTAACAAAAAACTCATGAACAACAGCGATGACATCAATTCCCGGGGTATTAATATTACCAATAATATCCTGAATTTCTAATGAAACCAATTGATTTTTACTAACAGACACTATTTTAGCGACAACAATCGTATCAACAATTGCCATATTTAAATTAGTAACTAAAAGGACTAAATGTTGCAATTTAATATTATTAATTTTTAAAAATTTTGTTTTATTTGCTTCATTAAAACAAACAGTAGCGACAACCGTCGTCAAAGGCCTTTTTAATACTTCAATTACCCGAGTCTCAAAATGTCGGGCATCATTTTGCTTAATATTTTTAGTAGCAAATAAAACTTCATCCATATCTAAACAGCCATTTAAGTCTTGTGATTTAACAAAATATTCTTGATTATCCTTAGTTTTAATAAAACCAAAACCCTTAGAATGCAGTTGAATAATACCAATAAGTAATTGATTTTGTAAATTTAAGGAATATTCATTATTACTATTAACTTTTAAAACATCATTAATTATTAATTCCTTAAGTTCCAACACCATTAATTCATATTGTTCTTTATTAGTAATTTCAAGATAATTACTAATTTCTAACTTTGAAAGGACTCGCTTTTCATTTTTTAAAATATTTAAAATTTTTTGCTTCATATACTCTCCATCAGTCATTAAACTATTAGAACTTTCAAAAACTAATCGTTTAAATAAAAATTATAAAGAATTTTCTAAAATTCTAATAATCATTGAAAGAACAAATAAACAAGATCCACAACCTAGCATCATCAATGATAAAGTTCGTGAAAGTCCTCGCTCTTTAGTTTGTGCAAAAAGCTCTTGATTACCACCACTTAATGCTCCTAACCCTGCTTGCGTTTTCTTTGGCTGCAATAGTCCAATAAGAATCATTGCAAAACCAATAATTAAAAGAATAATCTCAAAGATTAATAAAATATTTTGTTTACTCATATATTAAACCTCTACTTTTATAAATTTTAATAATTACCTTGTAAATTATATCATAATCTATCATATATGTTTTATGACAATTATTTTACAACTTAAATTAGAAAAAATGATATTGACTTTGTAAAATTTGAAAAATAATATTAAAACTATAAAATATTATAATTACTCCAGAAGTTATTACTGTAAAAATTTTACTGCTACTTCAACGCGGAATTGTTTTAACAGTAAAAATAATAATTGTTAACAATAGCAAAATTGCAATAACAAATAATGGCATTAAATTCATCATATTACCATTTGCTAAATATTCTAAACTCCCGACAGGATGATTAATAATATCAGCAACAAAGTAAATAATTGAATTAAAAAGATGGCTCCCAACAATTCCAGCAATGGAAACATTACCATAACCAATCCTTGCTAAAGAAAATAGTGATACTACTTCTGGTAAGGCTGTTGTCATTCCTAAAAAAATCGCTCCTGCCGATTCTTTTTTAATCCCATAAACATTATCAAAGTTATCAATAACCGCAACTAATATTATTGAAGAAAGAACTAAGCCAATAACCCAAATAACGAAAAAAATTATAATCATCTTTAATGATAATTTTTTTAAACCAACATCTTTATTAGTTTTAGGTTCTTTTTCCTCATCATGAAATCCTTTAAACATCATTATTAAAAATCCCCCATAAACTAATAATAAAACTAAAAATGGTCAAGAAACATTGATATAAGGAATTGTTAACCGCATAAAATCAAATGCTTTAATTGGCATTAAAGCTAATACTAAAATTATATTAATTCCGATCATTAAATAAATAATAAAGCGATTAGAGTTATTTATTTTTTTAAAAAATAAATAACGAATAAAAATAATATCAGCAACAGCTAACATTGCTCCTGTAAATAAATTTGCCCCCATAACATCACCCATACTAACTTCAGGACTCCCCAAAGCACCTGCTGTTATCGCTGATACAAGTTCTGGCAGTGAAGTTGTAATTGATAATAATAATGCTCCCGCAACCGCCGTTGATATTTTTGTTCGCATTTTTAATGCTCACAAATATTTAATCATCCGTCTAGAAGCAAAAAAATTAATACTCGCAAAAATAACAAAAAATACCCATAAATATTCCGGTTTTGTTCAACCAAATAATCACTGTGAAATAATTCCACCTCCTATTTAAAAATATGGTAGCATTTAAATTTGATAGTCAAAATCAAATAATTCCGATAACGACACTTGCAAACCCTTAGCAAGTTTAACAATACTTTGTAAAGAAATGTTTCTTTCACCGCGTTCAATATCAGAAACATAATTTTTATTTAAATCACATTCATATGCTAATTCTTCTTGTGACAAATGCAAATTTATTCGTAATCGTCTAATTTGTTGACCAAAATTAATTTTAACATCCTTAATCATTTTTAAACATCCTTTTATTTTATTGTTTTACTAAATTATTAGCTCAATTAACTTTTCTCACAGTAATAATTAATATTGAAAATTGAATAATTTCAGCTAAAGAAACAATTAAAAATACAATTATTGTCACTATTACTCAATTCTCAGAAAACACTTCATAATTATTAGGTTTAAAAATTGTAAATGCAAATCAAGTTAACCCCACAATAAAAACCCAAGTGCAAAGAATATCAATTAAACTTGATAACAAATTTTTACCACCAATCCTTAAAATATTAAAGAAAATAATTGATGTTGACAAGAAAAAGAACGCTATCCCTTGAAAAGCTAAATACCACTTAGCAACATAAATAACTGCTCGATTTTCCGTAAAGAAATTAAGAATAAATGGCGAAATAAATATGATTAATAAAGCAATTGTCGCATTTAAAATTAAACCAAAACCTAAAATTTTATAAAAATTAGCTTTTGCTTTAGCAATATGATTAGCTCCCAACTCCCGACCAACAAAATATGGAACAGCCACATAATAACCATTAAAAAATGAATAAAACACGCCAATAATGCTAAATGTTAAAATTGCCGCTTGATAAGAATTATCTAAAAATCCTTCTTTTAAAATAATCATCTTTTGTACAAACGATGAAAGCGCAAACAAGGCATTCGCCATAAAAATAAACACAAAGTTTTTCATAATTTTTTTTCACAAATCTAATGTTGTTTTTCAAATTTTTCATCCTGGATAATAAACTGGCTTCTTTCAAACTATAAAAGCAATGACAACAATAAATTCACAAACCCGAGCAATAAATGTTGACCACGCAGCACCAACAACACCTCAACCAAAAAGCTTAATAAAAATCGGATTTAAAATCGCATTAATTGTTAAAGGCAAAAAGTTAATATACAACGGCGTTCAAGCATCACCACACTCATACATTGTATTATAAAAAACTAACGAAATACCTAAAAACCAAGTTGTATAATTAATAATCTGCAAATAATCATTTGCAGATTGAGAAATCAAACTTTTCTTATCTTCCGGCAAATGATTATCTAAATTTACAATAATATTAATCAATGATGTTCTTAATGTTGATATTAAGGTAAAATAAACTACTGCCAAAATAAGTGCTAAAATTAATTTTATTCTTGTGGTTTCCGCAACTTTAGCATAATTCTTTTTCCCTAAATATTGTGTTGTATAAATACCCCCAGCACCCGAAATTGCTCAAAAACTATAAATTAATAAAATAAACATATCATTTGTTAAACCTAAACCAGTTAATTGTTCAGGATTAAAAATTGAAATAAAAATTGTATCTAAAACATTAATAAAAGCAACAATCAAACTTTGCAAAATTAAAGGTAACATCATCCGTAAAACTTTTTTATTAAATTCTCAATCTCAATATTGTTTTCAATTAATTTTTAATTTCATTAGTTCCACCCAATTACAATATTTTCTTAATTAACACTTAAAATATAAAAAAATTAATAGCGAAACAAATTTTACTACTAAATTAATAACAATTTCTTTATATCACAAATTTATATATTAATACAAAATATTTTATAAAATATTTAATTGTCATCAGAAGCAATACTTTTAAGCAATAAATAACTATTTTTAATTTCGCGCATCATATGATTTATTCCTGATTTAGAAATCATACCGTGATAAATATTTTCATATAAATCGCAAAGCTCATTCAAAGAAGCTTCAGGATTATCTAACCTTAAATTAGCAATTTGTTGAGTTTTTAACGATAACTTTAAAAAATAATCATTCGCTTTTAAAAAATTAATCATCGTAATTTGTTCAATAGCGGCTTTATTAGTTTTTTGCTGATTAGAAATCTCAATATTTGTTAAACGATTAATACTATTATACATATCGCGTGAAATCCGTTCATTTTCAAACGATAATAGTGAAAGACTTGCATCAATTAATTTCAAAAAATCAGCAATTTCAGTTGATTTTTTTAAATAAATTAAAGGTTTTTTACGACGATAAATGCGTTTAAATTTAAAACCAAAACTATTTATTAGTAATTGTAACTTCCGAATAAACAAAATATCAATTCCTTGAATTTCTAAATGATAATTACTAATCCTTGGCGAATTAACACTACCAGTAGCAATAAATGCTCCCGCAATAAATGCTCTTTTTGACATTTCACTCGTTAATCTTTCAAAATTAACAACTAATTCATTTCGTTTAATATCATAACTAATTTCTTTATCATTAATGATTAAAGAAACAATATGTGAAAGATCCAACTTATATACAATAGTTTTAATTCCCATTGTCAAAATTTCTGGATAATAATTATAAATTTCAGCAATTAATTTTTTAACAAAAATAGCAACAGTTTTATTAGAACATTCAAAAATTAATTGCCTACTATTAAATATCGCTAACGATTTTATTAATCCCAATAAAATAGCTTGCTTTGCTGGATGACTAAATTCCTTTTTCATAATTTCTTGCTTAACAATTTTAGAAAAAGACATCACTATTAATCACTCCATTCATAAAACTGCTAATTAATTAAGCATCGATTACAATTTCAATTGATCTAAATATTTTATTGCTTCTTGAGCAGCAATCGCACCATCACCAACAGCAGTAGTAATTTGTCTTAAAACTGTCTGACGAACATCACCAATCGCAAATATTCCCAAAACACTAGTATGCATTATTTCATTAGTAATAATATAACCATTTTCATCACAAATTTTCAAATCTTTAACAAAATTAGAAATTGGTGTTGAACCAATATAAGGAAAAATTGCACTAGCATCAATTACTTGTTGCTCTTTTGTCACAGTATGTTCAATAACAACTTGTTCAAGAGAATTTTTACCAATAACTTCTTTAACAACATAATTTAACAATCATTCAATTTTATTATTATTTTGAGCAATTGTTAATGCTCCTTTCGAAGCCCGAAATTCATTTCGGCGATGCACTAAATATAACTTTCTAGCAAACTTAGTTAAATATACCGCTTCTTCAATAGCAGAATCACCCCCGCCAACAACAACAATATCCTTATTACGAAAAAATGCCCCATCACAAACCGCACAGTAAGAAACTCCGTGACCATATAATCTCTTAGCACCATCCACCAATAACTCATTTTCAACTGTTCCCGTAGCAATAATAACCGCTTTAGTAAGCCATATTTTACCATTTTCACCAGTAATAATCTTATTATTATCGTCAGTTGCAACTTCAATGTTTTTTACCTTAGTAGCTTCATATTCAGCGCCTAATTTTCTAACTTGTCTATCCATTGCTAATGACAAGTCAGGTCCTAATATTTTATCAAAACCCGGATAATTTTCAATATCATAAGTTTTTACCATTTTTCCTCCGGGAGGACCTCTATTAATAAGAAGTACTTTCAACTCCGCCCGACATGCATAAATCGCACTAGTAAATCCACCCGGACCCGCACCAATAATAATTAAATCATAATCAGTATTAATATTGTTTTTCATATAATCACCTAATTTGTCTTCATTTACGAACGCTAATAACCTGTGCAAAAATTATCAAAGTAATTCCAGTAATAACACCTAACCCTAAAAATATATAAGTAGCCACATAATCATAAGGAAATAAGATATCACTTTCATCACGAAACATTTCCAAAATAATTCGCACCATACTATACATAACTACATAACTTCCAGTTTGAACGCCAACTCGCGTCATTCAATATTTATCCGGATTAGCATTTTTTTCTAAAGGTTTAGCATCTTGAGTTCATAGTTGTTTAATTCTTATTCATTGATTTTTAAATCATCGTTCCATAAGTCTAAAAAATGGATTATTAGCTTTTAAATGCGGTTCTGGATATTTTCTTACTACCGTTAACTTTTTTGTTTTACTCGGAGTTTCTTCAAAATAAGCTTGATTTCAACAATTTAACTTTCAAAGACGATGATAATAAAGTTTTTTAAACGGTGTTGCCCAATTTTTTTCACTTTCCAATAATTCAACATCTTTTTCTCAAAGCGGAACAAATTTTTTAGGATATTTCTTTCAAGGTTTAACACTATTTCACATACCAATTTTAGGAATAACAAAAGTAATTAGTACCCAAGAAAATAAATTAATTAATGATTCATACAAAAACAAAGGGTGACGAACAATCCCAATTCCTTCAGCTGGAGTACCATCCACATTAGCTTTTCTTAAATTTTCTAATAATCAATCAGGTAATCAATCTAATGAAGTCGTTATCTGTCCTAAAAGTTCATGATTGAAAAAATTACCTCATCGACCAATAACTTGCCCTAATAAAATATTTGGAATAATGGCATCAGCAAATATTCATAACGATATTTCATATTTTTTAGAATAATGCCGAAATCAAAAAAAACCAACAATAACACCAGCAATAACACCACCATGAATTGCTAATCCCGGTTCTCAAATCATAAAATAACCTCAAAACCCATACTGATCAATAATAGGACTATTAATTTTACCAATAATTGAAGAACCAAAAATTGCACTCGGAACAGTTAAAAAAATACTTCATTCAAATGGTTCAGTTGGAATCTCGCGACGTTTTAATTTAATCCAAGAAGCTAAAATCGAAACAATTATTCCTAAAAGAATAAAAAGCGGATAAAATCTTAAAATACCATTAGTCCCTGGAATTTCATTAGGTACTCAATTTGAATATATATTCATCATTTTTACTTTTACACTTAAACCTTTCTCTTATGTTTTAAGTTCACTATCAATTCGGTTAATAAATAACTCAGAACTATTCATACCTTCATTATGCAACTTAATATTAATAACAGCTGCTTCAATTAATTCCGAAATATTTCTTCCTAAAGTTACAGGAATCGTAATCGCTGGAATTTTAATACCAAAAATTTCTTCTCTATCAATTTCTGTTTGCACACGATTTAAATTAGCAAAATACTCACTATCAGCCAATTTTAAATTAACAATAATATCAATATCAGTAACTTCCAAAGTTGTTCTTGAACCATACATCTTCGTTAAATTTAAAATCCCAATACCTCTAATTTCAATATGATGCTTTAACTTTTCATCGTTACGACCAATAACTTTATTAACATATCTTTGCAAAACAATCGCATCATCGCCGACAAACAAATGTCCTTTTTTAACTAATTCTAAAGTATTTTCTGATTTTCCAATTCCACTATCACCTTTAATTAAAACTCCCAAACCATAAATATTAATTAACGATGCATGAACCATTTCCATTGGTGCTAAACGATTATCAATGTAACTAACAATAATATTATAAAAATCATTAGAAGAATAATTAGCCTCAATAACAGGAAAATTTATTTCTTTAGCATATTCTACTAATACCGGCTCATTAAAACGAATACTAGTAAAAATCGCTGGAACATCTTGATTAATAAGTTTCTCATAACGAGCCTTGCGCTCTGATGCTGGTAACTTATTAATATATTCATTCTCTTTACCACCTAATAAAACAATCCGATGTTTACGACTAGTTTCATCAGATATAAAACCTGCTAATTCTAATCCCGCACGATTAATGCCCCCAATTTCAATTTCTCGTTCCAATACTTGTTCATCACCAGACAACAACGATAAATTAAATTTTTCTACAACTTCTCGTAAAGTTAATACTTTTTTATTCATAATAACATCACCTATCATTTCATATAATTTAATGTTTTCTATTAAATATAATATCACAAAATTGATAAAGAACACACCCAAATAACTAGGACATCAAATTCTCCTAAATTAAAAATGCATCACTTTAAGATGCATTCATATTTTATAAATTAAATTCGTTAACAACATTTATTACAAGTTAAATAAAAATTTTGAGTTACTTAACAATAAAATTAACAATAACTTTATCATCAATCGGCACACGATTAACCGAACCATTTTTATTAGTAGCACTAATAATTACATCAATTTCCATACTATTACCAGTCAAAGGAATTTTTAAAACAATCGTTGCATTTTTCAAAGCAATTTGTAAATTAGCAATAATTTTTGAAGTCGCTGGATCATAAACATCTTTAATCGCATCATTTAAAATTTCTTTAATTTTTAAAGTAACATCTTCACCACGAACAACAGGACCTGTTAAAGTAATTGCTTTTAAATTTAAAAATTGTAAAGCCAATTTAAGATACGAAATATTAAGTTCCTCTTGTGCAATAAAAATCGCCAAATCAACTTTAACAGTATATTATTTATCATTTGTTACTTCCATTTTATTTTTATCCTTAGCATGAGCCTTAACAATTACATCAACAGGAACACTCGTTCCCTCTGCTTCATATTTTTCTTTTGCTTCTGCATATGATAATATTTTTGTCTTATCTTTCAATTCAATAGTTAAATTAGTAAAATCATTACTTTCTAAACCACTAATAGCACTTTTTAACTCTAAACTAATCAACTTCATTACATTAGCATCTGTCAAAATTTTTGTTTGCAATGAAAAGTCTTTTAATAATAATTTATCTAACGCCTTCTGCGCAGCATCAATTTTTGCTTGTTCAGGATTAACAATCGCTATAAAATTAACTTTCACTTTTTGTGTTGTATTGGTAACAACCGTTACATTAGTATCTTTTGCCTTAGCAGTAATAACAACATCCAAATTGAAAA
The DNA here is from genome assembly GCF_964019525.1 of Spiroplasma endosymbiont of Eupeodes luniger. NCBI lineage: Bacteria > Bacillati > Mycoplasmatota > Mollicutes > Entomoplasmatales > Spiroplasmataceae > Spiroplasma > Spiroplasma endosymbiont of Eupeodes luniger. Next base: position 842,902 of record NZ_OZ026453.1, read on the forward strand.
ACTTAGTTGCTAAATCTATTACATGATAACTATCAGTATTTTTAAAAGTAATTGTCAAATTAGTAAAATTATTATTTGTTAATCCCGCAATTGCTTCTTGCAATTTACTAGCAGTAATTTTTATTTCTTGGCCAATATAGAAAGTACCCTAAACATTAATATCTTTTTTTGTCGCACTCATCGCTAACAACTTAGCATTAATGAGTGCCTTAATATCATCACCACGAATTACTAAATCAGCAACAGTAATTGATTCTAAAACTAAATTATCAATTTCAACTTGCGCAGGATGTTGTATGGGTGTAAATTTAACTTTTACTTTCTTAGTAGGATTACTTACTAATGTTTTCTTACTATCTTTAGCATTAGCACTAATAATAACATCTATCATAAATGAGGTCGTCGTCAAATCAGCAACTTGATAAATAAAACTTGAACCCCCGCTTTTAAAAGCAATTTTTAAATTAGCAAAATCACTACTTACCATACAAGCAATTGTTTCTTGTAACCTAACTAATGTCACCGTAATATTTTTCCCAATAATGAAACTTTCACTAAAAACGATTTCTTTTAACACAATATTATCTAATGCCGTTCTTGCTGCCATTATTTTCTCAGCATCATCCTCAGCTTGGGTTTTAATATTAGTAAAATTAACCATTACCGTTTTCTCACTTCTAACTCGGCTTTGTTCAGAATCTTTTGGTTTGGCAATTAACCTAACACCAATATTAATAAGTAAACCAGCATTAGGTGCCGTAATGACTTTATCTTTTAAAGCAAATGATAAATCTGTAAAATCAGGACTTTTAATTGAAGCAATTAATTCTTGAACTTTTGATGCAATTAAAGTCGTAATATTACTTCCACGAATAACTAACTCCAAAATCGTAATCTCCTTTAATGAAACCTCATTAAGTGCTTTTTGCGCTGCTAATAACTCTGGATTTTCAATTTCAAACACAAATTTTACTTTCCGACTAACAGTAATTTGTTGTGGCTTTGTTCCAATAGTTTTACCAATTAAAAGCACAAAAAATTCTTTAAATTCAATATCTTTCTCAACAACAAAAACATCATCACTAATTATCTTATCAGTATCTAAAATAATTTGTAAATCAGTTACTTTATCAAGCGGAGCTTCAATGACATTATCAATTAATAAATTATCAATAACTTATTCTTTAATATCTTCATTTTCTTTAACTAACCCCAAATCAATCTCATTTAAAACAACATTTTCCAATGATTTAATTGCTTCAGCAACATCACCATTTTCATTACTAGCACTATTACAAGCCACAATAACTATAATTGGTGATATTGTTAAACAAATGATTATTGCTATTTTCAAACGAATTTTCATTAATAGTCACCTACTTTATATTTAATTTAATATTATCATTAATTTGATAAACTTTTCTTAAATATTCAGCCGTATATGAATTTTTATTACTATTAATTACTTGCTCTGGTGTTCCTGTAACAATTACTTCGCCACCATACTTTCCACCATTAGGTCCTAAGTCAATAATGTAATCACCTAATTTAATAACATCTAAATTATGTTCAATAACAAGAACGGTATCACCATTATTAACAATACGACTAAGAACTGATAATAATCTTTTAACATCATCAATATGTAATCCCGTTGTTGGTTCATCTAAAATAAATAGTGTTTTCCCAGTTGCTCTTTTTTGTAAATAAGTCGCTAATTTAACTCTTTGAGCTTCCCCACCAGATAATTGGGTTGTTGGTTGTCCTAACTTAATATATCCCATACCAACATCAAGTAAGGTTTGCAATTTAACATTAATTTTTGGAATATTTGCAAAAAACACTTGCGCTTCAATAACTGACATATTTAAAACATCATAAATATTTTTCCCTTTATATTTAACTTGTAAAGTTTCATCATTATAGCGCATTCCTTCACATATTTCACAAGTAACAAAAACATCTGGTAAAAAATGCATCGCAATTTTAATAATTCCTGCTCCCTGACAGCGTTCACATCTGCCACCACGAACATTAAAAGAAAACCTTCCTTTAAGATAACCTTGAATTTTAGCTAATGGCGCCGCAGCAAATAAATCACGAATATCATCAAAAACTGAAGTATAAGTTGCTGGATTACTATGCGGTGTCCTTCCAATCGGTTCTTGCGAAATATTAACAACTTTATCAATATTATCCATTCCCTTAATATTTTGATGTTTACCAGGGCGATTAACCTTTTGTCCTAAATTTCGTAACAGATTTTTATATAACACTTCATTTACTAAAGTTGATTTTCCACTGCCAGAAACCCCTGTAACAACAATAAGTTTTCCTAAAGGAATAGTAACATCAATATTTTTTAAATTATTTTCTCTTGCTCCAATAATAGTAATTTTCTTACCATTGCCACTTCGGCGCTTTTTTGGAATTGTAATCGTTTCTTGATGTGATAAATATCTCCCTGTAATTGACCTTTCACTAGCGATAATATCAGCCATTGTTCCCACAGCAATAATTTCACCACCAAACTTACCAGCTTTAGGTCCAATATCAACAAGACAATCAGCTTGATACATCATATCTTCATCATGTTCAACAACAATAACGGTATTTCCTAAATCTCGTAGCGATTTTAAAGTTTTAATTAAGCGATCATTATCTTTTTGATGTAAACCAATTGAAGGTTCATCTAATACATACAATACTCCTGTCAATTTTGAACCAATTTGCGTTGCTAAACGAATTCGTTGCGCTTCGCCACCAGATAATGATTGAGCTGCTCTTGATAAATTTAAATATCTTAAACCAACATCATTTAAAAAACTTAAACGATTAACTAATTCATTAATAACTAACTTAGCAATTTCTTGTTGTTGTTCTGATAGTTTCAAACTAAGAATATAATCTAAACTTTCATCAATATCTAAATTAGTAAATTCATTAATATTTATCGTTCCTACTTTAACACATAATGCTTTAGGATTTAATCGTGCCCCTTTACAAGACCAACAAGTTTTATCACTCATAAATTTCCGATAATATTCACGACGCATTTCATTAGCAGTTTCAACAAAGCGTCGTTCAATAATACTAGCAACACCTTCAATATAGTCATAACTTTTATAAGTATTATTACTATTAGATACTAAAGTATAATTTAATTGTTCATCACTACCATACATTAAATAATTAATTTGTTCATCACTAAGATTTTTAATCGGTTGATCTAAGTCAATACCATATTCTTTACAAATAATTTTTAATTTCTGTCATTCTAAAGTATCACCACCAATAAAATTTTTATAAAATTCAATCCCACCTTGATTAATTGAAAGATTACGATTAGGAAATAATAAATCTTCATCAACTTCCAAGCGAATCCCAATACCTTTACATTCAGAACAAGCCCCCATTGGTGCATTAAAGGAAAATAAACGGGGTTCTAACTCCGGAATCGTAAAATTACACTGATTACACGCATGATTTTGCGAAAATAATAATTGTTCTTTACTATTAACAAGAATAACTTTTGCTAATCCTTTACTATATTTTAATGATTTTTCTAAACTATCATGAATATTAGATCAAACATTATCATCATCACTTAATTTAATGCGATCAACAACAATATCAATATTATGCCGTTTATTTTTATCTAATTGAATATCATCATCTAAAGAATAAGCGTGGTCATTAACTTTAACCCGTAAAAATCCTTCATGTCGCAAAGTTAAAAACAACTCATAATGCGTCCCCTTTTTATCAATAACTACTGGCGACAAAATTTCAATGCGTTCTTCTGTTGTTACTTGTTTTAATCGTTTAATCATTTCCTTAATTGTCATTGCTTTAATTAAACCATGACCATTAATACAATATGGTAGTCCCACACGAGCATATAATAATCGCAAATAATCATATATTTCCGTCACCGTTCCCACAGTACTACGAGGATTATTACTAGTAGTTTTTTGATCAATAGAAATTGCTGGTGATAATCCTTCAATAGAATCAAGATCAGGTTTTTCACTATTACCTAAAAATTGTCGGGCATAGGCCGACAATGATTCCATATATCTTCTTTGTCCTTCAGCATAAATCGTATTAAAGGCTAATGATGACTTTCCACTACCAGAAACGCCAGTAAAAACAATTAATTTATTTTTAGGAATTGTTAAATCAACATTTTTTAAATTATGTTCTCTAGCTCCTTTAACAATAATATATTTTGTTGCATCATCCATCAAATCACCTCCAATATTTAATTAGCATTTGCTAATTAATTTGATCATTATATTTTTCTTTTCACGGCATTAATACTCTAAATAATAATGGCAATGATAATATCATTAAAGGATACACAAAAATAAAAACATAAATTAAATTATATATTAATGCATAACCTCAAACACTAAAACCATCTCACGCATAATTACCAAAATATAATACCCCCGATAATACATTGCATATATATATAATAATACAAATAACTGTTATAATAAAGGAAATTTTAATGTTAGCATTAAACCGCTTTTTAAAATTAATATTCACTATTCCTATTAAAGAAGGCATAATCATAGGAATAAAATAATCCAGTAAATATTGTCAAGGATTAATAATTGCTCCTTGGGGAATAATAATTAATGAAATTAAAGCACTAATACCACCGGTTGCAATTCCGTGTCAAAAACTAACAACAAAAGCAATTAAAAATACGGGTCAATATTTTAAACCAATACTGCCCCCCATTGGTAATTTAGGAAAAAATATCATCAGATAATCTAAAATTAATGATAAACTAACAAAAAAAGCGATTAATACTAAATCAAATGTTTTTCAATGATACATTTTAAAGCATTGTTTTTTAATCAATTTAAAATTAACATTAGATTTTATTATTTTTTGCCAACTTAATAACCAAATTAATATTAAACTAGCAACTAAAAATAATAATAAAATCACGATAACTGCAATTTTAATAAATAAGACAATTTTATTATTAATTAATTGTGTATTCTTAAAATTAGAAGAAAAAATGCTTAAAAATTTTTCTTCCGAACTTATCGTTATCAAAATTATTACTCCCACAATTAAGAAACAAAAAATTCCATTAATTAACATTAAAATTCAACGATAAATTTGATTAGTCTTATTTACTTCTTGCACCATTTTTAGCCTCCTTAATGATAGCAAGAAATCTAATACATTTTGAAATATACAAGACTTCTTCCGCTATTATTACCTAGTTCAAGTTCCAAGAGTATCTCTCAGGAAAAATGCCACCTCTGTCTTATATCAATTGATATATCCATATATATTATAGTGAATTTACGACAAAATATAAAGTACTATTATATTTCCATAAAATCAATTATAATGTAAATTGTAAAGTTAAAAATTAAACTAAGGAGAACAAAATGCTAATTATTGCCATCACAGGAAAAATCGGTAGTGGAAAAAGTATTGTTAGTAAATATTTACAAAAAAAAGGTGCCTATTGTATTGATATGGACATTTTAAGTCAAGAAATAAGAACCCTTCCCAAAGTAATAAAAACCATCAAAAAACGCTTTGGAAGTGTTGCGTTTACTGATAATGAATTAGATACTAAAAAACTCCGAGCAATCATTTTTAATGACCCCAAAGAGCGCCTAAAACTTAATAACATTATGTGACCATTACTAAAAAAAAGTCTTCAACAACAAATTAAAAATCATAATGATAAAACCCTAATTATTGTTGAAGCCGCAGTAATCTTACAAGCCAAATGAAACAAACTCGTTAATAAAATTATTTTTGTTAATAGCGATTGAGAAACCCGTGTTAAACGAATTATTGAACGCGATAACCTCACTGTTGAAGAAATTATGAAGATTAGTCAACAACAAGATGATTATGAAACTTATAAAGATGTTATTGATTATCAAATCATCAATAATGACTCCACAAAAGAACTTTATCGTCAAATTAATGAAATCTTTGAAAAAGAACAATGAAATATTTAATCTTATTCGGTTTCCAATTCCAAAATTAAATCTCGTAACTGTGCCGCTCGTTCAAACTGTAAATCTTTTGCTGCCACTAACATTTCCTTTCGCAAATCATTAATGATTTGCGTTTTTGTTGCGATATAATCTTTAGACTTTCTTTTATTAACAATATTAAATTCTTGCAATAATTTATTAGCAAATAACGAATCATCAATCTTTTTCTTTATTGTTTGAGGAATAATATTATGTTCTTTATTATAAGCAATTTGCACATTTCTTCGGCGTAGCGTTTCAGCCATTGCCTTTTGCATCGCATCCGATATTGTATCAGCATACATAATAACATTACCATTAACATTTCTTGCTGCCCGACCAATAGTTTGAATTAATGACCGCGCATCGCGTAAAAATCCTTGCTTATTAGCGTCTAAAATACAAATTAACGACACCTCAGGAATATCTAATCCTTCGCGTAATAAATTAATCCCTACCACAGCATCATAAACGCCTTTTCTTAGTTCTAATAAAATCTTTGAACGATCTAAAGTTTTTAATTCACTATGCAAATATGCTACTTTAATATTTCGTTCCTGCAAAAAAGTAGTTAAATCTTCTGCTTGTCTAATTGTTAAAGTCGTAATTAATACTCTTTCACAATTTTCTTTTCGCACTAAAATATTTTCAATAATATCATCAATTTGATTCATCGTTGGTTTAACAACAATCGTTGGATCAACTAAACCTGTCGGGCGAATAATTTGTTCCGTTACTTGATAATTAACTTGATTTAATTCAAAATCACCCGGAGTTGCTGATGTATATATCACCGTTTTTAATTTATTCATAAATTCTGTAAAATTTAATGGTCGATTATCTAAGGCACTCGGTAAGCGAAAACCATAATTAACTAATGTTTGTTTTCTACTCCGATCAGTATTAAACATTCCTCTAACTTGTGGTAAAGAAATATGGGATTCATCAATAATAGTTAGAAAATCATCACCAAAATAATCAATTAAAGTATGTGGTGGCACATCTTTATCTCTTAAATCTAAATGTCGGGAATAATTTTCAATACCACTACAAATACCAAACTCTTGCAATGCTTCTAAATCATGATTAGTTCTTTGTTCAATCCTTTGATACTCTAATAATTGATTATTAGCCTTTAAAACTTCTAAATATTTTATTAATTCTGCTTCAATTCTAGTAATTGCCTTTGCTAATCTTTCTTTAGAAGTAATATAGTCCTGAGCAGGAAAAATTGTAAAAGATTGATATCTTTCAATTACTTTACCAGTTAAAACATCAATCTTAGCAATTTCATTAATATCATCATCAAATAAATCAATGCGTAAATAAAATTCATCCGTTCAACCTGGTGCTAACTTAATAACATCACCTTTTGCCGTAAACATTCCCGGACGAATTTCTAAATCATTACGAGTGTAACCAGAATTAACAAGAAAATATAATAATGCTTTTCTTTCAACTTTTTGACCATTACGAATTTCAAAAAAAGATTTTTTATATTCGTCAGGATCTTGGGCACCATAAATCGCAGCAACTGATGCTACAACAATAACATCCTTTCTAGTAACTAAAGCATTCATCGCACTTAACCGCATCATTTCAATATCACTATTAGATTTTGCTGTCTTATCAATATATGTATCCGTTTTTGGCATATATGCTTCTGGTTGATAAAAATCAAAGTTAGAAACAAAATATTCTACCCGATTTTCAGGAAACATTCCTTTTAATTCACCATATAATTGCATTGCCAAGGTTTTATTATGTGACAAAATTAAAGTTGGTTTATTAATTTTAGCAATAACATTAGCAATCGTATAAGTTTTTCCCGTACCCGTTGCTCCTAATAATACTTGAAATTGTTGATTTTCTTTTATTCCTTGGATTAAACTTGCAATTGCTTTTGGTTGATCACCTGCTGGCTTAAAATCAGCAACTAATTTAAACATAAAAATTTTTCCTAACCACCTTGCTTTGCCTTTGTCCTCTCAATAGCCTCCCTTACCTCCCCGGATATATCATCATCAATATCAGAACCAATTTCTAAACTACACAAACTAATAACTACTTGATGAGCAATATTAATTCGCATCCGATTAAATAATTGAGCTGATTCATCAATATATGCATGTAATGGATTCGACTGTCCATAGCTTCGTAAATAAATTCCTGTTCTTAATTTACTAGAACCATCAATATGTTCTGTTCAATGATGATCAAAAGCTTGTAAAATAATTTGATTTTCAATTTTTCATAACATCTCTTCTGGAATATTTTCAATAGTTTTCTCATAGTGATTAAAAATTACCCGACCAATTGCTAAAACAGCATCATGCCGTGTCATTGTTCGTAATTCTTTAGCATCTAATTCATGATTACTATTAATTAACTTTGTTTCTAAACTTTTTACTAAACTAACAAAATCAATCATAATTTCTTTATTAATCTCTTTTGTAAAAATATCCAATAAATCAGCACTAACAGTAAAAATCATTCTTTCAACTAATGGAGCATAAACCTTAGTTTGTAAAATTGCATCGCGTTGTTCATACATTACTTCTCTTTGCTGAGCTAAAATATTATCATAATCCAACAAATTCTTTCTAGTATCAAAGTTTAATCCTTCAACTTTTTTCTGAGCATTAGTAATACTTCGTGATAACAATTTTGATTGAATATGATCATCGCCTAAACGACTAAATAATCCTTGTAATTTTTTACTACCAAAACGAAGCATTAATTCATCTTCTACTGAAAGATAAAATCGTGAATAACCTGGATCTCCTTGACGCCCCGATCTACCTCGTAACTGATTATCAATTCTTCTCGCTTCATTTCGTTCCGTACCTAAAACAGCCAAACCACCTAAGGCAATAACACCATCACCTAATTTAATATCAGTACCTCTTCCTGCCATATTGGTAGCAATTGTAACAGCGCCAATTTGTCCCGCACCCGCAATAACTTCTGCTTCTTGAACATGATTTCGCGCATTCAAAACATTATGAGCTATTTTAGCTTCTTTTAAAATATTTGATACTTCCTCAGATGTTGTAATTGATGCTGTTCCAATTAATATTGGTTGCCCTTTGGTATGTCGTTCTTTAACCTCTTTAACTAAAGCCTTATATTTAGAACTTTGTGATGCAAAAACTAAATCCGTATCATCTTTTCTCACAATCGGAAGATTAGTAGGAATTTCCATTACTCGCATATTATAAATCTTAATAAACTCTTCTTCTTCCGTTTTTGCTGTTCCTGTCATCCCACTCAATTTATTATATAAGCGAAAGAAATTTTGATAAGTAATCGTTGCCAGCGTTGTTGTCTCATGTTCAATAGTAACTGCTTCTTTAGCTTGTAATGCTTGTTGTAAACCATCACTATAAGCTCTTCCTGGCATTAACCGCCCCGTAAATTGATCAACTAAAATTATTTCATCATTTTGAGCAACATATTCAATTCCATTCGTAAAAACATGAACAGCTTTTAAAGCATTTAAAATATGATGAAATAATTCTGATTGCTCCAAACTAAACAAGTTTTTAACACCAAAATGTTTTTCTGCCTTTTTAACACCAGATATTGTTAAAGCCACCTGCTTAGTTTCTAAATCAATTTTAATATCTGCCTTTTTATCCAAACTTTTAGCAAACCGGTCAACATTTTCATATAAAGGTTCACGACTTTTAGAACCACCAGAAATAATTAACGGTGTTCTTGATTCATCAATTAAAACTGAATCAGCCTCATCAACAATTGCAAAATTCAACCCACGTTGGACTTTTTCACCATAAGTATGCACCATATTATCTCTTAAATAATCAAATCCTAATTCCGAGTTAGTAGTATATGTAACATCACACAAATAAGCTTTTCGTTTTTGGTCATTACTTAAATCTCTTAAATTAACACCAACTGTTAAACCCAAAAATCCTAACACCGCTCCATTAATTTCAGCATCACGCTGTGCTAAATATTCATTAACAGTAACAATATGAACGCCCTTACCAAGTAAAGCATTCAAATACATTGGCATAATCGCTGTCAAAGTTTTTCCTTCCCCAGTTCGCATTTCCGCAACATCACCATTATGTAAAACAATACCACCTTCTAACTGAACAGCAAAAGCGTGTAATCCCGAAACTCTTCTTGTTGCTTCACGCGCCACAGCAAAAGCTTCAATTAAAATATCATCTATAGTGGCACCCGCTTCCAATCGCTTTTTAAATTCATTAGTTTTATTTTTTAAACTATCAGCAGATAATTCTTGCATTTCTAAATCTAGATTTAAAATTTCTTGAACATCAGCTCTAATGCTTTTTAAAACACTTTTATATTTATTAAAAAACTTCATATATATCGCTCCAGTTTCTAATTTCTCGCCTATAACATTATTAATTTTATCATACTTTAAAATACTAATAAAATCTTTAATAAACAAAAAAACTGATTAATTTCAGTTTTTTTATAAAATATGTTAATTTAATTAATATTATTTAATAACCGATATGTCTCTTCACAAATCATTAATTCCTCATTAGTTCGAATCGCATAAATCGCCACTGAACTCAAATCATTAGATATTTGTAAATAATCATCATATGATTGGTTATTCTTACCATAATTATAATCTAACGCCATAGTTTTAATATTTTTAATAATCATTTCTCGAATTAAGGCACTATTTTCACCAACACCAGCCGTAAAAACAATCGCATCAACCTTATTATCCAAATCATTTTGATACTGAGTAATATAATCAACAAGTCTTTTAGCATATAATTCCAAGGTAAATTGTGCTTGACTATTACCATCCTTAGCAGACTGACTAACTTCTCTTGTATCAGAAGAAATTTGACTAACTCCCAATAAACCAGATTCATTATTTAGTTTATTAACAACACCAACAATATCTAAATTTAATTGTTCAGCAATATATTGATGAATCGCTGGATCAATATCACCACTACGAGAACCCATCATTAATCCTGCTAAGGGTGTAAATCCCATTGATGTATTATATGATTTCCCATTTTTAATTGCACAAATACTAGCACCATTTCCTAAATGACAAACAATCGCATTAATATTACTAACAGGTTTATTAATAATCAAACTTAGTTTATTAATAATATAATGATAACTAATACCATGAAATCCATATCTTCGAACATTATAATCAGTATATCAATTATATGGTACGGGATAAATATAATTTATTTTTGGCATTGTGGTATGAAATGTTGTATCAAAAACAGCAATATGCGGACAGTTAGCGACCGCTTGAAATGCTTTCAAAGTACTTAACCCCGCAGGATTATGTAACGGTGCCAACTTAATATTTTCGGCAATTATCTTTATAATGTCATCATTAACAAGAACACTTTCTTTGATTTTTTCACCGCCGTGAACAATGCGATGCCCCACAGCAATAATTTCATTAAAATTTTGAATCACATTTTGTGATTTTAAAAGTTCTAAAATAACTTCTGCGGCCACATTATGATTTGATAACGAGGTATCGCTAACAAATTCATTATTATTATTATTATATTTAATCGTCGTTTTACCATCAACAAAAATTCTTTCTGCTAATCCCTTACAAATTGGATTAAATTGTTTATTTGTTGTTATTTCATATAATTGAAACTTAATTGAACTTGAACCAGCATTAATAACTAAAATTTTTTTCTTTAAATTAGATAGCATCATTTTATTTCCTTTCATTAATCTTTTAAGTTGATCTTCAAGCTGTTAAAATCGCTGTCAAATAAATATCTTCCACTGTTGACCCGCGTGATAAATCACTAACAACTTGATTTAAACCTAAAATCATTGGTCCAACAGCATGATATTGCCCTAATCGTTCAGCAATTTTATAACCAATATTACCAGCATCTAAATTAGGAAATACAAAAATATCCGCACTACCTTTCATCTTTGAATGAGGCATTTTTTTCACTCGTACTTCTTCTAACAAAGCACTATCAAACTGCATCTCACCCTCAATTAAAGCATCTAAATTTTCTTTTTGTAATATCTTTGTTGCTTCTTGAACTTTAATAACCGAATCACTAGTAGCACTATTAGCAGTAGAAAAAGATAACATTGCTACTTGTGGCGATGTTATGCCCAATTTGTGAGCTAAATTAATTGCTGATTTTGTAATACTTACTAATTGTTCAGTAGTTGGATCAATATTTAAAGAAATATCAGTAAATACATACCGTTGATTATCTTTAACTAGTAAATTAGCACTTGATGCAATTGCTACATCATTTTTTGTTTTAATAATTTGTAATGCCGGAACTAAAATATTTTTTGTTGCATACTCAATTCCCCCTAACAAACAATCAGCATTATTATTCTTTAATTGCATTGTTGCAAAATAGTTAGTTTCTTGAACTAATTCTTGAGCTTTTTCTAAAGTAATTTTATTTTTACGCATTGTAAACAACTGTTCGGCTAATTCATCAGTTAAACTTTCATCAATCGCAATCGTTTTAATACCTGCTCCTAACAAACTTTTAGGAATATCTATCTTATTTTCAAAACATAAAATTGGTTCAATATAATTATCACTTTTTAATTTGAGTGCTACTTCTTGAATTTTTGAATTGGTACCCTCAGGAAAAATTAACCGGCGTTTATTATCCAATGATTGTAATTCGATTTTCGCTTTTTCTAAAAATTCTTGTAACATCTCTTAGTCTCCTCTATATGTATTTTCCACTATTAATGCTATCATAACACTAAACAAAATAAAAATTAAAACGAAATAACGGTGAAAAACAATGAAAGTTATTGATGATGCTCTTCACAAAATTGAATATACAATTAAAAATTCGCGTTTTATTTGTCTTATTAAATATGTTACCACCGAAAAAGACGCCCAACAATTCATTAATCAATATTTAGACCCTAAAGCGACACACAATTGTTATTGCTATATTACCAATAATAATGAAAACCAAAAATATAATGACGATAAAGAACCAATCAGAACCGCAGGATTTGCAATGCTTACTTATTTACAAAAACAAAATATTACCAATATCGTTGTTTTAAACATTCGCTATTTTGGAAAAATCCTTTTAGGAAAATCACGATTAATTCACGCCTATAAATTTGGATTACAAAAATTATTTTTAAACCTTAAACTATATACCCTAGAAATAATTTATGAATATACAATTTCTTTCCCATACGAACACCAAAAACTAATTAATAAAATTATTAAAGAACATCAAGGCAATATTATTAAACAATTATATAGTGAACTAATTATGATTACTTTTACTAGTAATAAAAATACTTGACAGCATCTATTATCTAACAATACAAAATTTACTAAACAAACAATTATTCAAAAAAGAAAATTAAAAAATGATTAAAAAAACTACTAAAATAAACAAAAAAACGGTAAAATATTAGCATACCTAAAAAAATAAGGAGCTTATTAATGGAAAAACATCCTGCGGTCAAAGAAATTTTATTTACCCATCAACAAATTATTGAACGAACTAAAGCGTTAGCATTAGAAATTAGTAAATACTATCAAGCTAACGACTCAACAATTATTCTTTTAGGAATTCTTAAAGGATGTATTCCCTTTTTAGCTGAATTTATTAGTCACTTAACAATTGAATGTGAAATTGACTTTATGGCGATTGCTTCTTTCCACGGTGGAACCGAAGCTAGTAGCACACCACAAATTATAATGGACATTAACCAAGATATTACTAATCGTGATATTTTAATTATTGAAGATATCATTGAAAGTGGTGCCAGTTTACTAACCATCAAAGAATATTTATTTCTAAAAGGAGCTAAAACGGTAAAAATGGTAACATTACTAGACAAAACTAAAGGAAGAAAGGCAGAACTTAACGCTGATTGAACCGGTTTTAAAGCCCCCCAAGAATTTCTTATTGGTTATGGTCTTGATTATCAAGAAAAACTCCGTAATTTACCTTATGTTGCCATTGCTGATATGGAAAAAATAGCCCTCCTAGAAAAATAAATAATAATGTCTCTAAACAAAAATACCTAACATTGTATAATGTTAGGTATTTTAATTAAATTATTACTTTATTCACAATTCAATCCCTAAAAAAGCAATAAACAAACTACCTACCAAATATGTTAACGCCAAGGTAACAAGAAAATAAAATAGCAACGCCTCACGAGGTTTTTTAGAATTCAAAATGCTATTTCATAATATAGCACTAGTTCCCAAACTAGAAAACAAAAAAGCAATTAAATAAATCGCAATTTTAATTAAATGAATTGATAACGCCGTATCCACAAATAAACTCCCTTCTACTAAAAATTAGTCATCTTAGTATGCCGATCTTTTGCTAACTGTAATAAATGATCTTTCGCTTTATCATCATATTCAATATAATCAGTTAAAATTTTAACTTCTTTCTTTGTTGAATATAATATTCCCGAAGAAATAAGTAACTTATAAGTTTTTTTATGTTGTTTAACAAACATTTGTGCTATTTCTAAATTAGCAACAATAGGAATATGTTGTTCTAAAATTCCAATATAACCTTCAGTAGTTTTAACAGTTACAATTTCAACATCATCATCAAAGAAAATTTCTAATGGTGTTATAATTTTTAGTTTTATCGACATTATTTTAGCCCTCTGCTAATTCTTTAGCCTTAGCAATCGCCTCTTCAATGCTACCAACAAACAAAAAAGCTTGTTGTGGTAATTTATCGTGTTTACCAGCTAATATTTCTTTAAAACCTTGAATCGTTTTTGCTATTGGAACATAACTACCTTTCATTCCCGTAAATTTTTCAGCAACCGAAAATGACTGGGATAAAAAATTCCGAATCTTTCTCGCACGATTAACAAGCAATTTATCTTCATCTGATAATTCTTCCATTCCCAAAATTGCAATAATATCTTGTAATTCTTTAAATCTTTGTAAAATTTGTTGCACTTTTCTAGAAACTTGATAATGTTCTTGACCAACAACTTCTGGATCTAATAATCGCGAAGAAGAACTTAAAGGGTCAATCGCTGGATAAATCCCTAAAGCCGCAATACTACGATCTAATACCGTTCTAGCATCTAAATGACTAAAAGTAGTTGCAGGCGCCGGATCGGTTAAATCATCAGCGGGAACATAAATTGCTTGTACTGATGTAATTGAGCCTTTCTTTGTTGAAGTAATTCTTTCTTGTAAAGCTCCCATTTCTGTTGCTAAAGTTGGCTGATAGCCTACTGCTGAAGGCATTCTTCCTAATAAAGCCGAAACTTCACTTCCAGCCTGCGTAAAACGAAAAATATTATCAATAAACAATAACACATCTTGATTTTGCTCATCACGAAAATACTCAGCCATTGTTAATCCTGTTAATGCCACTCGCATTCTTGCACCCGGAGGTTCATTCATTTGCCCAAAAACTAATGCCGTTTTATTAATAACATTAGCTTCAATCATTTCATAATATAAATCATTCCCTTCACGAGTTCGTTCACCAACACCAGCAAAAACAGAAATTCCACCATGTTCTTTAGCAATGTTATTAATTAATTCTTGCACCAAAACCGTTTTACCAACACCCGCTCCACCAAAAAGACCAATCTTACCACCACGAGCATATGGAACTAACAAATCAATCACTTTTATTCCCGTCTCTAAAATTTCTGCTGTTGTGCTTTGCTCTTCATAACTCGGAGCAATACGATGAATCGGCATTCTTCGGGTTCCTTTGGGAATTATTGAGCCATCTAATGGTTCACCTAAAACATTAAAAATTCTTCCTAAAGTTTCTTTTCCTACGGGAACCATTATTGCTTTTCCTGTATCAATCGCTTTTAAACCTCTAGTTAATCCTTCTGTTGGTCCCATTGAAATTGTTCTCACAATATCATCGCCTAATGCTTGCATTACTTCAACAACTAACTTTTCACCATTATTATCAATTTCCACAGCATTATACAAATTAGGTAAATTGTTATGCGAAAAACGAATATCAATAACTGGTCCTAAAATTTGAATAACTTTACCTTCATTATGCTTTTGTTTTTCAACTTTTTTCATAATTGTCTCCTTTCCTAATTTGTACTATCAGCCGCAGCAATAATTTCCGCAATCTCTTGCGTTATTTTAGCTTGACGAGAACGATTATATTGCAATGTTAAATTATCTTTCAACTCATTAGCATTATTAGTAGCATTTTCCATTGCTAACCTTCTTGATGCTTGTTCCGATACTTGTGATTCACTAATGGCACTATAAATAATAGTATTTAAATATAATAAAATTGTTGTTTCTAATACGGTTTGGGCATCCGGCTCAAACTCAAATAATGAATTTTGCTGAGGATTAATTTTAGCAATCGGTAACAATTGCAATGTCGTTGGTTGAAACAAAATATTATTAATAAATTTTGTATAAACTAATTTAATCCGTTCAATTTTTTTATTATTAAACATACTTAAAACTTGAAAGCCAATTTCTTGTGCTTGATGATATTCAAAATTTAAATCTAAATTAGAATAACTACTAATGACATTATAACCACGATTTTGATAATAACTAACCCCTTTCGCACCAATTACAATTAATAAATCACTTTTTTTAATTTCTGGAATGACTAATTTATGAATATTATAGTTATAACCAGCACAAAGACCAATATTAGAATTAATAATAATTCATACTGTTCGGAAATGAGAACTATCATCTTTTTGTAAATATATAGAATCATTCGTATTGCTAATAATATGATGAAAAACATCATACATTTCTTCACTATAAGGTCTAATTTCTTGAATTCTTTTACTAGCTTTTTTCAATTTTGCTGTTGCTACTAATTGCAAAGCACGAGAAATTTTACCAATCGTATTAATTACTTGAATACGATTTTTAATCCGAAAATCTTGTGGCATAACTATTAATGACGACCTTTTTTAACTTTAATTTTACCTTGAATCAATAGCAATTCTCATTGCTCTTTTGTTCCATAACTCGTAATTTCATATTTATCAATTTTACTAACTAAATGATAAATTACTTTAATAATTTCCGTATCAACTTTACTTTTTAACTCTTTAGAAAAGGCTTTAACTTTTTTTAATTCTTTATATATCTTATGAGCTTCTTTATTATTTTTAAAATAATTAATAATATTTTCTTTAAACAATAAAATCTTATCTAAAGGAACCCATTGAATTCTTCGTAAATTAATTGCTAATAATAAAATTGCTTGATTAGTTTGTGATAATGGACTATATTGTGTTTGTTTTAAAATATCAATTGCTCGTTGTCCATGTTCTAAAACTCTTTTTGTCATCTCATCTAAATCCGAACCAAATTGGGCAAAAGCTTGTAATTCATTATATTGTGCTAATTCTAACTTTAATGTTCCCGCAACCTGCTTAATGGCCTTAATTTGCGCAGCACTACCAACTCGCGAAACTGAAAGTCCAAGATCAACAGCGGGACGAATCCCCGCATTAAATAATTGACTAGTTAAAAAAATTTGACCATCCGTAATAGAAATAACATTTGTCGGAATATAAGCTGAAATATCACCCGCTTGCGTTTCAATAATTGGTAACGCTGTAATTGAACCATTACCATTATCTTTATTTAATCTTGCTGCTCGTTCTAATAATCGTGAATGCAAGTAAAAAACATCACCAGGATATGCTTCTCGTCCTGGTGGCCTTCGTAATAGCAAGGCCATTGTCCGATATGCAACGGCATGCTTACTTAAATCATCATAAACAATTAAAACATCTTTCCCTTGTTCCATTCACTCCTCAGCAATAGTAACACCCGTATACGGTGCTAAATATTGCAATGGTGCTAATTCACTGGCCCCAGCAGCAACAATTGTCGTATAACTCATTGCTCCCGTTTGTTTTAATCGTTCCACAATTTGGGCAACAGTAGAAGATTTTTGACCAATGGCAACATAAACACAATTAACATCTTTCCCTTTTTGATTCAAAATCGTATCAATCGCAATAGCGGTTTTACCAGTTTGGCGATCACCAATAATTAATTCTCGTTGTCCTTTACCAATAGGAATCATCGCATCAATTGCTAAAATACCTGTTTGTAATGATTCATCAACTGATTGTCGCGTCATAACCCCCGGAGCAATTCTTTCAACAGGGCGTTTCTTTTTACTTTTAATCGCTCCTTTACCATCAATCGGTTGTCCTAAGGCATTAACAACTCTTCCTAGCAACTCATCACCAACAACAGTTTCAACAACTTGTTTCGTGCGCTTAACAGCATCGCCTTCCTTAATATAAGTATCATCACCCATTAAAACAACACCGACAGAATCTTCTTCTAAGTTTAAAACCATTCCATAAACATCATTATCAAAAAGTAATAATTCACCTAGCATTGCCTTATCTAATCCATGAAGCACAGCAATTCCATCACCGACACTAATAACATTACCTTCTTCACTTAATTCAATTTTTTTACCATAATGTTTAATTTGATTTTTAATTACATCAGCAATTTCATTTACCTTAAATGACATCTATATCACCTGCCTTACTTATTTTCAATATTTCGTTTCATTGCTAATAATCGCCCTTTTATTGAACCATCAAAAATTTGATCTTGAACTTTTACTTTTATACCCGCAATTAAACTAAGATCAATTTTATTAACTAATTCCACTTTTTGTTGTAAAATTTTTGCAATTTTTTTCTCAATTTTATGAATAACTTCTTGTTGTAATTTTATTGTTGAAAAAACAATTCCATAAAAAACATTCGCTCTTTCATTGCACAGATTACGAAATACTTTAAGAATTAATATTACTTGCCGAAAATTATTGCGATCAATTAATAATTTAAAAAAATTAACAAAAATATCATTAGCTTTATCTTTAAAAATTTTATCAATAATCTTTTTTTGTTTTTGTTTTTCTAAATTATGTGTTGACAAAATATCAATAATTCGTGGATACTCAAAAAACAATTTAATTAAATGAATTGATTGCCTTAACATAATATCAAGTTTTTTTTCTTCTTGTCCTAGCTTTAGTAGTGCTAATGCTCAATTTTGAATCATTAAACTAACTCCTAATCTAATTGTTTAATAAAATCATCAATCAAAACTTCATTTTGTTCACTATCAATCTCTTTTTCCAAAATATTTTGTGCCATATTAAAAGCAACATCAATAATCTCTTGACGAATGTTTTCTTCCGCTTTAATCCGCTCTTTTAAAATATCTCTTTGCGACTGTTCATCAATTAATTTCGCCTCAATGCTCGCTTGATTAATAATTTCTTGTCTTTGCGTTAAAGCTTCCACTTTAGCATCATCAATAATTTGTTGTGATTGCATTTTGGAATCCTTTAATAACGAATTAGCTTCTGTTTCATACTTTGTTGCTTGTGTTTGTTTCCTAATTGCATCATCAATTAAATCTTTAATAATATTTCTTCGCTTTCGCATTAATTGTTTAAAAGGTTTATAAAGAAAAAAACCTAAAACAACCAATAAAACAACAGTTGCCAAAATATGAGCAATGAACACTCATACATTAGGAAATAATTGATTAATAATATTTTCTTGTTCAATTTTATAAAAAATTGCTAAATAATTTAACAACATCTAATCTTATTCCTTACGCAACAAATATTAAAATTAAAGCAATAACAAGACTATAAATAGCACCAGTTTCTGCAATGGCACAACCAATAATTAACATTGTTCTAATCTTACCATTAGCTTCTGGATTTCTTCCTACTGCCTCAGCAGCTTTACCAGCAGCATAACCTTGACCAATCCCAGCACCAAAACAACCTAAAACAGCAATCCCTGCTCCAATAAATTTGCCTCATGAAGCATCACCACTAGCCAAAATTGCTCCAACAGTATTAATACTATTTATTATTTCCACACTCATCATCTATTTATCCTCCTTCTAGATATTATATTAAATATTTTGTGAAATAAATGAAACAATTATCCATCAGCTTCACGCGTATTAATAGCACCTTCTTTACTAACCGGTTTTTCATCACCAATTTCTAATTTTCAATAAACTAATGTTAAAATTGAAAAAATAACCGCTTGAATAATACCAAAAAAGATATCAAAGTAAAAATGAAAAAATGGTGCTAAAAATCCTGCTAAAAAATTCACTTGACCAATAATTGGGACTTGTCGGGAAATTAAATCACTAAATTGATACAACAACGCCATAATAATACTGCCACCTAAAATATTTCCAAAAAGTCGAAATGAAATGGAAACTAATGGCACAAATTGCGTTAACAATTCTAATGGATTTAAATATCGTTTAAAAAAAGCTAATCTTTGAAATTTAATGCCAAAAATATAAATCCCCACAAATGTTACTAATCCCATCGCAAATGTTGTTGTATATGATGTCATCTGCGATTCAAACCCAACAATTGATAACAAATTACCAACAATAATATATGACAACAAATATAAAAAATATAATGTTAATCATTTAAAACTTGGTCCTAAAATACTAATAACTAAATTTTCAACACTTTTAACACAAAGTTCCACAATTAATACTAATCCTCGTGGTTCATCTTTAGGATCAAGTTTTTTTACTTTAAAAAAGTATATTAAAGTAATCATAATAATTATTAAAGTTGTTAAAATAATCGTTGTTATTTGCGGAACAAGTTTTCACGGATCTCACAATTCAAAACTTGCATACATCTTAAGATTCATACTTCAAGTTCCTCTTTTCTATCAAAGCATTATACATATTAACAATTAAAGTTGCAAGAAAAGCAAGTATTAAACCAAAAATACTACTAAAAATATTAAAATATTCATTAAATAGCATAATAATCAAAATAGGAATTAAATATAATAATACTCGCAATAAAAAAAGTAGCTTTATTCCTAATTTATTAATTGATTGACCGCTTTGGATCGTATACGAAGTTAAAAAAATTAATAACAAATAATTTAATAAACTAAAAATACTTGTTGTAACAAAACCAGTAATCAAATTTCAAGACAAATAATTAATTATAGTAAAAATTGTTGTTACTAATAGTCCAATAAAAATTAACAACCCAAAAACAATCATTATTTGTTTTTCATATTTCCAATTAATATTTTTCATTATAACTATCTACTGTGTATCAAAATAGCGATCTCCCGCATCACCAAGACCCGGAACAATATAATCATTTTTATTAAGCTTCTCATCAACTGCTGCTGTATAAATATTAATATCAGGATGAGCTTTTTCCAGTTTTGCAATTCCTTCTGGGGCAGCTAATAAACAAATAAACTTTATATTATGTGATACTTTCCATTGTTTAACAATATCAATTGCAGCTATTGCCGTGCCACCCGTTGCTAACATTGGATCTAAAATTACTGTATAACTATTTTTCACATTATTAGGTTTTTTTTCTAAATACTTCTTAGGTTGCAAAGACTTTTCATCACGATAAATACCAATATGACCAATTTTAGCATTAGGAACCAATCCTAAGATTCCATCAACCATTCCTAAACCCGCCCTTAAAACCGGAACAAGAATAATATCTTGAGCAATTTTTTTACCAGTAGTCGCCACCATTGGTGTTTCAATTGAAATTTCTTGTAAATTTAAATCCTGAAAAACTTCATAAGCCATTAATCGCGTAATTTCATTAACATTTTCTTTAAAAATCTTACTATTGGTATCTTTTTTTCGTAACCTTGTTAACTTATCATCAATTAAAGGATGTTTAATAATAAATAGTGCCATATTGTTTTACTCCTATTAAGAATTATACTACTTTCTTATATTTTTAGTAATAAAAAATAATAATGATTACAAAAAAATTACTTACTAACAGAAATTATTAACATCATTGGTCTTCGCAATTCATCTTGCATTAAAGGAACAGTTTTTAATAATTCATCATTAGGCTGTGGTTCAATAACACTTATTATTTTAAAACCACATTCAATTAAAGTATTAATATAAGTAGTAAGTGTCCGATGATATTTCAAAACTTCCACTTCCAAGAAATTAGTTTTTCGGATATCCTCATCAAAATAATTATCAATTGGTCAATGTAACCGCTTAGCGTTATTATCAACACATCATTGTTGATTGGAATTAGCAGTAAATATCGGATGCTCAACAGAAAAAACAAAAGCACCACCATTTGCTAAACATTCATAAACCTTAGCACAAATATTACTAAAAGACGCAATATAATGAAATGTTAACGAACTAATAACAACATCAAATGAATTTGCAAGAAAACTAATATTTTCAATTGGCATTTGCAAATATTGAATTTCACTTGCCGTCATTTCTCTTGCTATATTTAGCATTTTTTCTGAGATATCAATTTCTACTACTGATGATACCCCTTGCTCAACAGCATATTGACAATGTCAACCAAACCCACATCCTAAATCTAAAACGCGTTTATTATTTAAATTTGGTAACAACTTTTGAAATATATGTCACTCACCAGCTGCTTTCAAACCATCAATACTTCTTGCCATTTTTTTATATTTATCAAAAAAAATTGGATCATCATATTTATTTTGTTTCATTAGTTTTCTACTCCTAATTAATTTTTCAATAGACTTCTTGCGATACCTTTTTTATTAAAATATTCTTATAAAATATAATTTATGAGGATATCAAAATATGAACAATAATAAATTTAATACTCTTAATGATAAAGAATGGTTAAGATTAACAGGAATAAAAAAATCCACTTTTAATAAAATGTTAGATATTTTACAAGTAGCTGAAATAGAAAAATTTAAAAAAGGTGGTAAAACTAATAAATTATCACTAGAAAATAGATTATTGATGACTTTATCATATTGACGAGAATATCAGACTTATTTTCATCTTGGTAAAAATTTCGGAATTAGTGAAGCTAATTGTTATCGCAATATCAAGTGAATTGAAGATATTTTAATTAAAAACTCTGATTTTCAACAACTTGCTGGTAAAAAAGCACTAATAAATGATTATTTTAATGATAAAACTATTATTATTGATGCTACCGAAACTCCAATCCAACGCCCAAAAAAAGACAAAAACAATCTTATTCTGGTAAAAAGAAAAAACACACCATTAAAACACAAGTAATTATCGAACAAGAAACCAGAAAAATTATTGCAACAAGTTTTTCACTTGGGAAAAAACATGATTATGCTTTATTTAAAGAATCAAAAATCCCAATTTTAAAAAATACCAAATTAATAGTTGATAGTGGTTATCAAGGAATACAAAAAATTCACAATAATGTTCTAATACCTACAAAGAAAACAAAGAAAAACCATTTAAATAAAGCACAAAAACAACATAATAGACTAGTTTCAAAAATGAGAATTATTATTGAAAATATTTTTGCTATTCTTAAAAAATTTAAAATTATGACAGAAAAATATCGTAATCGTAGAAAAAGATTTGGTTTAAGATTTAATTTAATTGCCTCAATTTATAATTTGCAATTATTAATTTAACATAAAAGATTTATTTAAAATTAAAGAATTTAAATAATAAATTCATTTTTTGTTGTGGCAAAATATTAATTTTTTAGATAAAAGACATAATTAATTAAAATTATATTTTTCTATTACTGTCTTTTTACAAATATTTGTAATTTTTTTAATAGGTTATGCAAGAAGTCTATTATGTACTTTATTAGGTTCATTTTTTGTTGTTTTAACTCATAATGAAGTTGGCCACTGTAAATCTATTGCCGGAACAATTTTTTGATTATTAAAAGTTCATAACTTAATATATGAACTTTTACCAAAAGAAATTAGCGGGTAATCATTACTAAATTCAAGTAGTGATTGTGAATAATTATGCCAATTTTGCAATACAAAACTTTCTTCAATTTGTAAATAGCCATTATTACTTTTACTCCGATTAGTAACTCGTCAACTAAAATCAGTATTAATTGCTTGCAAAGATTGGTTTAACATCATAATGCTAGCAACACTAGAAACACTTAACAGAGTTGTTGAATACAATAGTAAAAATTCCCTAAAAATACATACCACCTCTTAAATTACTAAATATTATAAATTAAAATTATAATTGGTAATTTTCATATATTGGAAAATCTTTTAATAAAATACCAATTTGGTGTTTATGCTTAGCAATATTCTCTTCAGTATTACCATTTTCTTTAAGAACACTAATAATTATATTTGCTAATTGTTCAAATTCCTTTTCTTTTCAACCCCTAGTGGTCATCGCTGCTGTTCCAATCCGAATGCCACTAGTAGTCATTGGTTTTTCTTTATCAAATGGAATCATATTTTTATTACAAATAACATCAATTTGATGCAAAATATTTTCACATTCCTGCCCCGTACGATTAAATGATGTTTTTACATCAATAATCATTAAATGATTATCAGTACCACCACTAATCAATTTAACATCATGTTTTCTAAACATATTTTCTAAAACTTTACAATTAGCCATAATTTGCTGTTGATATGCTTTAAATTCTGGTGTTGCCGCTTCATAAAATGCTTGTGCTTTAGCAGCAATAATATGTTCTAAAGGACCCCCTTGTTGACCTGGGAATACTGCCCGATCAATTGCTTTTGCTAATTCTTTTTTACATAAAATTGCACCGCTTCTTGGACCGCGTAATGTTTTATGTGTTGTTGTTGTTACAATATCTGCTACTACTACAGGATTTGGATGTAATCCAGCAGCAATTAAACCAGCAATATGAGCCATATCAACCATTAACAATGCTCCAACTTCATCAGCAATTTCACGAAACTTAGTAAAATCAATTGTTCTTGAATATGCACTGGCTCCCGCAACAATTAATTTTGGTTTAAGTTCTAATGTTTGTTGTCTAATTGCTTCATAATCTAATTGTTGACTCTTTTCATCAACACCATAACCATGAAATTGATAAACAATTCCTGAGAAATTCAATTTATGTCCATGGGTTAAATGACCCCCTGCATCTAAACTCATTGCCAAAACAATATCATTCGGCTTTAAAATCGCTTGATATGCAGCAGCATTAGCTTGACTACCAGAATGCGGTTGCACATTAGCATGCTCAGCATTAAATAAAGTCTTTAATCTTTCAATCGCTAAATTTTCACTTTTATCAACAAATTCACAACCACCATAATATCTTCTTCCCGGATATCCTTCAGCATATTTATTAGTTAATATTGAACCTGCTAATCTTAATACAGGAAGCGAAACATAATTTTCCGAAGCAATTAATTCCACATGGCGTTGTTGTCTAATAAGTTCTTCTTTAACAACTGCTTTTAGTTCGGGATCAATATCATTTGTTTTGCGATTAATATTTTGTATTTCTGAATCAATATCAGTTATTAATGAATCAATATCCTTTCCTTCTAAACTAATATCATTTATTTGCGTATCATCTTTAAACATCTTTAATATCTCCTAATTCAATTTTTTCAACTCGTTGTTGATGACGGTTTGAAAATTTAGTATTTAAAAATTCTTCTAAAATTCAAATCGCTTTTTGAGGCGCAATAATTCTTCCTCCTAAAACTAAAATATTAGCATCATTATGTTCGCGAGCTAAGGCAGCTAACTTTGTTTCATAACATAATGCCGCTCTAATTTTCGGCATGCGATTAGCACTAATACTTATTCCAATACCTGTGCCACAAATTAAAATTCCATACTTAGCATTACCATTTCCTACTTCTTTACCAACCAATTTGGCATAATCAGGATAATCCACTTGTTCTTCTTCACTATTAGTTCCTAAATCAATAACCTCATATTCATTATTTTTTAAATATTCAATAAGAGCAGTTTTTAATACATATCCAGCGTGATCACATCCAATAGCAATTTTATCTTTCATATTTATAATTCCCTCCTTCCAATATCCTTTTATTTAATTATATAGTATGAAAGAAAGAAATTAATTATTTTGAACAAATATTAATTTATTTTAAAAGTAACAACAACTTCATTAATTTTATTATTAGTTAAATTTTAACTTTATTTATCTCTTCCTAAAAAAATGTTTTATAATTATAACTACAAGAAAGTAGGTAAACTTATGAATAAATTTGATATCCTAAAAGAAATTCTCTTAGCGCGTCATTCTTGACGAGAATATGATCCCCAAAAAATTAATGAACAAGATATTAATGAAATCTTAGAAGCAGCCCGCCATTCACCATCAGCATTCGGATCAGAACCATGACATCTTATTGTTGTTAGTAATAACAAAGTAAAGCAAGAATTACATCCTTTAATATGAAAACAAAAACAAGTCCTTAATGCTTCACATCTATTTTTAATTTTAACTAATAAAAAAAATGCCTTTACAAAAAATAGTGCCTTTCTTCGTTTAAGATATCAAACGCGTTATCAGAATTCTGATGAAAAATTTGAACAATTACAAAATAACTTAATAAATTATTTAAAAAAATATATTAATGACCCAGAAGAATGAGCTAAACGACAAGCATATATTTTATTAGAAAACATTATTCTTTGTGCTTTTGCTAAAGGCATTGGTACTAGTCCAATGGAAGCGTTTGATGGTGCTGACATCATTAATTATTTAGAAACAAATAAATATATCGCTCCCAACGAATACAATGTTGCCGTTGTTCTCGCTGCTGGATATTTACCTAAAAATAAAGAATTATCAATAAAACCACAATCCTTAACTTACGAACAATTAGTTACTAAAATTGAATAAAACAAAAACGCCATTATCTTTACAATAATGGCGTTTCTTTTATATTTAAAAAATATCTAATAATTTAAATTTTAATATTCCTCTTCATAAGCATTTTTTCCTCTAGCAATGATATCTTCGGAATCTAATAATCCTGTTCCCGCAGGAATTAAATTACCTAAAATAACATTTTCTTTTAATCCTTCTAAAGTATCAATTTTACCTTTAATAATTGCTTTTGTTAATACGCGTGTAGTATCTTGAAATGATGCTGCCGATAAGAAAGAATTCGATTCCAATGGTACTTTTTTAATACCAAACATAATTGGAAATCCATAAGGCGGACGACGATCTTCTGATAATAACTTACCAACAATATCTTTAAATTCTTTAATCGTAACTGTTTCCCCAACTAATAAATCACTATCGCCACCATCAATAATTTGAATTTTATTTAACATTTGTTTAATAATAATTTCAATATATTTATCAGAAATTTCAATTCCTTGCAAACGATACACTTTTTGAACTTCTTTTAAAATATATTCTTGAACTTCTTTAATCCCAGCAATTTCTAATAAATGTTTAACATTAATTGCCCCTTCAGTTAATTTTTGACCAGCTTTAACTAGAGAACCAACTTTAACACGAATATTGGAGTTATAAGGAGTTTTATATTTTCTTTCATTATGTTCAGATACAACAGTAATAATATTAATACCATTTTCTTCATTTATTTCTTGAATGGTACCATCAATCTCAGAAATAATGGCAACTGCTCCCTTAGGAATCGTATTATCTAATAACTCTTTAATTCTTGGTAACCCCTGAGTAATATCTAAACCACCAGCAACCCCACCTGTATGGAAAGTACGCATTGTTAATTGTGTCCCTGGTTCACCAATTGATTGAGCTGCGACAATCCCAACAGTTTCACCAATATCAACAATTGCACCCGTTGCTAAATTAAGTCCATAACATTTTTTACATACTCCTTTAGAAGCATCACAAGTTAAAACGGAACGAATTTCAAATTCCGTAATATTATTTTTGGCAATTTTATTATTAATATCTTCAGTAATTAAAGTATTAGCAGGAACAATTTCCTTACCATTTTTGTTAATTATCGCTGATTTTGTAAATCTTCCAAAAGCACGATCTTGTAAGGGCACAATAATAATATAATTTTTAGTATCAACAATATCTTTAATTAAGAATCCTTTTTCTGTTTGACAATCTTCTATCACAATAATAATTTCTTGAGCAACATCTACTAATCTTCTTGTTAAATAACCAGAATCAGCTGTTTTTAAAGCCATATCAGCCATTCCTTTTCTCGCTCCATGCGTAGTTATATAGAACTCAAGAACCGTTATTCCTTGTATAAAAGAAGAACGAATCGGCAATTCAATAACTTCTCCCTTAGGATTATTCATTAATCCTCGCATCCCTACTAACTGTGTAAAGTTAGAAAGATTACTCCGCGCACCCGAATCAGTCATAATCGTAATCGGATTATTAATATCTTGCTTTAACACTATTTCTAACTTCTTTTGAATTAAATCTTTAACATCCGATCATTTTTCAACAATTAATTTATGTTTTTCGCGTTCAGTTATCATTCCTAAACGATAAAATTCTTGAACTTCAGCAATATATTTATCAGCTTCAATAAAGTATTCTTTTTTACCTTCATATGCTTGCATATCTTGTGCCGAAATCGTAATACCAGAAATTGTTGAAAATTTAAATCCTAAATTTTTCATATTATCCAACATTTCAGCAGTTTTTTGCGTTCCATATTTCTTAAAAAACTTAGTAATAATATTTGATAAACTACTTTTCTTAAATGGAGAAATTGCTTCTCGTGATGCAATAAATTTTCGGATATCTTCAGTAATTAAAATAATATGACGGCCATCTAAATAATCAAGATTTTCTGCTGTTGGTTCATTAAAATAAGGAAAATCAACAGGAAAAATTTTATTAAAAATTAATTTTCCAACCGTTGTTATTAATACCTTATTTTTACTATCATTAACCTTAATCTTATCATCCATAGCATTAACCGGAATAGCAATTATCGCATGTAAATGTAGTTGTTTATTATCATAAGCTAAAACAGCATCATCAAAATTCCGATAAATATTTCCTTCACCAATTTTACCTTTACTTTCAAAAGTTAAATAGTAATTTCCTAAAACCATATCCTGAGTTGGCGTTACAATTGGTTTTCCATCTTTCGGTCCTAAAATATTTTTTGAACCTAACATTAAATATCGCGCTTCAGCAACAGCTTCTGGTGTTATCGGCACATGAACTGCCATTTGGTCACCATCAAAATCAGCATTAAATGCTGGTGTTACTAATGGATGCAAACGAATTGCTTTCCCTTTTACTAACTTCGGTTCAAAAGCTTGAATTCCTAAACGATGCAGTGTTGGTGCCCGATTTAATAATACTGGCCGTTCTTTAATAACTACTTCTAAAAAATCTCATACGCGTTCATCGCGTTGATCAATCATCTTTTCTGCCATCTTATAAGTTAAATTACTATTACTTTCTTTAGCATCTCTTAATAATTCAGCAATAATAAATGGTTTAAAAAGAACAATTGCCATATCGCGTGGTAAACCACACTGATACATTTTTAATTCTGGACCAACAGCAATAACACTTCTCCCAGAATAATCAACTCGTTTTCCTAACAAGTTTTGACGAAAACGCCCTTGTTTTCCTTTTAAAATTGCTGTTAATGATTTTAACGGTCGCTTATCTCTTCCGGTTACAGGACGCGCTTTACGATCATTATCAATTAAGGCATCAACGGCTTCTTGTAACATCCTTTTTTCATTATTAATAATAATTGAAGGAGCTCCCATTTGTTTAACGCGTTTTAATCGTTCATTTCTAATAATAATCTTACGATATAAATCATTCAATTCTGATGCTGTAAATCTGCCCCCATCTAATTGAATAATTGGTCTAATATCTGGTGGTAACACTGGAATAGCATGTAAAATCATTCACTCAGGCTTATTTCCTGAACGCAAAAAATCATTTAAAGTTTTTAAAGAACGCATTAATTTTAATTTATCCGTTTGCGATTTTTTACCTTGAATTTTTCTTTTAATTTTCTTAATTTCTTCTTTTAAATCTAAATTTTTAAGTAAATGTTCAATTGCCTCAGCACCAATACCAAATTTAGCATTAGTATATTTATTAATAAATTGAGCACATTCATCCATTGAAAAAGGAATATTAGTAGTTTTTAAATCTTCAATCATTCCTTGTGCTCTTTCAAAAGCAAATGATTCCACAGTTAAATCTTTTTTAATATTTTCTAAAGTTTTAATTAATCGTTCACGAGTTTCTTGTGAAGTTTTAGCATTACCCAAATCTAAAACCATTTTATCCCTTAAATTTTTAGCATCACCAGCATCTAAAACAATATAAGAAACAAAATAAATCACTTCCTCTAAATCCTTAGTACGCATATTTAATGCCAAAGCAATTTGGGAAGGTGATGCTTTTAACATTCAAATGTGTGATACGGGATCTTCTAATTCAATATGTCCCATTCTTTTTCTTCTAACAATTGATTCTGTTAATTGTACCCCACAGCGTTCACAGATTTTACCACGATTATTTTCTTTTTTATATTTTCCACATTCACATTCATAGTTTTTAATCGGCCCAAAAATTCGCTGATCAAAAAGACCATCCTTTTCTGGTTTTAATGATTTATAATTAATAGTTTCTGGTTTTGTTACTTCACCGTACGACCAAGAACGAATATCTTCTGAAGAAGCTAAACTAATTTTAATTTCTTTAAAGTTTTTGTGATCATTAAACATTTATCATTTATTCCTCTCTAGAATTTACTTTCTTCATCTTCTTCATAATTTAACATCTTATGTTCTTTACCATCTTTAGTTTTTAAAACAACATTGATTGATAAACCTTGTAATTCTTTAATTAAAACATTAAATGACTCAGGAATTCCTGACAATGGCAATTTTTCACTTTTAGCAATTTTAGTATATAACTTCGTTCTTCCAATAATATCATCAGATTTAATTGTTAATATTTCTCTTAAAGTATGAGCAGCCCCATAAGCTTCCAAAGCTCATACTTCCATTTCCCCAAATCTTTGGCCACCATTTTGTGCTTTTCCACCTAATGGTTGTTGAGTGATTAAAGAATATGGCCCAACATTACGAGCATGAATTTTATCTTCCACCATATGTGATAGTTTTAACATATACATTACACCAACAGATATTTTATTACCAAATGTTTCACCTGTTTGACCATCAATTAAAGTTTCTTTTCCAAAATTATCCATCTTGGCTTCTGTCATAATGGCAATTAATTCTTTATTACTTACGCCTTCAAAAACTGGGGTAGCTACTTTTAACCCTAACTTTTTAGCAGCCATTCCCAAATGTAATTCTAGTACTTGACCAATATTCATTCGCGAAGGAACTCCTAAAGGGTTTAACATAATATCTATTGGCGTACCATCAACAAGATGAGGCATATCTTCAATTGGTAAAACTTTAGAAATAACACCCTTATTACCGTGTCTTCCCGCCATTTTATCACCTTCTTGAATTTTTCGTTTTTGAACAACATAGATTTTAACAATTTCTAATACCGAAACTGGTAAATCATGTCCATCTTTACGAGAAAATCTTTTCACAGCTTGAATAATTCCCGCACCGCCATTCGGAACAATTAAAGAATTATCTTTAACATTACGAGATTTTTCACCAAAAATAGCTTGCAATAATTTATCTTCTGCTGACAATTGGGTTTGTCCTTTAGGAGTTACTTTCCCAACAAGAATGTCGCCTTCTTTAACTTCCGCACCAACCATTACAATCCCATCAATATCTAAATAACGACGCATACTATCTGGAATATTGGGAATTTCACGAGTTATTTCTTCTTCACCTTGTTTTGTTTGTCGGCGTTCAATAGTATATTCTTCAATATGAATTGATGTAAAAACATCATCATATACTAAGCGTTCACTAATAATAATCGCATCTTCATAGTTATAACCATTTCAAGTTGTAAATGCCACCATAACATTTTGACCTAACGCTAATTCACCTTTTTCCATTGAAGCACCATCAGCTAAAATTTGACCTTTGCTAACAGTATCACCTGGTTTTATCAATGGTGAATGAATTAAAGCCGTACCACTATTACTACGATCAAAACTATTTAATTCATACACTTTAACTCGGTCTTTATGTTTAACAGTAATTTTTTTACTATCAACATAATCAACAATTCCATCATCTAAAGAAATAATTGCTAATCCTGAATCTCTAGCAGCAGCATACTCCACACCCGTACCTACTAACGGTGATTGTGCTTTAATTAAAGGGATTGCTTGGCGTTGCATATTAGCACCCATCAAAGCACGGTTAGCATCATCATTTTCTAAAAAAGGAATACAAGATGTCGCAATGGAAACAATTTGTCGTGGTGAAACATCAATATAATCAACTTCATTGCTAGTAGCAATAATATTTTCACCATTAAAACGAGCAGCAACTTGCTTTTCAATAATCTTTCCTTGATCATCAATTGCAATATTTGCTTGACTAATAACATAATTTTTTTCTTGATCTGCCGTTAAATAATGACTAATTTCAGATACAATAGCATTATTTACTTTCCGATATGGCGTTTCAATAAAACCATATTTATTAATATGAGCATAAGTTGATAAATTATTAATTAAACCAATATTTGGTCCTTCAGGAGTTTCAATCGGACAAATTCTGCCATAATGCGAGTAATGCACATCACGAACTTCTAAACCAGCTCGTTCACGAGATAATCCCCCCGGACCTAAAGCAGTAATTCTTCTTTTATTAGTTAATTCTGATAACGGATTAGTTTGATCCATAAACTGTGATAACTGTGATAAGTTAAAAAACTCACCAATAACAGCTGTTAACGGTTTATTATTAATAATATTTGATGGCTTAATAACAGAACTATCAGCAGTTGACATCTTTTCTTTAACATTTTTTTCAATTCTTGCCATTCCAATCCGAAATTGATTTTGTAATAACTCACCAACTGTTCGCACACGACGATTACCTAAATGATCAATATCATCAATATTTCCCAAACCTTTAGTAATATTTAATAAATATGAAAAAGAAGCAATAATATCTGGAATCGTAATATGTTCTATTTTATTACTTGGATCAACACCTAAAATTGCAATACTATCATCAGGATTAATCATTTCATTATTAGCATAAACTAAAACTCTTTGAATTTTATTATGACTTTTAATATACGGATGAAAATTAATTTCTTGCAACATTGCCCCAGCATTTAAAATTGTATGCAACAATTCTAAATCTTTTTTAGTAATTAAATATCCCTTTTTAAAAACAACATTACCTTTAACATCTTTAATATCTTCAGCCAAAATCCGATTTAATAACCGATCAACAATTGATAGCTTTTGAATCAATTTAAATCGGCCAGCTTTAGTTAAATCATATTTTCTTTTATCAAATAATAATCCAAAAAAAAACTTACTAGCACCATCAACAGTTGCTGTTTCTCCTGATCGAATTTTTTTATAAATTTCTTGAACCGCAAATTCTCAACTGTCTTTTTCTAAACCACTAATATAATCACTTTCATAAGTATCAAATAATAACTGATCATCATTATACAATGCTAATAAATCATCTTTTTTTAAACCTAATGCTGTAAACAAAACAGTAGCATTAGTTTTTCGTGACTTATCAATTTTTACTTGAAAAATATGTTTATATAAATTATTTTGTTTAGTTTTAACCTTTTTAATATGACTTTCAAACTCTAATCATGTGCCCCGCGAAGGGATAATATCATTAAAATAAATAATTTTTCCTGTTTTCGGATCAATATTCTTTTTGTAATAACTTCCTGGTGACCTTACTAATTGAGAAACAACAACCTTTTCACTACCATTAATAATGAAAGTTCCTTTATCGGTCATTAACGGAAAATCACCTAAAAAAACTTCACCTGCTCTTCAAAGGGTATAATCAACTAACATTTCTTCTTCATCTTGCTTTTTAATAATAATTTCAATAGCAATTTTATCTTCAACATTAATATCTTCAAAATAAAAAACATTATCATCTTGTTTTGATAATACTGGATTTTTAAAACCAAATTCTTCTCTTACTCATAATAACATTGCTTGATCTGGCGTTTTAGCAATTTGACTATTAATTCTTTCATCATCTTTAATAACAGTTAATTGCAATTTAGCATAAATTGGTACTTCATAAATCTTTGATTCTTCTTGTACTTGTTTTAAGCTACGTCGTGGTTTTTTTACTTCTCAACTTAACAATGATAATGTTGTCTTCCCCTCAGGGTCAGTTATTGGAAATATTTCATCAAAAACCTCCTGAATGCCATCTTTCATAAATCATTGATAATTATCAGTTTGTACTTCAATCAAATTGGGTAATTCTAATTTCCCTGAAACCTTGGAATAATCTCTTCTTTGAACATAATCTCCAAAATGTTTCATCTTAAATGCCATTAACAAATCCCCCTTGTTTTTCATAACTAAAACTATATAATTTTATACTAATTATACTCTTAAATCAATACATACTTTTGATAATGATGTAGAAACCATATACATATGACAAGATTTTGTTTTCTACAAACTTTTAGGGGGTGTTTTCTTTTGGCAGTAATATTTTGTATTGAATGCGACAACGAAAGTTATGTTGTTGGTAATAAAAATACAGTTGGAATCTGTAATTCTTGCGATGAAAAGGGTTTTTAAATTTTGAAAGGAACGATAGATTATAAAATATGTCGCTGGTGTTTACATCTATTTAGTGATAAACGATATTTGCATGTTGCTTGTGAGAAAAAATTTATTAATCATATTAAAAAAATTTTAAAAAATAAAAGTAAAAGGAATTTAAAAAATAATGTTTAAAGTTAAATTAGTTAGTATAAAAAGAAAAATATTTAAAAATAAAGATGGCTCTATGATGTCAGGTTATTCTGCCGAATTTTTGCGTTATGAAAATGACTTATTTGAGCCTACCGGCGAACAAAAGGCTTTATGAATTGATGATAACAATCTAGAACAACAAGAAATTTATAAACTGTTAAAAGAAAATGTTAAATCATTTTTTAGTTGCGAATTAACTTTTGAAAAAACCCCCAAAATAGTTAACTTGCAAAAAATTGAATTATCAAAAAATCAAAAAAACTTGTCCAGTTAATTGATAATCACTTCGGTCTGCGAAGCGGTGCGGAAGGCGTATGCCCCGCCCGCTAGCGGGTTAGTCGGCGAAGCCGACTATTACTTGATTAAATAACACAACTGGCGAAAAACTAAAATGGGAGCATAAAATATGAATTTACAACCTCAAAATCCGACTGATTTTTATATGAAAACCATTTATTACGGTCAATATATTCGTAATGTTGTTATACCCTTAGAACGCATCAAAGCAAATACTCGTAATGCTAGCGGTTTAAAAAATAAGGGTAATTGTGATACAAAACTGCTTAATAGCAATATTCGTGCAAAATCTAATGTTATTCGGAAGGCATATCATAATTTTTGAGACTGCAAAAAACTTACATTCTTAACTCTTACTTATGCTGATGTTAATGAATTTGATATTAAAAAATGTAAGCGTGATTTAAATAAGTTTTTTAAAAAATTAAAATATTGATTTAAAGTTAAAAATAAAAATATTAAATACTTGTATACCTATGAATATCAAAAACGAGGTGTTATTCATTTTCATATTTTAATCACCGAAAAAATACCTTATAAAGTTATTTTACAATTTTGACCTTATGGAATTAATAAAAATATTAGAGTTCGTGAAAACACTAATGAAATGGTCGTAAAATATTGCTCTAAATATATAACTAAAAATGTCCTGAACGAAAAGTCATTAAACCAGTATGACTTAAATATCAAGGCTTATCAATTCTCATATAACTGTCAAAATCCTATTACTAGAAAACAAGTATTTACCGATACTTTGAATAATATTGTTAATCGAACTGTAAATTCTGAATTTGTAAAATACTTAAAATCAACAGTTAATAACTTTAAAACCAAAATGTGCGGAGCAATCTATGAATTTAAAAATATTAATTATATAGACTTTGAAAGTGCAAATTATGCTTCATTAGAAAGTTTAAGATTTAGAAATCAACTAAGAAAAATGAAACATTAGGAGTTAAAAAATAAAAGAAAAATTGCAATTTAAAATAAGAATTAAAAATTAGAAAATTAAGGAGAAAAGAAAAATGAGTATATTTGGGCTAGTGTTCTTTACGATTTTAACATTATTACTAGCATACTATATTGCGGTTAATATTTATCGGTTTTTTAAAGATAAAAAGAAATATGGTAGCGAAGCAAAACAGTTGCCAAAAGATTTTACTTATGCACAACGAATATTTATTGCAAAATTTAAGCGAAATTTATTAGAACAAGATGAAAAAGAAATTAAAAAGTAGGTTTAGAAAATGTTTAAAAAAATAATTATTGAGTTAATTGAATTAATTTATCCATCTGCCGATTTACCACCCCAAGTTGTATTTTTGTTTTCAATTTTAATAATTGTAATGCTGTTCTCGGCCATTATTTTTCTACTCTTTTGACCTTTTAAGGGGTAATTATTATGTTTTTAGTTGCTTGAAAAGATTTAGATTGAGAAATGACAAAATTGTATTTTTGAGATTTATTTATTCAAATTAAAATTATTCCAGCGTGAGTTTCTGGTAAAGAAATTGATTTAACTAAAGAACTACTTTGACTTTTAATAGCGAATATTGCCTTTTGAATGGTATTAGTATTCATTATCTTATTTATGGTTATTTTATTTTATAAGGTTAAATCATATTTTGTTTAGAAAGGGGGTGATTATATGATTAGAACTTTCTTAACAGAAGTGGTTACGCCAGTAGCTGTTACTGGTGAACAAGCGGTTACTAACTTATGAAAAGCATTAATTAAAGCGTTCGGTAATATTTGAACTGACATTATTGGTGGTAATATGCCAAATGTCGTTAATTTCTTTGCTACATATTGAGTTTTCTTGCTTGGGGTGATTATTGGTTTATTTTTAATCGCTTTCAAAATGTTTGAAAAATTAATGCCCGGCAGATAATAATAAAAATAAAGAAAGTGTGATTTAAGTGATGCTATTGTTTAAAAAAATAAATTTAAGATTATATGATTTTGTTGCTTTAAATCGCACTTTATTTATTATTACGTGATTCTATGGTGCGATTTTGCATTATTATAATCCTCAGAGTTGACGAATGCTATTTGATATTATTTATTTATTAATTGCTTTGTATATTTTATATACTAAAATTTCTCATTTCTTTGCTCGTCGTAGTTTTATTAATTTCTTATTAAATTCACCCTTAAATTTAGTCATTGGTGCTTTAGGGACGGGAAAAACCGCTTTAATGGTTTTAGCTTCTTACTTATTAAGTGGTTGAAAAACGATTTCTACTTTTCCGATTGCGGATAAACAAATGCTTTCATTAGGGCATATGTCTTTATTAGATTATAATTATCCAATTTTAGATGAAAAACATTTACTGTTATGAGATGAAACTAACTTATTTTTAGAAGGAACTGATTATAAAGAAAATGATAGAGTAACCCAAGGTTTACAAGAATATTTCGCTTCGGCTCGACAATTTACCCATATCGTATTAGCAAGCGGACAACGAGCCGAACATATATGAGTTAAAGTTCGTGATATTGCGAATTCAATAATTGTTGGCATTAGAAAAAAACCCGTTAGTATCTTTCGACCCTATTTACAAGTTATTTATGGCACTTTTAAATCGGTAAGCGAATACGAGCAATGACGATTAACGCTAATTAATGCTAAAAATGATAAAAAAGGTCGCAAAATTAAGTATCGCAGCATTCCGGAATTAGATATTTATTTCTTTAAATTGAAAATCCCAATGTCAATCTTAAATCTTTACGATAATAAATATTTATCATTCTTGCGTGAATTAAGTAATCGTGCTTTGAATGATAATTATCAACATAAATTTTGAAATGATAATGTAATGGATATTGAAGCATTAGAATATTTAAAAATGGAAAAATTTAGCAAGATACTTACTAAGTTAAAAAATAATTTGAATAAAAAAAAATAAGTAAAGGAGTTTAAAAAATGGAAAACTTAGAAAAAATGGCTAGTTTGATTGGCGATATGTTTTATAAAGTTTTTGATTTAATTTGAACTTTAACCATTCCCGGAACAGATATTCGTATTATTATTTTTCCTCTAATTATGCTTGTGATAAATCTTGTAATTGGTGGCATTTTAGGGATTCATATTGAACGACCAAAAGTTGGTTTTCGTAAAAAATATCGAAAATCAGTTGCTAATTGAGGAACTAAGAAACAATCATCTAGTGGTCCAATTAAGAAATTTAGTGGTAATAGCTCTAAAAACAGACCGTGAATTAACCAACACGGACGGCGAATAAAAAGGTAGGTTTTTAAAATGTTTAAATTAATAATTTTATTTATTCTTGTTGCTGTTTTTTCTATTTTTGCTTTAAATGACTTTTTGGGTTTATGAGCATATGTGCGTGAGGGTTTAGAATATTTTAATAAAGTTCTATCAAGTAATATTAAAATTTTAGATTTATTTAAACCAATGATAAGGTTATTTTCTCAACATCCGATTTTCCAAATTTTAGGAACGATTTGTATTTTATCAACAATATATTTAATTTTAAGGAGTTAAAAATGAAAAAATTAAAGAAAATATTAGGTATTAAATGATTTAAAAGCGTTTTAGGTTTTATACATTTTTTTATTATACTTCATACTGTTCTGTTATGGTTATAATTTGAATATTTTTAACGGTCCTTCAAATTAAAGGGGATAAATTTTTTAAAGATTTTATACCATTAAATTTTCAAAGTGTATTTTTTAATGTTTATATTTGATTATTAATTATTTATTTCTTAATAACTGGTATTAAGTTAATTATTAGGGGTTACTACTTTAATAAAATTTTTAGAAAGCATCAAATGCAAGTTGTTAATTGTGAATGTCCACAACATAATCAATATAAATTTTCTGATGCTTTTAAAGCGATAAAAAAGAGTTTTAAGGCGTGATGAGATGGATAAGATTATTTCTTGATTTATTATAATGTTTATTAGTTTGGTACCGTTAGGCGCTTTCTTTGATACAAAACAACCACCAAAACCTAATATGGAACAATCTTTTATGAAACGAGAAAAACGAGCCACAAATTCTAGTCAATGTGGTGAAAGTTGTGAATTAGAGTTTTCCAAGATTGGTAAAAGTGCTTGAGTAATTAGTGGTTATGGCCAGGGTTCATATCATTTAGAAATTAATGCTACTGATTTAAAACTTTCTAGTGATTTTGATATTCAAATAGGTAATGGCGATTTTGTTCAAAGACCAGCCCTTCAATTATTTGTTGACAAAGATACTGCTGGTTATAATCAAATTAATAACTTTTATCGTTCTAATGGTTCTTATAAGTCCAAGCCTTTTAAAGAATTTTATTTTATTGATAATTTAATTAATTTTAAAGTATTTCTTAATAAGAAAGTTCCACAAGGTCTTAACACGAAAATGTTTCATATAACTTCATTCTCGGCGGAAATGCCTCCTTTACCAGAAAAAGATAACGAACAACCATTACCTACGGAAATAACTAAAAATGATGGCGAATATCAATATACTCAGTTTCAAGATAAGCTAGATTATTTAATGATACAACGCCGAGATTTTGATAAATTTAATTATAGTTATTTATATTGAGTCCCAATTTTTAATTTCTTTGACGATAATTTTAAATATATGAGTGAAATTTCAATTAAATTAAATGGTTTTAAACAAAATAGTAAATTTAATTTAAGTCGCAAAAATTCATACCCGGCCGGTTTTATTGAAAAAGTTATTTTTAGAGAACTTTCCTTTTCTAGTTTTGGTGATGTTATTACTATAAAAACTGAGCATGGTAGCATTGTGGGCAATAATGAGTTTTTAGAAAATGGTAAATCGCTTTGAAAATCTGGCTCGCGAACAAGTTTTGGAATAGATTTTATCAATACCTTTTTTGGACAAATTAATTATTATGGTAATACTTTCCATTTTTTACGCTATGATGACAAATTAAAGACTGATTTTAAAGATTTTATGCTTCATTATCAAAAAGATTTAACCATTGATTTTATTAATGGGTTATTTAATAAACTTTATAAAGTTTTAGGTGATTTTTTTGTACAATTCTTTTATGCGAGTTTTGATATGGATGCCTTTACTTATGTAGAATTAGATTACAAAGGAATGCAACAAATTCCTAAAAATGTTTTACAAATGGGTTTTTTCTATCGCTCCTTAATTACCTTTTATCCCAAACAGTATTTAATTAACTTTGGTTCAACAATCGAAAATAGTAAGAATATGATTTTTCGTTCTTATTTCTTTGTTAAAGATAAACAAATTATCAATGGTTTTAATACTGGTAAAAGTTCTTATCAAATAGATTTTAATGTTTTAAAATCGTATGATAACCAATTATGAAATGCTGCTAGTAATAAACTGCATTTTTATAACGCTAAAGTTGATGTGATGTATGGGATTAATATTTTTACACTGACTTTTCCGCTATATAAAAAGAAAAATGAAAGTACTGAATATCATTATTCTTTATACGATTTTAACATTTTGAATTCAACGGCTTTTATTGGCGGTGGAATAAATGGTAATATGGACGACTTAATTCCAACACCCACCTGTTCTTATTGAGGTTTATTTAGTGCAATATCGTGTGGTATTCAGCACGCCTCTGTTAGTGTGTTGAATTGATTACTTGGTCTTTCAGGGATTAATCTTTTAATTCGCCCCCTTGCCGATATTGCTAAAACAACGATTAATTTTACCAAAACTGCCTTTCCGGTATTTGAAGTTATTCCGGCGTTTCAGATGTTATTTGAATTTGTAGTTCCATTAGCAATCTTATTAATGATATTAAAAAAGTTCTCTTAAATATTACCAATATTTTTTATAATATAATTCCTTTGAAAGGAGGATTTTTCTTTATGCGAAAATTTTTATCAGCTTTAAATTTAGTGTGTGTAATGTTTATTTTTGGATGTAGTAAAAATAACAATGATTTAAAAATATATAAATTACAATTTTCTAAAATTGGTAAAAGTGCTTTAGTAATTAGTGGTTATGGCCAGGGTTCATATCATTTAGAAATTAATGCTACTGATTTAAAACTTTCTAGTGATTTTGATATTCAAATAGGTAATGGCGATTTTGTTCAAAGACCAGCCCTTCAATTATTTGTTGACAAAGATAGTGCTGGTTATAATCAAATTAATAACTTTTATCGTTCTAATGGTTCTTATAAGTCCAGGCCTTTTAAAGAATTTTATTTTATTGATAATTTAATTAATTTTAAAGTATTTCTTAATAAGAAAGTTCCACAAGGCCTTAACACGAAAATGTTTCATATCACTTCATTCTCGGCGGAAATACTTAATAAAAAAAATTAGTAATTTAATAAATATTTTTGAAAATCGTATTTTTTGTAATGCGATTTTCTTAATTTAAGGAGTTTAAAAATGAAATATATTATTTCCCAAGCTGATTTAGCAGATTTAAAAGCAAAAATCCAAAGTTGATTAAGTGCTAATTGCCATAATCGTTATTACTATAAAACTAAAAAACGCATTACTGCCTATTTAAATTTATGTACTTATTTTTATGTTGAAGAAACTACCTTAACAAAACTTATTAAAAAATATTTTAAGAATGCAACGAAAACCTTTTATCGTTGGGCACAAAAAATTATGACCGCTTATTATTCTGATAATTTAGATTTGTTATTGTTTAAAACCACAAAACCACAAAATCTTAATTATCAATATAGTTTAAATTCTCGTGAAAAGGTATGTGATTTATATTTTGATTACAAAAATATCAAAGCCGGTGGAATATGGTCTTTGTTTAACAATTTAAAAATTGGTTTCCATGATGTTAAAAATTCAGAAGTTCCAAAAAATATCAAAACCTTTTATCGTTGAATTAAATCCGACCCTCGTTGAAAAGAATTAAAACAACAAATCAAACAAACAAAACGCCAGTTTAAGCGTTATGAAGTTTCTGAGATTGGTCTTTTACAAATGGATGCCAAAATTATTACCCCATCAAATTTTCCGGTTGATAAAAAATATTATATTTATGATTTCATTGACGAAATGACACGCATAGTATTTGGGTATGTTTATGATAGTTTAGGAACTAATAATGCAGTTAATGCCGTACAAAGAGCAATGAAAGATTTTGGTGAACTTGGTATACCCATTAAACGCCTTCGCACTGATAATGCTCCGGAATTTACCACTACTAATTGAAGTAATAAAAAATCATACAAAGTAAAAGAAAGGCCTTTTACAACCTTTCTTTCGAGGAACGGAATTGTCCATGAAACCACACCAATCCGTTCTCCGCAGAGTAACGGGAAGATTGAACGATTCCATCAACATTATACCAAATTATTTTATGATAATGATAAAAAATTAAATCAAAACGAACTTCAACATTATTTAAACAAATATTATTACTTTTATAACTTCGAACGCCGTCATTCGTCATTAAACACTAAAACTCCTTTTCAAAAATTACAAAAATTTTTAACAAAGTAATTTCTAGAAGTTTGAATAATTATTTTTTATATAATTCTCTTTATTAAATTTTAAAAGATTTATTTTTTGCTCTTACATAGGGAAACAAAAATTAACTTGAACTGCATACGGATTTCTAAATCAACAACTGTTGGTAGTAAAATACTATACTTAACTATTATTGAACCAGAGAATAATTATTTATATAAATATGATAATAGACTTCTTGCGATACCTTTTTTATTAAAATATTCTTATAAAATATAATTTATGAGGATATCAAAATATGAACAATAATAAATTTAATACTCTTAATGATAAAGAATGGTTAAGATTAACAGGAATAAAAAAATCCACTTTTAATAAAATGTTAGATATTTTACAAGTAGCTGAAATAGAAAAATTTAAAAAAGGTGGTAAAACTAATAAATTATCACTAGAAAATAGATTATTGATGACTTTATCATATTGACGAGAATATCAGACTTATTTTCATCTTGGTAAAAATTTCGGAATTAGTGAAGCTAATTGTTATCGCAATATCAAGTGAATTGAAGATATTTTAATTAAAAACTCTGATTTTCAACAACTTGCTGGTAAAAAAGCACTAATAAATGATTATTTTAATGATAAAACTATTATTATTGATGCTACCGAAACTCCAATCCAACGCCCAAAAAAAGACAAAAACAATCTTATTCTGGTAAAAAGAAAAAACACACCATTAAAACACAAGTAATTATCGAACAAGAAACCAGAAAAATTATTGCAACAAGTTTTTCACTTGGGAAAAAACATGATTATGCTTTATTTAAAGAATCAAAAATCCCAATTTTAAAAAATACCAAATTAATAGTTGATAGTGGTTATCAAGGAATACAAAAAATTCACAATAATGTTCTAATACCTACAAAGAAAACAAAGAAAAACCATTTAAATAAAGCACAAAAACAACATAATAGACTAGTTTCAAAAATGAGAATTATTATTGAAAATATTTTTGCTATTCTTAAAAAATTTAAAATTATGACAGAAAAATATCGTAATCGTAGAAAAAGATTTGGTTTAAGATTTAATTTAATTGCCTCAATTTATAATTTGCAATTATTAATTTAACATAAAAGATTTATTTAAAATTAAAGAATTTAAATAATAAATTCGTTTTTTGTTGTGGCAAAATATTAATTTTTTAGATAAAAGACATAATTAATTAAAATTATATTTTTCTATTACTGTCTTTTTACAAATATTTGTAATTTTTTTAATAGGTTATGCAAGAAGTCTAATATACAATCTTTTTACCTGGGAATTTAATTATAAACAATTTTTAAAAACTTCCTTATAATTTTGTCGTTATTTATAAAAATTTTAAATAAAAAAATAAATCCATCCCTTTTAAAAAAACTTCTTGTACTTGTCATAAGTATGTGGTATATTACATACTTTTGATAATGATGTAGAAACCATATACATATGACAAGATTTTGTTTTCTACAAACTTTTAGGGGGTGTTTTCTTTTGGCAGTAATATTTTGTATTGAATGCGACAACGAAAGTTATGTTGTTGGTAATAAAAATACAGTTGGAATCTGTAATTCTTGCGATGAAAAGGGTTTTTAAAT
Source organism: Spiroplasma endosymbiont of Eupeodes luniger (assembly GCF_964019525.1). NCBI lineage: Bacteria > Bacillati > Mycoplasmatota > Mollicutes > Entomoplasmatales > Spiroplasmataceae > Spiroplasma > Spiroplasma endosymbiont of Eupeodes luniger. The sequence goes on from NZ_OZ026453.1 coordinate 886,999, forward strand.
TTTGAAAGGAACGATAGATTATAAAATATGTCGCTGGTGTTTACATCTATTTAGTGATAAACGATATTTGCATGTTGCTTGTGAGAAAAAAATTATTAATCATATTAAAAAAATTTTAAAAAATAAAAGTAAAAGGAATTTAAAAAATAATGTTTAAAGTTAAATTAGTTAGTATAAAAAGAAAAATATTTAAAAATAAAGATGGCTCTATGATGTCAGGTTATTCTGCCGAATTTTTGCGTTATGAAAATGACTTATTTGAGCCTACCGGCGAACAAAAGGCTTTATGAATTGATGATAACAATCTAGAACAACAAGAAATTTATAAACTGTTAAAAGAAAATGTTAAATCATTTTTTAGTTGCGAATTAACTTTTGAAAAAACCCCCAAAATAGTTAACTTGCAAAAAATTGAATTATCAAAAAATCAAAAAAACTTGTCCAGTTAATTGATAATCACTTCGGTCTGCGAAGCGGTGCGGAAGGCGTATGCCCCGCCCGCTAGCGGGTTAGTCGGCGAAGCCGACTATTACTTGATTAAATAACACAACTGGCGAAAATCTAAAACGGGAGCATAAAATATGAATTTACAATCTCAAAATCCAACTGATTTTTATATGAAAACGATTTATTATGGTCAATATATTCGTAATATTGTTATGCCTTTAGAATGCATCAAAGCAAATACTCGTAATGCTAGCGGTTTAAAAAATAAGGGTAATTGTGATACAAAATTGCTTAATAGCAATATTCGTGCAAAATCTAATATCATTCGGAAGGCATATCATAATTTTTGAGACTGTAAAAAACTTACATTCTTAACGCTTACTTATGCTGATGTTAATGAATTTGATATTAGAAAATGTAAGCGTGATTTAAATAAATTTTTTAAAAAATTAAAATACTGATTTAAAGTTAAAAATAAAAATATTAAGTATTTGTATACCTATGAATATCAGAAACGAGGCGTTATTCATTTTCATATTTTAATTACCGAAAAAATACCACATAAAATTATTTTACAATTTTGACCTTATGGCATTAATAAAAATATTAGAGTTCGTGAAAACACTAATGAAATGGTTGTAAAATACTGCTCCAAATATATAACTAAAAATGTTCTGAATGAAAAATCATTAAATCAATATGACTTAAATATCAAGGCTTATCAATTCTCATATAACTGTCAAAATCCCATTACTAGAAAACAAGTATTTACCGATACTTTGAATAATATTGTTAATCGAACCGTAAATTCCGAATTTGTAAAATACTTAAAATCAACAGTTAATAACTTTAAAACCAAAATGTGCGGAGCAATCTATGAATTTAAAAATATTAATTATATAGACTTTGAAAGTGCAAATTATGCTTCATTAGAAAGTTTAAGATTTAGAAACCAACTAAGAAAAATCAAACATTAGGAGTTAAAAAATGAAAGAAAAATTGCAATTTAAAATAACAATTAAAAATTAGAAAATTAAGGAGAAAAGAAAAATGAGTATTTTTGGATTAGTGTTTTTTACGATTTTAACATTATTACTGGCATACTATATTGCGGTTAATATTTATCGTTTTTTTAAAGATAAAAAGAAATATGGTAGTGAAGCAAAACAGCTACCAAAAGATTTTACTTATGCACAACGAATATTTATTGCAAAGTTTAAACGAAATTTGTTAGAACAAGATGAAAAAGAAATTAAAAAGTAGGTTTAGAAAATGTTTAAAAAAATAATTATTGAGTTAATCGAATTAATTTACCCAACTGCCGATTTACCACCCCAAGTTGTATTTTTATTTTCAATTTTAATAATTGTAATGCTCTTCTCAGCAATTATTTTTCTACTCTTTTGACCTTTTAAGCGGTAATTATTATGTTTTTAGTTGCTTGAAAAGATTTAAATTGAGAAATGACAAAATTGTATTTTTGAGATTTATTTATCCAAATTACAACTATTCCGGCGTGAGTTTCCGGTAAAGAAATTGATTTAACCCAAGAACTACTTTGACTTTTAATAGCAAATATTGCCTTTTGAATGGTATTAGTATTCATTGTCTTATTTATGGTTATTTTATTTTATAAGGTTAAATCATATTTTGTTTAGAAAGGGGGTGATTATATGTTTACAACTTTTCTTGATGGAGCAATAACACCAGTAGCAATTACTGGTGAACAAGCGGTTACTAACTTATGAAAAGCATTAATTAAAGCATTTGGTAATATTTGAACTGATATTATTGGTGGCAATATGCCAAATGTCGTTAATTTCTTTGCTACATATTGAGTTTTCTTGCTTGGTGTGATTATTGGTTTATTTTTAATCGCTTTCAAAATGTTTGAAAAATTAATGCCCGGCAGATAGTAATAAAAATAAAGAAAGTGTGATTTAAGTGATGCTATTGTTTAAAAAAATAAATTTAAGATTACATGATTTTGTCGCTTTAAATCGCACTTTATTTATTATTGCGTGATTTTATGGTGCAATTTTGCATTATTATAATCCCCAAAGTTGACGAATGTTATTTGATATTACTTATTTATTAATTGCTTTGTATATTTTGTATACTAAAATTTCTCTCTTCTTTGCTCGTCGTAGTTTTATTAATTTCTTATTAAATTCACCCTTAAATTTAGTCATTGGTGCTTTAGGAACGGGAAAAACTGCTTTAATGGTTTTAGCTTCTTACTTATTAAGTGGTTGAAAAACGATTTCTACTTTTCCGATTACCAATAAGCAAATGCTTTCATTAGGGCATATGTCTTTATTAGATTATAATTATCCAATTTTAGATGAAAAATCATTATTACTTTGAGATGAAACTAATTTATTTCTTGAAGGTACTGACTATAAAGAAAACGATAGAGTAACCCAAGGTTTACAAGAATATTTTGCTTCAGCTCGCCAATTTACCCATATCGTATTAGCCAGCGGACAACGAGCCGAACATATATGAGTTAAAGTTCGCGATATTGCGAATTCAATAATTGTTGGGATTAGAAAAAAACCAGTTAGTATTTTCCGACCCTATTTACAAGTTATTTATGGCACTTTTAAATCAGTAAGCGAATACGAGCAATGACGATTAACGCTAATTAATGCAAAAAATGATAAAAAAGGTCGCAAAATCAAATATCGTAGTATTCCCGAATTAGACATTTATTTCTTTAAATTGAAAATTCCGATGTCAATTTTAAACCTTTATGATAATAAATATTTATCATTTTTGCGTGAATTAAGTAATCGTGCTTTGAATGATAATTATCAGCATAAATTTTGAAATGATAATGTAATGGATATTGAAGCGTTAGAATATTTAAAAATGGAAAAATTCAGTAAAATACTTACTAAGTTAAAAAATAATCTAAATAAGAAAAATAAGTAAAGGAGTTTAAAAATGGAAAACTTAGAAAAAATGGCTAGTTTGATTGGCGATATGTTTTATAAAGTTTTTGATTTAATTTGAACTTTAACCATTCCCGGAACAGATATTCGCATTATTATTTTTCCACTAATTATGCTTGTGATAAATCTTGTAATTGGTGGCATTTTAGGTATTCATATTGAACGACCAAAAGTTGGTTTTCGTAAAAAATACCAAAAATCAGTTGCTAATTGAGGAACTAAGAAAAAATCATCTAGTGGCCCAATTAAGAAATTTAGTGGTAATAGTCCTAAAAACAGACCGTGAGTTAACCAACACGGACGGCGAATAAAAAGGTAGGTTTTTAAAATGTTTAAATTAATAATTTTATTTATTCTTATCGCTGTTTTTTCTATTTTTGCTTTAAACGACTTTTTAGGTTTATGAGCTTATGTGCGTGAGGGTTTAGAATATTTTAATAAAGTTCTATCAAGTAATATTAAAATTTTAGATTTGTTTAAACCAATGATAAGGTTATTTTCTCAACATCCAATTTTCCAAATTTTAGGAACGATTTGTATTTTATCAACAATATACTTTATTTTAAGAAGTTAAACGCAAAAGAAAGGACAAATAGATATGTATAAATTTATGTCGTGGTTAGTTATCGTTTTTATTGGTTTAGTCCCTCTAGGTGCCTTCTTTGATACAAAAAAACCACCAAAACCTAATATGGAACAATTTTTTATGAAACGAGAAAAACGAGCTACAAACCCTAGTCAATGTGGTGAAATTTGTGAGTTGAAATTTCAGGAAATTTCAAATAGCTATTTAACGATTATTCGTAATTTTGGTAGTGTGACTGGTATAGATATTAGTGATGTTAAAAATCAATTACCCTCTGATATTGTTGTTCCTAATTCTGATTTTGAAGATTTTGAATATGGTTTTAAATATTATGATTATAATGATTTTTCATCCAGAATAAAAGTTAGAGATTTTTATAAATCTAATGCGACAAGAGTTGTTAAAGATAGCTTTCCTATCGTTTCTTATTATGAGAAATATTTTATTGATAAACTTGTTGATGTTAAAATTACATTTTCTAATCAAAATTATTATCAGAACTGAGTTATAACATCTTTTTCTGCAAAAGTATATGTTGCTCCGCCTCCTCCTGTAATTCAAGTACCCGAAAAAGATGATGAACAATTATTACCAACTTCAATAACTAAAAGTGATGGTGAATATCAGTATAATCAGTTTCAAGATAAACTTGATTATTTAATGATACAACGCCGAGATTTTGATAAATTTAATTATAGTTATTTATATTGAGTGCCAATTTTTAATTTCTTTGATGATAATTTTAAATATATGAGTGAAATATCAATTAAATTAAATGGTTTTAAACAAAATAGTAAATTTAATTTAAGTCGCAAAAATTCATATCCACCCGGTTTTATTGAAAAAGTTATTTTTAGAGAACTTTCCTTTTCTAGTTTTGGTGATGTTATTACTATAAAAACTGAACATGGTAGCATTGTTGGCTATAATGAGTTTTTAGAAAATGGTAAATCGCTTTGAAGATCTGGTTCGGAAACAAGTTTTGGAGGAAATTTTATTAATACCTTTTTTGGGCAAGTTAATTATTATGGTAATACTTTCCATTTTTTACGCTATGATGATAAATTAAAAACTGATTTTAAAGATTTTATGCTTCATTATCAAGAAGATTTAACTATTGATTTCATTAATGATTTATTTAATAAAATTTATAAAGTTTTAGGTGGCTTTTTTACACAATTCTTTTATGCCAGTTTTGATATGGATGCCTCTACTTATGTAGAATTAGATTACAAAGGGATGCAACAAATTCCTAAAAATGTTTTACAAATGGGCTTTTTCTATCGCTCATTAATTACCTTTTATCCCAAACAATATTTAATTAATTTTGGTTCAACAATTGAAAATAGTAAAAATATGATTTTTCGTTCATATTTTTTTGTTAAAGATAAACAAACCGCCAATGGTTTTAATACCGGTAAAAGTTCTTATAAAATAGATTTTAATGTGTTAAAAGCATATGATAACCAATTATGAAATGCCACTAGTAATAAATTGCATTTTTACAATGCCAAAGTTGATGTAATGTATGGGATTAATATTTTTACACTGACCTTCCCGCTGTATAAAAAGAAAAATGAAAGCACTGAATATCATTATTCTTTATACGATTTTAACATTTTGAATTCAACGGCTTTTATTGGTGGCGGAATAAGTGGCGACATGAATGATTTAATTCCAACACCTAATTGTTCTTATTGGGGATTATTTAGTGCCATATCTTGTGGTATTCAGCACGCTTCTGTTGGTGTGTTAAATTGATTACTTGGTCTTTCTGGGATTAATCTTTTAATTCGTCCTATTGCCGATATTGCTAAAACAACAATTAATTTTACAAAAACTGCCTTTCCGGTATTTGAAGTTGTCCCGACATTTCAGATGTTATTTGAGTTTGTAGTGCCATTAGCAATTTTATTAATGATATTAAAAAAGTTCTCTTAAATATTTCCATTATTTTTTATAATATAATTCCTTTGAAAGGAGGATTTTTCTTTATGTGAAAATTTTTATCAGCTTTAAATTTAATGTGTGTAGTGTTTATTTCTGGATGTAGTAAAAATATCAGTAATTTTAAAAAATATGATTTATCATTTCCTGAAATTTCAAATAGCTATTTAACGATTATTCGTAATTTTGGTAGTGTGACTGGTATAGATATTAGTGATGTTAAAAATCAATTACCCTCTGATATTGTTGTTCCTAATTCTGATTTTGAAAATTTTGAATATGGTTTTAAATATTATGATTATAATGATTTTTTAACCAGAATAAAAGTTAGAGATTTTTATAAATCTAATGCGACAAGAGTTGTTAAAGATAGCTTTCCTATCGTTTCTTATTATGAGAAATATTTTATTGATAAACTTGTTGATGTTAAAATTACATTTTCTAATCAAAATTATTATCAGAACTGAGTTATAACATCTTTTTCTGCCAAAATGCCTCATTAATTTAACAACCATTCTTGAAAATCGTATTTTTTGTAATACGATTTTCTTAATTTAAGGAGTTTAAAAATGAAATATATTATTTCCCAAGCTGATTTAGCAGATTTAAAAGCAAAAGTACAAAGCTGACTAAGTGCTAATTGTCATAATCCTTATTACTATAAAACTAAAAAACGCATTACCGCCTATTTAAATTTATGTACTTATTTCTATATTGAAGAAACTACTTTAACAAAACTTATTAAAAAATATTTTAAGAATGCAACGAAAACCTTTTATCGTTGGGCAGAAAAAATTATGACGGCTTATTATTCTGACAACTTAGATTTGTTATTGTTTAAAACTACAAAACCACAAAATCTTAATTATCAATATAGTTTAAATTCTCGCAAAAAATTATGTGACTTATATTTTGATTACAAAAATCTTCAAGCCGGTGGAATGTGGTCTTTATTTAATAATTTAAAAATTAATTTTCATAATGTCAAAAATTCAGAAATTCCAAAAAATATCAAAACTTTTTATCGCTGAATTAAATCTGACCCTCGTTGAAAAGAATTAAAACAACAAATCAAACAAACAAAACGCCATTTTAAGCGTTACGAAGTCTCCGAGATTGGTCTTTTACAAATGGATGCCAAAATTATTACCCCATCAAATTTTCCGGTTGATAAAAAATATTACATTTATGATTTCATTGACGAAATGACACGCATAGTATTTGGCTATGTTTATGATAGTTTAGGAACTAACAATGCCATTAATGCTGTGCAAAGAGCAATGAAAGATTTTCGTGAACTTGGCATAACTATTAAACGCCTTCGTACTGACAACGCTCCTGAATTTACTACTACTAATTGAAGCAATAAAAAATCGTACAAAGTAAAAGAAAGGCCTTTTACAACCTTTCTTTCGAGGAACGGAATTGTCCATGAAACCACACCAATCCGTTCTCCGCAGAGTAACGGAAAGATTGAACGATTCCACCAACATTATACCAAATTATTTTATGCTAATGATAAAAAATCAAATCAAAACGAACTTCAACATTATTTAAACAAATATTATTACTTTTATAACTTTGAGCGTCATCATTCATCATTAAACACTAAAACTCCATTTCAAACATTACAAAAAATTTTAACAAAGTAATTTCTAGAAGTTTGAATGATTACTTTTTTTATTAACCTCAACCTCCTCAAGCGAGACCATTCTTAATGGCTGTATTTTGTTGAGAATTGTAGTTTTTATCAATAAAATTTGAAGTATCTTTTACTACGCCACCGCTTTTATAAGAATCCGCCAATCCGGCAATACCAGAGGCAAGACCGATTGCCCCTCCAATTTGAGCTCATTGTCTTTTGTTTCTTTTTAAAGTTTCTAAATTATTTGTTTGTTGATAAACAATATTATTTTTTGCTGGGGCATTTCCGACAAGTCCTGCTATTCCGCTTCCTGCAATGGTAATTGTTCCTAAGATTCCTAATAATTTTTTCATATTAATTAATTTCCTTTTCGTGAATTTTTACTAATTAATAAAAATTTATTCAACAATCAACAGCCTTTCTACCAAAAAAATAATCTACAATCTTTTTACCTTGGAATTTAATTATAAACTATTTTAAAAAACTTTCTTATAATTTTGTCGTTATTTATAAAAATTTTAAGTAAAAATTAAATTCACCCTTTTTAAAAACCCTCTTGTTCTTGTCATAAGTCTGTGGTATATTACATACTTTTGATAATGATGTAGAAACCATATACATATGACAAGATTTTGTTTTCTACAAACTTTTAGGGGGTGTTTTCTTTTGGCAGTAATATTTTGTATTGAATGCGACAACGAAAGTTATGTTGTTGGTAATAAAAATACAGTTGGAATCTGTAATTCTTGCGATGAAAAGGGTTTTTAAATTTTGAAAGGAACGATAGATTATAAAATATGTCGCTGGTGTTTACATCTATTTAGTGATAAACGATATTTGCATGTTGCTTGTGAGAAAAAAATTATTAATCATATTAAAAAAATTTTAAAAAATAAAAGTAAAAGGAATTTAAAAAATAATGTTTAAAGTTAAATTAGTTAGTATAAAAAGAAAAATATTTAAAAATAAAGATGGCTCTATGATGTCAGGTTATTCTGCCGAATTTTTGCGTTATGAAAATGACTTATTTGAGCCTACCGGCGAACAAAAGGCTTTATGAATTGATGATAACAATCTAGAACAACAAGAAATTTATAAACTGTTAAAAGAAAATGTTAAATCATTTTTTAGTTGCGAATTAACTTTTGAAAAAACCCCCAAAATAGTTAACTTGCAAAAAATTGAATTATCAAAAAATCAAAAAAACTTGTCCAGTTAATTGATAATCACTTCGGTCTGCGAAGCGGTGCGGAAGGCGTATGCCCCGCCCGCTAGCGGGTTAGTCGGCGAAGCCGACTATTACTTGATTAAATAACACAACTGGCGAAAATCTAAAACGGGAGCATAAAATATGAATTTACAATCTCAAAATCCAACTGATTTTTATATGAAAACGATTTATTATGGTCAATATATTCGTAATATTGTTATGCCTTTAGAATGCATCAAAGCAAATACTCGTAATGCTAGCGGTTTAAAAAATAAGGGTAATTGTGATACAAAATTGCTTAATAGCAATATTCGTGCAAAATCTAATATCATTCGGAAGGCATATCATAATTTTTGAGACTGTAAAAAACTTACATTCTTAACGCTTACTTATGCTGATGTTAATGAATTTGATATTAGAAAATGTAAGCGTGATTTAAATAAATTTTTTAAAAAATTAAAATACTGATTTAAAGTTAAAAATAAAAATATTAAGTATTTGTATACCTATGAATATCAGAAACGAGGCGTTATTCATTTTCATATTTTAATTACCGAAAAAATACCACATAAAATTATTTTACAATTTTGACCTTATGGCATTAATAAAAATATTAGAGTTCGTGAAAACACTAATGAAATGGTTGTAAAATACTGCTCCAAATATATAACTAAAAATGTTCTGAATGAAAAATCATTAAATCAATATGACTTAAATATCAAGGCTTATCAATTCTCATATAACTGTCAAAATCCCATTACTAGAAAACAAGTATTTACCGATACTTTGAATAATATTGTTAATCGAACCGTAAATTCCGAATTTGTAAAATACTTAAAATCAACAGTTAATAACTTTAAAACCAAAATGTGCGGAGCAATCTATGAATTTAAAAATATTAATTATATAGACTTTGAAAGTGCAAATTATGCTTCATTAGAAAGTTTAAGATTTAGAAACCAACTAAGAAAAATCAAACATTAGGAGTTAAAAAATGAAAGAAAAATTGCAATTTAAAATAACAATTAAAAATTAGAAAATTAAGGAGAAAAGAAAAATGAGTATTTTTGGATTAGTGTTTTTTACGATTTTAACATTATTACTGGCATACTATATTGCGGTTAATATTTATCGTTTTTTTAAAGATAAAAAGAAATATGGTAGTGAAGCAAAACAGCTACCAAAAGATTTTACTTATGCACAACGAATATTTATTGCAAAGTTTAAACGAAATTTGTTAGAACAAGATGAAAAAGAAATTAAAAAGTAGGTTTAGAAAATGTTTAAAAAAATAATTATTGAGTTAATCGAATTAATTTACCCAACTGCCGATTTACCACCCCAAGTTGTATTTTTATTTTCAATTTTAATAATTGTAATGCTCTTCTCAGCAATTATTTTTCTACTCTTTTGACCTTTTAAGCGGTAATTATTATGTTTTTAGTTGCTTGAAAAGATTTAAATTGAGAAATGACAAAATTGTATTTTTGAGATTTATTTATCCAAATTACAACTATTCCGGCGTGAGTTTCCGGTAAAGAAATTGATTTAACCCAAGAACTACTTTGACTTTTAATAGCAAATATTGCCTTTTGAATGGTATTAGTATTCATTGTCTTATTTATGGTTATTTTATTTTATAAGGTTAAATCATATTTTGTTTAGAAAGGGGGTGATTATATGTTTACAACTTTTCTTGATGGAGCAATAACACCAGTAGCAATTACTGGTGAACAAGCGGTTACTAACTTATGAAAAGCATTAATTAAAGCATTTGGTAATATTTGAACTGATATTATTGGTGGCAATATGCCAAATGTCGTTAATTTCTTTGCTACATATTGAGTTTTCTTGCTTGGTGTGATTATTGGTTTATTTTTAATCGCTTTCAAAATGTTTGAAAAATTAATGCCCGGCAGATAGTAATAAAAATAAAGAAAGTGTGATTTAAGTGATGCTATTGTTTAAAAAAATAAATTTAAGATTACATGATTTTGTCGCTTTAAATCGCACTTTATTTATTATTGCGTGATTTTATGGTGCAATTTTGCATTATTATAATCCCCAAAGTTGACGAATGTTATTTGATATTACTTATTTATTAATTGCTTTGTATATTTTGTATACTAAAATTTCTCTCTTCTTTGCTCGTCGTAGTTTTATTAATTTCTTATTAAATTCACCCTTAAATTTAGTCATTGGTGCTTTAGGAACGGGAAAAACTGCTTTAATGGTTTTAGCTTCTTACTTATTAAGTGGTTGAAAAACGATTTCTACTTTTCCGATTACCAATAAGCAAATGCTTTCATTAGGGCATATGTCTTTATTAGATTATAATTATCCAATTTTAGATGAAAAATCATTATTACTTTGAGATGAAACTAATTTATTTCTTGAAGGTACTGACTATAAAGAAAACGATAGAGTAACCCAAGGTTTACAAGAATATTTTGCTTCAGCTCGCCAATTTACCCATATCGTATTAGCCAGCGGACAACGAGCCGAACATATATGAGTTAAAGTTCGCGATATTGCGAATTCAATAATTGTTGGGATTAGAAAAAAACCAGTTAGTATTTTCCGACCCTATTTACAAGTTATTTATGGCACTTTTAAATCAGTAAGCGAATACGAGCAATGACGATTAACGCTAATTAATGCAAAAAATGATAAAAAAGGTCGCAAAATCAAATATCGTAGTATTCCCGAATTAGACATTTATTTCTTTAAATTGAAAATTCCGATGTCAATTTTAAACCTTTATGATAATAAATATTTATCATTTTTGCGTGAATTAAGTAATCGTGCTTTGAATGATAATTATCAGCATAAATTTTGAAATGATAATGTAATGGATATTGAAGCGTTAGAATATTTAAAAATGGAAAAATTCAGTAAAATACTTACTAAGTTAAAAAATAATCTAAATAAGAAAAATAAGTAAAGGAGTTTAAAAATGGAAAACTTAGAAAAAATGGCTAGTTTGATTGGCGATATGTTTTATAAAGTTTTTGATTTAATTTGAACTTTAACCATTCCCGGAACAGATATTCGCATTATTATTTTTCCACTAATTATGCTTGTGATAAATCTTGTAATTGGTGGCATTTTAGGTATTCATATTGAACGACCAAAAGTTGGTTTTCGTAAAAAATACCAAAAATCAGTTGCTAATTGAGGAACTAAGAAAAAATCATCTAGTGGCCCAATTAAGAAATTTAGTGGTAATAGTCCTAAAAACAGACCGTGAGTTAACCAACACGGACGGCGAATAAAAAGGTAGGTTTTTAAAATGTTTAAATTAATAATTTTATTTATTCTTATCGCTGTTTTTTCTATTTTTGCTTTAAACGACTTTTTAGGTTTATGAGCTTATGTGCGTGAGGGTTTAGAATATTTTAATAAAGTTCTATCAAGTAATATTAAAATTTTAGATTTGTTTAAACCAATGATAAGGTTATTTTCTCAACATCCAATTTTCCAAATTTTAGGAACGATTTGTATTTTATCAACAATATACTTTATTTTAAGAAGTTAAACGCAAAAGAAAGGACAAATAGATATGTATAAATTTATGTCGTGGTTAGTTATCGTTTTTATTGGTTTAGTCCCTCTAGGTGCCTTCTTTGATACAAAAAAACCACCAAAACCTAATATGGAACAATTTTTTATGAAACGAGAAAAACGAGCTACAAACCCTAGTCAATGTGGTGAAATTTGTGAGTTGAAATTTCAGGAAATTTCAAATAGCTATTTAACGATTATTCGTAATTTTGGTAGTGTGACTGGTATAGATATTAGTGATGTTAAAAATCAATTACCCTCTGATATTGTTGTTCCTAATTCTGATTTTGAAGATTTTGAATATGGTTTTAAATATTATGATTATAATGATTTTTCATCCAGAATAAAAGTTAGAGATTTTTATAAATCTAATGCGACAAGAGTTGTTAAAGATAGCTTTCCTATCGTTTCTTATTATGAGAAATATTTTATTGATAAACTTGTTGATGTTAAAATTACATTTTCTAATCAAAATTATTATCAGAACTGAGTTATAACATCTTTTTCTGCAAAAGTATATGTTGCTCCGCCTCCTCCTGTAATTCAAGTACCCGAAAAAGATGATGAACAATTATTACCAACTGCAATAACTAAAAGTGATGGTGAATATCAGTATAATCAGTTTCAAGATAAACTTGATTATTTAATGATACAACGCCGAGATTTTGATAAATTTAATTATAGTTATTTATATTGAGTGCCAATTTTTAATTTCTTTGATGATAATTTTAAATATATGAGTGAAATATCAATTAAATTAAATGGTTTTAAACAAAATAGTAAATTTAATTTAAGTCGCAAAAATTCATATCCACCCGGTTTTATTGAAAAAGTTATTTTTAGAGAACTTTCCTTTTCTAGTTTTGGTGATGTTATTACTATAAAAACTGAACATGGTAGCATTGTTGGCTATAATGAGTTTTTAGAAAATGGTAAATCGCTTTGAAGATCTGGTTCGGAAACAAGTTTTGGAGGAAATTTTATTAATACCTTTTTTGGGCAAGTTAATTATTATGGTAATACTTTCCATTTTTTACGCTATGATGATAAATTAAAAACTGATTTTAAAGATTTTATGCTTCATTATCAAGAAGATTTAACTATTGATTTCATTAATGATTTATTTAATAAAATTTATAAAGTTTTAGGTGGCTTTTTTACACAATTCTTTTATGCCAGTTTTGATATGGATGCCTCTACTTATGTAGAATTAGATTACAAAGGGATGCAACAAATTCCTAAAAATGTTTTACAAATGGGCTTTTTCTATCGCTCATTAATTACCTTTTATCCCAAACAATATTTAATTAATTTTGGTTCAACAATTGAAAATAGTAAAAATATGATTTTTCGTTCATATTTTTTTGTTAAAGATAAACAAACCGCCAATGGTTTTAATACCGGTAAAAGTTCTTATAAAATAGATTTTAATGTGTTAAAAGCATATGATAACCAATTATGAAATGCCACTAGTAATAAATTGCATTTTTACAATGCCAAAGTTGATGTAATGTATGGGATTAATATTTTTACACTGACCTTCCCGCTGTATAAAAAGAAAAATGAAAGCACTGAATATCATTATTCTTTATACGATTTTAACATTTTGAATTCAACGGCTTTTATTGGTGGCGGAATAAGTGGCGACATGAATGATTTAATTCCAACACCTAATTGTTCTTATTGGGGATTATTTAGTGCCATATCTTGTGGTATTCAGCACGCTTCTGTTGGTGTGTTAAATTGATTACTTGGTCTTTCTGGGATTAATCTTTTAATTCGTCCTATTGCCGATATTGCTAAAACAACAATTAATTTTACAAAAACTGCCTTTCCGGTATTTGAAGTTGTCCCGACATTTCAGATGTTATTTGAGTTTGTAGTGCCATTAGCAATTTTATTAATGATATTAAAAAAGTTCTCTTAAATATTTCCATTATTTTTTATAATATAATTCCTTTGAAAGGAGGATTTTTCTTTATGTGAAAATTTTTATCAGCTTTAAATTTAATGTGTGTAGTGTTTATTTCTGGATGTAGTAAAAATATCAGTAATTTTAAAAAATATGATTTATCATTTCCTGAAATTTCAAATAGCTATTTAACGATTATTCGTAATTTTGGTAGTGTGACTGGTATAGATATTAGTGATGTTAAAAATCAATTACCCTCTGATATTGTTGTTCCTAATTCTGATTTTGAAAATTTTGAATATGGTTTTAAATATTATGATTATAATGATTTTTTAACCAGAATAAAAGTTAGAGATTTTTATAAATCTAATGCGACAAGAGTTGTTAAAGATAGCTTTCCTATCGTTTCTTATTATGAGAAATATTTTATTGATAAACTTGTTGATGTTAAAATTACATTTTCTAATCAAAATTATTATCAGAACTGAGTTATAACATCTTTTTCTGCCAAAATGCCTCATTAATTTAACAACCATTCTTGAAAATCGTATTTTTTGTAATACGATTTTCTTAATTTAAGGAGTTTAAAAATGAAATATATTATTTCCCAAGCTGATTTAGCAGATTTAAAAGCAAAAGTACAAAGCTGACTAAGTGCTAATTGTCATAATCCTTATTACTATAAAACTAAAAAACGCATTACCGCCTATTTAAATTTATGTACTTATTTCTATATTGAAGAAACTACTTTAACAAAACTTATTAAAAAATATTTTAAGAATGCAACGAAAACCTTTTATCGTTGGGCAGAAAAAATTATGACGGCTTATTATTCTGACAACTTAGATTTGTTATTGTTTAAAACTACAAAACCACAAAATCTTAATTATCAATATAGTTTAAATTCTCGCAAAAAATTATGTGACTTATATTTTGATTACAAAAATCTTCAAGCCGGTGGAATGTGGTCTTTATTTAATAATTTAAAAATTAATTTTCATAATGTCAAAAATTCAGAAATTCCAAAAAATATCAAAACTTTTTATCGCTGAATTAAATCTGACCCTCGTTGAAAAGAATTAAAACAACAAATCAAACAAACAAAACGCCATTTTAAGCGTTACGAAGTCTCCGAGATTGGTCTTTTACAAATGGATGCCAAAATTATTACCCCATCAAATTTTCCGGTTGATAAAAAATATTACATTTATGATTTCATTGACGAAATGACACGCATAGTATTTGGCTATGTTTATGATAGTTTAGGAACTAACAATGCCATTAATGCTGTGCAAAGAGCAATGAAAGATTTTCGTGAACTTGGCATAACTATTAAACGCCTTCGTACTGACAACGCTCCTGAATTTACTACTACTAATTGAAGCAATAAAAAATCGTACAAAGTAAAAGAAAGGCCTTTTACAACCTTTCTTTCGAGGAACGGAATTGTCCATGAAACCACACCAATCCGTTCTCCGCAGAGTAACGGAAAGATTGAACGATTCCACCAACATTATACCAAATTATTTTATGCTAATGATAAAAAATCAAATCAAAACGAACTTCAACATTATTTAAACAAATATTATTACTTTTATAACTTTGAGCGTCATCATTCATCATTAAACACTAAAACTCCATTTCAAACATTACAAAAAATTTTAACAAAGTAATTTCTAGAAGTTTGAATGATTACTTTTTTTATTAACCTCAACCTCCTCAAGCGAGACCATTCTTAATGGCTGTATTTTGTTGAGAATTGTAGTTTTTATCAATAAAATTTGAAGTATCTTTTACTACGCCACCGCTTTTATAAGAATCCGCCAATCCGGCAATACCAGAGGCAAGACCGATTGCCCCTCCAATTTGAGCTCATTGTCTTTTGTTTCTTTTTAAAGTTTCTAAATTATTTGTTTGTTGATAAACAATATTATTTTTTGCTGGGGCATTTCCGACAAGTCCTGCTATTCCGCTTCCTGCAATGGTAATTGTTCCTAAGATTCCTAATAATTTTTTCATATTAATTAATTTCCTTTTCGTGAATTTTTACTAATAGACTTCTTGCGATACTTTTTTTATTAAAATATTCTTATAAAATATAATTTATGAGGATATCAAAATATGAACAATAATAAATTTAATACTCTTAATGATAAAGAATGGTTAAGATTAACAGGAATAAAAAAATCCACTTTTAATAAAATGTTAGATATTTTACAAGTAGCTGAAATAGAAAAATTTAAAAAAGGTGGTAAAACTAATAAATTATCACTAGAAAATAGATTATTGATGACTTTATCATATTGACGAGAATATCAGACTTATTTTCATCTTGGTAAAAATTTCGGAATTAGTGAAGCTAATTGTTATCGGAATATCAAGTGAATTGAAGATATTTTAATTAAAAACTCTGATTTTCAACAACTTGCTGGTAAAAAAGCACTAATAAATGATTATTTTAATGATAAAACTATTATTATTGATGCTACCGAAACTCCAATCCAACGCCCAAAAAAAGACAAAAACAATCTTATTCTGGTAAAAAGAAAAAACACACCATTAAAACACAAGTAATTATCGAACAAGAAACCAGAAAAATTATTGCAACAAGTTTTTCACTTGGGAAAAAACATGATTATGCTTTATTTAAAGAATCAAAAATCTCAATTTTAAAAAATACCAAATTAATAGTTGATAGTGGTTATCAAGGAATACAAAAAATTCACAATAATGTTCTAATACCTACAAAGAAAACAAATAAAAACCATTTAAATAAAGCACAAAAACAACATAATAGACTAGTTTCAAAAATGAGAATTATTATTGAAAATATTTTTGCTATTCTTAAAAAATTTAAAATTATGACAGAAAAATATCGTAATCGTAGAAAAAGATTTGGTTTAAGATTTAATTTAATTGCCTCAATTTATAATTTGCAATTATTAATTTAACATAAAAGATTTATTTAAAATTAAAGAATTTAAATAATAAATTCATTTTTTGTTGTGGCAAAATATTAATTTTTTAGATAAAAGACATAATTAATTAAAATTATATTTTTCTATTACTGTCTTTTTACAAATATTTGTAATTTTTTAATAGGTTATGCAAGAAGTCTAATTAATAAAAATTTATTCAACAATCAACAGCCTTTCTACCAAAAAAATAATCTACAATCTTTTTACCTTGGAATTTAATTATAAACTATTTTAAAAAACTTTCTTATAATTTTGTCGTTATTTATAAAAATTTTAAGTAAAAATTAAATTCACCCTTTTTAAAAACCCTCTTGTTCTTGTCATAAGTCTGTGGTATATTACATATTTTTGTAGAAACTGTAGAAACCATAGATGTTTAGTACATTTGGTTTTTATAAATTATTTGGGGGTATATTCTTTTGGCAGTAATATTTTGTATTGAATGCGACAGCGAAAGCTATGTCATTGGTAATAAAAATACAGTTGGAATCTGTAATCCTTGCGATGAAAAGGGTTTTTAAATTTTGAAAGGAAAGATAAATTATAAAATATGTCGCTGGTGTTTACATCTATTTAGTGATAAACGATATTTGCATGTTGCTTGTGAGAAAAAATTTATTAATCATATTAAAAAAATTTTAAAAAATAAAAGTAAAAGGAATTTAGATAATAATGTTTAAAGTTAAATTAGTTAGTATAAAAAGAAAAATATTTAAAAATAAAGATGGCTCTATGATGTAAGGTTATTCTGCCGAATTTTTGCGTTATGAAAATGACTTATTTGAGCCTACGGGCGAACAAAAGGCTTTATGAATTGATGATAACAATCTAGAACAACAAGAAATTTATAAACTGTTAAAAGAAAACGTTAAATCATTTTTTAGTTGCGAATTAACTTTTGAAAAAACCCCCAAAATAGTTAACTTGGAAAAAATTGAATTATAAAAAAATCAAAAAAATTTGTCCAGTTAATTGATAATCACTTCGGTCTGCGAAGCGGTGCGGAAGGCGTATGCCGCCCCGCCCGCTAGCGGGTTAGTCGGCGAAGCCGACTATTACTTGATTAAATAACACAACTGGCGAAAATCTAAAACTGGAGCATAAAATATGAATTTACAACTTCAAAATCCGACCGATTTTTATATGAAAACCATTTATTACGGTCAATATATTCGTAATGTTGTTATACCCTTAGAACGCATCAAAGCAAATACTCGTAATGCTAGCGGTTTAAAAAATAAGGGTAATTGTGATACAAAACTGCTTAATAGCAATATTCGTGCAAAATCTAATGTTATTCGGAAGGCATATCATAATTTTTGAGACTGCAAAAAACTTACATTCTTAACTCTTACTTATGCTGATGTTAATGAATTTGATATTAAAAAATGTAAGCGTGATTTAAATAAGTTTTTTAAAAAATTAAAATATTGATTTAAAGTTAAAAATAAAAATATTAAATACTTGTATACCTATGAATATCAAAAACGAGGTGTTATTCATTTTCATATTTTAATCACCGAAAAAATACCTTATAAAGTTATTTTACAATTTTGACCTTATGGAATTAATAAAAATATTAGAGTTCGTGAAAACACTAATGAAATGGTCGTAAAATATTGCTCTAAATATATAACTAAAAATGTCCTGAACGAAAAGTCATTAAACCAGTATGACTTAAATATCAAGGCTTATCAATTCTCATATAACTGTCAAAATCCTATTACTAGAAAACAAGTATTTACCGATACTTTGAATAATATTGTTAATCGAACTGTAAATTCTGAATTTGTAAAATACTTAAAATCAACAGTTAATAACTTTAAAACCAAAATGTGCGGAGCAATCTATGAATTTAAAAATATTAATTATATAGACTTTGAAAGTGCAAATTATGCTTCATTAGAAAGTTTAAGATTTAGAAATCAACTAAGAAAAATGAAACATTAGGAGTTAAAAAATAAAAGAAAAATTGCAATTTAAAATAAGAATTAAAAATTAGAAAATTAAGGAGAAAAGAAAAATGAGTATATTTGGGCTAGTGTTCTTTACGATTTTAACATTATTACTAGCATACTATATTGCGGTTAATATTTATCGGTTTTTTAAAGATAAAAAGAAATATGGTAGCGAAGCAAAACAGTTGCCAAAAGATTTTACTTATGCACAACGAATATTTATTGCAAAATTTAAGCGAAATTTATTAGAACAAGATGAAAAAGAAATTAAAAAGTAGGTTTAGAAAATGTTTAAAAAAATAATTATTGAGTTAATTGAATTAATTTATCCATCTGCCGATTTACCACCCCAAGTTGTATTTTTGTTTTCAATTTTAATAATTGTAATGCTGTTCTCGGCCATTATTTTTCTACTCTTTTGACCTTTTAAGGGGTAATTATTATGTTTTTAGTTGCTTGAAAAGATTTAGATTGAGAAATGACAAAATTGTATTTTTGAGATTTATTTATTCAAATTAAAATTATTCCAGCGTGAGTTTCTGGTAAAGAAATTGATTTAACTAAAGAACTACTTTGACTTTTAATAGCGAATATTGCCTTTTGAATGGTATTAGTATTCATTATCTTATTTATGGTTATTTTATTTTATAAGGTTAAATCATATTTTGTTTAGAAAGGGGGTGATTATATGATTAGAACTTTCTTAACAGAAGTGGTTACGCCAGTAGCTGTTACTGGTGAACAAGCGGTTACTAACTTATGAAAAGCATTAATTAAAGCGTTCGGTAATATTTGAACTGACATTATTGGTGGTAATATGCCAAATGTCGTTAATTTCTTTGCTACATATTGAGTTTTCTTGCTTGGGGTGATTATTGGTTTATTTTTAATCGCTTTCAAAATGTTTGAAAAATTAATGCCCGGCAGATAATAATAAAAATAAAGAAAGTGTGATTTAAGTGATGCTATTGTTTAAAAAAATAAATTTAAGATTATATGATTTTGTTGCTTTAAATCGCACTTTATTTATTATTGAGTGATTCTATGGTGCGATTTTGCATTATTATAATCCTCAGAGTTGACGAATGCTATTTGATATTATTTATTTATTAATTGCTTTGTATATTTTATATACTAAAATTTCTCATTTCTTTGCTCGTCGAAGTTTTATTAATTTCTTATTAAATTCACCTTTAAATTTAGTCATTGGTGCCTTAGGGACTGGAAAAACCGCTTTAATGGTTTTAACTTCTTACTTATTAAGTGGTTGAAAAACGATTTCTACTTTTCCGATTACAGATAAACAAATGCTTTCATTAGGGCATATGTCACTTTTAGATTATAATTATCCAATTTTAGATGAAAAACATTTACTGTTATGAGATGAAACTAATTTATTTCTTGAAGGTACTGATTATAAAGAAAATGATAGAGTAACCCAAGGTTTACAAGAATATTTTGCTTCGGCTCGACAATTCACCCATATTGTATTAGCGAGCGGACAAAGAGCCGAACATATATGAGTTAAAGTTCGTGATATTGCGAATTCAATAATTGTTGGTATTAGAAAAAAACCGGTTAGTATCTTTCGTCCTTATTTACAAGTTATTTATGGCACTTTTAAATCGGTAAGTGAATACGAACAATGACGATTAACGCTAATTAATGCAAAAAATGATAAAAAAGGTCGCAAAATCAAGTATCGTAGCATTCCGGAATTAGACATTTATTTCTTTAAATTAAAAATTCCGATGTCAATTTTAAACCTTTATGATAATAAATATTTATCATTCTTGCGTGAATTAAGTAATCGTGCTTTGAATGATAATTATCAACATAAATTTTGAAATGATAATGTAATGGATATTGAAGCATTAGAATATTTAAAAATGGAAAAATTCAGTAAGATACTTACTAAGTTAAAAAATAATCTGAAGAAGAAAAACAAGTAAAGGAGTTTAAAAAATGGAAAACTTAGAAAAAATGGCTAGTTTGATTGGCGATATGTTTTATAAAGTTTTTGATTTAATTTGAACTTTAACCATTCCCGGAACAGATATTCGC
This sequence comes from Spiroplasma endosymbiont of Eupeodes luniger, assembly GCF_964019525.1. NCBI lineage: Bacteria > Bacillati > Mycoplasmatota > Mollicutes > Entomoplasmatales > Spiroplasmataceae > Spiroplasma > Spiroplasma endosymbiont of Eupeodes luniger. The sequence goes on from NZ_OZ026453.1 coordinate 908,267, forward strand.
ATTATTATTTTTCCGCTAATTATGCTTGTGATAAATCTTGTAATTGGTGGTATTTTAGGTATTCATATTGAACGACCAAAAGTTGGTTTTCGTAAAAAATATCGAAAATCAGTTGCTAATTGAGGAACTAAGAAACAATCATCTAGTGGTTCAATTAAGAAATTTAGTGGTAATAGCCCTAAAAATAGACCGTGAGTTAAGCAGCCGGACGGCGAATAAAAAGGTAGGTTTTAGAAAATGTTTAAATTAATAATATTATTTATTCTTGTTGCTGTTTTTTCCATTTTTGCTTTAAACGACTTTTTAGGTTTATGAGCCTATGTGCGTGAGGGTTTAGAATATTTTAATAAAGTTCTATCAAATAATATTAAAATTTTAGATTTGTTTAAACCAATGATAAGGTTATTTTCCCAACATCCGATTTTTCAAATTTTAGGAACGATTTGTATTTTATCAACAATATATTTAATTTTAAGGAGTTAAAAAATGAAAATGTTAAAGAAAATATTAAGTATTAAATTATTTAAAAGCGTTTTAGGTTTTATGCATTTTTTTATTATATTTCATACTGTTATGGTTATAATTTGAGTGTTTTTAACAAAAATTCGAACTAACACAGATGAGTTTTTTAAAGATTTTATATTGTTTGATTTCCAAAATGTAGTTTTTAAGGTGTATTTTTGATTATTAATCGTTTATTTGTTAATAACTGGTATTAATAAATTAATTATTAGGGGTTATTACTTTAATAAAGTTTTTAGAAAGCACCAAATGCAAGTTGTTAATTGTGAATGTCCACAACATAATCAATATAAATTTTGTGATGCTTTTAAAGCGATAAAAAAGAGTTTTAAGGCGTGATGAGATGCATAAGATTATTTCTTGATTTATTATAATGTTTATTGGTTTGGTGCCATTAGGGGCTTTCTTTGATACAAAACAACCACCAAAACCTAATATGGAACATTCCTTTATGAAACGACAAAAACGAGCCTCAAACCTTAGTCAATGCGGAAATAATTGTGAATTAGAGTTTATTAGTATTAAAAATACTTTTTTTAATGTAGAGAGTTTTGGCTCTGCTGGAAGAATAACTTTTTATGATGAAAGTGTTCGTTTTCCAGATGATATGTCTGAAAAAAGCTTTTTAATCGAAAATCAAAGTATTAATAATCCTATAGAGGATTTTTTTAAACGAGAAGGTGTTTATAAACCAAAACCATCTGAAGATATATTGACTACTTATGGCTGAGAAATTCCTAAACTTGAAAGTATTAAAGTGTCATTTGTTTATTTAGATAGATATCAATTAAATAAACCACAATATTTTATAAGTTTATTTTCAGCTAAAGTGCCACTACAACCAGAGAAAGATAACGAGCAACCGTTACCTACGGAAATAAATAAAAATGATGGTGAGTATGATTATACTCAGTTTCAAGATAAACTAGATTATTTGATGATACAACGCCGAGATTTTGATAAATTTAATTATAGTTACTTATATTGAGTTCCTATTTTTAATTTCTTTGACGATAATTTTAAATATATGAATGAAGTGTCAATAAAATTAAATGGTTTTAAAAAAAATAGTAAATTTAGTTTAAGTCGCAAAAATTCATATCCACAAGGTTTCATTGAAAAAGTTATTTTTAGGAAACTTTCCTTTTCTAGTTTTGGTGATGTTATCACTATAAAAACTGAGCACGGTAGTATTGTGGGTAATAATGAGTTTTTAGAAAATGGTAAATCACTTTGAAAATCTGGCTCACAAACAGGTTTTGGAGGAGATTTTATTAATACTTTTTTTGGACAAGTTAATTATTATGGTAATACTTTCCATTTTTTACGCTATGATGATAAATTAAAAACTGATTTTAAAGATTTTATGCTTCATTATCAAAAAGATTTAACTGTTGATTTTATTAATGGTTTATTTAATAAAATTTATAAAGTTTTAGGTGGTTTTTTCGTACAATTCTTTTATGCAAGTTTTGATATGGATACTTCTACTTATGTAGAATTAGATTACAAAGGAATGCAAGAAATTCCTAAAAATGTTTTACAAATGGGCTTTTTCTATCGCTCCTTAATTACCTTTTATCCCAAACAGTATTTAATTAATTTTAATTCCACAATGCAGAATAGTAAGAATATGATTTTTCGTTCCTATTTTTTTGTTAAAGATAAACAAATTGCTAATGATTTTAAAACTGGTAAAAGTTCTTATCAAATAAATTTTAATGTGTTAAAAGCATACGATAACCAATTATGGAATGTTACTAGCAATAAATTGCATTTTTACAAGGCTAAAGTTGATGTCATGTATGGAATTAATATTTTTACGCTAACTTTTCCACTATATAAAAAGAAAAATGAAAGTACTAAATATCATTATTCTTTATACGATTTTAACATTTTGAATTCAACGGCTTTTATTGGCGGTGGAATAAGTGGTAATATGGATGACTTAATTCCGACACCCAATTGTTCTTATTGAGGTTTATTTAGTGCGATATCTTGTGGCATTCAGCACGCTTCTGTTAGTATGTTAAATTGATTGCTTGGTCTTTCAGGGATTAATCTTTTAATTCGCCCCATTGCGGATATTGCCAAAACAACGATTAATTTTACCAAAACCGCCTTTCCAGTGTTTGAAGTTATTCCGGCATTTCAGATGTTATTTGAATTTGTAGTGCCATTAGCAATCTTATTAATGATATTAAAAAAGTTCTCTTAAATATTGCCAATATTTTTTATAATATAATTCCTTTGAAAGGAGGATTTTTCTTTATGCGAAAATTTTTATCAGCTTTAAATTTAGTATGTGTACTGTTTATTTTTGGGTGTAGAAGTAATGTTTATGAAAAAAAATTACAATTTTCTAGTTTAAATAATACATTTTTTAATGTAGAGAGTTTTGGCTCTGCTGGAAGAATAACTTTTTATGACGAAGGTGTTCGTTTTCCAGATGATATGTCTGAAAAAAGCTTTTTAATCCAAAATCAAAGTATTAATAATCCTATAGAGGATTTTTTTAAACGAGAAGGTGTTTATAAACCAAAACCATCTGAAGATATATTGACTACTTATGGCTGAGAAATTCCTAAACTTGAAAGTATTAAAGTGTCATTTGTTTATTTAGATAGATATCAATTAAATAAACCACAATATTTTATAAGTTCATTTTTAGCAAAAATACCTAATTAATTAGCAATTTTAATAAATATGTTTGAAAATCGTATTTTTTGCAATGCGATTTTCTTAATTTAAGGAGTTTAAAAAAATGAAATATATTATTTCCCAAGCTGACTTAGCAGATTTAAAAGCAAAAGTACAAAGTTGATTAACAACAATTTATAACCATAAACACTACCATAAAACCAAAAAACGAGTTACTAGTTATTTAAATTTATGTAATCAATTTTATTTAGAACCAATAACTTTAAATAAATTAGTAAAAAAGCATTTTCACGGTATACGAAATACATTTTATCAATGAGCTAATAAAATTCTTGCTGCTTATCAAAATGATGATTTTAATAGTTTAATTTTAAAATATAAAAAACCTAACAAAATTAGTTATCAATATGATTTAGATTCTCGTGAAAAAATATGCAATTTATATTTTGATTATAGAAATATTCAAGCCGGTGGAATGTGGTCTTTATTTAACAATTTAAAAATGGGTTTTCACGATATTGAAAATTCAAAAATTCCAAAAAATATTAAAACTTTTTATCGCTGAATTAAATCTGACTCTCGTTGAAAACAATTAAAACAACAAATCAAACAAACAAAACGCCATTTTAAGCGTTATGAAGTCTCAGAGATTGGTCTTTTACAAATGGATGCCAAAATAATTACCCCATTAAATTTTCCAGTTGATAAAAAGTATTATATTTATGATTTCATTGACGAAATAACACGCATAGTATTTGGTTATATTTATGATAGTTTAGGAACCAATAACGCGATTAACGCTGTGCAAAGAGCAATGAAAGATTTTAGTGAACTTGGAATATCTATTAAACGCCTTCGTACTGATAATGCCCCAGAATTTACTACTACTAATTGAAGTAATAAAAAAGCATACAAAGTAAAAGAAAGACCTTTTACGGCCTTTCTTTCAAGGAATGGGGTTATTCATGAAACCACTCCAATTCGTTCGCCACAAAGTAACGGTAAAATTGAGCGGTTTCATCAACATTATACTAAATTATTTTATGTTAAGGATAAAAAATTAAATCAAAATGAACTCCAACATTTCTTAAATCAATATTATTACTATTACAACTTCCAACGCTGTCATTCAGCATTACAAAATAAATCACCATTTCAAAAATTACAAGAATTAATAAATTAATTTCTACTTTTTTAATATTTTTCTTGATTGTACTAAACATCTGTGGTATATTACATATTTTTGTAGAAACTGTAGAAACCATATACATATGACAAGATTTTGTTTTCTACAAACTTTTAGGGGGTGTTTTCTTTTGGCAGTAATATTTTGTATTGAATGCGACAACGAAAGTTATGTTGTTGGTAATAAAAATACAGTTGGAATCTGTAATTCTTGCGATGAAAAGGGTTTTTAAATTTTGAAAGGAACGATAGATTATAAAATATGTCGCTGGTGTTTACATCTATTTAGTGATAAACGATATTTGCATGTTGCTTGTGAGAAAAAAATTATTAATCATATTAAAAAAATTTTAAAAAATAAAAGTAAAAGGAATTTAAAAAATAATGTTTAAAGTTAAATTAGTTAGTATAAAAAGAAAAATATTTAAAAATAAAGATGGCTCTATGATGTCAGGTTATTCTGCCGAATTTTTGCGTTATGAAAATGACTTATTTGAGCCTACCGGCGAACAAAAGGCTTTATGAATTGATGATAACAATCTAGAACAACAAGAAATTTATAAACTGTTAAAAGAAAATGTTAAATCATTTTTTAGTTGCGAATTAACTTTTGAAAAAACCCCCAAAATAGTTAACTTGCAAAAAATTGAATTATCAAAAAATCAAAAAAACTTGTCCAGTTAATTGATAATCACTTCGGTCTGCGAAGCGGTGCGGAAGGCGTATGCCCCGCCCGCTAGCGGGTTAGTCGGCGAAGCCGACTATTACTTGATTAAATAACACAACTGGCGAAAATCTAAAACGGGAGCATAAAATATGAATTTACAACCTCAAAATCCGACTGATTTTTATATGAAAACCATTTATTACGGTCAATATATTCGTAATATTGTTATGCCTTTAGAACGCATCAAAGCAAATAACCGCAATGTTAGCGGTTTAAAAAATAAGGGTAACTGTGATACAAAACTGTTTAATAGCAATATTCGTGCAAAATCTAATGTTATTCGGAAGGCATATCATAATTTTTGAGACTGCAAAAAACTTACATTCTTAACGCTTACTTATGCTAATGTTAATGAATTTGATATTAGAAAATGTAAGCGTGATTTAAATAAATTTTTTAAAAAATTAAAATACTGATTTAAAGTTAAAAATAAAAATATTAAGTATTTGTATACCTATGAATATCAGAAACGAGGCGTTATTCATTTTCATATTTTAATCACCGAAAAAATACCTCATAAAATTATTTTACAATTTTGACCTTATGGAATTAATAAAAATATTAGAGTTCGTGAAAACACTAATGAAATGGTTGTAAAATATTGCTCCAAATATATAACTAAAAATGTCTTGAACGAAAAGTCATTAAACCAGTATGACTTAAATATCAAGGCTTATCAATTCTCATATAACTGTCAAAACCCTATTACTAGAAAACAAGTATTTACCGACACTTTGAATAATATTGTTAATCGAACTGTAAATTCTGAATTTGTAAAATACTTAAAATCAACAGTTAATAAATTTAAAACCAAAATGTGCGGAGCAATCTATGAATTTAAAAATATTAATTATATAGACTTTGAAAGTGTAAATTATGTTTCATTAGAAAGTTTAAGATTTAGAAATCAACTAAGAAAAATGAAACATTAGGAGTTAAAAAATGAAAGAAAAATTGCAATTTAAAATAAGAATTAAAAATTAAAAAATTAAGGAGAAAAGAAAAATGAGTATTTTTGGATTAGTGTTTTTTACGATTTTAACATTATTACTAGCATACTATATTGCGGTTAATATTTATCGGTTTTTTAAAGATAAAAAGAAATATGGTAGCGAAGCAAAACAGTTGCCAAAAGATTTTACTTATTCACAACGAATATTTATTGCAAAGTTTAAGCGAAATTTATTAGAACAAGATGAAAAAGAAATTAAAAAGTAGGTTTAGAAAATGTTTAAAAAAATAATTATTGAGTTAATTGAATTAATTTATCCAACTACCGATTTACCACCCCAAGTTGTATTTTTGTTTTCAATTTTAATAATTGTAATGCTCTTCTCAGCAATTATTTTTATACTCTTTTGACCTTTTAAGCGGTAATTATTATGTTTTTAGTTGCTTGAAAAGATTTAGATTGAGAAATGACAAAATTATATTTTTGAGATTTATTTATTCAAATTAAAGTTATTCCGGCGTGAGTTTCTGGTAAAGAAATTGATTTAACCAAAGAACTACTTTGACTTTTAATAGCAAATATTGCGTTTTGAATGGTATTAGTATTCATTGTCTTATTTATGGTTATTTTATTTTATAAGGTTAAATCATATTTTGTTTAGAAAGGGGGTGATTATATGATTAGAACTTTCTTAACAGAAGTGGTTACGCCAGTAGCTGTTACTGGTGAACAAGCGGTTACTAACTTATGAAAAGCATTAATTAAAGCGTTCGGTAATATTTGAACTGATATTATTGGTGGTAATATGCCAAATGTTGTTAATTTCTTTGCTACATATTGAGTTTTCTTGCTTGGTGTGATTATTGGTTTATTTTTAATCGCTTTCAAAATGTTTGAAAAATTAATGCCCGGCAGATAATAATAAAAATAAAGAAAGTGTGATTTAAGTGATGCCATTGTTTAAAAACATAAATTTAAGATTATATGATTTTGTTGCTTTGAATCGCACTTTATTTATTATTGCGTGATTCTATGGTGCGATTTTGCATTATTATAATCCTCAGAGTTGACTAATGCTATTTGATATTATTTATTTATTAATTGCTTTATATATTTTATATACTAAAATTTCTCATTTCTTTGCTCGTCGTAGTTTTATTAATTTCTTATTAAATTCACCCTTAAATTTAATTATTGGTGCCTTAGGGACTGGAAAAACCGCTTTAATGGTTTTAGCTTCTTACTTATTAAGTGGTTGAAAAACGATTTCTACTTTTCCGATTACCAATAAACAAATGCTTTCATTAGGGCATATGTCTTTATTGGATTATAATTATCCAATTTTAGATGAAAAATCATTATTACTTTGAGATGAAACTAACTTATTTCTTGAAGGTACTGATTATAAAGAAAATGATAGAGTAACCCAAGGTTTACAAGAATATTTTGCTTCGGCTCGCCAATTCACCCATATCGTATTAGCAAGCGGACAACGAGCCGAACATATATGAGTTAAAGTTCGTGATATTGCGAATTCAATAATTGTTGGCATTAGAAAAAAACCCGTTAGTATCTTTCGACCCTATTTACAAGTTATTTATGGCACTTTTAAATCGGTAAGCGAATACGAGCAATGACGATTAACTTTAATTAATGCTAAAAATGATAAAAAAGGTCGCAAAATTAAGTATCGTAGCATTCCGGAATTAGATATTTATTTCTTTAAATTGAAAATTCCAATGTCAATCTTAAATCTTTACGATAATAAATATTTATCATTCTTGCGTGAATTAAGTAATCGTGCTTTGAATGATAATTATCAACATAAATTTTGAAATGATAATGTAATGGATATTGAAGCATTAGAATATTTAAAAATGGAAAAATTTAGTAAGATACTTACTAAGTTAAAAAATAATCTGAATAAGAAAAACAAGTAAAGGAGTTTAAAAAATGGAAAACTTAGAAAAAATGGCTAGTTTAATTGGCGATATGTTTTATAAAGTTTTTGATTTAATTTGAACTTTAACTATTCCCGGGACAGATATTCGCATTATTATTTTTCCGCTAATTATGCTTGTGATAAATCTTGTAATTGGTGGCATTTTAGGTATTCATATCGAACGACCAAAAGTTGGTTTTCGTAAAAAATATCGAAAATCAGTTGCTAATTGAGGAACTAAGAAGCAATCATCTAGTGGTCCAATTAAGAAATTTAGTGGTAATAGTCCTAAAAATAGACCGTGAGTTAACCAACACGGGCTGCGAATAAAAAGGTAGGTTTAAAAAATGTTTAAATTAATAATATTATTTATTCTTGTTGCTGTTTTTTCTATTTTTGCTTTAAATGACTTTTTAGGTTTGTGAGCTTATGTGCGTGAGGGTTTAGAATATTTTAATAAAGTTCTATCAAGTAATATTAAAATTTTAGATTTGTTTAAACCAATGATTAGATTATTTTCTCAACATCCGATTTTCCAAATTTTAGGAACAATTTGCATTTTATCAACAATATATTTAATTTTAAGGAGTTAAACACAAAAGAAAGGATAAAATAAATATGTATAAATTTATGTCATGGTTAGTTATCGCTTTTATTGGTTTAGTTCCTCTAGGTGCCTTCTTTGATACAAAACAACCACCAAAAACTAATATGGAAAAATCCTTTATGAAGCGAGAAAAACGAGCAACTAATACTAGTCAATGTGGTAATAGTTGTGAATTGAAATTTTCTAGTTTATTAAACATCACTCTTGTTGTTGATTCTGGTGTTTATTTTGATTTATCTAAATTTGATATTGAGTTACCTAATGATGTTAAAAATCAAAATAAAAATTATCCTAATCGTTTACCTTTTTTTATGGATAGTCAAGCTTTTCTACCTATAAAAGATTTTTTTCAAAAATATGGAACCTTTCAATCTATTGGTAGTAAAAAAATTTATACTATTCCAAAAGTAGTTAATATTGTGATTAAATTAAGAAATTTAAGTCCTTATTCTTTAATCTTTTTCTCGGTAGAAATGCCACTACAATCAGAAAAAGATAACGAGCAACCATTACCGACTGCAATAACTAAAAATGATGGTGAATATCAATATAATCAGTTTCAAGATAAATTAGATTATTTAATGATACAACGCCGAGATTTTGATAAATTTAATTATAGCTATTTATATTGAGTACCCATTTTTAATTTCTTTGACGATAATTTTAAATATATGAGTGAAATTTCAATTAAATTAAATGGTTTTAAACAAAATAGTAAATTTAGTTTAAGTCGAAAGACTTTGTATGATGATTATATAGCACAAGATATTATTTTTACAGAACTTTCCTTTTCTAGTTTTGGTGATGTTATTACTATAAAAACTAATGGTGTTGACTCTATGGGTGATATTGAGTTTTTAGAGAATGGTAAATCAATTTTAAAATTTGGCTCGCGAACAAGTTTTGGAGAAGATTTTATTAATACCTTTTTTGGACAAATTAATTATTATGGTAATACTTTCCATTTTTTACGCTATGATGACAAATTAAAGACTGATTTTAAAGATTTTATGCTCCATTATCAAAAACATTTAACTGTTGATTTTATTAATGGTTTATTTAATAAAATTTATAAAGTTTTAGGTGAGTTTTTTGTACAATTCTTTTATGCGAGTTTTGATACAGATACCTCTACTTATGTAGAATTAGATTACAGAGGGATGCAACAAATTCCTAAAAATGTTTTACAAATGGGTTTTTTCTATCGTTCCTTAATTACTTTTTATCCCAAACAGTATTTAATTAACTTTGGTTCAACACTACAAAATAGTAAGAATATGATTTTTCGTTCGTATTTTTTTGTGAAAGATAAACAAATTGCCAATGGTTTTAATACTGGTAAAAATTCTTATCAAATAGATTTTAATGTTTTAAAAGCATATGATAACCAATTATGAAATGCTACTAGTAATAAACTGCATTTTTATAATGCTAAAGTCGATGTAATGTATGGGATTAATATTTTTACGCTAACTTTTCCACTATATAAAAAGAAAAGTGAAAACACTGAATATCATTATTCTTTATACGATTTTAACATTTTGAATTCAACGGCTTTTATTGGCGGTGGAATAAGCGGTAATATGGATGACTTAATTCCGACGCCCAACTGTTCTTATTGGGGTTTATTTAGTGCAATATCCTGTGGCATTCAGCACGCTTCTGTTAGTGTGTTGAATTGATTGCTTGGCCTTTCTGGGATTAATCTTTTAATTCGCCCCATTGCAGATATTGCCAAAACAACAATTAACTTTACCAAAACTGCCTTTCCAGTGTTTGAAGTTATTCCGGCATTTCAGATGTTATTTGAATTTGTAGTTCCACTAGCAATCTTACTAATGATATTAAAAAAGTTCTCTTAAATATTGCCAATATTTTTATATAATATAATTCCTTTGAAAGGAGGATTTTTCTTTATGAGAAAATTTTTATCAGCTTTAAATTTAATATGTGTAATGTTTATTTTTGGTTGTAGTAAAGCAGATGTTTCTAAATCAAAAAAAGATAATATTTGCAATAACAGTTGTGAATTGAAATTTTCTAGTTTATTAAACATCACTCTTGTTGTTGATTCTGGTGTTTATTTTGATTTATCTAAATTTGATATTGAATTACCTAATGATGTTAAAAATCAAAATAAAAATTATCCTAATCGTTTACCTTTTTTTATGGATAGTCAAGCTTTTCTACCTATAAAAGATTTTTTTCAAAAATATGGAACCTTTCAATCTATTGGTAGTAAAAAAATTTATACTATTCCAAAAGTAGTTGATATTGTAATTAAATTAAGAAATTTAAGTCCTTATTCCTTAATCTTTTTCTCAGCAGAAATGCCTCATTAATTTAGTAATTTAATAACCATTCTTGAAAATCGTATTTTTTTGTAATGCGATTTTCTTAATTTAAGGAGTTTAAAAATGAAATATATTATTTCCCAAGCTGATTTAGCAGATTTAAAAGCAAAAGTACAAAGTTGATTAAGTGCCAATTGCCGTAATCCTTATTACTATAAAACTAAAAAACGCATTACCACCTATTTAAATTTATGTACTTATTTCTATATTGCAGAAACTACTTTAACAAAACTTATTAAAAAATATTTTAAAGGGGCGACAAAAACCTTTTATCGTTGGGCAGAAAAAATTATGACCGCTTATTATTCTGATAATTTAGATTTGTTATTGTTTAAAACTACAAAACCACAAAATCTTAATTATCAATATAGTTTAAATTCTCGCGAAAAAGTATGTGAGTTATATTTTGATTACAAAAATCTTCAAGCCGGCGGAATGTGGTCTTTATTTAACAATTTAAAAAACGGTTTTCACGATATTAAAAATTCAGAAGTTCCGAAAAATATCAAAACTTTTTATCGCTGAATTAAATCTGACCCTCGTTGAAAAGAATTAAAACAACAAATCAAACAAAAAAAAACGCCATTTTAAGCGTTATGAAGTATCCGAGATTGGTCTTTTACAAATGGATGCTAAAATTATTACCACATCAAATTTTCCGGTTGATAAAAAATATTATATTTATGATTTCATTGACGAAATAACACGGATAGTATTTGGCTATGTTTATGATAGTTTAGGAACCAATAACGCCATTAATGCCGTGCAAAGAGCAATGAAAGATTTTCGTGAACTTGGCATAATTATTAAACGCCTTCGTACTGACAATGCTCCGGAATTTACTACTACTAACTGAAGCAATAAAAAATCATACAAAGTAAAAGAAAGGCCTTTTACAACCTTTCTTTCAAATAATGGGATTGTTCATGAAACGACACCAATTCGTTCGCCTCAATCTAATGGGAAGATTGAAAGATTCCATCAACATTATACCAAATTATTTTATGATAATGATAAAAAATTAAATCAAAACGAACTTCAACATTATTTAAACAAATATTATTACTTTTATAACTTCGAACGCCGTCATTCGTCATTAAACACTAAAACTCCTTTTCAAACATTACAAAAATTTTTAACAAAGTAATTTCTAGAAGTTTGAATAATTATTTTTTATATAATTCTCTTTATTAAATTTTAAAAGATTTATTTTTTGCTCTTACATAGGGAAACAAAAATTAACTTGAACTGCATACGGATTTCTAAATCAACAACTGTTGGTAGTAAAATACTATACTTAACTATTATTGAACCAGAGAATAATTATTTATATAAATATGATAATATAAAAAAATATATTATGGTCTTACAATTAAACCAGTTTCAGCATTATCAGAATTTAAATTTCCAATATTAAAAACAGGATAAACTGAATTAAATGAAATTCAAACTCCAACATTTCTTGTCGCAACAGTTCCTGATAGTACTATTAAATCAATAATTTTTCTTAATACTTGTTTTTCTGATGCTTTAGTTCATAAAGCTCCTGTGGTGAGCCCCACCGTTGTAGCAGTTAAAGTTGGCCACTGGTAACCTAATTGTGAAAGATAATCTGTCCCTGCCGCACTAACAAGAGTTCCTAAAATTATTGCAAATTTATTAATTTTATTTTCAGGAGAATTGGGCTCATTTTTTCATCAATTTAAAATAGTATTACATGAATTTGCACCAATCTTTAATATTCAATTTAAACCATAACTTCGATATCATTGAACATTAATATCATTTGATTGAAAAAGTAAATCATCATGACCTTCTATATCAATTACTATTTCATGATTATCTCTTTTACTTCTAATTAATTTTTCTAAATTAATTTCTTCTTTTTCATGAGGTGCTTTGGCAACGACTATCGGCATCGCCGTTCCAGTAATTGTTACTACACTTAATAAACTTAAAAGTTTCTTCATAACTTTATATTTCCTTTCTTTATAATATTTTGAAAATTAATTATCTAAAAAAACACCATAATCACCCTTTTCTCAGCTCTCAGCTCTATTAGTAATTATTTTTATTCCTCTATTATTATCTTCTTTTTTATTATATAAATTTAAAATTTCTTCATAATGATTACTTATAACATGTACAGAATGTCAAATGTCTTCATTACTAATATATCATTGACCGTCTCCTGCGTTTGATGACCCATTATAAAATGGAAATTCTTTTAAAATTAAATATAAATAATTTTCAAATTCAGTTTTTGTTTTTAAATCATGATTAAATGAAATTTGATTAAAAGTATCATTACTTATTCTAATTTGTATACCATTATGAGCTAAAAATCTGTAGAAACCATATACATATGACAAGATTTTGTTTTCTACACACTTTTAGGGGGTGTTTTCTTTTGGCGGTAATATTTTGTATTGAATGCGACAACGAAAGTTATATCGTTGGTAATAAAAATACAGTTGGAATCTGTAATTCTTGCGATGAAAAGGGTTTTTAAATTTTGAAAGGAACGATAGATTATAAAATATGTCGCTGGTGTTTACATCTATTTAGTGATAAACGATATTTGCATGTTGCTTGTGAGAAAAAATTTATTAATCATATTAAAAAAATTTTAAAAAATAAAAGTAAAAGGAATTTAAAAAATAATGTTTAAAGTTAAATTAGTTAGTATAAAAAGAAAAATATTTAAAAATAAAGATGGCTCTATGATGTCAGGTTATTCTGCCGAATTTTTGCGTTATGAAAATGACTTATTTGAGCCTACCGGCGAACAAAAGGCTTTATGAATTGATGATAACAATCTAGAACAACAAGAAATTTATAAACTGTTAAAAGAAAATGTTAAATCATTTTTTAGTTGCGAATTAACTTTTGAAAAAACCCCCAAAATAGTTAACTTGCAAAAAATTGAATTATCAAAAAATCAAAAAAACTTGTCCAGTTAATTGATAATCACTTCGGTCTGCGAAGCGGTGCGGAAGGCGTATGCCCCGCCCGCTAGCGGGTTAGTCGGCGAAGCCGACTATTACTTGATTAAATAACACAACTGGCGAAAATCTAAAATGGGAGCATAAAATATGAATTTACAACCTCAAAATTCGACTGATTTTTATATGAAAACCATTTATTACGGTCAATATATTCGCAATATTGTTATGCCTTTAGAACACATCAAAGCAAATACTCGTAATGCTAGCGGTTTAAAAAATAAGGGTAATTGTGATACAAAACTGCTTAATAGCAATATTCGTGCAAAATCTAATGTTATTCGGAAGGCATATCATAATTTTTGAGACTGCAAAAAACTTACATTTTTAACGCTTACTTATGCTAATGTTAATGAATTTGATATTAGAAAATGTAAGCGTGATTTAAATAAATTTTTTAAAAAATTAAAATACTGATTTAAAGTTAAAAATAAAAATATTAAGTATTTGTATACCTATGAATATCAGAAACGAGGCGTTATTCATTTTCATATTTTAATTACCGAAAAAATACCTCATAAAATTATTTTACAATTTTGACCTTATGGAATTAATAAAAATATTAGAGTTCGTGAAAACACTAATGAAATGGTTGTAAAATATTGCTCTAAATATATAACTAAAAATGTCCTGAACGAAAAATCATTAAACCAGTATGACTTAAATATCAAGGCTTATCAATTCTCATATAACTGTCAAAACCCTATTACTAGAAAACAAGTATTTACCGACACTTTGAATAATATTGTTAATCGAACTGTAAATTCTGAATTTGTAAAATACTTAAAATCAACAGTTAATAAATTTAAAACCAAAATGTGCGGAGCAATCTATGAATTTAAAAATATTAATTATACAGACTTTGAAAGTGTAAATTATGTTTCATTAGAAAGTTTAAGATTTAGAAATCAACTAAGAAAAATGAAACATTAGGAGTTAAAAAATGAAAGAAAAATTGCAATTTAAAATAAGAATTAAAAATTTAAAAATTTAAAAATTAAGGAGAAAAGAAAAATGAGTATTTTTGGATTAGTGTTTTTTACGATTTTAACATTATTACTAGCATACTATATTGCGGTTAATATTTATCGGTTTTTTAAAGATAAAAAGAAATATGGTAGCGAAGCAAAACAGTTGCCAAAAGATTTTACTTATTCACAACGAATATTTATTGCAAAGTTTAAGAGAAATTTATTAGAACAAGATGAAAAATAAATTAAAAAGTAGGTTTAGAAAATGTTTAAAAAAATAATTATTGAGTTAATTGAATTAATTTATCCAACTACCGATTTACCACCTCAAGTTGTATTTTTGTTTTCAATTTTAATAATTGTAATGCTCTTCTCAGCAATTATTTTTCTACTCTTTTGACCTTTTAAGCGGTAATTATTATGTTTTTAGTTGCTTGAAAAGATTTAGATTGAGAAATGACAAAATTATATTTTTGAGATTTATTTATTCAAATTAAAGTTATTCCGGCGTGAGTTTCTGGAAAAGAAATTGATTTAACCCAAGAACTACTTTGACTTTTAATAGCGAATATTGCCTTTTGAATGGTATTAGTATTTATTGTCTTATTTATGGTTATTTTATTTTATAAGGTTAAATCATATTTTGTTTAGAAAGGGGGTGATTATATGTTTAGAACTTTTCTTGATGGAGCAATAACACCAGTAGCAATTACTGGTGAACAAGCGGTTACTAACTTATGAAAAGCATTAATTAAAGCATTCGGTAATATTTGAACCGATATTATTGGTGGTAATATGCCAAATGTCGTTAATTTCTTTGCTACATATTGAGTTTTCTTGCTTGGGGTGATTATTGGTTTATTTTTAATCGCTTTCAAAATGTTTGAAAAATTAATGCCCGGCAGATAATAATAAAAATAAAGAAAGTGTGATTTAAGTGATTCTATTGTTTAAAAAAATAAATTTAAGATTATATGATTTTGTTGCTTTAAATCGCACTTTATTTATTATTGCGTGATTCTATGGTGCGATTTTGCATTATTATAATCCTCAGAGTTGACGAATGTTATTTGATATTATTTATTTATTAATTGCTTTGTATATTTTATATACTAAAATTTCTCATTTCTTTGCTCGTCGTAGTTTTATTAATTTCTTATTAAATTCACCCTTAAATTTAGTCATTGGTGCTTTAGGGACGGGGAAAACCGCTTTAATGGTTTTAGCTTCTTACTTATTAAGTGGTTGAAAAACGATTTCTACTTTTCCGATTACAGATAAACAAATGCTTTCATTAGGGCATATGTCTTTATTAGATTATAATTATCCAATTTTAGATGAAAAACATTTACTGTTATGAGATGAAACTAACTTATTTTTAGAAGGAACTGATTATAAAGAAAATGATAGAGTAACCCAAGGTTTACAAGAATATTTTGCTTCGGCTCGACAATTTACCCATATCGTATTAGCAAGCGGACAACGAGCCGAACATATATGAGTTAAAGTTCGTGATATTGCGAATTCAATAATTGTTGGCATTAGAAAAAAACCAGTTAGTATCTTTCGTCCTTATTTACAAGTTATTTATGGGACTTTTAAATCGGTAAGTGAATACGAACAATGACGATTAACGCTAATTAATGCAAAAAATGATAAAAAAGGTCGCAAAATCAAGTATCGTAGCATTCCCGAATTAGATATTTATTTCTTTAAATTGAAAATTCCGATGTCAATTTTAAACCTTTACGATAATAAATATTTATCATTCTTGCGTGAATTAAGTAATCGTGCTTTGAATGATAATTATCAACATAAATTTTGAAATGATAATGTAATGGATATTGAAGCATTAGAATATTTAAAAATGGAAAAATTCAGTAAGATACTTACTAAGTTAAAAAATAATCTGAAGAAGAAAAACAAGTAAAGGAGTTTAAAAAATGGAAAACTTAGAAAAAATGGCTAGTTTAATTGGCGATATGTTTTATAAAGTTTTTGATTTAATTTGAACTTTAACTATTCCCGGGACAGATATTCGCATTATTATTTTTCCGCTAATTATGCTTGTGATAAATCTTGTAATTGGTGGCATTTTAGGTATTCATATCGAACGACCAAAAGTTGGTTTTCGTAAAAAATATCGAAAATCAGTTGCTAATTGAGGAACTAAGAAGCAATCATCTAGTGGTCCAATTAAGAAATTTAGTGGTAATAGTCCTAAAAATAGACCGTGAGTTAACCAACACGGGCTGCGAATAAAAAGGTAGGTTTTAGAAAATGTTTAAATTGATAATTTTATTTATTCTTGTTGCTGTTTTTTCTATTTTTGCTTTAAATGACTTTTTAGGTTTATGAGCTTATGTTCGTGAGGGTTTAGAATATTTTAATAAAGTTCTATCAAGTAATATTAAAATTTTAGAGCTCTTTAAACCAATGATAAGGTTATTTTCTCAACATCCGATTTTCCAAATTTTAGGAACGATTTGTATTTTATCAACAATATACCTTATTTTAAGAAGTTAAACATAGAAGAAAGGACAAAATAAATATGTATAAATTTATGTCATGGTTAATTATCGCTTTTATTGGTTTAGTTCCTCTAGGTGCCTTCTTTGATGCAAAAAAACCACCAAAACCTAATATGGAACATTCTTTTATGAAACGAGAAAAACGAGCCACAAATCCTAGTCAATGTGGTAATAGTTGTAAATTGGAGTTTGTTAGTTTAGATAATACATTACTTCAATATCCATATTCATTGCAAAATATAGGCAATTTAATTTTTTACGGTGGCATTAGTCCCTTACCTAGTGATATAGAAGAACGATTTAAATATCATAATTATATAAGTTTTGAAATTGAGAAAGGCGTTGTCCTCGATAAAATTGTGAAATTTTATAAGGATAAAGGAGTTTATGGCACTTATAAGACTAGTATTGGTTATTTAATTGATAAGATTATTAATGTTAAATTTTCTATTAGTTTTAAAAGTACTGATTATTATATAACCTCTTTTTCTGCTGAAATGCCTCCTTTACCAGAAAAACATAACGAACAACCATTACCAACAGCAATAACTAAAAAGGATGGTGAATATCAGTACAACCAGTTTCAAGATAAATTAGATTATTTAATGATACAACGGCGAGATTTTGATAAATTTAATTATAGCTATTTATATTGAGTACCCATTTTTAATTTCTTTGACGATAATTTTAAATATATGAGTGATATTTCAATTAAATTAAATGGTTTTAAACAAAATAGTAAATTTAGTTTAAGTCGAAAGACTTTGTATGATGATTATATAGTACAAGCTATTATTTTTACAGAACTTTCTTTTTCTAGTTTTGGTGATGTTATTACTATAAAAACTAATGGTGTTGACTCTATGGGTGATATTGAGTTTTTAGAGAATGGTAAATCAATTTTAAAATTTGGCTCGCGAACAAGTTTTGGAGAAGATTTTATTAATAC
This sequence comes from Spiroplasma endosymbiont of Eupeodes luniger, assembly GCF_964019525.1. Taxonomy (NCBI): domain Bacteria; kingdom Bacillati; phylum Mycoplasmatota; class Mollicutes; order Entomoplasmatales; family Spiroplasmataceae; genus Spiroplasma; species Spiroplasma endosymbiont of Eupeodes luniger. The sequence continues at coordinate 926,673 of NZ_OZ026453.1, forward strand.
CTTTTTTGGACAAATTAATTATTATGGTAATACTTTCCATTTTTTACGTTATGATGACAAATTAAAGACTGATTTTAAAGATTTTATGCTCCATTATCAAAAAGGTTTAACTATTGATTTTATTAATGGGTTATTTAATAAAATCTATAAAGTTTTAGGTGGTTTTTTCGTACAATTCTTTTATGCAAGTTTTGATATGGATGTTTCTACTTATGTAGAATTAGATTACAAAGGAATGCAACAAATCCCTAAAAATGTTTTACAAATGGGTTTTTTCTATCGTTCCTTAATTACTTTTTATCCCAAACAGTATTTAATTAACTTTGATTCAACAATCGAAAATAGTACGAATATGATTTTTCGTTCCTATTTCTTTGTTAAAGATAAACAAATCGCCAATGGTTTTAATACTGGTAAAAGTTCTTATCAAATAGATTTTAATGTTTTAAAAGCATATGATAACCAATTATGGAATGCCACTAGTAATAAATTACATTTTTACAATGCAAAAGTTAATGTGATGTATGGAATTAATATTTTTACACTGACTTTTCCACTATATAAAAAGAAAGGTGAAAGCACTGAATATCATTATTCTTTATACGATTTTAACATTTTGAATTCAACAGCTTTTATTGGTGGCGGAATAAGTGGTAATATGAATGACTTAATTCCGACACCCAACTGTTCTTATTGAGGTTTATTTAGTGCAATATCTTGTGGTATTCAGCACGCTTCTGTTAGCCTGTTAAATTGATTACTTGGTCTTTCGGGAATTAATCTTTTAATTCGCCCCCTTGCGGATATTGCCAAAACAACGATTAATTTTACCAAAACTGCCTTTCCGGTGTTTGAAGTCATTCCAGCATTTCAGATGCTATTTGAATTTGTAGTGCCATTAGCAATCTTATTAATGATATTAAAAAAGTTTTCTTAAATATCTCTATTTATTATATAATGTAATTTATTTGAAAGGAGGATTTTTATTTATGTGAAAAAAAAGTTTAACCGCATTAAGTTTAACAAGTGTGATGTTTGCTTCGGCTTGTAATTCTGTTAATAGTAAAATTGAAAAAAAATATGATTTGGAGTTTGTTAGTTTAGATAATACATTACTTCAATATCCATATTCATTGCAAAATATAGGCAATTTAATTTTTTACGGTGGCATTAGTCCCTTACCTAGTGATATAGAAGAACGATTTAAATATCATAATTATATAAGTTTTGAAATTGAGAAAGGCGTTGTCCTCGATAAAATTGTGAAATTTTATAAGGATAAAGGAGTTTATGGCACTTATAAGACTAGTATTGGTTATTTAATTGATAAGATTATTAATGTTAAATTTTCTATTAGTTTTAAAAGTACTGATTATTATATAACCTCATTTTCGGCTGGAAAACCCTAATTAATTAATAATTTAATAAATATTTTTGAAAATCGTATTTTTTGTAATACGATTTTCTTAATTTAAGGAGTTTAAAAAAATGAAATATATTATTTCCCAAGCTGATTTAGCTGATTTAAAAGCAAAAATCCAAAGTTGATTAAGTGCTAATTGCCGTAATCCTTATTACTATAAAACTAAAAAACGCATTACTGCCTATTTAAATTTATGTACTTATTTTTATATCGAAGAAACTACTTTAACAAAACTTATTAAAAAATATTTTAAGAATGCAACGAAAACCTTTTATCGCTGGGCGGAAAAAATTATGACCGCTTATTATTCTGATAATTTAGATTTGTTATTGTTTAAAACTACAAAGCCACAAAATATTAATTATCAATATAGTTTAAATTCTCGCAAAAAAGTATGTGATTTATATTTTGATTACAAAAATCTTTAAGCCGGCGGAATATGGTCTTTATTAGACTTCTTGCGATACCTTTTTTATTAAAATATTCTTATAAAATATAATTTATGAGGATATCAAAATATGAACAATAATAAATTTAATACTCTTAATGATAAAGAATGGTTAAGATTAACAGGAATAAAAAAATCCACTTTTAATAAAATGTTAGATATTTTACAAGTAGCTGAAATAGAAAAATTTAAAAAAGGTGGTAAAACTAATAAATTATCACTAGAAAATAGATTATTGATGACTTTATCATATTGACGAGAATATCAGACTTATTTTCATCTTGGTAAAAATTTCGGAATTAGTGAAGCTAATTGTTATCGCAATATCAAATGAATTGAAGATATTTTAATTAAAAACTCTGATTTTCAACAACTTGCTGGTAAAAAAGCACTAATAAATGATTATTTTAATGATAAAACTATTATTATTGATGCTACCGAAACTCCAATCCAACGCCCAAAAAAAGACAAAAACAATCTTATTCTGGTAAAAAGAAAAAACACACCATTAAAACACAAGTAATTATCGAACAAGAAACCAGAAAAATTATTGCAACAAGTTTTTCACTTGGGAAAAAACATGATTATGCTTTATTTAAAGAATCAAAAATCTCAATTTTAAAAAATACCAAATTAATAGTTGATAGTGGTTATCAAGGAATACAAAAAATTCACAATAATGTTCTAATACCTACAAAGAAAACAAAGAAAAACCATTTAAATAAAGCACAAAAACAACATAATAGACTAGTTTCAAAAATGAGAATTATTATTGAAAATATTTTTGCTATTCTTAAAAAATTTAAAATTATGACAGAAAAATATCGTAATCGTAGAAAAAGATTTGGTTTAAGATTTAATTTAATTGCCTCAATTTATAATTTGCAATTATTAATTTAACATAAAAGATTTATTTAAAATTAAAGAATTTAAATAATAAATTCATTTTTTGTTGTGGCAAAATATTAATTTTTTAGATAAAAGACATAATTAATTAAAATTATATTTTTCTATTACTGTCTTTTTACAAATATTTGTAATTTTTTAATAGGTTATGCAAGAAGTCTATTTAACAATTTAAAAATTGGTTTTCACGATGTTGAAAATTCAAAAATTCCAAAAAATATCAAAACTTTTTATCGCTGAATTAAATCTGACCCTCGTTGAAAAGAATTAAAACAACAAATCAAACAAACAAAACGCCATTTTAAGCGTTATGAAGTCTCCGAGATTGGTCTTTTACAAATGGATGCTAAAATTATTACCCCATCAAATTTTTCAGTTGATAGAAAATATTACATTTATGATTTCATTGACGAAATGACACGCATAGTATTTGGTTATGTTTATGATAGTTTAGGAACCAATAACGCCCTTAACGCCGCGCATAGAGCAATGAAAGATTTCGGCGAACTTGGCATAACCATTAAACGTCTTCGTACTGATAATGCTCCAGAATTCACCACTACTAACTGAAGCAATAAAAAATTGTATAAAGTAAAAGAAAGGCCTTTTACGACCTTTCTTTCAAAAAATGGAATCGTTCACGAAACCACACCAATTCGTTCTCCTCAATCTAATGGAAAAATTGAACGATTTCATCAACATTATAATAAATTATTTTATGTTAAGGATAAAAAACTAAATCAAAATGAACTTCAACATTATTTAAATAAATATTATTACTTTTATAACTTTGAACGGCCTCATTCATCATTAAACACTAAAACCCCATTTCAAACATTACAAAAAGCTTTAACAAAATAATTTTTATAATTTTGAATAATTATTTTTTATAAAGTATTTAACTATCTATATTTTTGGTTTGTCTATCTTTTCAATTTCAAGTTTATTTGCGATATTCCCGCAACTAATCAATGCCATTGTGTTTGTACACGATAACAAAAATATTGACAACAAACTAAGTAATTTTTTCATTCATTTTTCTTTTTCCCCTTCTATTTTAACAAAATAAAAACAGCAAACTTAATTGCTGTTTTTATATAAATACATGTTTAAATGTACTAATTGTTTTATTCAAAGAATAAAAAATTAAATCAAAACAAATTTTAATATTATTTAATTTAAAACACATAAAAAAGAAATTAAATTTAGTGCTCCGTTTAATCATTTAGCACATAAAAATGATGTATTTTTAATGTTCATCTTTTCTTTTTTAATATATTTCTGTTTATTAACTTAATTAAAGTGAAGATAAATTAATTTATTCCCATAATTTTTAAATTTAAAGTTATTGTGATTCTATGCGAACAATTCATGTTGGTAGAAGTCCTCCCGCATAAATAATTATGCCTTTTCCATTATTATACGTACTAGCATTTCAAATTTTTCATTGTGCAAAAAGAAGAGTTCCTCAAGAACCTATAATGGCTCCGGGAGGACCAGAAACTAAAGCTCCAGATATTATACTAGTAACTGTTGCAATACCACTTCCAAGATCTAAATTATGTTTATTAACTTAATTAAAAATGGAAATAAATCAGTGATTTATTTCCATAAACTTTATAAATTATTTAAATTAACTAACATGTGCAGTTTTGTTCGTGTCATCTATCACCATAATCATACCCTGTATTGCAATCTGAATGATTTCCATTTTTTCAAAAGATTTTTCGAACTCAATTTTGGCATCGTTTATCATTTGGTGATTGAAATCCTCCGTTTTGTTGATAAACATCTGTTAAAACATTCGCTCCAATTCTTATTTGTCTTTTATTTCTTTTTAAATTTTCTAAATTATTTGTTTGTAAAGAATTAATTTCGTTTTTTGCTGAAGCTGGTGCATTTCCGAGAAGTCCTGCCATTCCGCTTCCAGATATTGTTATTGTTCCTAAGATTCCTAGTATTTTTTTCATATTAATCAAATCCTTTATATAAATTTTTCCTAATTAATAATAAAATTTATTTAACAATCAACCAGTCTTTCTACCAAAAAATTAATCTGTAATCTTTTTACTTTGGAATCTAATTATAAACTATTTTTAAAAACTTCCTTAGAATTTGTCGTTATTTATAAAAATTTTAAATAAAAATTAAATTCATCCTTTTTTAAAAACCCTCTTGTTCTTGTCATAAGTCTGTGGTATGTTACATATTTTTGTAGAAACTGTGTAAAGCACACACTTATGTTAGTTTTACACAAAATCAATAAATAAATATGAGCTCATTTATTTATTGCAAGAAATATAAGGTTAAATTAACACTTATTATTTTTAATTATGCCTTATATTTTTTTGCACCAATGAAATCAAACTAAGTTAATTAGTAAACGAAGTTTACTAACAAAAATTGTTAAACATTCAAATCTGCAATATATAAATGTTTAAAAAACTTAGTTAAATAACTTAGTTTATAACAAATAAGAAAGGTAATTTACTATGAAAAACATTGAAAACATTTTCTTAAATACTAAAAAATATCTTTTAAAAGAAACACAAAACGCAATTTTAATCAAAGCACCAAAAATTCCCTGATTTAATAAACAAATCGGTATTTGGTTTCCAAAGCGATTTGTTTATAAAGGAAAATATGAAAATTCTATTTGCATCGGAATAATCAAGAATAATGAATACCAAGTAATTTCAATTAATCAATCTGAGCAAGAAACCAAGTTAATTAAAGGACAAGAATTATTAAGCTTCTTCATTACTGAAAAAGAAAATAACAAAAAAGATACAAATTATAATTATTTTAAAGGAGTTTAAAAATGAATATTGCAATTGGACTAATATTTATAATCATTTGCATAATGTTACTGGCATATTTTGCTTATAAAATTTATGCAAAAATAAAAATGCGAATTAAATATAAAAATGCCATTAAAAATAATGCTGGTAATTTCACAAAAGACGAGAAAGTATTTATTGCTCGCTTTGAAGAATGGGTTAAAGCCCCTAATTCAAAAGAAAATAATGAGGATAAAAAATAATGTTTTGAGAAATTATTATGGAGTTCTTAAAACTGTTTGTTCCGATAGAAAAAATGCCTGCACAAGTTATATTTATTGCCGGATTAATTATTATCATTACTTTTCTTTTCGCGTTAATTTCAATTATGTATTTACCAATAAAAATGATTTTTGGAAGATAAAAAATGACAGTAAATTTAAAAGAATTTAATTGAGAACAAATTAAACAAACTTTCTGAGATTTATTTATTCAAATTACAACTATTCCGGCTCATATTACTGGAGGTAAAGAAATTGATTTAACCCAAAAAACACTTTGACTTTTAATAGCAAACATTGCTTTTTGATTCTTAACAGCGATTATGGTGTGATTTATACTCATGCTACTTTGAAAAACCATATCAGTATTTAGATAGAGGCAAAATTAATGTCAAGAATTTACATTGTGATGCATTCCCAAAGAAATTCAAAATTAATTAGGAAAAAATACAATCGTGTTAAGGCTAATTGTGGTTTTAACAAATTTAAGAAAAACTTTGAATATAAATGATGAATGTTTTAAAAAGAAAGGAGGTGATTTTATGATTGGAACTTTCTTGGCCGATACACCAGCAACAGTAGAAAAAATAACAGCTAGTGACGCGATGACTAAATTATGAAATGCGATTATAACAGCGTTTACTAAAATGTGAGAAATTATTGCTGTTAATATGCCACAAGTTGGTAACTTCTTTGCTGACTACTGAATATTCATTTTTCCATTTATTTTGGCAATATTCTTTATTTGCTTTAAAATGTTTGAAAAACTACTTGGAGCGGTTCGCTAATAAAAAAATAAAGTGAGGTGCAAGATGAAATTTTGCAAATGAATAATAGAAAAAAATAACCATTTTATTGAATTAAATCGCACCTCATTTTTAATTTTATGACATTGGGGAGCAATTTGATATATTTACAACGGTTATTTTAAAAACATTGTGAGCTATTTATTTTTAGCAGGTTGTATTTTAATTTTCCTTTTTAAAATCGGTAATTTAACACAAATTAACAAAGTTATTAATTTCTTAAAAAACTCACCATTAAATATTGTGATTGGTTCATTAGGAACCGGAAAAACTGCTTTTCTAGTATACGCATCAAGATTACTAAAAAAGAAGAAATATCACATCGCCTCAACCTTTCCGTTGCTAGAAACCCAAAAATTAAGTTTAGGTCATATGGGGTTATTAGACTTTGATTATCCGGTATTGCCAGACAAAACCTTACTTTTATGAGATGAAACCAATTTATTCTTAGAGGGAACTGATTGAGAAAAAAATAATACCAAAAACGAAGAAACCGGTATCCAAGAATATTTCGCTCTGGCACGCCATTTCGGTCATATTGTGTTAGCTAGTGGTCAAAGAGATAAACATATTTGAGTTAAAGTTCGTGATATTGCCAATAATGTGATTGTGGGCATTCGTAAAAAACCTGTTAATATTTTTCGTCCCTACTTAAAAGTTATCTATGGTACCTTTACGAGCGTTGAAGAATATGAACGCTGACGAAACACCTTAATTGATGCTAAAAATAGTAAAAGGGGGCGTCGCATTAAATATCGTGATATTCCTGAACTTGATATTTATTTTTTTAAACTAAAAATTCCGCTACCAATATTAAACACTTACAATTCTTTTTACCTAGCGTTTTTAAGAGATTACTTAAATTCAAAAGTAAATCCTGACTATGAAGATAAATACTATACTGACACTGCAATTGATTTAGAAGACTTAGAATACTTAAAAATGGATAAATTTAGCAAATTTTTAAGAAAAATGAAAGAAAAGGAATAATAAAAAATGGAAAATCTTGCAAAAATGGCAGACTTTCTCGCCCAAATGCTTTATAAGGTTTTTGACTTAATTTGAAGTTTAGAAGTACCGGGGACAAATATTCAACTAATATTTCCTTTGTTCTTAACACTTGCTGTAGAATTTCTTATGGCAATTATTCTTGGATTTGATAGTCAACAAGTTAATTTAGAAAAACAACGCCAATATGCGGTTAAAAATAAAGGTCGTTTAAGTGCTTGAGGAAAAGCTAAAAAACAAATAAAACCAATAAAAGCAAAACAAGGTAACTAAAAATGTTTAAACTAATTATTATTTTTATCTTAATAACTGTTCTTGGGTTATTAGCCGGTAGTCATTTTGAAACCTTAACGAACTATATTAGCGAAGGACTTGCTAATTTCCAAAAATTTATTACTAGCAATTTAACAATTTTAGAACTATTTAAACCAATGGCTCGGACATTTTCGCAACACCCAATTTTTACTATTCTTGGCGTCACTTGTGTACTTATTGCCTTATTTATTGTAATTAAAGGACGATAAAAAATATGAAAGGAGAATAAAAATGAAAAAACTTTTAGGAAAATTATTTAAAAAAGATAATTCAAAAGAAAAAATGCCATTAAAATTAAGAATTAAAAATTCTTTTAAAAAGCAATGGTTAAAAATAGTATTAAGTATCATTTTCATCTTTATAAGCTTATTAATTTGTACATTAACAGCAATCGATACTAAATGAATAACCGGAACAAGTGACGAATTTAATAATTTTATGAATGAAGAAATGGTTAAATTCTTTGGCAAGTTCAATAGTGGTATTATGTTGGCAGGAATATTTGTTTTTTGATGAGGCGGAGCAATATACTTTGCAATTAAATTTGAAAAATTAATTCGCTTGATTATTCAGAAAATTAAAGCAAAAAGAGCCTTAAAAAATGAAATCAAACAAACTCATTAATTCTTTAAAAAAATATTGATGGAGAATTTTGTCTTACATTTTTATGATTATTATCTTTTTCATTCCATTTTTAAAATTGGAAATTAATGATTTGAAATTATTATATGAAAAATTTGAAGTATTAATTTCACTTATGATACTAGGATATTTAGATATATGCATTACAATAGCGGTAATTATGAACTGTATCGTTGAGTGATTTATTAAAAAGATTAAAGCTAAAAGAATAATGAAAAATAAAATATTTTAAAAAGGAGTGATAAAAATGTTTATGAAAATATTTACCGTGTTAATTATTAGTTTCAATAACATTTTTACCATTCCCCAAAACATTAACAATGGCAAAGCAACATCACAATCACTAATTAGAAATAAAAGAGAAAGTAAAGAAACTTTTGAATTAAACTTAAAAAAAGGATTTGTTTACTTAGTAAAAAATAGATGGGAAAAACCTAAAACTGATATAAAATGAGATTTATATATACATACACAACAATGACCAATAAATATGCCAAACTGGATAAAAATTGATACAATACCTCCAATTAAGGAAAAGACAATACATAGCATAATAGATAATTACCACGCAAAAAACGAAAATATCGTTGATGAACTTACAAAACTCAACTTTAATATCAAGTATGAAGAAATTGAAAACGGTAATATTCAAAAAAAGGAAATCGTTAATCTAAAAGTAACAATATTAAAAAATCCTACTTGGACCCAACTAATAAAAAAAATTGAAGGTTAAACCTTTAACAACTAAATTTAAAAACTGTTAAAATTACTACCCGAAGAAAGGTTAGTTTTTTATGATGACAATACCCCTAAACAACTAAGCAACTAAGCAACTTTTTCATTTTAATTCTTCTTTATATTTTTTTTATTTTTACAAGAAATCAAGAAATTAAATTTTTTATACTTGTTGTTAAATTGATTGCTCCATAAAATTGATAATAATTTTTTCATATTATTTTTATCTATTTTTCAAATATATAGGGCCCTTTAGAAGTTGCAAAATAAATTTTATTAGTGATTTTATCAATAAAACTATTTCAAATATCAATGCCTTCTAATGTATCAATTTTTCTAACAGTTGGTGTTAAAGATTTTATTTTATTTTTTGACAATAAATAAATGTTATTATAATTAACAAAATAAACATTGTTTTTATTATCAATTAATATATTTCTATTACCTTGTATTCTATATATTTTTGTAAATTCTGTATTACTTTTTAATAAGTAAGTAAAATAATCTGTACCAAAATACATATTATCATTGTTATCAACAACTATTGCATTAATATCTCGTCTATCTATTTGTGTAAATTTTTGAACTTCATTTGCTCCTTGTTTTAAAACATATACTCCATTATTATTACCACCATTTTGATATATTCCAAAATAAATATCACCTTTTTTATTAATAGCTAGAGTATTAACATCATCAGAATTTGTAAAAATTTGTTTAAAATTTATTTGCTCAGGCACGGTTGTTCCATTTTTCAATACATAAATATGACCACTACTTGTTCCAAAATAAATATCATTATTGTTTATTATAATCGAGGTAACACGCTTTTCATTTATACCATTTATTTTGGTTGCTGTTGTTTCATCTTCTTTTAAAATATAAACATTACCATCAAAATTATAAAGTAAACCAGTTGCAATATATATATTATCATTATTATCAACAACTATTGAATTAATATTTGTATTTGGTATTCCCATAATTTTAGTTTCTGTTGTTTCGCCTTGCTTTAAAACATAAATATTATAATTAACATCATTACTGTCACTTTTACTAAAATAAATATTTCCTTTACTATCAACGGCAATATTTCTAATATTAGATTCTATATTGGTGAATTTTTCAATATAAGAATTATTACATATATTTCTTTGTACTCTATTTAAATTTTCTAAATTATTTGTTTGTGAATAATTAATTTTACTTTTAATTTCTGAAGCCGTAGCGTTTCCAACAATGCCTGATATTCCGCTTCCCGCTATGGTTATTATTCCTAATAATGCTAAAAGTTTTTTCATATTAATTTAAATCCCTTTCATGAATTTTTACTAATTAATAAAATTAACAACACCTTTTCCTTTCTCCAAAAATTAATCTACAGTCTCTTTGGATTGGAATTTCATTATATACCAACAAATAAAAATTTCTACTTTCTTAGGTCATTAAATATGAAAAAACTTGATAAATTTACAAGTAACGGTTGATTATAATCAAATTAAATTAACAAAAACAATTAAATAGAAAGCAGGGTTATAAACAATGAAATATATTATCGCTGAAAACCAATTACCAGATTTAGAAGCACGCTTACAATGCTGATTAAAAAGTTTTTACCGAGATAAAAACTATCATAAAACTAAAAAACGAATTAACAGTTATTTAAACCTATGCAAACAATTTCATACTGAAAAAAATACTTTAAAATCATTAGTTAAAAAACACTTTCACAATATTGATATAACTTTTTATCGTTGAGCTAAAAAAATTATTAATGGTTATTATGCAAATAATTTTGATAATTTAATAATTAAATCAACAAAACCATTAAACCCCCATTATCAATTTAACATTAAGAGTCGTAAAAAAGTATGTGATTTATTTTACAAATACAAAAATATCAAAGCTGGTGGTGTTTGGTCATTATATAATAATCTCCTTAGAGGCGAGCATGACGCCCATAAATATGATTTACCAAGAAATATCAGAACATTTTATCGTTGAATTAAAAATGACCCTCGCTATGATAAAATTAAACAAAAAATTAAGGAAAACAAGCGTTATTATCATCGTTATGAAGTAAAAGAAATCGGATTAATACAAATGGATGCTAAACACTTTTCCAAGTTAAAATATCCGGTAGAAAAAAATATGTATGTCTATGATTTTATTGACGAAATGACACGCATAGTATTTGGTTATGTTTATGATAGTTTAGGAACTAATAACGCTATTAATGCTGTGCAAAGAGCAATATATGATTTTAAAAAGTTTGGAATAGAAGTTAAACGAATTAGAACTGATAATGCTCCTGAATTTACTACTACTAATTGAAGTAATAAAAATGAATATAAGATAAAAGAAAGACCTTTTAGTAAATATTTAAAAGATAATAAAATAATACACGAAACTACTCCAATAAGGTCACCACAAAGTAATGGTAAAATAGAAAGATTTCATAAGAATTATAATAATTTATTATTGTTAGATGATATCAAAAGATTTAATACTAATGAATTACAAATATATTTAAATGAATATTATTACTTTTATAACTTTCAAAGGAATCATTGAACAATAAAAGACACCTCATTCAATTTTTTAAATAAACTTTTAAAAATCTCTTGAAACTAACATATGTCTGTGCTATAGTACATATTTTTGTAGAAACTGTAGAAACCATATACATATGACAAGATTTTGTTTTCTACAAACTTTTAGGGGGTGTTTTCTTTTGGCGGTAATATTTTGTATTGAATGCGACAACGAAAGTTATATCGTTGGTAATAAAAATACAGTTGGAATCTGTAATTCTTGCGATGAAAAGGGTTTTTAAATTTTGAAAGGAACGATAGATTATAAAATATGTCGCTGGTGTTTACATCTATTTAGTGACAAACGATATTTGCATGTTGCTTGTGAGAAAAAAATTATTAATCATATTAAAAAAATTTTAAAAAATAAAAGTAAAAGGAATTTAAAAAATAATGTTTAAAGTTAAATTAGTTAGTATAAAAAGAAAAATATTTAAAAATAAAGATGGCTCTATGATGTCAGGTTATTCTGCCGAATTTTTGCGTTATGAAAATGACTTATTTGAGCCTACCGGCGAACAAAAGGGTTTATGAATTGATGATAACAATCTAGAACAACAAGAAATTTATAAACTGTTAAAAGAAAATGTTAAATCATTTTTTAGTTGCGAATTAACTTTTGAAAAAACCCCCAAAATAGTTAACTTGCAAAAAATTGAATTATCAAAAAATCAAAAAAACTTGTCCAGTTAATTGATAATCACTTCGGTCTGCGAAGCGGTGCGGAAGGCGTATGCCCCGCCCGCTAGCGGGTTAGTCGGCGAAGCCGACTATTACTTGATTAAATAACACAACTGGCGAAAATCTAAAACGGGAGCATAAAATATGAATTTACAACCTCAAAATCCGACTGATTTTTATATGAAAACCATTTATTACGGTCAATATATTCGCAATATTGTTATGCCTTTAGAACGCATCAAAGCAAATACTCGTAATGCTAATGGAGTTAAAAATAAAGGTAATTGTGATACAAAACTGCTTAATAGCAATATTCGTGCAAAATCTAATGTTATTCGGAAGGCATATCATAATTTTTGAGACTGCAAGAAACTTACATTCTTAACGCTTACTTATGCTGATGTTAATGAATTTGATATTAGAAAATGTAAGCGTGATTTAAATAAATTTTTTAAAAAATTAAAATATTGATTTAAAGTTAAAAATAAAAATATTAAGTATTTGTATACCTACGAATATCAAAAACGAGGCTTTATTCATTTTCATATTTTAATCACCGAAAAAATACCACATAAAATTATATTACAATTTTGACCTTATGGCATTAATAAAAATATTAGAGTTCGTGAAAACACTAATGAAATGGTTGTAAAATATTGCTCCAAATATATAACTAAAAATGTTCTGAATGAAAAATCATTAAATCAATATGACTTAAATATCAAGACTTATCAATTCTCTTATAACTGTCAAAACCCCATTACTAGAAAACAAATATTTACCGATACTTTGAATAATATTGTTAATCGAACCATAAATTCTGAATTTATAAAGTACTTAAAATCAACAGTTAATAACTTTAAAACTAAAATGTGCGGAGCAATCTATGAATTTAAAAATATTAATTATATAGAATTTTAAAGTGCAAATTATGCTTCGTTAGAAAGTTTAAGATTTAGAAATCAACTAAGAAAAATGAAGCACTAGGATTTAAAAAGTGAAAGAAAAATTGCAATTTAAAATAAGAATTAAAAATTAAAAAATTAAGGAGAAAAGAAAGATGAGCATATTTGGATTAGTGTTTTTTACGATTTTAACATTATTACTAGCATATTATATTGCGGTTAATATTTATCGGTTTTTTAAAGATAAAAAGAAATATGGTAGTGAAGCAAAACAGCTACCAAAAGATTTTACTTACGCACAACGAATATTTATTGCAAAGTTTAAGCGAAATTTATTAGAACAAGATGAAAAAGAAATTAAAAAGTAGGTTTAGAAAATGTTTAAAAAAATAATTATTGAGTTAATTGAATTAATTTATCCAACTGCCGATTTACCACCCCAAGTTGTATTTTTGTTTTCAATTTTAATAATTGTAATGCTCTTCTCAGCCATTATTTTTCTACTCTTTTGACCTTTTAAGCGGTAATTATTATGTTTTTAGTTGCTTGAAAAGATTTAGATTGAGAAATGACAAAATTGTATTTTTGAGATTTATTTATTCAAATTAAAATTATTCCGGCCTGAGTTTCTGGTAAAGAAATTGATTTAACCAAAGAACTACTTTGACTTTTAATAGCGAATATTGCCTTTTGAATGGTATTAGTATGCATTATCTTATTTATGGTTATTTTATTTTATAAGGTTAAATCATATTTTGTTTAGAAAGGGGGTGATTATATGATTAAAACTTTCTTAACAGAAGTGGTTACGCCAGTAGCTGTTACTGGTGAACAAGCGGTTACTAACTTATGAAAAGCATTAATTAAAGCTTTCGGTAATATTTGAACCGATATTATTGGTGGTAATATGCCAAATGTCGTTAATTTCTTTGCTACATATTGAGTTTTCTTACTTGGTGTGATTATTGGTTTATTTTTAATCGCTTTCAAAATGTTTGAAAAATTAATGCCCGGCAGATAGTAATAAAAATAAAGAAAGTGTGATTTAAGTGATGCTATTGTTTAAAAAAATAAATTTAAGATTATATGATTTTGTCGCTTTAAATCGTACTTTATTTATTATTGCGTGATTCTATGGTGCGGTTTTGCATTATTATAATCCTCAGAGCTGACGAATGCTATTTGATATTATTTATTTATTAATTGCTTTGTATATTTTATATACTAAAATTTCTCATTTCTTTGCTCGTCGAAGTTTTATTAATTTCTTATTAAATTCACCCTTAAATTTAGTCATTGGTGCCTTAGGAACTGGAAAAACCGCTTTAATGATTTTAGCTTCTTACTTATTAAGTGGTTGAAAAACGATTTCTACTTTTCCGATTACCAATAAACAAATGCTTTCATTAGGGAATATGTCTTTATTGGATTATAATTATCCAATTTTAGATGAAAAACATTTACTGTTATGAGATGAAACCAACTTATTTTTAGAAGGGACTGACTATAAAGAAAATGATAGGGTAACCCAAGGCTTACAAGAATATTTCGCTTCGGCTCGCCAATTTACCCATATCGTATTAGCAAGCGGACAACGAGCCGAACATATATGAGTTAAAGTTCGCGATATTGCGAATTCAATAATTGTTGGGATTAGAAAAAAACCAGTTAGTATTTTCCGACCCTATTTACAAGTTATTTATGGCACTTTTAAATCGGTAAGCGAATACGAACAATGACGATTAACTTTAATTAATGCAAAAAATGATAAAAAAGGTCGCAAAATTAAATATCGTAGTATTCCGGAATTAGACATTTATTTCTTTAAATTGAAAATTCCGATGTCAATTTTAAACCTTTACGATAATAAATATTTATCATTCTTGCGTGAATTAAGTAATCGTGCTTTGAATGATAATTATCAACATAAATTTTGAAATGATAATGTAATGGATATTGAAGCATTAGAATATTTAAAAATGGAAAAATTCAGCAAGATACTTACTAAGTTAAAAAATAATCTGAATAAGAAAAACAAGTAAAGGAGTTTAAAAAATGGAAAACTTAGAAAAAATGGCTAGTTTGATTGGCGATATGTTTTATAAAGTTTTTGATTTAATTTGAACTTTAACCATTCCCGGAACAGATATTCGTATTATTATTTTTCCGCTAATTATGCTTGTGATCAATCTTGTAATTGGTGGCATTTTAGGTATTCATATTGAACGACCAAAAGTTGGTTTTCGTAAAAAATATCGAAAATCAGTTGCTAATTGAGGAGCTAAGAAACAATCATCTAGTGGCCCAATTAAGAAATTTAGTGGTAATAGTTCTAAAAACAGACCGTGAGTTAACCAACACGGGCAGCGAATAAAAAGGTAGGTTTTTAAAATGTTTAAATTAATAATTTTATTTATTCTTTTTGCTGTTTTTTCTATTTTTGCTTTAAACGACTTTTTAAGTTTATGAGCCTATGTGCGTGAAGGTTTAGAATATTTTAATAAAGTTTTATCAAAAAATATTAAAATTTTAGATTTGTTTAAACCAATGATAAGGTTATTTTCTCAACATCCAATTTTCCAAATTTTAGGAACGATTTGTATTTTATCAACAATATACTTTATTTTAAGAAGTTAAAGGCAAAAGAAAGGATAAATAGATATGTATAAATTTATGTCGTGGTTAATTATCGCTTTTATTGGTTTAGTCCCTCTAGGTGCCTTCTTTGATAGAAAACAACCACAAAAACCTAATATGGAACAATTATTTATGAAACGACAAAAACGAGCCATAAATCCTACTCAATGTGGAAATAGTTGTGAATTGAAATTTTCTAGTTTATTAAACATTACTCTTGTTGTTGATTCTGGTGTTTATTTTGATTTATCTAAATTTGATATTGAATTACCTAATAATGTTAAAAATCAAAATAAAAATTATCCTAATCGTTTACCTTTTTTTATGGATAGTCAAGCTTTTCTACCTATAAAAGATTTTTTTCAAAAATATGGAACCTTTCAATCTATTGGTAGTAAAAAAATTTATACTATTCCAAAAGTAGTTGATATTGTAATTAAATTAAGAAATTTAAGTCCTTATTACTTAATCTTTTTCTCAGCAGAAATGCCTCATTAATTTAGTAATTTAATAACCATTCTTGAAAATCGTATTTTTTGTAATACGGTTTTCTTAATTTAAGGAGTTTAAAAAATGAAATATATTATTTCCCAAGCTGATTTAGCAGATTTAAAAGCAAAAGTCCAAAGTTGACTAAATGCTAATTGCCGTAATCCCTATTACTATAAAACTAAAAAACGCATCACTGCCTATTTAAATTTATGCACTTATTTTTATATGGAAGAAACTATTTTAACAAAACTTATAAAAAAATATTTTAAAAACGCAACGAAAACCTTTTATCGTTGGGCACAAAAAATTATGACTGCTTATTATTCTGACAATTTAGATTTGTTATTGTTTAAAACTACAAAACCACAAAATCTTAATTATCAATATAGTTTAAATTCTCGCAAAAAAGTATGTGATTTATATTTTGATTATAAAAATCTTCAAGCTGGCGGAATCTGGTCTTTATTTAACAATTTAAAAATCGGTTTTCACGATGTCAAAAATTCAGAAGTTCCGAAAAATATCAAAACTTTTTATCGTTGAATTAAATCCGACCCTCGTTGAAAAGAATTAAAACAACAAATCAAACAAACAAAACGCCATTTTAAGCGTTATGAAGTTTCTGAGATTGGTCTTTTACAAATGGATGCCAAAATCATTACCACAACAAATTTTCCGGTTGATAAAAAATATTATATTTATGATTTTATTGACGAAATGACACGCATAGTATTTGGTTATGTTTATGATAGTTTAGGAACCAATAACGCCCTTAATGCCGTGCATAGATCAATGAAAGATTTCGGCGAACTTGGTATAACAATTAAACGCCTTCGTACTGACAACGCTCCTGAATTTACTACTACTAATTGAAGTAATAAAAAATCGTACAAAGTAAAAGAAAGGTCTTTTACAACCTTTCTTTCGAGGAACGGAATTGTTCATGAAACCACACCAATCCGTTCTCCTCAGATTAACGGAAAGATTGAACGCTTTCATCAACATTATATCAAATTATTTTATGCTAATGATAAAAAATTAAATCAAAACGAACTTCAACATTATTTAAACAAATATTATTATTTTTATAATTCTATAGTATTTGTTTTAAATAAAATACAGTCGAATTGATGATAAGTTCCATAAATTGGAATGTAATTTTTTGAGGCAAAAACATGACAATCACTCTCAGAAGTTTCTTTTTTATTAAAACACATTAAGTTGTTTTGAGCAGTACTTCTTGCATTTCTATTATTACATTGATGCAAATGTTCAAGCATAGCAGAAGAAAATATTAAAATTATATTTCTACTTATAAAATTATTTAAATTTCCATTTTCTGTTAAATAATTTATAGCATTCTGAGTTGTAGAAGCTCAATTTGTTATAATATTATAGAAATTTGTTTGTCAATAATTATTAGTATTATTTTGAATAAGTCTTCGTACTTCTCTAAAACGCATACTTTCTGCTGTTGCCAAAATAACGCGAGCAAAAGCCGCTCTAATTATATTGTTATTATTTCTATATCTAGCGTCTGATCCATAATTAAATAAATCATTAAAAGCTTGAGTTATTCCAGTTCAACTAATTGTTGGATCACCACTGACAATAGTGTTATAATTTGAATCAAAACCTAAATTATAAGAATTTTGACCCCGTATATTTGTTATTGTAGAATCAGAAAAACGATAAAAATCAGTATTATATGTAAATCCTTGTAGATAAAAATCACTTACTCTAAAAACTAATTCTATTGTCCCTCGACTCTCAATATTGAAGGGGACAATAAAAAAATTATAATTACTATTTGAATTTATAACATAATAATTTGCATCACAAACAACTGAAATATCACTACTTGAATCTGAAATAGATAATATAATTTCAACACTTAATAAAGATTTTAAAACTTTATTACATAAATTTTTAAAATAATCTTTTGTATTTCAATCAACATTTACAGCTTCTGTTTTAAATATAGAGTTAATATCTCTCTTATTTCTATTTAATTTTTCTAAATTATTACTACTTGTTTGTAAAGAATTAATTTCGTTTTTTGCTGAAGTTGGGGCATTGCCAACAATGCCAGAAATTCCGCTTCCGGCTATTGTTATTGTTCCTAAGATTCCTAGTAATTTTTTCATATTAATCAAATCCTTTATATAAATTTTTCCTAATTAATAATAAAATTTATTCAAAAATCAACAACCTCTCTACCAAGAAACAATCTACAATCCTTTTACCTTGGAGTTTAATTATAAACTGTTTTTAAAAATTTTCTTAGAATTTGTCGTTATTTACAAAAATTTTAAATAAAAAATAAATCCATCCCTTTTTTAAAAATCCTCTTGTTCTTGTCATAAGTCTATGGTATATTACATACTTTTGATAATGATGTAGAAATCATATACATATGACAAGATTTTGTTTTCTACAAACTTTTAGGGGGTGTTTTCTTTTGGCAGTAATATTTTGTATTGAATGCGACAACGAAAGTTATGTTGTTGGTAATAAAAATACAGTTGGAATCTGTAATTCTTGCGATGAAAAGGGTTTTTAAATTTTGAAAGGAACGATAGATTATAAAATATGTCGCTGGTGTTTACATCTATTTAGTGATAAACGATATTTGCATGTTGCTTGTGAGAAAAAATTTATTAATCATATTAAAAAAATTTTAAAAAATAAAAGTAAAAGGAATTTAAAAAATAATGTTTAAAGTTAAATTAGTTAGTATAAAAAGAAAAATATTTAAAAATAAAGATGGCTCTATGATGTCAGGTTATTCTGCCGAATTTTTGCGTTATGAAAATGACTTATTTGAGCCTACCGGGGAACAAAAGGCTTTATGAATTGATGATAACAATCTAGAACAACAAGAAATTTATAAACTGTTAAAAGAAAACGTTAAATCATTTTTTAGTTGCGAATTAACTTTTGAAAAAACCCCCAAAATAGTTAACTTGCAAAAAATTGAATTATCAAAAAATCAAAAAAACTTGTCCAGTTAATTGATAATCACTTCGGTCTGCGAAGCGGTGCGGAAGGCGTATGCCCCGCCCGCTAGCGGGTTAGTCGGCGAAGCCGACTATTACTTGATTAAATAACACAACTGGCGAAAATCTAAAACTGGAGCATAAAATATGAATTTACAACTTCAAAATCCGACCGATTTTTATATGAAAACCATTTTATTACGGTCAATATATTCGCAATATTGTTATGCCTTTAGAACGCATCAAAGCAAATATTCGTAATGCTAGCGGTTTAAAAAATAAGGGTAATTGTGATACAAAACTGCTTAATAGCAATATTCGTGCAAAATCTAATGTTATTCGGAAGGCATATCATAATTTTTGAGACTGTAAAAAACTTACATTCTTAACTCTTACTTATGCTGATGTTAATGAATTTGATATTAGAAAATGTAAGCGTGATTTAAATAAATTTTTTAAAAAATTAAAATACTGATTTAAAATTAAAAATAAAAATATTAAGTATTTGTATACCTATGAATATCAGAAACGAGGCGTTATTCATTTTCATATTTTAATTACCGAAAAAATACCTCATAAAATTATTTTACAATTTTGACCTTATGGAATTAATAAAAATATTAGAGTTCGTGAAAACACTAATGAAATGGTTGTAAAATATTGCTCTAAATATATAACTAAAAATGTCCTGAACGAAAAGTCATTAAACCAGTATGACTTAAATATCAAGGCTTATCAATTCTCATATAACTGTCAAAATCCCATTACTAGAAAACAAGTATTTACCGATACTTTGAATAATAGACTTCTTGCGATACCTTTTTTATTAAAATATTCTTATAAAATATAATTTATGAGGATATCAAAATATGAACAATAATAAATTTAATACTCTTAATGATAAAGAATGGTTAAGATTAACAGGAATAAAAAAATCCACTTTTAATAAAATTTTAGATATTTTACAAGTAGCTGAAATAGAAAAATTTAAAAAAGGTGGTAAAACTAATAAATTATCACTAGAAAATAGATTATTGATGACTTTATCATATTGACGAGAATATCAGACTTATTTTCATCTTGATAAAAATTTCGGAATTAGTGAAGCTAATTGTTATCGCAATATCAAGTGAATTGAAGATATTTTAATTAAAAACTCTGATTTTCAACAACTTGCTGGTAAAAAAGCACTAATAAATGATTATTTTAATGATAAAACTATTATTATTGATGCTATCGAAACTCCAATCCAACGCCCAAAAAAAGACAAAAACAATCTTATTCTGGTAAAAAGAAAAAACACACCATTAAAACACAAGTAATTATCGAACAAGAAACCAGAAAAATTATTGCAACAAGTTTTTCACTTGGGAAAAAACATGATTATGCTTTATTTAAAGAATCAAAAATCCCAATTTTAAAAAATACCAAATTAATAGTTGATAGTGGTTATCAAGGAATACAAAAAATTCACAATAATGTTCTAATACCTACAAAGAAAACAAAGAAAAACCATTTAAATAAAGCACAAAAACAACATAATAGACTAGTTTCAAAAATGAGAATTATTATTGAAAATATTTTTGCTATTCTTAAAAAATTTAAAATTATGACAGAAAAATATCGTAATCATAGAAAAAGATTTGGTTTAAGATTTAATTTAATTGCCTCAATTTATAATTTGCAATTATTAATTTAACATAAAAGATTTATTTAAAATTAAAGAATTTAAATAATAAATTCGTTTTTTGTTGTGGCAAAATATTAATTTTTTAGATAAAAGACATAATTAATTAAAATTATATTTTTCTATTACTGTCTTTTTACAAATATTTGTAATTTTTTTAATAGGTTATGCAAGAAGTCTAATATTGTTAATCGAACTATAAATTCTGAATTTGTAAAATACTTAAAATCAACAGTTAATAACTTTAAAACCAAAATGTGCGGAGCAATCTATGAATTTAAAAATATTAATTATATAGACTTTGAAAGTGCAAATTATGCTTCATTAGAAAGTTTAAGATTTAGAAACCAACTAAGAAAAATGAAACATTAGGAGTTAAAAAATGAAAGAAAAATTGCAATTTAAAATAAGAATTAAAAATTAAAAAATTAAGGAGAAAAGAAAAATGAGTATTTTTGGATTAGTGTTTTTTACGATTTTAACATTATTACTAGCATACTATATTGCGGTTAATATTTATCGGTTTTTTAAAGATAAAAAGAAATATGGCAGCGAAGCAAAACAGTTGCCAAAAGATTTTACTTATGCACAACGAATATTTATTGCAAAGTTTAAGTGAAATTTATTAGAACAAGATGAAAAAGAAATTAAAAAGTAGGTTTAGAAAATGTTTAAAAAAATAATTATTGAGTTAATTGAATTAATTTATCCAATTACTGATTTACCACCCCAAGTTGTATTTTTGTTTTCAATTTTAATAATTGTAATGCTCTTCTCGGGAATTATTTTTCTACTCTTTTGACCTTTTAAGCGGTAATTATTATGTTTTTAGTTGCTTGAAAAGATTTAGATTGAGAAATGACAAAATTATATTTTTGAGATTTATTTATTCAAATTAAAGTTATTCCGGCGTGAGTTTCTGGTAAGGAAATTGATTTAACCCAAGAACTACTTTGACTTTTAATAGCAAATATTGCGTTTTGAATGGTATTAGTATTTATTGTCTTATTTATGATTATTTTATTTTATAAGGTTAAATCATATTTTGTTTAGAAAGGGGGTGATTATATGTTTAGAATTTTTCTTGATGGAGCAATAACACCGGTAGCAATTACTGGTGAACAAGCCGTTACTAACTTATGAAAAGCATTAATTAAAGCGTTTGGTAATATTTGAACTGATATTATTGGTGGTAATATGCCAAATGTTGTTAATTTCTTTGCTACATATTGAGTTTTCTTGCTTGGGGTAATTATTGGTTTATTTTTAATTGCTTTCAAAATGTTTGAAAAATTAATGCCGGGCAGATAGTAATAAAAATAAAGAAAGTGTGATTTAAGTTATGCTATTGTTTAAGAAAATAAATTTAAGATTATATGATTTTGTCGCTTTAAATCGCACTTTATTTATTATTGAGTGATTCTATAGTGCAATTTTGCATTATTATAATTCCCAAAGTTGACGAATGTTATTTGATATTATTTATTTATTAATTGCTTTGTATATTTTATATACTAAAATTTCTCATTTCTTTGCTCGTCGAAGTTTTATTAATTTCTTATTAAATTCACCTTTAAATTTAGTCATTGGTGCCTTAGGGACTGGAAAAACCGCTTTAATGGTTTTAACTTCTTACTTATTAAGTGGTTGAAAAACGATTTCTACTTTTCCGATTACAGATAAACAAATGCTTTCATTAGGGCATATGTCACTTTTAGATTATAATTATCCAATTTTAGATAAAAAACATTTACTGTTATGAGATGAAACTAATTTATTTCTTGAAGGTACTGATTATAAAGAAAATGATAGAGTAACCCAAGGTTTACAAGAATATTTTGCTTCGGCTCGACAATTCACCCATATTGTATTAGCGAGCGGACAAAGAGCCGAACATATATGAGTTAAAGTTCGTGATATTGCGAATTCAATAATTGTTGGTATTAGAAAAAAACCGGTTAGTATCTTTCGTCCTTATTTACAAGTTATTTATGGCACTTTTAAATCGGTAAGTGAATACGAACAATGACGATTAACGCTAATTAATGCAAAAAATGATAAAAAAGGTCGCAAAATCAAGTATCGTAGCATTCCGGAATTAGACATTTATTTCTTTAAATTAAAAATTCCGATGTCATTTTTAAACCTTTATGATAATAAATATTTATCATTCTTGCGTGAATTAAGTAATCGTGCTTTGAATGATAATTATCAACATAAATTTTGAAATGATAATGTAATGGATATTGAAGCATTAGAATATTTAAAAATGGAAAAATTCAGTAAGATACTTACTAAGTTAAAAAATAATCTGAAGAAGAAAAACAAGTAAAGGAGTTTAAAAAATGGAAAACTTAGAAAAAATGGCTAGTTTGATTGGCGATATGTTTTATAAAGTTTTTGATTTAATTTGAACTTTAACCATTCCCGGAACAGATATTCGCATTATTATTTTTCCGCTAATTATGCTTGTGATAAATCTTGTAATTGGTGGTATTTTAGGTATTCATATTGAACGACCAAAAGTTGGTTTTCGTAAAAAATATCGAAAATCAGTTGCTAATTGAGGAACTAAGAAACAATCATCTAGTGGTTCAATTAAGAAATTTAGTGGTAATAGCCCTAAAAATAGACCGTGAGTTAACCAGCACGGACGGCGAATAAAAAGGTAGGTTTTAGAAAATGTTTAAATTAATAATATTATTTATTCTTGTTGCTGTTTTTTCCATTTTTGCTTTAAACGACTTTTTAGGTTTATGAGCCTATGTGCGTGAGGGTTTAGAATATTTTAATAAAGTTCTATCAAATAATATTAAAATTTTAGATTTGTTTAAACCAATGATAAGGTTATTTTCCCAACATCCGATTTTTCAAATTTTAGGAACGATTTGTATTTTATCAACAATATATTTAATTTTAAGGAGTTAAAAAATGAAAATGTTAAAGAAAATATTAAGTATTAAATTATTTAAAAGCGTTTTAGGTTTTATGCATTTTTTTATTATATTTCATACTGTTATGGTTATAATTTGAGTGTTTTTAACAAAAATTCGAACTAACACAGATGAGTTTTTTAAAGATTTTATATTGTTTGATTTCCAAAATGTAGTTTTTAAGGTGTATTTTTGATTATTAATCGTTTATTTGTTAATAACTGGTATTAATAAATTAATTATTAGGGGTTATTACTTTAATAAAGTTTTTAGAAAGCACCAAATGCAAGTTGTTAATTGTGAATGTCCACAACATAATCAATAGACTTCTTGCGATACCTTTTTTATTAAAATATTCTTATAAAATATAATTTATGAGGATATCAAAATATGAACAATAATAAATTTAATACTCTTAATGATAAAGAATGGTTAAGATTAACAGGAATAAAAAAATCCACTTTTAATAAAATGTTAGATATTTTACAAGTAGCTGAAATAGAAAAATTTAAAAAAGGTGGTAAAACTAATAAATTATCACTAGAAAATAGATTATTGATGACTTTATCATATTGACGAGAATATCAGACTTATTTTCATCTTGGTAAAAATTTCGGAATTAGTGAAGCTAATTGTTATCGCAATATCAAGTGAATTGAAGATATTTTAATTAAAAACTCTGATTTTCAACAACTTGCTGGTAAAAAAGCACTAATAAATGATTATTTTAATGATAAAACTATTATTATTGATGCTACCGAAACTCCAATCCAACGCCCAAAAAAACACAAAAACAATCTTATTCTGGTAAAAAGAAAAAACACACCATTAAAACACAAGTAATTATCGAACAAGAAACCAGAAAAATTATTGCAACAAGTTTTTCACTTGGGAAAAAACATGATTATGCTTTATTTAAAGAATCAAAAATCCCAATTTTAAAAAATACCAAATTAATAGTTGATAGTGGTTATCAAGGAATACAAAAAATTCACAATAATGTTCTAATACCTACAAAGAAAACAAAGAAAAACCATTTAAATAAAGCACAAAAACAACATAATAGACTAGTTTCAAAAATGAGAATTATTATTGAAAATATTTTTGCTATTCTTAAAAAATTTAAAATTATGACAGAAAAATATCGTAATCGTAGAAAAAGATTTGGTTTAAGATTTAATTTAATTGCCTCAATTTATAATTTGCAATTATTAATTTAACATAAAAGATTTATTTAAAATTAAAGAATTTAAATAATAAATTCGTTTTTTGTTGTGGCAAAATATTAATTTTTTAGATAAAAGACATAATTAATTAAAATTATATTTTTCTATTACTGTCTTTTTACAAATATTTGTAATTTTTTTAATAGGTTATGCAAGAAGTCTAATATAAATTTTGTGATGCTTTTAAAGCGATAAAAAAGAGTTTTAAGGCGTGATGAGATGCATAAGATTATTTCTTGATTTATTTATAATGTTTATTGGTTTGGTTCCATTAGGGGCTTTCTTTGATACAAAACAACCACCAAAACCTAATATGGAACATTCCTTTATGAAACGACAAAAACGAGCCTCAAACCTTAGTCAATGCGGAAATAATTGTGAATTAGAGTTTATTAGTATTAAAAATACTTTTTTTAATGTAGAGAGTTTTGGCTCTGCTGGAAGAATAACTTTTTATGATGAAAGTGTTCGTTTTCCAGATGATATGTCTGAAAAAAGCTTTTTAATCGAAAATCAAAGTATTAATAATCCTATAGAGGATTTTTTTAAACGAGAAGGTGTTTATAAACCAAAACCATCTGAAGATATATTGACTACTTATGGCTGAGAAATTCCTAAACTTGAAAGTATTAAAGTGTCATTTGTTTATTTAGATAGATATCAATTAAATAAACCACAATATTTTATAAGTTTATTTTCAGCTAAAGTGCCACTACAACCAGAGAAAGATAACGAGCAACCGTTACCTACGGAAATAAATAAAAATGATGGTGAGTATGATTATACTCAGTTTCAAGATAAACTAGATTATTTGATGATACAACGCCGAGATTTTGATAAATTTAATTATAGTTACTTATATTGAGTTCCTATTTTTAATTTCTTTGACGATAATTTTAAATATATGAATGAAGTGTCAATAAAATTAAATGGTTTTAAAAAAAATAGTAAATTTAGTTTAAGTCGCAAAAATTCATATCCACAAGGTTTCATTGAAAAAGTTATTTTTAGGAAACTTTCCTTTTCTAGTTTTGGTGATGTTATCACTATAAAAACTGAGCACGGTAGTATTGTGGGTAATAATGAGTTTTTAGAAAATGGTAAATCACTTTGAAAATCTGGCTCACAAACAAGTTTTGGAGGAGATTTTATTAATACTTTTTTTGGACAAGTTAATTATTATGGTAATACTTTCCATTTTTTACGCTATGATGATAAATTAAAAACTGATTTTAAAGATTTTATGCTTCATTATCAAAAAGATTTAACTGTTGATTTTATTAATGGTTTATTTAATAAAATTTATAAAGTTTTAGGTGGTTTTTTCGTACAATTCTTTTATGCAAGTTTTGATATGGATACTTCTACTTATGTAGAATTAGATTACAAAGGAATGCAAGAAATTCCTAAAAATGTTTTACAAATGGGCTTTTTCTATCGCTCCTTAATTACCTTTTATCCCAAACAGTATTTAATTAATTTTAATTCCACAATGCAGAATAGTAAGAATATGATTTTTCGTTCCTATTTTTTTGTTAAAGATAAACAAATTGCTAATGATTTTAAAACTGGTAAAAGTTCTTATCAAATAAATTTTAATGTGTTAAAAGCATACGATAACCAATTATGGAATGTTACTAGCAATAAATTGCATTTTTACAACGCTAAAGTTGATGTCATGTATGGAATTAATATTTTTACGCTAACTTTTCCACTATATAAAAAGAAAAATGAAAGTACTGAATATCATTATTCTTTATACGATTTTAACATTTTGAATTCAACGGCTTTTATTGGCGGTGGAATAAGTGGTAATATGGATGACTTAATTCCGACACCCAATTGTTCTTATTGAGGTTTATTTAGTGCGATATCTTGTGGCATTCAGCACGCTTCTGTTAGTATGTTAAATTGATTGCTTGGTCTTTCAGGGATTAATCTTTTAATTCGCCCCATTGCGGATATTGCCAAAACAACGATTAATTTTACCAAAACCGCCTTTCCAGTGTTTGAAGTTATTCCGGCATTTCAGATGTTATTTGAATTTGTAGTGCCATTAGCAATCTTATTAATGATATTAAAAAAGTTCTCTTAAATATTGCCAATATTTTTTATAATATAATTCCTTTGAAAGGAGGATTTTTCTTTATGCGAAAATTTTTATCAGCTTTAAATTTAGTATGTGTACTGTTTATTTTTGGGTGTAGAAGTAATGTTTATGAAAAAAAATTACAATTTTCTAGTTTAAATAATACATTTTTAATGTAGAGAGTTTTGGCTCTGCTGGAAGAATAACTTTTTATGACGAAGGTGTTCGTTTTCCAGATGATATGTCTGAAAAAAGCTTTTTAATCCAAAATCAAAGTATTAATAATCCTATAGAGGATTTTTTTAAACGAGAAGGTGTTTATAAACCAAAACCATCTGAAGATATATTGACTACTTATGGCTGAGTAATTCCTAAACTTGAAAGTATTAAAGTGTCATTTGTTTATTTAGATAGATATCAATTAAATAAACCACAATATTTTATAAGTTCATTTTTAGCAAAAATACCTAATTAATTAGCAATTTTAATAAATATGTTTGAAAATCGTATTTTTTGCAATGCGATTTTCTTAATTTAAGGAGTTTAAAAAAATGAAATATATTATTTCCCAAGCTGACTTAGCAGATTTAAAAGCAAAAGTACAAAGTTGACTAAGTGCTAATTGCCGTAATCCTTATTACTATAAAACTAAAAAACGCATTACTGCATATTTAAATTTATGTACTTATTTCTATATTGAAGAAACTACTTTAATAAAACTTATTAAAAAATATTTTAAGAATGCAACGAAAACCTTTTATCGTTGGGCGGAAAAAATTATGACCGCTTATTATTCTGATAATTTAGATTTGTTATTGTTTAAAACTACAAAACCACAAAATCTTAATTATCAATATAGTTTAAATTCTCGTGAAAAATTATGTGATTTATATTTTGATTACAAAAATCTTCAAGCTGGTGGAATGTGGTCTTTATTTAATAATTTAAAAATCAGTTTTCACGATATTAAAAATTCAGAAGTTCCTAAAAATATCAAAACTTTTTATCGTTGAATTAAATCTGACCCTCGTTGAAAAGAATTAAAACAACAAATCAAACAAACGAAACGCCATTTTAAGCGTTATGAAGTATCCGATATCGGTCTTTTACAAATGGATGCCAAAATCATTACTACATCAAATTTTCCGGTTGATAAAAAATATTACATTTATGATTTCATTGACGAAATGACACGCATAGTATTTGGTTATGTTTATGATAGTTTAGGAACTAATAATGCGGTTAATGCTGTACAAAGAGCAATGAAAGATTTTAACGAACTTGGAATAACAGTTAAACGCATTAGAACTGATAATGCTCCTGAATTTACTACTACTAACTGAAGTAATAAAAAATCTTACAAAGTAAAAGAAAGGCATTTTACAACCTTTCTTTCAAGGAACGGAATTGTCCACGAAACCACACCGATTCGTTCGCCACAGAGCAACGGTAAAATCGAGCGGTTTCATCAACATTATACCAAATTATTTTATTCTAAGGATAAAAAATTAAATCAAAACGAACTTCAACATTATTTAAACAAATATTATTACTTTTATAATTTTTAACGCCCTCATTCATCATTAAATACTAAAACACCATTTCAAACATTGCAAAAATTTTCAACAAAATAATTTATATTTATTTTGAATTGTACTTATTTTTCTTGAATTAAAGTTTTGCTATTTTTTCTTTTATTTCTAATAAGAGATTATCTTTATTAGTTTTATTAACTAATTGTTCTTTTAAATTAATTATTTGTTTATTTTGTAATTCAATTATTTTTTCATAATTTTGAAATATTTTTATTTGCATTTCATTATATAAATTTTTCTTTTTTTCTATTTGTTTATACATTAATTCTAAATCTAATTTTATTTTATTAGAAGTTTCTTTAAGGTGTTGATTTTCTTGAATTAAAAATGTAATTTCATCGATAAAATTTAAAATAATTAATTTAGTTTCTCCTTCTCAATAAAAATCATTTTCATTTGCTATAATTTTTACTTGAAATTGACCTAAATTTTGTTGTTTATCAGATATATCATTTTCATTCATATCAAAAAACTTAATGTTTGGATTAACTAATTTAAATTTATTAAATATTTCAGAACCTAAAATTATTTCAGTTAAATCTTTGTATGTTTTATTTTCATCTATAATTAAGTCTTTTAAATATAAATTAACAATATTTTCTAAATTATTCTTTGAATATAAAATATATGTTCCATTATCAGTAGCAAAATAAATATTATTCTTATTATCAATTAAAATATTATTAATTTTCTCATCTATATTATTAATTTTTTGTAATTTTGTTTCTTCATTTTTCAATAGACTTCTTGCATAACCTATTAAAAAAATTACAAATATTTGTAAAAAGACAGTAATAGAAAAATATAATTTTAATTAATTATGTCTTTTATCTAAAAAATTAATATTTTGCCACAACAAAAAATGAATTTGTTATTTAAATTCTTTAATTTTAAATAAATCTTTTATGTTAAATTAATAATTACAAATTATAAATTGAGGCAATTAAATTAAATCTTAAACCAAATCTTTTTCTACGATTACGATATTTTTCTGTCATAATTTTAAATTTTTTAAGAATAGCAAAAATATTTTCAATAATAATTCTCATTTTTGAAACTAGTCTATTATGTTGTTTTTGTGCTTTATTTAAATGGTTTTTCTTTGTTTTCTTTGTATGTATTAGAACATTATTGTGAATTTTTTGTATTCCTTGATAACCACTATCAACTATTAATTTGGTATTTTTTAAAATTGGGATTTTTGATTCTTTAAATAAAGCATAATCATGTTTTTTCCCAAGTGAAAAACTTGTTGCAATAATTTTTCTGGTTTCTTGTTCGATAATTACTTGTGTTTTAATGGTGTGTTTTTTCTTTTTACCAGAATAAGATTGTTTTTGTCTTTTTTTGGGCGTTGGATTGGAGTTTCGGTAGCATCAATAATAATAATTTTATCATTAAAATAATCATTTATTAGTGCTTTTTTACCAGCAAGTTGTTGAAAATCAGAGTTTTTAATTAAAATATCTTCAATTCATTTGATATTGCGATAACAATTAGCTTCACTAATTCCGAAATTTTTACCAAGATGAAAATAAGTCTGATATTCTCGTCAATATGATAAAGTCATCAATAATCTATTTTCTAGTGATAATTTATTAGTTTTACCACCTTTTTTAAATTTTTCTATTTCAGCTACTTGTAAAATATCTAACATTTTATTAAAAGTGGATTTTTTTATTCCTGTTAATCTTAACCATTCTTTATCATTAAGAGTATTAAATTTATTATTGTTCATATTTTGATATCCTCATAAATTATATTTTATAAGAATATTTTAATAAAAAAGGTATCGCAAGAAGTCTAATGCTGATGGAATCGTTCAATTTTTCCGTTACTCTGTGGCGAACGAATTGGTGTGGCTTCGTGGAGAATTCCGTTCCCCGAAAGAAAGGTTGTAAAAGGCCTTTCTTTTACTTTGTATGCTTTTTTATTACTTCATTTAGTAGTAGTAAATTCCGGAGCATTATCAGTACGAAGGCGTTTAATGGTTATGCCAAGTTCACTAAAGTCTTTCATTGCTCTTTGAATGGCATTAATCGCGTTATTAGTTCCTAAACTATCATAAACATAGCCAAATACTATTCGTGTCATTTCGTCAATGAAATCATAAATGTAATATTTTTTATCAACCGGAAAATTTGATGGGGTAATGATTTTTGCATCCATTTGCAAAAGACCAATCTCGGAGACTTCATAAAGCTTAAAATGGCGTTTTGTTTGTTTAATTTGTTGTTTTAATTCTTTTCAACGAGGGTCGGATTTAATTCAACGATAAAAAGTTTTGATATTTTTAGGAATTTTTGAATTTTCAACATGGTGAAAACCAATTTTTAAATTGTTAAATAAAGACCACATTCCGCCGGCTTGAAGATTCTTGTAATCAAAATATAAATCACATACTTTTTTGCGAGAATTTAAACTATATTGATAATTAAGATTTTGTGGTTTTGTGGTTTTAAACAATAACAAATCTAAATTATCAGAATAATAAGCGGTCATAATTTTTTGTGCCCAACGATAAAAAGTTTTTATCGCCCCTTTAAAATATTTTTTAATAAGTTTTGTTAAAGAAGTTTTTTCCATATAAAAATAAGTACATAAATTTAAATAGGCAGTAATGCGTTTTTTAGTTTTATAGTAATAAGGATTACGGCAATTAGCATTTAGTCAACTTTGGATTTTTGATTTTAAATCTGCTAAATCAGCTTGGGAAATAATATATTTCATTTTTAAACTCCTTAAATTAAGAAAATCGCATTACAAAAAATACGATTTTCAAAAATATTTATTAAATTACTAATTTTTTTTATTAGGTATTTCGGCAGAAAATGAGGTAATTATATAACCAGCACGCCTATCATGTCTGTCAAAAGCCGAAGCTTTTAAAATTGTAATTTTTACATTAACAATTTTATCAATATAATATTTATCATATTCACCATTAACATTGACAATTTTAGTCATATTTTTTTTATAAAAATTAAAAACATAACCAGACATACTACCACCTTCAGGAATTGTAAGAGCAGAAACATCTTGAGGCAAATCATCTAATTTATCATCAGTGTTTCAAACAAAACCAAGAGCCGGCCATTTAAAAACATAACTATTTTGAATACTAGCAAACTTTAAATCATATTTATTTAAAATATTACTATTTTTACTACATCCCGAAATAAAAATTATACATACTAAATTTAAAGCTGATAAAAATTTTCACATAAATAAAAATCCTCCTTTCAAAGAAATTATATTTTATATAAAAATATTGGAAACATTTAAGAAAACTTTTTTAATATCATTAGCAAAATTGCTAAGGGCACTACAAATTCAAATAACATCTGAAATTCTGGAATAACTTCAAACACCGGAAAAGCAGTTTTGGTAAAATTAATCGTTGTTTTGGCAATGTCGGCAATAGGGCGAATTAAAAGATTAATCCCAGAAAGACTAAGTAATCAATTCAGCACACTAACAGAAGCGTGTTGAATCCCACAGGATATCGCACTAAATAAACCCCAATAAGAGAACAGTTAGGCGCCGGAATTAAGTCACCCATATTACCACTTATTCCACCACCAATAAAAGCCGTTGAATTCAAAATGTTAAAATCGTATAAAGAATAATGATATTCAGTACTTTCATTTTTCTTTTTATATAGTGGAAAAGTTAGCGTAAAAATATTAATACCATACATTACATCAACTTTGGCATTGTAAAAATGCAGTTTATTACTAGTAGCGTTTCATAAATGATTATCATATGCTTTTAAAACATTAAAATCTATTTGATAAGAACTTTTACCACTATTAAAACCATTGATAATTTGTTTATCTTTAACAAAGAAATAAGAACGAAAAATCATATTCTTGCTATTTTCAATTGTTGAACTAAAGTTAATTAAATACTGTTTGGGATAAAAAGTAATTAAGGAACGATAGAAAAAACCCATTTGTAAAACATTTTTAGGAATTTGTTGCATCCCTTTGTAATCTAATTCTACATAAGTAGAAACATCCATATCAAAACTTGCGTAAAAGAATTGTACAAAAAACTCACCTAAAACTTTATAGGTTTTATTAGACTTCTTGCGATACTTTTTTTATTAAAATATTCTTATAAAATATAATTTATGAGGATATCAAAATATGAACAATAATAAATTTAATACTCTTAATGATAAAGAATGGTTAAGATTAACAGGAATAAAAAAATCCACTTTTAATAAAATGTTAGATATTTTACAAGTAGCTGAAATAGAAAAATTTAAAAAAGGTGGTAAAACTAATAAATTATCACTAGAAAATAGATTATTGATGACTTTATCATATTGACGAGAATATCAGACTTATTTTCATCTTGGTAAAAATTTCGGAATTAGTGAAGCTAATTGTTATCGGAATATCAAGTGAATTGAAGATATTTTAATTAAAAACTCTGATTTTCAACAACTTGCTGGTAAAAAAGCACTAATAAATGATTATTTTAATGATAAAACTATTATTATTGATGCTACCGAAACTCCAATCCAACGCCCAAAAAAAGACAAAAACAATCTTATTCTGGTAAAAAGAAAAAACACACCATTAAAACACAAGTAATTATCGAACAAGAAACCAGAAAAATTATTGCAACAAGTTTTTCACTTGGGAAAAAACATGATTATGCTTTATTTAAAGAATCAAAAATCTCAATTTTAAAAAATACCAAATTAATAGTTGATAGTGGTTATCAAGGAATACAAAAAATTCACAATAATGTTCTAATACCTACAAAGAAAACAAATAAAAACCATTTAAATAAAGCACAAAAACAACATAATAGACTAGTTTCAAAAATGAGAATTATTATTGAAAATATTTTTGCTATTCTTAAAAAATTTAAAATTATGACAGAAAAATATCGTAATCGTAGAAAAAGATTTGGTTTAAGATTTAATTTAATTGCCTCAATTTATAATTTGCAATTATTAATTTAACATAAAAGATTTATTTAAAATTAAAGAATTTAAATAATAAATTCATTTTTTGTTGTGGCAAAATATTAATTTTTTAGATAAAAGACATAATTAATTAAAATTATATTTTTCTATTACTGTCTTTTTACAAATATTTGTAATTTTTTAATAGGTTATGCAAGAAGTCTATTAAATAAACCATTAATAAAATCAATAGTTAAATTTTTTTGATAATGGAGCATAAAATCTTTAAAATCAGTTTTTAATTTGTCATCATAGCGTAAAAAATGGAAAGTATTACCATAATAATTAATTCGTCCAAAAAAGGTATTAAATAAAATCTACTCCAAAACTTGTTCGTGATCCAAATTTTAAAATTAATTTACCATTCTCTAAAAACTCAATATCACCCATAAGGTCAACACCATTAGTTTTTATAGTAATAACATCACCAAAACTAGAAAAGGAAAGTTCTGTAAAAATAATATCTTGTGCTATATAATCATCATACAAAGTTTTTCGACTTAAACTAAATTTACTGTTTTGTTTAAAACCATTTAATTTAATTGAAATTTCACTCATATATTTAAAATTATCGTCAAAGAAATTAAAAATTGGGACTCAATATAAATAACTATAATTAAATTTATCAAAATCTCGGCGTTGTATCATTAAATAATCAAGTTTATCTTGAAACTGATTATACTGATATTCACCATCATTTTTAGTTATTTCCATAGGTAATGGTTGCTCGTTATCTTTTTCTGGTAAAGGAGGCATTTCAGCAGAAAATGAGGTAATTATATAACCAGCACGCCTATCATGTCTGTCAAAAGCCGAAGCTTTTAAAATTGTAATTTTTACATTAACAATTTTATCAATAGACTTCTTGCGATACCTTTTTTATTAAAATATTCTTATAAAATATAATTTATGAGGATATCAAAATATGAACAATAATAAATTTAATACTCTTAATGATAAAGAATGGTTAAGATTAACAGGAATAAAAAAATCCACTTTTAATAAAATGTTAGATATTTTACAAGTAGCTGAAATAGAAAAATTTAAAAAAGGTGGTAAAACTAATAAATTATCACTAGAAAATAGATTATTGATGACTTTATCATATTGACGAGAATATCAGACTTATTTTCATCTTGGTAAAAATTTCGGAATTAGTGAAGCTAATTGTTATCGCAATATCAAGTGAATTGAAGATATTTTAATTAAAAACTCTGATTTTCAACAACTTGCTGGTAAAAAAGCACTAATAAATGATTATTTTAATGATAAAACTATTATTATTGATGCTACCGAAACTCCAATCCAACGCCCAAAAAAAGACAAAAACAATCTTATTCTGGTAAAAAGAAAAAACACACCATTAAAACACAAGTAATTATCGAACAAGAAATCAGAAAAATTATTGCAACAAGTTTTTCACTTGGGAAAAAACATGATTATGCTTTATTTAAAGAATCAAAAATCCCAATTTTAAAAAATACCAAATTAATAGTTGATAGTGGTTATCAAGGAATACAAAAAATTCACAATAATGTTCTAATACCTACAAAGAAAAACCATTTAAATAAAGCACAAAAACAACATAATAGACTAGTTTCAAAAATGAGAATTATTATTGAAAATATTTTTGCTATTCTTAAAAAATTTAAAATTATGACAGAAAAATATCGTAATCGTAGAAAAAGATTTGGTTTAAGATTTAATTTAATTGCCTCAATTTATAATTTGCAATTATTAATTTAACATAAAAGATTTATTTAAAATTAAAGAATTTAAATAATAAATTCGTTTTTTGTTGTGGCAAAATATTAATTTTTTAGATAAAAGACATAATTAATTAAAATTATATTTTTCTATTACTGTCTTTTTACAAATATTTGTAATTTTTTTAATAGGTTATGCAAGAAGTCTAATATATCAATATTCTTTTTTAAATTAAACTTTACCTAAACTACCAAACTCTGCTAATAATTGTTTCGCTTTATTCTCAACAGCAACAGTTCCAGGATTTAATAATTTTCGCGGATCATAACCTTTACCCGTTTGATCTTTTTCAGCAATAATATACTGTCGGGTTGCTTGTTGAAATTCTAATTGTAATTCCGTATTAACATTAATTTTACTAATTCCTAAACTAATCGCTTGTTTAATTTGTTGCATATCAATTCCCGAACCACCGTGTAATACTAGTGGTAAAGAAATATTTTCAGAAATATTTTTTAACAAATCTAATTTTAAACCGTCCCAATTTTTAGGATATGGACCATGAATATTGTTAATTCCGGCAGCTAAAAAATCAACCGCCAAGTTTTTCATTGCTTGACATTCATCAAGGGTTGCTAATTCCCCCGTACCAATAACACCATCTTCTTCACCACCAATAGTTCCCACTTCGGCCTCAACAGCAACATTTTTACGATGAGCATATTCTACTACTTGGGCAGTTAATTTTAAATTTTCAGCAAGAGGATGATGACTACCATCAAACATTACTGAAGAAAAACCAGCATCAATTGCTGCAATACACGATTCAACAGTTTGACCGTGGTCTAAATGTAATGCTACAGGAACAGTCACCTTAATGAAATCCATTAGATTAGTAACTAATCCATAAACCGTTTTAACTCCCCCCATATATTTAATTGCTCCTTCGGATACTCCTAAAATTACTGGACTATTAGTTTCTTGTACTGCTTTTAAAATTGCTTTAATTCATTCTAAATTATTAATATTAAAATGCGCAATTGCATAATTTTCTTTTCTCGCTTTTTGCAACATTGCTGTTGGATTAACTAATTTTGTCATTTCTGTCCTCCAAGATTAAAATTTGTTAATATGCTTTAATTACTGCTTCAATAAATCCAATAAACAATGGATTTGGTTTGCTTGGACGGGAGGTAAATTCAGGATGAAATTGACTCCCAATAAAAAACGGATGATTCTTTAATTCAATAATTTCCACTAAAGATTGTTCTTTAAACATTCCACTAAAAATAATCCCTTTTTCTTTAAATAAATCCAAATAATCATTATTTACTTCGTAACGATGGCGATGGCGTTCTTGGATAACCTTTTTCTTGTATAATTTCGAAACATGCGTTTTATTTTCAATACTAATATCATAATTTCCTAATCGCAATGTACCACCAATATGATCAGTTGAGTTTTTTCCTCTAATTAAATGTAATATCGGATTTTTACATTCAGGAAAAAATTCTTCAGAATGAGCATCTGGTAATTTACAAACATCTTGGGCAAATTCAATTAATGCCGTTTGCATGCCTAAACAAATACCAAAATAAGGAATATGATGTTTTCTAGCATACTTAGCAGCTAATATTTTTCCTTCAATGCCCCGATAACCAAACCCACCAGGTACAATAATACCTTTACAATGTTTAAAGATATCTTCATAATTATTTTCATCAATATCATTGGCACTAACTCATTGTACTTTAACTTCAACACCTTTTTCATAACCAGCTAACTTTAATGACTCTAAAACTGATAAATACGCATCCGGCAATTCAATATATTTACCAACTAAATAAATCGTAATAACTTTATTTTTAGCAGCACTAGCTTTTTGTAAAAACAATTTTAATTTCTTTAAATTATTATGTTTAATTTTTAAATGTAGCAACGAAGCAAGCGTTGTTAAAATATCTTGTTCATAAAGAACAATTGGTACTTTATAAATATTATCCACATCATAAGTACTAAAAACAGCATTACGATTAACATTACAAAATAAAGAAATTTTATCAATTAATTGTGCTGATAATTCTTGTTCACTACGAGCAAGAACAATATCTGGTTGAATTCCTAACGATAATAATTCTTTAACTGAATGTTGAACTGGCTTTGTTTTAAATTCACCACTAGCAGCAATAAATGGTACTAAAGCAACATGAATAAATAACACATTTTCTTTCCCTTTTTCCATTCTTATTTGCCGAATCGTTTCAATAAATGGTAATGACTCAATATCACCAACTGTGCCCCCAATTTCACCAATAATAATATCGGCTTTACTAACAGTTGATGCTAAATAAATCTTATTCTTAATAATATCTGTTAAATGCGGTACTACTTGAACTGTTTTACCTTCATAATCACCATTCCGTTCTTTTTCAATTACTTCTAAATATGCTTTACCAGCAGTAATTGATGAATAGCAAGTCAAATTTTCATCAATAAAGCGTTCATAATGACCTAAATCTAAATCAGTCTCACTACCATCAACAGTAACAAAAACCTCACCATGCTCATATGGATTCATTGTTCCTGGATCAACATTAATATATGGATCAAATTTTTGCATAAAAACCTTTAATCCACTATCTTTTAAAATATGACCAATTGAAGCACCAGCAATTCCCTTACCTAAACTGGAAACTACACCGCCAGTAATAAAAATATATTTTGTCATTATAATTCACCTTCTTTAACTCTAACAACTAGTTATTTTCTTCCATTTCTTTTTCAATTTCATCTCAATCAACTTCATCTTCTTCTTCTTCATCGCTATCAATTTCTAATTCATCTTCATCATCATCAATGCTTTCTTCAAAAGGATCATCAACTTCATCAATAATTTCAGTAACTTCTAATTTCTTAGGATCAATATCATCATTAATAGCAAATAAAAACTCTAATTGTTTCTTAATTTCATCAAACTTATAATCTTGTCGTAAACCCCATTCGTTATCCTGAACTAACAAAAAACGATTATCCAATACCATATCAGTATATAAATTAACCATTTCTTTTGCTTCAGCTTCAATTGGTGTTTCCTTGGCAATCTTAACATAATCATAAATTTCTTTAAAACCAGCGTGTTTTCGCTTAATAAGAAATTCATATGCCAGATCAACTAAAGACTTATACATATATTATCTCCTTCTAAATCTATGTTTGTACTAAAACTTCTTTTGGTAATAATACATATTGTTGTTTTTCAACTTGTTTACTACTTTGTTCATTAGTATTAATCAATTTAGATTTTTTTTCTAAATTAAATACTACATCATTTTTATTAACTAATTTAATTGGTTGCTCCATTAAATCTTGCTGATATAATGTTGGCTGATTAAATTCTTCAATAATTAAATAATAATCTAAATCATAATTTCCTGCAACTAATAATTTTTGATAGTTTTTTAAATCATTAGCATTGACATTAGGAATTAATTTAAAAAATCTTCGATTAATAATGCGGTCTGTTAAATCTTGCAAAATATTATCTTCTTCTTTAGCTAACAAACTAAAAAGACTCATTAAACTATAATCATCAAGTTGTAAATAATGACTTACATTTAATTGTTTTGAATTATTTTCTTGTAATAAAGGTGCAAATAAAGCAATATCAGTTTTAAACTTAAAATTTTTTGTAAATAAATATTTTAAGCGTTTAAAAATATTTACTAATAAATAATCAAAACTAATTCCAACTTTATGATTATAAATTTGCCAATACATATGATAACGACCTAACAAATAATTTTCAATTGCAAATAATGCCTTTTCATCATAAACAATTTCATTATTAATAATTCGTAAATTTTCCATAATTCAATCAATATCAAAATTTCCATATTCAACACCTGTATGATATGAATCTCTTAACAAATAATCCATCCGATCACAATCAAGTTGAGAACTTACTAATGATAAAATAATTTTATTAGGATGAGTTTTAGCAATAATTTGACAAACAGCTTGCACATCAATATTAAATGCTTTTAAAACTTGATTAATTTGCGATTGTTCATTTTGAATAATGGCAATCGTTCATTGTTCATGATTAATTGGCGAAACTTTTTCAAAACTATGAGAAAAAGGACCATGCCCTAAATCATGTAATAAACCAGCAATTTTTGTTAAAGTTTTTTCTTCATTAGATACATTATCAAAACTAGAATTTCTAAAAATTTTATCAATTAAATAATAAACTCCTAATGAATGACTAAAGCGATTATGAACAGCACTAGGAAAAACAAATTGTCCACCACCTAATTGTAAAATTCTTCTTAAGCGTTGAAACTCTTTACTATTAATTAAAGCAATAATAACTGATTCTTGAACATTAATATTACCATAAATACTATCACGAACCATTCATTGACTCATCATCTTACCCCACCCTATTAAATATTTCTAATATTTCATTAATATTATTCATTACTTTTTTTTGACCTAAAAGTTTAATTGTTTTTACTAATTGTGGTCCTACCATTCGTTTTGAACTAGCAATTCTAATTGGCATCAATAAGTCTTTACCTTTAAGATTTTGTTCTTTTTTAATTGTAGTAATAATGTCATTAATACTATCATCATCTCATTGCTTTAAATTTTGAATTAATTGCTTAAAATTATTAATGACTAATAAAACATTATTAGTTTTTAAATATTCAATAACCTCCGTAGCCACAATATCATCTTCAATAAACATCGCAACTAAACTACTTAT
Source organism: Spiroplasma endosymbiont of Eupeodes luniger (assembly GCF_964019525.1). Taxonomy (NCBI): domain Bacteria; kingdom Bacillati; phylum Mycoplasmatota; class Mollicutes; order Entomoplasmatales; family Spiroplasmataceae; genus Spiroplasma; species Spiroplasma endosymbiont of Eupeodes luniger. The sequence goes on from NZ_OZ026453.1 coordinate 967,314, forward strand.
TTGTTGCCCATAAATTAATTCTTGCTGATACAAAGCAACTACTTCCTGTCATCAAACTAACGGATATGCTTTTATTTCATAAACTTTACATAAAAATGGCAAACATAATTCTCAGTAAGCAATCGCATCTAATTTTTGAATATATTTATTATTAATTCAATTGAGTTTATTAACATCAAACAAACTACTAGATTTACTAAAACGATTTTCATCAAAAATAGCAATTAATTGCGATATTGAATAAATTTCTTGCGTATCTGGTGGTGATCAACCTAATAAAACAAAAAAATTAAATAACGCTTCTGGTAAATATCCTAATTCGCGATACTGACTAATAAATTGTACAATTGTCCCATCGCGTTTTGACAATTTTTTCCGATTTTCATTAACAATTAATGGTAAATGACCAAAAATTGGCGGTGTTCAATTAAAAGCTTCATAAACTACTAATTGCTTTGGAGTATTAGATAAATGCTCCTCACCTCGTAAAACATGACTAATTTTCATTAAATAATCATCAATAACAACAGCAAAATTATAAGTAGCCACGCCATTTGATTTAATAATAACAAAATCACTAATATCTTTACTAGCAAATATTACTTCTTTTCGTACCAAATCATTAAGAATATAAGATTTATTTTCTGGGATTCGGATTCTAATACTTGGTTTAATCCTTAAAATTTCTTTTGCTTTAATATCACTAATAGAAAGATTTCAACATTTACCATCATAACTTGGCGGTATTCCTTGCTCAATTTGCTTTTGCTTTACTTGGGTTAATTGTTCTGCTGAACAATAACAATAATATGCTAAATTATTAGTAACAAGCTCATTAGCATATTTAATATAAATTTGTAAGCGCTCAGTTTGTTGATATGGACCAAAATTACCTAATGTATCAATAGTTTCATCAATAACAATATTTAATCATCGTAAATTATCTAATTGTGACTCAATACCACCACTAACATTTCGTTCTAAATCAGTATCTTCAATTCGTACAATAAATGTACCATTATAATGTTTAGCAAATAGATAATTAAAAATTGCTGTTCTGGCACCACCAATATGTAAATATCCTGTTGGACTAGGTGCATAGCGTAATCGTATTTTGTTCATCTATTATCTCCATTTCTTTTAATATATAAAAAAATAAATTAGTTTTTAACTACTAATTTATTTTACACTATAATAATTACTTTATTGTACATAAAAATGTTCAATAGACTTCTTGCGATACCTTTTTTATTAAAATATTCTTATAAAATATAATTTATGAGGATATCAAAATATGAACAATAATAAATTTAATACTCTTAATTAATGATAAAGAATGGTTAAGATTAACAGGAATAAAAAAATCCACTTTTAATAAAATGTTAGATATTTTACAAGCAGCTGAAATAGAAAAATTTAAAAAAGGTGGTAAAACTAATAAATTATCACTAGAAAATAGATTAGACTTCTTGCATAACCTATTAAAAAAATTACAAATATTTGTAATTTTTTTAATAGGTTATGCAAGAAGTCTAATAACTTAAAGACTTTAAACATTAAAACGGAAATAACAAATATCACCATCAGAAACTAAATAATTTTTCCCTTCAAATCGCAACTTTCCTGACAATTTAACGGCATTCTCACTACCATATTTAACTAAATCATCATAAGTATAAACTTCTAATTTAATAAAACCACGAGAAATATCAGTATGAATAATACTAGCACATTCAACAGCTTCCATACCACTTTTAAATGTTCAAGCACGAACTTCTTTCTTACCTGCTGTAAAAAATGTTGATAAACCTAATGTACGATATGTTTTTGAAATCATTTGATCTAAACCTGATGTTTCTAAATTTAATGATTTTAAAAACTCTTCTTTATCATTATCTTCTAACGATGAAATTTCTAATTCTGTTTTTGCACAAATAACAATAACTTGTGATTTCTCAGCAATAGCATAATCATTAACTTTTTCAACTCACTTATTAGTTTTATCCACTAAATCTTTTTCACTAATATTTGCAATATACAAAATTGGTTTACTAGTTAAAAAACTATAATGTTTAATCAAATTAAGTTCTTCAACTGTTAATTCTAAACGCCGAATCGGTTTACCATCAAATAACGCTTCTTTAACTTTCTTTAATAAATTAATTTCTTTCACTAAAACTGGCTTTTTATCATTTTTAACAAGTTTTTCTAATCTTTGTAATATTTTAATAACGATATCATAATCTGCTAAAATTAATTCTAAATTAATAATTTCAATATCTCTAATCGGATCAATCGTAGTTTCAACATGATTAACATTACTATCATCAAAACAACGCACAACTTCACAAATCGCATCAACTTCACGAATATGACCTAAAAACTTATTACCTAAACCATGACCTAATGATGCCCCTTTAACAAGTCCCGCAATATCCGTAAACTCAAAATTATTAGCAATAACTTTCTCAGGTTGAAAAATTTCTTCCAACTTATTAAGTCTACTATCGGGTACTTTAACAATACCAACATTAGGATTAATCGTTGTAAAAGGATAATTTGCTGCTTCAACTTTAGAATTAGTAATGGCATTAAATAATGTTGATTTTCCAACATTAGGTAATCCAACAATTCCTGCTTTTAAAGACATAATTTCTTTATTCCTCTTTCATATTTAATATTTAATTAATAAAAATAAATAAAATGCTAATAGCATAAAATATTAATTTCTTAAAACAAATATTTATCTATTAATTATAGCAATAATCTTAATAAAATCGCAATTTTTCTATTATTTATAAAAATTTAAAATCTGCTTTATTTTACAGAAAATTATTTAATTATTAGACTTCTTGCGATACCTTTTTTATTAAAATATTCTTATAAAATATAATTTATGAGGATATCAAAATATGAACAATAATAAATTTAATACTCTTAATGATAAAGAATGGTTAAGATTAACAGGAATAAAAAAATCCACTTTTAATAAAATGTTAGATATTTTACAAGTAGCTGAAATAGAAAAATTTAAAAAAGGTGGTAAAACTAATAAATTATCACTAGAAAATAGATTATTGATGCTACCGAAACTCCAATCCAACGCCCAAAAAAAAGACAAAAACAATCTTATTCTGGTAAAAAGAAAAAACACACCATTAAAACACAAGTAATTATCGAACAAGAAACCAGAAAAATTATTGCAACAAGTTTTTCACTTGGGAAAAAACATGATTATGCTTTATTTAAAGAATCAAAAATCCCAATTTTAAAAAATACCAAATTAATAGTTGATAGTGGTTATCAAGGAATACAAAAAATTCACAATAATGTTCTAATACCTACAAAGAAAACAAAGAAAAACCATTTAAATAAAGCACAAAAACAACATAATAGACTAGTTTCAAAAAATGAGAATTATTATTGAAAATATTTTTGCTATTCTTAAAAAATTTAAAATTATGACAGAAAAATATCGTAATCGTAGAAAAAGATTTGGTTTAAGATTTAATTTAATTGCCTCAATTTATAATTTGCAATTATTAATTTAACATAAAAGATTTATTTAAAATTAAAGAATTTAAATAATAAATTCGTTTTTTGTTGTGGCAAAATATTAATTTTTTAGATAAAAGACATAATTAATTAAAATTATATTTTTCTATTACTGTCTTTTTACAAATATTTGTAATTTTTTTAATAGATTATGCAAGAAGTCTATTAAATAATTTTAAGAACTTCCAAAATTCGATTCAAATCTTTATCATTAGAAAACTTAATAACAATCCGATTATCATCAATAACAACCTTAGTTCCTAAAATTCTAATCATTTTTTCAGCAACAGGTGCATATTCTCACTTTGGCAAAACGCCAACTTTTTGTTCATTTTTATCTTTCTTACCAATTTGTAATTGATACGCCCGAACAATATCTTCAACTTTTCTAGATGTTAAATTTTCTTTAAAAATGCGTTCACTTAAACGAGAAACTAATTCCATATCATCTTGTAAAGCTAATAACGGCTTCACCTGCCCCATCGTTAATTGACCATTTAAAACATAATCTTGGATTTTTTGCGGTAAATTTAAAATTCGCATAATATTAGCAATATGTGACCGTGACTTTCCAACTTGCATTGCCACTTCACCTTGCGTTAAGCTTAATTTATTCATTAAATCACGATATGCTTGTGCCTCTTCAATGGTATTTAAATCAACTCGTTGAATATTTTCAATTAAAGCAATTTCCATCATTTGTTTATCAGATAAATTAATCGTAATTGCTGGAATATGAGTTAATCCTACCTTTTTACAAGCTCGCATTCTTCTTTCGCCCGCAACAACTTCATAACCATTAATTGATTTCTTAACAATAATTGGTTGAATAACCCCATGCTTAACAATTGATTGTCCTAATTGTGTAATCTCAGCATCATCAAAAACAATCCGTGGTTGATAAGGATTACTACGAATTTTATTTAGTGAAATTTCAATCGCATTTTGCTTAATTTCATCATTGGTTTCAATTTCACTAAATAAATCATTAATTTCTTCACCAAAAATCTTATCTAATCCTTTAACCGATAATTTCCTTTTACTTATTAATTCCTTGTTCTGCGGCATTATTTAGCAATACCTCCTTAACTAGTTCCATATAAGCAATTGCCCCCGATGAATTTTCGGCATAACTAAAAATATCATCCCCATTTGATGGTGCTTCCGATATTTTAACATTTCGCGGAATATAAGTTTTATATACTTTCTCTTTAAAATACTTTTGTGCTTCTTGCATTACTTCATACGATAACTTTGTTCTAGTATCAAACATTGTTAACAAAATACCTTCAATAGTTAAATTTTTATTACTTCTTTGTTGAACAAATCTAATTGAAGTTAACAATTGTGTTAATCCTTCTAAAGCATAATATTCAGCTTGAATCGGAATAATTACCGTATTAGATGCACTTAACGCATTACGATTTAATAATCCTAATGATGGTGGACAATCAATAATAATATAATGATAGTTATTAACAATACCTTTTAACTTATTCAACAAAATATTTTGCTTATCCTTAGATTGTTCTAATAAATGTAAATCCGCGCTTGCTAATGATAATGTTGCTGGTGCTAAATCAACATTTTGACAAACATTTTTTTGAATAATTTCACTAAGAGCAATATCATTAACTAAAACATCAAACATACACCTTTCAATTTTACTTTTATCAGTACCAATTCCTGTTGTACTATTTCCTTGTGGATCTAAATCAATCAGCAAAACTTTTTGTCCATATCTGCCCAAACCAGCAGCAAGATTTATTGATGTTGTCGTTTTGCCAACACCACCTTTTTGATTAGCAATTGCAATTACTTTAGCCATAAATTTTAACTTCCTTTTTTAAGATTCCCAAATATTTTACCTAATTATATTAATATTATAACAAGAGTTTGTTAAAAATTATAATGGTCATCGTTTTATTTTAGCAAAATCTCGCGGATATAATTTATCAATCGGTTTTTGCTTAATAAAATATAAAATTGTTCTTTTACCTAAAAAATTTCAATTACTACTATAAGTAGATATTAACTTTGTATTTAAAACTTTCAAAGCATTTTGACTACTAAATAATTCTTGATTAGTTTCTGATTTTAAAGCAATAAACATTCCTTTAACTTTTACAATTGGCATACATAATTCTAATAACATATTCAACTGAGCAACCGCTCTGACAGTAACAATATCAAAAAAATCACGATATTGAATCGCAATATTTTCAACACGATTATTAATAATCATTACATCTTTTAAAAATAAGTTTTCAACTACTGCTTGTAAAAATAAACACTTTTTAGTAATTGTTTCAACAAGAAACAATTTAATCTTCGGAAATAAAATCTTAATAACGATTCCAGGAAATCCAGCTCCCGTACCAACATCACATATGAATTGTTGTTCTAAAACAACATTTTTTGTTAGTAACAATGAATCAAAAAAATGTTTTTGATAAACCTCTTCTTTACCAATTATTGTTGTAAGATTAATTTTCTCATTTCATTGTTGCAATAATTCAAAATATTTTTCTAATTGTTTTATTTGTTCATCAGAACAAACAATATTTATTTTCTTTAATAAATTAACTAACATCTTAACCTTTTCCCTTCGTATACGGCGTATTTAACATTTTTGGCATCCGATCATTTTTTTCATATAACGCAAATAGTGGAGCAATTAATAATTGTAAAACATAAGGTAATATTGTCCATCATCACTTATTATTATCTTGTCGTAAAAATCCACTAAATTCAAGTAAAATTGTTACTAAATAAGTAAAAAATACGCTGCGAAATACTGCTCATTGACTTAATGCCACAATCGCAAAAGCAATTAATCCGATATTATTAACACTAACATCAAAAGTGCCTTTTTGATTTGTAAAAAATGCACCACCTAATGCTATTAAACCAAAGCCAACAATAACTGCTAAATAACGAATTTTAACAACATTTATTTGACTTAAAGTTAAAACAACAGCATTTTTCCCAGCTGCTTTAAAATATAACCCCATTCGCGTTAAAAAGAAAAAAGAAGAAACAAATAATATTAAAATAACATTAAAAATAAAAACTAAAGATAACGGATATCCGATAAATATTGGAGCAATAAAAATTTCATAAGCATCTAATGTTCTTTGTCCATAATTAAATATTAAAATTAGCGAACTCAAACCTAAAGCCAAATAATTTCAAATAAATGAAACAAGAAACTGATTAGTTTTTAAAGAAATCGTTAATACCGCATGAATTAAACCTAATCCCATACCAATAACAAATGCTAAAAAAAAACCTAAAAAACAAATATTATCACCAAGAAATAAATATTGTTTAATCACAATTGCATACGATAACCCCCCTAAAATCATTACGCCATCAACACCAAAATTTAAAATCCCTGCTTTTTGCATTATTAAACATCCCATAGCTGCGAATAGTAATGGTGCTGATAATGATAAACTACTAATAAAAATATTAACAATATTCATAATTATCGTCGCCCCTTATTAATTATCTTAGTTGCATCATTAACATCAGGTCGTTGGTTTACGAACGCCTCCCGCATTCTAAAATTAATTAAAAACTTCGGTTCTTGTTTTCATAAAATAATATAGCTTACTAAAACAGAAACGGTAATACAAAATGAAAAAATAATATCAATGATTTCATAATCAAATGATGTCAACGAAAGAAATTGAGTTTGCGAACGAATTAAACCAACTAAAATACTAAGCAACAAGACGCCAATACGCGAATTAAATGCTCATAAAGGAATCAACAAATTATCAAATTCTTGTAACATTGTTGAACTTAATGTTCCTAATTTATTTAAATTAGCAACATAATAAGTATAGCCCGCAATTCCAGCAATTGCTCCAGAAATTGTGATAATAATTAATTGCTTAGCATTAGGATTTAATCTTGCATATTGCGCTGCCTCAGCATTAGCAACCGTTAATTCTAAACGAAAACCAAACACACGACGATCTAATAAAATCGTTACAAAACCATAAATAAACAAAGCAATAAAAATTGTAATGGAAAAATAAACCGTCATACTTAATTTAATTATTAAAGAAGCATTATTATTAATAATACCATCATTATATTGACTTCATTCTGGTAAATGATAATAAATATTAAAAGCAATAATATTAAGCAACAAAGTTGATGCCATTTCATTAATCTTAAAATAAGTTTTAAAAAAACCAGCAATGAGAGCATACAATGCCCCCGCAATAATTGATACTAAAATTAATAATATTGTTGTAAATTTAGTAGTAATACCAATAGAACTTAATAATCGTGAAGTAATAAATGTGATTGTTGCCCCAATAATCATTTGCCCAATAACTCCAAGATTATAAATTCGAAACCGAAATGCTACTAGCGAAGCTAATGATGCTAATAGCAAATATGAAAATGAATTTACAAAATTATGAAAATGATTAATATCATTAAAAGGCATTAAAAATAATGTATCATATGCTTTCAAAGAACTAACTTTAAAAAGCGTAAAAATTATTGCCGATAAAACAAAAAGCAAAACTACTGTTAATGAAACCACCGTTACTGCTTTTAATTTTTTGTTAGTTCAAAAATTTCTTATAATATTCATTTTTAACCACCCGTAATCCTTATTTTAATTGTCGCTATTACTTGCACAATTTTATCTTTAAATATTGTAATTTTATTAATAATTTTTTGCCACAATAAAACTTTTCGAGAAATACTTTTATATTTTAATTCACTTTTAGTAATTTGAATATGTTTATCAATCAAATCTTCGCGTTTTTTAGAAAGAACCAACGGATTATTTAAAATATTACTTTTAACATCATCCCCTTCTAAGGTAGCAACCATTCTCCCATTTTGAATAACTGTCACCCGATTAGCTAATAATTCTAAAAGATGCGAATCACAATCAATTAAAAGAAATGCTACGCCCTTTTTTTGCAAGGCAATAATCCGATTAATAATCAATTTTGCTGAATCATTATCTAAATGCATTAACGGATTAACTAAAATAACAACTTTCGGGTTCGTTTCTAATGTCCTTGCTAAAACAAATTTTTGTAATTCACCATTAGATAAAGTATTAGCAATACTATTACCATTAATAAAATCAGGCATTTGATAATTTTGTAAAATCTTTTTTAATTTAAATCAAATATCATCACGCCTTAAAACTCCAGCATTTAAATATTTAGAATTATTATGATGCCATAAAATAAAATTATCAATTAAAGAATAACTATCAATAGTTGCATCTTGTAAAAAATTTTCTGGTACTAAATCAATGCCTAATTTATAACGGTAAGTCTGATTCTTTTTATTAATACTATTATTTTTAAAAAATATTCTTACTGTTGGTGATTTAGTTTTTCCTGAAATTATATCCCCAATTAAGGAACTACTAATATTTGTGCGATCATAAACTCCTAAAATTTCACCAACTTGTAAAATTAAATCAATGCCTTCTAATTTTGGATAATTGCGTTTATTAAAACTAATATCTTCAGCATATAACACTAATTCTCTTTTTTTTAAAGAAACTTTTTTATGGTCAATCATTGTTGTTCAATATTTATGCTGAATTTTCTTTACTTTTAAAACATTTTTATTATGCTTTGTCCACACAATCCGACCTTTATTTAATAATGAATAATGATTTGACACTGCTTTAGCAAATTCTTTACTTCGTGTTGAAAAAATTACTGTAATTTTATCTTTAATAAAAGATTTAAAAATTGGTAAAAACTCCTCTTCTTGTTCCAAAGGTAAACCAACTGTTGGCTCATCTAAAACTAAAATTCGTGGTTTTTGGTACAAAGCTCTTAGTAATGCCACCTTTCTTTGTTCTGATAATGAAAGAATCCCAAACTGTTTATTTAAATCAACATAAATTTTATACTTCCGCATTAATTTTTCAATTTTAGCTTCAGTTTTTCCTCAATTAATAAATATTTTCAAAAATTGTGGTTCATTTCCCAAAACTATATTTTGACGAACACTAAAATCAGGAATAAAGTAAGTATCTTGTCCAGCATAACTAATTTGATAGTTAGGAGTAAAAAATTGTCCAATGCGTTTATTAGCAACTTTAATCACACCATTAGTAGGATTTTCCAAACCAGCTAATAAACGCACACAAGTTGTTTTACCAGCCCCATTATCACCAACTAAGGCATGAATTTCACCAGAATTTACCTTTAAAGTAATATTATTTAAAACTAAATTATCTTGATATTGTTTATAAACATTATTAAATTCAATTAAAGGTGATGACATTAGCTAGTTCCTTCTTTACAAAAATGTTGTGATAATGGAGCATTAATAACATTACATTGCAAAGGCTTTCACACAAATTTATTATTATCAAATTGTTGATGAGAAAATTTAATATCTTGGACATCAACAATAATATCACTAACGAAAATTCAATCAGTTAATAACTGTGGTTTTATTTCCTCAGAATGATAAATTTTAGATAATATACCTGTAAAATTACGATTAATACTAGCAAGTAAATAATTTTTGGATTTAATATGATATTTTTCTTTATTCATAATATCAACACTAACAAAATAATGTTTTTTTAAATTATGATTATTATCAATAAAAGATTTTACTAAATTATTACTATATAATAACAACGGATCAAAAATTAAACTAACTTGATGATTTTCTAATAATGCTTTTGCAGTATTATACATATTAGTACGATTCCAATCAGAGCTAATTAAAGGATCACGATTATCAATTGATGTTTGCCAATCAACAAAATTAAACTCATAACCACCACCATCTTGCTTACTATCAATTTGCGCTTGATATAGTCCTTGTTGAAACCCAAAAATTAATCGTTGTGCTAATTGATCATTTAAATATTCAACAGCACTAACTTGAATTTTATTATCATTAATTACAAAATCTTGATAATTTTTTAACATATAAATCCCTGATTGATATCCTAAATTATAACCCATTGTCAAAACATCAAATTTAATTTCAACTAAATTAACAATTTTATTACTAACAGAATTATGAACGTAATCATAATCTATGGTAATAATTTTATTACCCGTAGCAATCGACTTTTCTAACTCTTTTGTTAAACTAGGAATATTATTAGCAAAATTATGATTTAAAGCAATAAAATATTTTGTTTTATTTTTAGTATGCGTATTCAACATATTTTGTCAAAATAACAATTGCGTCGTCTTATCAGCAAAATTATCAATAATCCAATAATTATCTAAAATATCAATTGATGAATTATAAAAATTTTTTGTTGTTGCATTATCATAAATACTTAATGGATGATTAGCAAAAATAACTGCTTGATCAGTAACAGAACGACTATAACCAAAAATGGGAAGAGCAAAGATACTAGCAATATTAATACTATTTATTAATTTAAAGATTTTATCCACTTTATTCCCACCTTAACAAACTAATTATTAACTAGTTTGTGGATATTTTTTTCGTAAATGAAATAACAATGATACAATATCGGCGGGATTAACTCCCGAAATTCGTGAAGCTTGAGCGACTGTTAGCGGTTGAACTAACTTTAATTTTTCTTTGGCTTCAATAGCAATATTAGCAACAAAATCATAGTTAATATCTTGCGGAATTTGTTTTTTTTCTAATTTAATTTTTCGCATAATTTGCTTTTGATGACGAATTAAATAACCACTAAATTTATTTTTAATTTCACAATTAGTTTTTTGATTTTGATTTAATAAACTAATACTAGTAACATAAGGTAATAAAAAATTTAATGATATTTCTGGTCGTTTTAGTAAATCTCACGCACTAATACCAGCAGTTAACAATGAAAAATTACTTTCTTGTAATGCCTTTTGAATTGTTGAATTAGGTGTAAATCGTGTTACTCTTAATTCATTTTCAACAATATTTTGTAATTGACATTGCTTTTGATATTCATCTCACTCTACCCTACTTACTAAACCAATATCATAAGCATATTGTTTTAAACGATCTTCAGCATTATCATTTCTTAAAAAAATCCGATGTTCAGCTCGTGAAGTTAATAACCGATAAGGTTCTGATACTCCTTTAGTAACTAAGTCATCAATTAAAACGCCAATATACGCTTCATCTCTTCTTAAAATAAATGGTTCCTTATTCACTAATTGACAATGAACATTAATCGCTGCCATTAATCCTTGACAAGCAGCTTCTTCATAACCACTAGTACCATTAATTTGTCCAGCACTAAATAAATTTTTAATTATTTTGGTTTCTAAGGTTGTTTTTAGTTGTAAAGGATCAATAGCATCATATTCAATGGCATAAGCTCATTTAAGAACTTGAACATTTTCTAATCCCGGCAAAGTTCTTAACATCCGATCTTGAATATCAATGGGCATTGATGTAGAAAATCCTTGAACATAAATTGTTTCTAAAGCAACTGATTCTGGTTCTAAAAAAATTTGATGTCGTAATTTATCAGCAAATCTAACAACCTTATCTTCAATACTTGGACAATATCTTGGTCCAACACTAGTGGGGATAGCACGATACATTGCTGATGCCTTTAAATTTTCATTAATAATTTTATGAGTGTTTTCATTAGTATAAATAAGTCAGCAAGGAACTTGTTTTTTTAAAGGAACAAACTCTTTTGTAGAAAAAGAAAATGCTAATGGTAAATCAGTTCCTAATTCTAATTGCATTTTACTGTAATCAATACTATCTTTATGAACTCGTGGTGGTGTTCCCGTTTTTAAGCGAATAACTTTAAATCCTAATTGTGCTAATTGTTTTGATATTCCATAAGAACCTTTTTGTCCATCAGGACCTTCCTGTTTAACACTAGACCCTTGTAAAACTTTAGCTTCCATATAAGTACCTGTTGTTAAAATAACTTTTTTAGCTTTAATTATTGTACCGTCATTTAAAATGATACCCTTAACAGTATGATTTTCTATTAACAACTCATTTACCATTGCTGATAGTACCGTTAAATTATCTTGTTGCCTAATAACATCATACATATATTTACTATATGCAATCTTATCCGATTGCGTTCTTAATGCTCACACTGCTGGTCCGCGTGAACTATTTAATAGTTTCATTTGTAATGCTGTTTTATCCGCAGCTTTAGCCATCTCACCACCCAAAGCATCAATTTCTCTAACAACAATTCCCTTAGCAGGACCACCAATTGATGGATTACAAGGCATACTCCCAATCTTTGTCGGATCAAGAGTAACCATCAATGTCTTATGTTTCAATCGTGCACAAGCTAAAGCTGCTTCCACCCCAGCGTGTCCACCGCCAATAATAATTACATCATATGCCATTTAAATTACCTACTTTAATACCTTTTAATTTATTTCCCTTAAATTATATCTTATTTACTTCCCAAATAAAAACAAGACTTTTTTATAGGTCGCGTTTAGTTTTCTTAGGTATTGCTTTTAAGAAGCAAAACAATCAGCTAATTATATTATTTAATTACTAAACTAACCTGCCTTTCCTTATTATTGTCATTTTTATTCATTACCATTTTATCATATTATTGAATTTTTACACAATAAAAAATTATTAGACTTCTTGCGATACCTTTTTTATTAAAATATTCTTATAAAATATAATTTATGAGGATATCAAAATATGAACAATAATAAATTTAATACTCTTAATGATAAAGAATGGTTAAGATTAACAGGAATAAAAAAATCCACTTTTAATAAAATGTTAGATATTTTACAAGTAGCTGAAATAGAAAAATTTAAAAAAGGTGGTAAAACTAATAAATTATCACTAGAAAATAGATTATTGATGACTTTATCATATTGACGAGAATATCAGACTTATTTTCATCTTGGTAAAAATTTCGGAATTAGTGAAGCTAATTGTTATCGGAATATCAAGTGAATTGAAGATATTTTAATTAAAAACTCTGATTTTCAACAACTTGCTGGTAAAAAAGCACTAATAAATGATTATTTTAATGATAAAACTATTATTATTGATGCTACCGAAACTCCAATCCAACGCCCAAAAAAGACAAAAACAATCTTATTCTGGTAAAAAGAAAAAACACACCATTAAAACACAAGTAATTATCGAACAAGAAACCAGAAAAATTATTGCAACAAGTTTTTCACTTGGGAAAAAACATGATTATGCTTTATTTAAAGAATCAAAAATCCCAATTTTAAAAAATACCAAATTAATAGTTGATAGTGGTTATCAAGGAATACAAAAAATTCACAATAATGTTCTAATACCTACAAAGAAAAACCATTTAAATAAAGCACAAAAACAACATAATAGACTAGTTTCAAAAATGAGAATTATTATTGAAAATATTTTTGCTATTCTTAAAAAATTTAAAATTATGACAGAAAAATATCGTAATCGTAGAAAAAGATTTGGTTTAAGATTTAATTTAATTGCCTCAATTTATAATTTGCAATTATTAATTTAACATAAAAGATTTATTTAAAATTAAAGAATTTAAATAATAAATTCATTTTTTGTTGTGGCAAAATATTAATTTTTTAGATAAAAGACATAATTAATTAAAATTATATTTTTCTATTACTGTCTTTTTACAAATATTTGTAATTTTTTTAATAGGTTATGCAAGAAGTCTAATGTAATTAAGTATTATTCATCAATATCTTTTTAAAAAATTAATTAACTTGTTTAGTTTCATTTTTTAGAACTCTTTTTGCTTTAATTTTCTGAATAATAAAGCGGATTAATTTTTCAAATTTAAGTGCAAAATATATCGATCCGCCTGATCAGAAAATAAATATTCCTGCGAGCATAATGCCACTATTAAATTTGCCAAAGAACTTAACCATCTCTTCATTCATAAATTTATTAAATTCTTCACTTGTTCCGGTTATTCATTTAGTATCGATTGCTGTTAATGCACAAATTAATAAGCTTATAAAAATAAAAATGATACTTAATACTACCTTTAACCCCTGTTTTTTAAAAGAATTTTTAATTCTTAATTTTAACGGCATTTTTTCTTTTGAATTATCTTTTTTAAATAATTTTCTTAAAAGTTTTTTCATTAGACTTCTTGCGATACCTTTTTTATTAAAATATTCTTATAAAATAGACTTCTTGCATAACCTATTAAAAAAATTACAAATATTTGTAAAAAGACAGTAATAGAAAAATATAATTTTAATTAATTATGTCTTTTATCTAAAAAATTAATATTTTGCCACAACAAAAAATGAATTTATTATTTAAATTCTTTAATTTTAAATAAGTCTTTTATGTTAAATTAATAATTGCAAATTATAAATTAGACTTCTTGCGATACCTTTTTTATTAAAATATTCTTATAAAATATAATTTATTATGTAAAATTACTCCAAATTTTAAGTTTTTATCTGATTCTAAAACAACCCGCGATGCCATATTTTTTAAATTATATTCAATTACTTTTTGAAAAGTAATAAAATAAATTATATTTTCGTTATAAACTAAAGGTTTATATAAAAGTTGATTAGTATCAGAAGAAATTGAAATTGTCTTTAAAAAACTAATATTTTTTTTAATTTCTCTTTTATTTCTATTTAAAGTTTCTAGATTACTTGCTTGTTTTTAATTAATTTCTTTTTTTGCTGGGGCATTGCCAACAAGTCCTGCCATTCCACTTCCTGCAATTGTTATTGTTCCTAAGATTCCCAGTAATTTTTTCATATTAAATTAACTTCCTTTTCGTGAATTTTTACTAATTAATAAAAATTTATTCAACGATCAACAGCCTTTCTCCAAAAAATTAATCTGTAATCTTTTTACCTTGGAATTTAATTGTAAACTATTTTTAACAATTTTCTTAGAATTTGTCGTTATTTATAAAAATTTTAAATAAAAAATAAATTCACCCTTTTTAAAAAAATTCTTGTTTTTGTCATAAGTATGTGGTATAATACATAAATAAATATTTTTATCAAGATTTTTTATTTGATTAGTAAAATCATTAATTTTATTCACTAAACTTTGTTTTTCAACACGAAATAAAGTGTTATTAACAATTTCATCAAAAATACTATCGTTAACAATTAAGTTTTGTTCCGTAGGAATTGGTGCTTTATCAGCACAGACTGTTAAAGTAACCCCTACCCCAACTGTCAAACTAGCTACAATTAAAAGGTTTAAAAGATTTTTAAACATCATAATATTGCCTCTTATTATTTGAAGTCGTTAATTAAATTTTCTAAGTTGTCAACAGCAGTTTCTAATTCAGTTTTAACGGCTTTACCAGTATCAATCGCTATTTGTAAAGCATCTAAAAGTCTCATTAGCATCCTTAATTTCTTGCTTATTTGCTTAATTTTCAGTATTAAGCTTAGTTTTTTCTTTAATTATTCTTTCAAACTCAGCTTTAATATGATCAACTTGTTCTTCAAATTTTGCTTCTTCTTTTACTTTTTTAAGTTTTTTTAAACTACCTTCTTTACCAAAATTAGCAACTAAATCAGTAATTAACTTAACTTGTTGTTCATATGATTCAATTTGTTCATCCTTCTTAACTAATTTAGCATTTAAAGATTTTTCTTTTTCAAATCGGTAGTCTTCAAGAGCCTTAACATACTTTAAAGCAGTAGTTTTTTCACTATTAAATTCAGTTAACTCTTTAATTACAACAACTGTATCATTTGATTTAATCGCATCATATTGCGTTTTAAGTTCTAGTAATAATGCATCATTATTTTCTCCAATAGTTTTTACACTACTAATTAGGTTATCAATCTTACCTTTTACTGCTTTAAATGCTTGTTTTTGTGCATCATATTGATTTTCAAAAGTTTTAATTCTTGTCTTTAAAGTATTAACAGTATTAGCAAAATTTGTTTTAAGTTGAGCAATTGCTTCTTGACTTGTGATTTTATCAAAAGTAACTGTCCCTGTTGAACAAGCAACTAAACCAATTGTCGCTGTTCCTAAACCTAATGTAATACTAGTTAAAACCATTAATAAACGCTTTGTTCCATTCATATTCATATTTTTCCCTCTTTTTTTAATAATTTGTTCAGTATAAACTGAAACTTTCTTTTCCTATTTTATACCTTAAGTCGTTAATTATACAGTAAAAATAGGAAAATGTCAACATTTCTGCTCCTAGGGTTACTCTTGATGATAGACTTGATATACAAGACTTTTAGGAAGATTTCGCATATTTGCTACTTCCTTAATTGCTTCTTTAATAGTAATATTTTGCTTTTTAGCTACTAAGATAATGTGGTCTTTAATAGTTAAAGAATGATAATCAACCACCGCTTCATATCCTTTAACAATTAACACAAATTCACCCTTTAATGAAGCTAAATCAAGGTTAATAATATCATTTAATGACATTCGATAAATAGTTTCATACATCTTTGTTAACTCTCTTGCTAAACAAACATCACGATTACCTAAAATTTCTTGCATCACTCTTAATGTTTTTTCTAAATGATGCACACCAACATAAAAAATTAACGATTCAGAATGATATTTTAATTGTTCAACTTGTTGTTTAAGTTTTCCTACTTTGTGGTCTAAAAAACCTCAAAAGGAAAACGGATATGGTGGTAATCCCGAACAAACTAAAGCATTTAATAACGCACTAGAACCACTAATACTAACAACATTATATTCCTTAGCAATTACTGCTTGGACTAATTGATATCCGGGATCCGATATTAATGGATAGCCAGCATCACTTAGCAAAGCAACTGATTGATTATTATTTAAAAATTGTAATACTAAATCAATTCGTTCTTTTTCATTATGTTGATGTAACGAAATAAGTTTTTTCTTAATATTAAAATGTTGTAATATTTTCTTACTTACTCTTGTATCTTCACAAAAAATTACAACAACCAGTTGTAAAGTTTCTGCAATCCGACTATTTAACTCTTTTAAATTGCCAATTGGTGTTGCTACTAAATATAACGATGGTCGCTCATTACGAAAACTTTTCTGAATCATTATTATCTTATCCTATTCTCTTTTAGGAAAAACCCGTTCATAAATAATATTAACATTACGAACAAAATAATTAATATCAAAACATTTTTCTAATTGCTCATCATCTAAATATTTAGAAACTTTATATTCTTTAACAACTTCCTTAAAATCTCGTTTTTCTTTTAAACTAGCAAAAGTACACTCTTGTAAAAAATCATAAATTTCTTCACGAGAAAATTGAGTTTTCTTAATAATTTCTAATAATAATCTTTGACTAAAAAAAGTATTAAATGTTTTTTCAATATTTAAAGCAATATTTTTTTCATTAACTTCTAAAAGATTAAGAATCGCATTCATCCGCTTTAAAATAAAATGTAATAATGAAAATGTTCCACTAATAATTATTCTTTCATTAGAACTATGCGAAATATCTCTTTCATTTCATAACAAATTATTTTCATAAGCAACAACACTATTAGCACGAATCAGACGCGCTAACCCACAAATATTTTCACTCCCAATTGGATTTTGCTTATGAGGCATCGCACTAGAACCTTTTTGGTTTAATGAAAATCCTTCGCGGATTTCATCAACTTCACTTCGTTGACTATGACGAATTTCAAGAGCAATTTTTTCTAATGTGGAAGCAATATTTGCAAAAACACTAAAAAGAAACGCATGCCGATCTCTTTGGGTTACTTGTGTTGAAATATTATCAATGCCTAATCCTAACTCTTGTCTGACAAAATCTTCCACAACTGGTTCAACATTTGCATAATTACCAACCGAACCAGAAATTTTAATAACTTCAATTTGCTTGCGCGCTAACAAAAATCTTTCCACTTGCCTATTAATTTCTTCATACCATAAAACAAATTTTAAACCAAAAGAAGTCGGTTCGGCAAATATGCCGTGTGTTCTGCCAATACAAATTAAATTCCGATATTTTAACGCTTTCAGTTTTAAATTATCTAATAATTTTTGCAGTTCTTTAGCAATAACATCGTTTGCTTGCTTAATTAAATAATTTTGAGCGGTATCAACAACATCAGTTGAAGTTAATCCTAAATGAATTCAGCGCTTTTCATTTTCTAAACTATGTGACAACATTCTTGTAAAAGCAATCATATCATGTTGTGTTTGCTTTTCTAAACTATTCATTAATTTTAAATCAACTTTAACTTTTTTCAATTTTTTTAAATCAGATTTATCAATTAATCCTAAATTGCCTCAGGCATCACACACTAATAATTCTACTTTTAATCAAGTATCATATTTCTTTTCTTCACTTCAAATCACTTTCATTTCTTTTGTTTGATAACGCTTAATCATCTTTGTTCCTCCTTTATAGAAATAGATTTATAAAATTACTAACTGCTTTGTAATCATTTCTTTAATATTATCATTAGTTAATATCGCGACTAGTTGTAAAGCAAACTTAATTGCAACACCAGCTGATGATGCCGTAATAATATGACCATCAATAACAACCGCTTCATTGCTAATAATTTTAGCAGTTTCTAAACCATTGAAACACTCAGGATAAACACTAATATTCTTATTATTAGCAATACCTAACAATCCTAAAATTTGCGGGGCAGCACAAATCGCAGCAATAAATTTATTTTGTTTATTAAATGTTTTTAATAAGTTCATTAAATGTTCATTTTTTTGTAAATTATTAACACCCGTCGCTCCACCAGGTAAAATTAGCATCGCATAATCATTAGGCATTTGACTAAAATAATAATCACTTTTAATAGTAATATTATTAGCACCCACAATAAAATCTTTATTTTCACTACTAATAATATCAATATTAATTTTTGCTCTTCGTAAAATATCAATAACAGTTATTGCTTCAATTTCTTCATAACCAGTTGCTAAAAAAATTGCTACTGTTGCCATTAATTAAAACCTCTTTTTTCTTAAAATATTTCAGTTAATAAAATTGTTTGTTCACGATCTGGACCAACAGAAAATAATGCCAATGGTAAATCAACTAATTTACTAATTGTTTGTAAATAAATTTTAGCATTTTCAGGTAATTCTGCTCACGATTTTACTTTTGTAATATCCGCTTCTCAACCAGCTAATTCTTTATAAACTGGTTGACATTTTTCATACTCTTCAATATCAGCGGGAATATAATTAATTTTTTCACCCTTATAAATATAAGCAACACATAATTTTAATAATTTAATATTGCTTAAAACATCTAAAAGCATAATTGCTAATGATGTAAATCCATTAACACGACTTGCATGTTGTAAAACAACAATATCTAATCAACCAATCCGGCGTGGTCGTAATGATACCGTACCATATTCTTTACCAACTTCTCTAATTGTATGGGCCATTTCAACATTTATTTCCGTAATTAACACACCATTACCAACACGAGTATTATATGGTTTACTAATTGCTAATATATTATTAACCATTCACGGAGCAATTCCCGCCCCAACAGCAATTGATGATGCTGATGGATTAGAACTAGTAACAAAAGGATATGTTCCGTGGTCAATATCTAGCATTACCCCTTGGGCACCTTCAAATAATACTTTTTGATTTGCTTTAATTAAATTATTTAATAATAATGAAGTATCACAAACATATTGTTTAATTACCGCATATCACTCTTGACATTGTTTTAATAAATCATCTACTATAATATTCAAATTATCTTGATATATTTTTTTTAAAATATCTTCTTTAATCGCAATAACATTTTCTAATTTTGCTTTTAATGTTAATGGATTTTCTAAATCACAAATTCTAATGCCTACTCTTGTGATTTTATCTTCATATGTGGGACCAATGCCTCTTTTAGTTGTCCCAACAATATTTTTTCGCTTTGCTTCTTGATATTCATCAATTTTTAAATGATATGGCATAATGATATGGGCACGATTTGAAATTTTTAAATTACGACATGAAAAACCCTTATCTTGTAAGCTTTTAATTTCTATAATTAACTTTTCTAAATTAATAACACAACCATTAGCAATAATATTAATTGCTTGCTCATTAAATATCCCTGACGGAACTAAATTTAACTTATATTTTTCATTATTAAAAACTATTGTATGACCAGCATTATCACCACCAGCTCAGCGAACAATAACGGCACTATTTTGCGCAAAATAATCACTTATTTTGCCTTTTCCTTCATCACCTCATTGACTACCAATAATTGCTAATGTATTTTTCATTTCATTACTTCCTTTAATTATTTTATTATTACTTGTATTTTACTACAAAACTTAATTATAAATATTCATAACTCTTTCAAAATTAAAATCAACAACAAAATCATCAATAATATTTAAAACTTTATTAACTGTGTCATCAATGATTGGTTTTTCTTTATTAGTAAATTTACCTAAAACCCAAGAACTAGTATCATAAGCATTATCTTTACCAATACCAATTTTAATCCGTTTAATTTTATTACTATTTAAACTATTAATAATGCTATTAATACCGTTATGACCACCGCTACTACCGCCATGCCGTAATTTTATAACTCCAAGTTGTAAATCAACATCATCATAAATAACAATGATATCGGATATTGCAATTTTAAAATAATTGGTTATTGATGAAACACTATATCCTGATAAATTCATATATGTTAATGGCTTTAACAAAATAATACTTTCATTATTTTTAATCGTTTTACTATATTGACCATCCATTTTTTTGCTATCTAACTTAATATTTCATTTTTTAACTAAAGCATCAATAATTTGAAAACCAATATTATGTCGCGTATGGACATATTCTTTATCAGGGTTTCCTAGACCTACAATTAATTTCATTTTTTTAACCTTTCGCAAAAAATTCATTAAATAAACAAAACTCGCTAGAATGCGAGTTAATTAATTATTACTCCTGTAAATTTGATAATTTTTTTGAACCAGTAGCATATATTTCTGACAATGATTCACAATTAATAGAAGCATTAATCATCTTCGCTAAAAAACCAGCAATAGAAATTATTTTTAAACCAGTAAATTTTTTTGCTTCTAACAATTCAATTGAATTAGTAACAACAACTTCATTAACAATACCACTAGCAACCGCATTTTTTAATCGTTCCACAGCTTTACCACTAAATATTGGATGCGTGGCAGCAATATATACAGTTTTGGCACCAGCATCTTTTAATGCTTTTGCTGCATTAACAATGGTACCACCCGTATCAATCATATCATCAATAATAATACAGTTTTTATCTTTAATATCACCAAGCACAAATTCAACTTCAGTAACATTAGGTTCAGGGCGTTTTTTAACAACAACTGCTAATTCGCCAGGTAAATAAGTTGTTAAATGTCGCGCTCGGGTAACACCACCATGATCTGGCGATACTACAACAACATTATTAAGTTTTTTTTCTAAAAAATATTCCGCAAAATCATGACTTGATCGTAAATCATCAACAGGAATATCAAAAAAACCTTGAATTTGTGATGAATGAATGTCTACTAACATAATCCGATCAGCACCAGCACCCGTTAACATATTAGCTACTAATTTGGCAGTAATTGGTTGACGCCCTTTTGCTTTCCGATCTTGTCGTGCATAACCAAAATATGGAATTACAACATTAATTTTATTAGCTGATGCTCGTTTTAAAGCATCAATAAAAATTAATAATTGCATTAAATTTTCATTAACTGGAAATGATGTTGATTGAATTACATAAACATCTTTACCACGAACTGACATTAAAGATTCAACAGAAATTTCACCATCCGCAAAATTATTTACTTTTGCTTCCTGTAAAGGAACTTTAAGAATATTACAAATTTCTTGTGCTAATTTTTTACTGGCATTCAATCCAAAAAAAGCAACATGCTCATAACTATTATTTATCATTAAATGACCTCCTCGTTAATATTATATTACCATTATCTTTAACAAAATGGTATAAATTGATAAACTGTTCAATTGTTAACTGTTCGCTTCTAATGGTTAAAGGTAAATTTAATTTTAAAATTAATGATTCAGAAATTTGTTTATTATTAGTAATCACATTTAAATTATTAAGTAAAGTTTTTCTTTTCATAGCAAATAATTTGCGAACAAAATCATTAAATTCTCTTTCATTATCAACTTGATATTTTTTTTGTAAATCAAAATGAACAATTCAACTATCAACATTAGGTTCAGGAAAAAAATTATGACGACTTACTTTTAAAGGAATACTCACTTTACTATAATACTGACAAATTACACTTAAATTACTATATGCTTTATTATCTGGTAAACTAATAATTCTTTGAGCTACTTCCTTTTGCATCATTAATGTAAAACTCGTAAAATATTCAACATTATCTAATAATTTAAATAAAATTGGTGAAGTTAAATAATATGGTAAATTAGCAACAATATGAATTCGTTTAATATTAACAAAATGTTCTTTAATTAATAATGGTAAATTAACATTTAAAAAATCATTATTAATAAGTTTAAAATTTGCTTCATTTTTAAATTGTTCATTTAAAATTGGAATTAATTTTTTATCAATTTCAATGCTAACTACTTTTTGCGCCTTTTTTAAAAGACTAACTGTCATTATTCCTAATCCGGTTCCAATTTCTAAAATACCATCAGTATTCTCACATCTAAAAGTATTCGTAATTTGATTAACGATTTGTTCATTATTTAAAAAATTCTGCCCTCATTTTTTCATCGGATGTAAATTATATTTTAAAAGTACTGCTTGTGGTTTCATTTTCAAATCTTATAATAGTTTTTCATATTATATAATTATAACACATAATTAATGAAATATTTTAAAATTAAATTTTTACTAAAAATTTACCCTCCCGATACTTTACACAATTAAAAAAATATTAAAATCACCATTAAAATCTGCCTTGACCATTTTTATAAAAAGACTTGTACCTTCTCAAAACTTCGTGGTAGGGTATTATTAATATCAATTTTTAAAACAAGTTGATGAAAAAAATAATATTAGTGTTAAAAATGCAATTTATAATTAATTAAAATCAAATAAAGCATAATGAAAGTTTAAAGTCTTGCAACAAATCAGCATTACTCTTGTTACAATATCAAGTAAAAAATAAAATAAAGGATAATAAAATATGAAAAAATGTTTGATAATTTTAGGAGAAACTATCTTAACAGTAGCTGGAACAGTAAGTTTAATTTCTTGTGAAAATAAAAAAAAATAGTTTAACTATAAATAAACCAAATTTGCAACCTAATAAAAATAATAGCGATGCTCAAATCATCAAAGAAAATGAAATATTAAGATACTTTAAAAATAGACTTCTTGCATAACCTATTAAAAAAATTACAAATATTTGTAAAAAGACAGTAATAGAAAAATATAATTTTAATTAATTATGTCTTTTTACAAATATTTGTAATTTTTTTAATAGGTTATGCAAGAAGTGTAATATGCCATAGACTTATGACAAGAACAAGAAGGTTTTTAAAAAAGGGATGGATTTATTTTTTTATTTAAAATTTTTATAAATAACGACAAAATTATAAGGAAGTTTTTAAAAATAGTTTATAATTAAATTCCAATGTAAAAAGATTGCAGATTGTTTTTTGGAGGAAGGCTGTTGAATAAATTTTATTATTAATTAGGAAAAATTTATATAAAGAATTTGATTAATATGAAAAAATTACTAGGAATCTTAGTAACAATAACAATAGCTGGAAGCGGAACAGCAGGACTTGTGGGAAATGCACCAGCTTCAGCAAAAAATAATATTAATTCTTTACAAAAAAATAATTTAGAAACTTTAATTAGAAACAAAAGACATTAGACTTCTTGCGATACTTTTTTTATTAAAATATTCTTATAAAATATAATTTATGAGGATATCAAAATATGAACAATAATAAATTTAATACTCTTAATGATAAAGAATGGTTAAGATTAACAGGAATAAAAAAATCCACTTTTAATAAAATGTTAGATATTTTACAAGTAGCTGAAATAGAAAAATTTAAAAAAGGTGGTAAAACTAATAAATTATCACTAGAAAATAGATTATTGATGACTTTATCATATTGACGAGAATATCAGACTTATTTTCATCTTGGTAAAAATTTCGGAATTAGTGAAGCTAATTGTTATCGGAATATCAAGTGAATTGAAGATACTTTAATTAAAAACTCTGATTTTCAACAACTTGCTGGTAAAAAAGCACTAATAAATGATTATTTTAATGATAAAACTATTATTATTGATGCTACCGAAACTCCAATCCAACGCCCAAAAAAAGACAAAAACAATCTTATTCTGGTAAAAAGAAAAAACACACCATTAAAACACAAGTAATTATCGAACAAGAAACCAGAAAAATTATTGCAACAAGTTTTTCACTTGGGGAAAAACATGATTATGCTTTATTTAAAGAATCAAAAATCTCAATTTTAAAAAATACCAAATTAATAGTTGATAGTGGTTATCAAGGAATACAAAAAATTCACAATAATGTTCTAATACCTACAAAGAAAACAAAGAAAAACCATTTAAATAAAGCACAAAAACAACATAATAGACTAGTTTCAAAAATGAGAATTATTATTGAAAATATTTTTGCTATTCTTAAAAAATTTAAAATTATGACAGAAAAATATCGTAATCGTAGAAAAAGATTTGGTTTAAGATTTAATTTAATTGCCTCAATTTATAATTTGCAATTATTAATTTAACATAAAAGATTTATTTAAAATTAAAGAATTTAAATAATAAATTCATTTTTTGTTGTGGCAAAATATTAATTTTTTAGATAAAAGACATAATTAATTAAAATTATATTTTTCTATTACTGTCTTTTTACAAATATTTGTAATTTTTTTAATAGGTTATGCAAGAAGTCTAATATATAATAATAAATATATTGCTAGTTTTAAAAAAAATATTTTTTAAAACTGGTTTTTGTATAAGTCTCTCTCCTGATTTTAGACTAAGCATTTAGCAACTACCTCTCTATTTTTAATTACTTATATTTATTAAACTTTCCTTGATAAATTCAAAAACTATCAACTCCTTAAAATATAAACATTTTTCTTAACCTTATAATGACATTATTATATCTAAAATTAAATGATTTCCATTGAAACTATTTTCTAAAAATGATATTGTGACCCATTTTAAAAACTAATTTAAAAAAGTGAGAAGTAAACTTCTGACTTTTAACATCTATATTTATACAAGTTAATTTAGTTATTATTTTAAAGCTGTAATAATTTTTCCAATTCATCCAATAACTGCTCTAAATGCTCCATTAACGGCACATAGGTTGCTTCCAGTGCTAAATCAATACCAATATCTTGCAAAATTAACATTGGTTCTTTATGACCCCCTGCTTTAAGAAAATTCAAAATGTTATCCTTATTGCCCTTTTCAAAATCATCATATAACTTAAACGAAGCTGTGACCGAAGTAGCATATTTATAAACATAATAAGTGGAATTAAAGAAATGTAAAATTCGCGGTCAAGCATAAATGCCATCACCAGCAATTTCATCATAAACATCATAACCATACTCAATTGCAACATCTTTAAACAGTTTTGCTAAAATACTAGCATTAATCGGTTGCTCTTGTTCAACTAATTTATGAGCTTCCCATTCAAACTTAGCAAACTGAATTTGACGAAAGAAAGTAGCCATTAAATCATTAATTCTTGTTTCCAATAAATAAATTTGTTCATCTTTTTCTTTAGCTTGCGTATACAGATATTTGAATAAAAGATGCTCATTAAAAGTTGATGCCACTTCTGCTAAAATAATTGGATATTGTGCTAAATTAGGCGGTTGATATTTATTAGAAAATAATGTATGCACGGAATGACCTAATTCATGTGCTAAAGTAGCAACAGATCGTAATGAATCATCCCAATTCATTAAAATAATTGGTTCAACACCTTTGCCTGATGATGAATATGCACCCCCGCGTTTGTTAGTATCTTCAAAATAATCAATCCGCCCTGGTAATAAAGCAATATCTAACATCGTTAAATATTCTTCCCCCAATGGTTGAAAAGCTGCTTTTACCATCAAAATCCCCTGCATCACATCATACTTATTAGTTTCTGTTTTATTCATTAATAAATGATTATCAGTCACATAAAATTTATCTAATTGAAAATATTTTTGTTTAATTTTAATAAAACGCCGATATAAATGAATATATGCTTTTCCAACTTCTAATAAAGTTAAATACATATCTGGCAATACCTTGTCACCTAATAATGATGCTTGCAATGAACTTTCATAGTTTCTTAATTTAACTTCTTCAACACTATATTGAATAATATCTTCATACACTTTAGCTAATGAATGCTTCTTTGTAATTAAATGTTTGTTTAATAAGATACTAGTTTCTTGTCGTAATTTTTGATCTTCTTTGGGGCGCGATAATTGTGCTATTGAAGTTGCTAATGATTCTGTTAATTCCTGTTTTTTACCATCATAATCAAGATATTGTTTTTCCTTATCGGCATATGCTAATAAATCATAAAGTTGATAACTAGTACTTCGCGTTTTAGCAACATTGTTTAATAATTCCTCTTGTTCTTCTGTTAATAAATATTTTACTTTTTCAAAAAATGACCGAAAATCATATTCAAAATTTTTTAATTCCGCATCATTTGCTAACATTTGCATAATTTTTTCCGCACCAATTTGTTTTAATTCCGGTTCAACAAATGACATCTTAGTTTGAATTTTTAATGACTCATTCATCATTAAATTACTTAAATTAATAAATCGTTCATCAGTAGTATCTAAACTACCATAATGTAAATATTGCGAAAGTTTTGCACCTAAAATTTCTCCCGCCTCTGACAATAAAACATATTGCTTAAAATTTTCTTGTTGATGTAATTTTCCTTTTAAATTATACAATTTACTATAATGACTAATATAATTTTGTAACGCCTTCGTTCATTCATCATCACTAGTAAATAAATAACTTAAATCTCATTGATACTTCTTATCAGCATTAATTCGTTTCATTAGTTATATCCTCTTCCCTTATTAATCTATTTTATGATTATATCAATATATTACGGCATTTGTGCAATCAAAAGTGTTATAATTTATATAATTTTATTATTAGGAGGAAAAATATGATTAACTTAACAAAAGAATCACAACAAAACATTGTAACTTTAAAAGCGATTTTTGAAGGCGCAACAATTAAGGACGCCGTCGAAAAATCTGAAGGAAATACAACCTTAATCGACTCAGAAAAAATCCTTTTCGTTTACTTTAAAGAAAAGAAAATGACATTTTGTAAATTACAGCAATGAATGAAAAAATTTAGCAGCACCAACACTCGGGAATTAAATATTGATGTTGCTAGTTTTACAACTGATGATTTTAATGAACAATTGGCATTACAAGCCATTAGTGAAGCCATTTTATATACCCAACATCAAGTAATATCTTATAAACAAGAAAAAAAGCAAGAAAAAGCAAACTATCATCTAATTACTAATATTAGTGATAGCACCGAAATTTTTAACATTGCTCAAATTAAACTAGATAGTGTTAATTTAACAAGAAACTTACAAGATACACCGCCAAACTTAATGTACCCAGAAATCTTTGCCCAAGATATTCAAAAAGTTTTTGAAGGCATTGATAATGTTAAAATTAGTATTTTAGATAAAAAAGCAATTATTGAAAATAAAATGGGTCTTTTACTAGCTGTTGCTAATGGTAGCCACAACGACCCCCGAGTTGTTATAATTGAATACACAGGAAATCCTAATAGCAAAGAAAAAATTGGTTTAGTCGGCAAAGGAATTACCTTTGATTCTGGTGGTTATTCATTAAAACCAGCAGCTTCAATGATTAATATGAAATTTGATATGTCGGGAGCAGCGATTGTTTGTTCAACATTGTTAGCCATTGCTAAAATTAAACCCGCAATTAATGTTGTTGCTGTTGCCTGTTTAACAGAAAATCGCATTGGAGGTCACGCCACCTTAGTTGAAACTGTGGCAACCGCAATGAACGGTAAAACCGTTGAAATCTTAAATACTGATGCTGAAGGACGCTTAGTTTTAGCTGACGGAATTACTTATGCCATTAGAAATAACAACGCTACTAAAATTATTGATGTTGCTACTTTAACCGGAGCAATCGTAGTATCGCTAGGAAAGCACGCTACAGGTGTATTTAGTAATAATAATGATTTTTACCACCAATTTGAACAAGCAAGTAATTTAAGTAAAGAATGCATTTGAAGAATGCCAATATACAAAGAAAATATTGAAGAAATGCAATGCTCACAAATAGCTGACTTAGCAAATATTGGAAAAATTCGGGATATGGGTTCTTCACAAGCTGCTGCTTTCTTACAAGAATTTGTTGAAGAAAAACCTTTCATTCACTTAGATATTGCGGGAACAGCTGATAGCGATTCTCGTGGCAGTGGGGTTATGGTTAAAACACTAATTGAACTTTTAAGTAGAATTAAATACTAATAATAATTTGTAAAATTAAAAAGTTATCTATTAAATTAATAGATAACTTTTTCTTTTCTTTTTTTGTTTTTTTGTTTGTTTTTTTAAAATTTTTATTCTAAAATCTTATTAATTATTCCTGAAGCTACGGTTTTACCACCTTCACGAATAGCAAATTGTGTTCCCTCTTCTAAAGCAACTTTAGTATTTAACTCAACAGTTATTTCAGTATTATCACCAGGCATCACAAAGTCAACACCAGCAGGTAAGGTAACTGTTCCTGTTACATCTGAAGAATGTAAGTAAAATTGTGGTTGATAATTACTTTTAGTTGCCGTATGACGACCACCTTCAGCTTTTGTCAATAAGTAAATTTCTGCTTGAAATTTACTATGAGGCGTAACTGTTCCTGGTTTACATAAAACTTGTCCTCTTCGTACGGCATCTTTTTCAACACCTCGTAACAAGATTCCAACATTATCACCAGCTCTAGCTTCATCTAGTGTTTTGTGACCAGTTTCAATACTTGTAGCAATACTTTTAATTACCTTATCACCAAACCCAACAATTTCTACCGCTTCACCAGGTTTTAATATTCCCCGATCAACAAGACCAGTAGCAACTGTTCCACGACCTGGAACACTTACAACACTTCCAACTGACATCATAAATGGCTTATCTAAATCTCGCTCTGGCGTTGGAATATATTCATCAATAGCTTTCATTAATTCAAGAATTTTTGCTTCTTGTTCGGGATCACCATTTAATGCTTTTAATGCTGAACCTTCAATAATTGGTGTATTGCCACCATCAAAACCATGTTTAGTTAATAATTCTCTAATATCTTCTTCTGCTAAGATTAACATATCAGGATCATCAAGTAAATCAACTTTATTTAAATAAACAACTAATTTTTTAATCCCCACATTTTTAGCCAATAAAACATGCTCATTAGTTTGGGGCATCGCACCATCAGTTGCAGCAACCACTAAAATTGCTCCATCCATCTGTTTTGCACCCGTAATCATATTTTTTACATAATCAGCATGCCCTGGAGCATCAATATGTCCATAATGTCTTGCTTCAGTTTCATAATCAACATGGGCAATATTAATTGTAATCCCTCTTGCTTTCTCTTCTGGTGCAGCATCAATCTCATCATATTTTCTTGCTGTTGCTCCACCTTGTTTTGCTAATACTGAAGTAATCGCTGCTGTTAAAGTTGTTTTACCATGGTCAACATGACCAATTGTTCCAATATTAACATGCGGTTTATTTCTTGAAAATGCTGCTTTTGCCATTTCATTTCTCCCTTTCATTTTTATTACTACTTTTTTTAAAAAAGATATTTATATTTTATCTTAAATTTATCTTAAAATTCAAGTTGCTAACAATAAAATTATTATCCTTGTTTTGAATTTTGAGCAACAATTTTTTCACTAACCGATTTTGGTGTTTCTTGATAGTTAGAAAACTGCATTGTATAACTTGCTCGCCCTTGTGTAAAGGTCCTCAGATCAGTTGCATACCCAAACATTTCTGCTAACGGTACTTTAGCTTTAATAACTTGAATATTACCTCTTTGCTCACTGCCTTCAATCTGACCTCTTCTTGAAGAAAGATTTCCGATCACATCACCATAATATGCTTCTGGTGCTACAACTTCAACAGTCATAATTGGTTCTAACAATACTGGCTGCGAATGCTTCTTAATTTCTTTTAAAGACATTGAAGCCGCAATCTTAAATGCCATCTCTGATGAATCAACATCATGATATGACCCATCAAATAATGTTGCTTTAATATTAATTAATGGATAGCCCGCTAAAACACCACCAGATAAACTAGCTTCTAGTCCCGCTTTAACAGAACCAATATATTCGCGGGGAACTCTACCACCAACAATCTTATCAATAAATTCAAATCCTTTATCTGGATTAGGTTCAAATTTAATTCATACATGCCCATATTGTCCACGACCACCTGATTGTTTAATATATTTACCTTCACAATCAGATGAGGCTTTAATAGTTTCACGATATGATACTTGTGGATTTCCAACATTTACTTCAACTTTAAATTCTCGTTTCATGCGATCAACAATAATATCAAGATGTAATTCACCCATTCCCGCAACAATTGTTTGTCCAGTTTCATTATCAGTTCATGTTTTAAATGTTGGATCCTCCTCAGCAAGTTTTGATAGCGCTAAACTCATTTTATCTTGATCAGCTTTAGTTTTTGGTTCTAATGCTAAAGAAATAACTGGTTCGGGAAAAATCATTGATTCTAAAACAATCGCATGCTTCTCATCACACAAAGTATCACCAGTTGTTGTATCTTTCAAACCAACAGCCGCTGCAATATCACCAGCATATACTTCTTGAATTTCTTCACGATTATTAGCATGCATTTTTAATAATCTTCCAATGCGTTGTTGTTTATCTTTAGTAGCATTCAAGATATAAGAACCTGAGTTTAATACGCCTGAATAAACACGAAAGAAAGTTAACTTTCCGACATAAGGGTCAGTCATAATTTTAAATGCTAAGGCAGCAAAAGGTTCATCATCAGATGCTTTTCTTTCTGCTTCTTCACCATTACGAAGCACTCCTTTAATAGCTGGGATATCTAATGGCGATGGTAAATAATCAACAACCGCATCTAATAACAACTTAACCCCTTTATTTTTAAACGCTGATCCACAAACAACAGGAAAGAATTCAGCTGTTAAAGTAGCATTACGAATCGCTCGTTTAATTTGTTCAACACCAATCGCTTCGCCTTCTAAATATTGCATCGCTAACTCATCATCAAGTTTAGCAAGTGTTTCAATTAAACTACTGCGCTTTTCTTTAACTAATTCTTGTAATTCATTAGGGATCTGAATTTCCTCTACTGTTTCATTAGCATCATTTTGATTATAATGATATGCTTTCATTTCAATCAAATCAATAATACCATCAAAATTATCTTCACTACCAATTGGCAATTGAATTGGATGAGCATTACCTTGTAAACGGTCATAAATTGTATTAATAGAATATAAGAAGTCAGCACCAATTTTATCCATTTTATTAATAAACACAATTCTTGGTACCTTGTAAGTATTTGCTTGCCTTCAAACTGTTTCTGTTTGTGGTTCCACACCTGACTGCGCATCTAAAACCACAACTGCACCATCTAATACTCGTAATGACCGCTCTACTTCAACAGTAAAATCAACATGCCCTGGCGTATCAATAAGATTAAGTCTGAATTCTCTTCAAACCGCTGTTGTTGCCGCTGAAGTAATCGTAATGCCGCGTTCTTGTTCTTGAGCCATTCAATCCATTTGTGAACCACCATCATGGGTTTCTCTAGCTTTACGAATTCTTTTAGTATGTACCAAAATTCTTTCAGTAACCGTAGTCTTACCAGCATCAATATGGGCTATAACACCCATATTGCGAATTTTTTTTAAACTATATTCTCTTGGCATCCTCTATCTACTCCTCTTAAATTATCAACGATAATTAGCAAAGGCTTTGTTCGCATCTGCCATTTTTTCGGTGTCCTCTTTTTTCTTAACAGCGCCGCCTGTACCATTTGATGCATCAATAATTTCTGCTGCTATCTTTTCTTCCATACATTTTCCATTACGAGTATGTGAATAATTAATTAATCATCTAAGAGCCAATGTCATTTTTCGCCCTTCATATACCTCAATAGGTACTTGATAATTAGCACCACCAATTCTTCTTACTTTCAACTCCAATTGGGGTGAAACATTATTTAATGCTTTATTAAAAATATCCAATGGATCATCATTTGTTTTTTCTTTAATAATATCAAAAGCTTTATAAAGAATTGCTTGGGCAATTCCTCTTTTACCATCAACCATAATTTTATTAATTGCTCTCGTAACCAACTTTGAATTATATATTGGATCTGGTAAAACATCTCGTTTTTCTGCTCCTCTTTTACGCATATAATAACTCCTTTCTTAAAGTATTACTTTTTAGGTTTCTTTGTTCCATAAATTGAACGACCTTGTTTTCGCCCTTCAACACCAGCCGCATCTAAAACACCACGAATAACTCGATAGCGCACTCCTGGTAAATCCTTCGTTCTTCCGCCTTGAATAAGTACCACTGAATGCTCCTGCAAGTTATGTCCTTCACCAGGAATATATACTGTTACTTCTTCACCATTAGTTAGTCGAACACGAGTAATCTTTCTTAAAGCCGAGTTAGGTTTCTTTGGCGTTTTTGTTAGCACCTTTTTACATACTCCTCGTTTTTGGGGAGAAAAATCAGTAGTTTCCTCTTTTTCTAATGAATTATATCCTAGTCCTAATGACGGTGAATTTGACTTACGATCCTTTTTATTTCTTGAATTGCGAATCAATTGATTAATTGTTGGCATAATTAATACTCCTTTCATTCTTTCATCGTGTTATTATTTTATACACACGATACCGTGCGTATCTAAATAAAGTCCTTTATAATAATAACTAATTTATTATAAAAATGCAACATATCCCCAAAATAAAATCTAGAACTTATATATAATTAAGTTCTAGATTTTAGAATAACTAACTACCTTGATAACAAATAGGACAACTATCATTAGTAAATATATAATTTGGATATTGCGAATGATAATGCTCTGCAATTGCTGATGCATCAAATTGTTGATTAACAACAGATTTATTATATGTTTCTTGCTTTGGCAAATTAATATTTAATGCTGGTTGTTCATAATAATTAGATTTTGTTTGATATCTTGCTTGCACATACCCTTGTGGATAGGAAACTGCTTCTTGTATTCCTACTGGATTAGCTTGGCGTTGCATTGTTTGGTCAAAAATTCCATAAGAACGACTTTCATGATTTTTCTTTTTGTTATTTTTTGATTTCTTATCTTCTTCAATCGGATTATATTCATACACCGGACTTTCTAACTCATCTGGTTTTCCTGGAAGATTAGCAAATAAAAATTTTTTTGTCTCTTGTGGATCAATTTCAACAGTTTTTCCTGTCATCGGTGAATGATAATAAATTTTATTAGGATCAATCTTTGTATCCACTTCATCATCTTGATTAAATCAATTTCCTGAATTATTTAAAACTGTATTGACATAAAGATTTGGATTTTGATGACTTTCACTAGCAAATAATTGCTTCCCACAACCATATTCTCCATTACCAGTTTGAACACTATTACTCATTATTGGTTGTTTAACATCACCATACTCCAATTCACTTGGAGCAACATATGAATACTGCGATTGCTCAACTTGTAGATTTTGATTATTAATATCCCCTTGGTTCTTATCATCAGCTTCCTTTTGCTCACCTAATGCCACCATTTGTTCCTGAACTTGTGAATATTGCTGTCCTTGATAATACCCATTAGTAAATAATTGCTTCCCACAACCATATTCTCCATTACCAGTTTGAACACTATTACTCATTATTGGTTGTTTAACATCACCATACTCCAATTCACTTGGAGCAACATATGAATACTGCGATTGCTCAACTTGTAGATTTTGATTATTAATATCCCCTTGGTTCTTATCATCAGCTTCCTTTTGCTCACCTAATGCCACCATTTGTTCCTGAACTTGTGAATATTGCTGTCCTTGATAATACCCATTAGTAAATAATTGCTTCCCACAACCATATTCTCCATTACCAGTTTGAACACTATTACTCATTATTGGTTGTTTAACATCACCATACTCCAATTCACTTGGAGCAACATATGAATACTGCGATTGCTCAACTTGTAGATTTTGATTATTAATATCCCCTTGGTTCTTATCATCAGCTTCCTTTTGCTCACCTAATGCCACCATTTGTTCCTGAACTTGTGAATATTGCTGTCCTTGATAATACCCATTAGTAAATAATTGCTTCCCACAACCATATTCTCCATTACCAGTTTGAACACTATTACTCATTATTGGTTGTTTAACATCACCATACTCCAATTCACTTGGAGCAACATATGAATACTGCGATTGCTCAACTTGTAGATTTTGATTATTAATATCCCCTTGGTTCTTATCATCAGCTTCCTTTTGCTCACCTAATGCCACCATTTGTTCCTGAACTTGTGAATATTGCTGTCCTTGATAATACCCATTAGTAAATAATTGCTTCCCACAACCATATTCTCCATTACTAGTTTGAACACTATTACTCATTATTGGTTGTTTAACATCACCATACTCCAATTCACTTGGAGCAACATATGAATACTGCGATTGCTCAACTTGTAGATTTTGATTATTAATATCCCCTTGGTTCTTATCATCAGCTTCCTTTTGCTCACCTAATGCCACCATTTGTTCCTGAACTTGTGAATATTGCTGTCCTTGATAATACCCATTAGTAAATAATTGCTTCCCACAACCATATTCTCCATTACCAGTTTGAACACTATTACTCATTATTGGTTGTTTAACATCACCATACTCCAATTCACTTGGAGCAACATATGAATACTGCGATTGCTCAACTTGTAGATTTTGATTATTAATATCCCCTTGGTTCTTATCATCAGCTTCCTTTTGCTCACCTAATGCCACCATTTGTTCCTGAACTTGTGAATATTGCTGTCCTTGATAATACCCATTAGTAAATAATTGCTTCCCACAACCATATTCTCCATTACCAGTTTGAACACTATTACTCATTATTGGTTGTTTAACATCACCATACTCCAATTCACTTGGAGCAACATATGAATACTGCGATTGCTCAACTTGTAGATTTTGATTATTAATATCCCCTTGGTTCTTATCATCAGCTTCCTTTTGCTCACCTAATGCCACCATTTGTTCCTGAACTTGTGAATATTGTTGTCCTTGATAATACCCATTAGTAAATAATTGCTTCCCACAACCATATTCTCCATTACCAGTTTGAACACTATTACTCATTATTGGTTGTTTAACATCACCATACTCCAATTCACTTGGAGCAACATATGAATACTGCGATTGCTCAACTTGTAGATTTTGATTATTAATATCCCCGTGGTTCTTATCATCAGCTTCCTTTTGTTCATCTGATGATATCACATTATTTTTTGAATCTAACTGTTGTTGCTCATTACTCGCAACTCCCTGCTCCTCAGTAACTAATGAGCTAAATAACACCTCATCTGTTTTAATTTCTTCATAAATCGGTTCTGCAATTATTTTACGAACCTCACCATCATCTTTATTCTCTTTTAACAACATTGGATTTAAAATATCTGGTAAGGACGCTTTTGAGTTTACCACCAACTTATTGCTATCAATTTCATTAGTTTCATAGTCTTTATCATTTAAAAGCTCTGAATGTAACTTTTCTTTTACTAAAAACAATGATTGTTGTGCTTGAATATTATTTTTTCTAATATTTGCAATTTCGTTATTAATATCTAAATGATCTTCATTACTAATTTCTCTAGCACCCACAGTAACAATATTACCAATTTGGTATTCTTTATGATTAATAGAATTTTTAATTAATGATAAGAAAGAATTTTGTAAAAAAAATAACCCCATTGCTAAAACTGCTAAAATAAATGAAAATCATCATATTCCCGTAAAAATAATCATTAAAATCAAAATAGTAAAAATAATTCCCGTTAAAGCAAAATTTGTATAAAATAGTCTAATTGCCACTTTATAATTTTTACGATGACGAATTTGTGATATTACTATTGTTACTAAAACAAAAAATAGAGTAATTAAAATTCCAAAAAATACATAAATTACAAGATTACTCATTAAATTATCTTTTAATTTAATTAATGCAAAAGAAAAATTTTCTTTACCAAATCTTAAAAATAATTTTTCTAACCAAATCTCGTTAGTAATAAAATTAAAAATAATTGGCATTGATAACACTAATAAAAATATCCCTAAAAGCGTAGCTAAAAATATCATTATTGCTCCCATAATCATTAATGTCATTGCTTTTCTCCCCTTAATATACATTTACTTAAATTCAAGAAATAAACCATTATTTTCCTTTTATTTTATTAAATTATACACCATTTTATAAAAAAATTATTAGACTTCTTGCGATACCTTTTTTATTAAAATATTCTTATAAAATATAATTTATGAGGATATCAAAATATGAACAATAATAAATTTAATACTCTTAATGATAAAGAATGGTTAAGATTAACAGGAATAAAAAAATCCACTTTTAATAAAATGTTAGATATTTTACAAGTAGCTGAAATAGAAAAATTTAAAAAAGGTGGTAAAACTAATAAATTATCACTAGAAAATAGATTATTGATGACTTTATCATATTGACGAGAATATCAGACTTATTTTCATCTTGGTAAAAATTTCGGAATTAGTGAAGCTAATTGTTATCGGAATATCAAGTGAATTGAAGATATTTTAATTAAAAACTCTGATTTTCAACAACTTGCTGGTAAAAAAGCACTAATAAATGATTATTTTAATGATAAAACTATTATTATTGATGCTACCGAAACTCCAATCCAACGCCCAAAAAAAGACAAAAACAATCTTATTCTGGTAAAAAGAAAAAACACACCATTAAAACACAAGTAATTATCGAACAAGAAACCAGAAAAATTATTGCAACAAGTTTTTCACTTGGGAAAAAACATGATTATGCTTTATTTAAAGAATCAAAAATCCCAATTTTAAAAAATACCAAATTAATAGTTGATAGTGGTTATCAAGGAATACAAAAAATTCACAATAATGTTCTAATACCTACAAAGAAAACAAAGAAAAACCATTTAAATAAAGCACAAAAACAACATAATAGACTAGTTTCAAAAATGAGAATTATTATTGAAAATATTTTTGCTATTCTTAAAAAATTTAAAATTATGACAGAAAAATATCGTAATCGTAGAAAAAGATTTGGTTTAAGATTTAATTTAATTGCCTCAATTTATAATTTGCAATTATTAATTTAACATAAAAGATTTATTTAAAATTAAAGAATTTAAATAATAAATTCATTTTTTGTTGTGGCAAAATATTAATTTTTTAGATAAAAGACATAATTAATTAAAATTATATTTTTCTATTACTGTCTTTTTACAAATATTTGTAATTTTTTTAATATGTTATGCAAGAAGTCTATTATTAATTAAATTAATATATAAAAAATATTAATACAATAACACCTAATATAACTTATGAACGAATAATAACAATCTCGCTACTTGTAGCATCAATAATTGTTGAAGCCTTTTGGTCAATAATACCCCGATCAACAATAAAATCAACTTCAAGTTTATTCTCATTAACAGTTATAATTGGATTTTCATTATGAATATTAGCACTAGTGGCAAATAGTGGTCCTGTTTGATAAATAATATCTTGTAACCAGCGATAATTGGTAATTCTAATCGCTATCGTTTCTGTGGCATTCACTTTTTGTTTAACAATAATTGTTATTTTCCCCTGAGGATACAATTCATATAACTGTTCAACTTGCGAAGTAATAACCCCAATATCTTTTGCCATTGCAATATCACTAACAATAACTGCCAATGGTTTATTTTTATCTCTTAATTTTAAATGCGAAATTCTTTTAGCGACAAATTGCGAAGAATAAATTCCCACTAAACCATATACTGTATCGGTAGGAACAATACCAACTTGTTCGTTTAATAAATTATGAATAACAAGATTTTTTTGTTCTAATGATAATATTTGCATAAACTAATAAAACTATCTCAACGCCGTTTCTTGCAAATACTTTTTAATATCATTATTCATAATAGTTATTCCTTCATTAAGACTTTTCTTAAAAGCAGAACGATTAGTACTATAAAACTTATTTACATTATTAGCATAAGAATTAAATCATTTACGAGCTAAATCAGAAATAAATTTACTATCTAATTTATATAAAATAGCATCTTTTAAATATCCAAAAAGCGGTTCGTGTTCTAACGCCACAGGATAGATTAAAAGCATTATCTGATCAATCTCAAGATCAAAACCATGGTCATAGCGATTATAAAAAATATTAATTAACTTGGCAACGCGAGAATTACTTTGTGCCATATTAATACGATGCAATTCCTGAACTAAAACAAAATCCTTTTCATATTCATTTTTAATTTGCTGTGTAAATCCCATTGTTGCTGGTGTAATAGTTGGTAACGGATTGACAACTCCCAAACTATTAAATTCTTCATTTTCTTTTATTAATGATTTAATATTATTATCCTGTAATAAATTTTCTTTAGCATAAAAGTCATTAATATCTTCGTTTTTAATATTCATTGTGGCACTTAAACTATCATTATAACTCGGATGATTTACATAACCAGCATAAACATTATTAATATTAGGAATATATTCCGTTTTTGGTTCTTTATTATTATATTTCATATTTTGTAAATTAGAATTTAAACTAAACGGTGTTCCATCCTCAAAACTATTTTTTAATAGCAAGTTATATTTTAATAATGAATTATAATTCATTGCAAAATCAATAATAGCAATAATTTTAGCAAGGATTATTACTCCGCCGATAATTCAAATTGAACAACTATTTAACCACGAAATACTTAAACCACTATTACCACCATCCATTGCTAATGATATTTGCGAATAAAAAGATAACATTAAAGATATTACCATTGATAATGATAATAAAAAAATTCAAGCAATAAGATATTTACTTTGTTTAGTTTTATAATTTTTAAAATTTAAAAATAAAGCAACAGCAATACTTATTAAACTAATAAGTAGCGATAACAATGGTAACAAAAGAATTTTTGTTGAAGACAATAATAAAGAATCTTTAAAAACATCACTTCAAAGAACAAATTCACTACTTAGGTAATTAGCAATAATAAAATATACAAGGTTTCATATTAATATTACATTAGCAATTAAATAAAACCATTTTTCTTTTCTAATCATATTATCTCTACCTCACACTAGAAACTAATTCTACTTTATTAGATGCTTTTTTTCGCGTTCTAATAATTTTTTTATATTTGTAATTATATCACACAACAATTGCATTAAATATTAAGATCGGAATAAATATTAAAAAAACTAAATAATCCTCATTCTGATAAACAGCATTTCCCACACTAATCGGCAATTTTCTTAAACTAAAAAAAGTCGTTATCATTAACAAAATAAAAGTAGTATAAATAAGAAAACGATTCAAAAGATATCATTGATAATAATCACTAACAGTTAAAAATGGCCGGTTCCACAGCCGATAAAACTTAATCATAATAAATAATACTTCACTTAAATAAAGAACAGCAACAATGCTAATACCAATAGCTCAAATTAACGCTGAAAACTCCAATGGGGCTGCTTTATAATCTATATGTAAAATAATAAAGTGTTCAAATGACTAAAAAACAATAATAGACTTCTTGCATAACCTATTAAAAAATTACAAATATTTGTAAAAAGACAGTAATAGAAAAATATAATTTTAATTAATTATGTCTTTTATCTAAAAAATTAATATTTTGCCACAACAAAAAATGAATTTATTATTTAAATTCTTTAATTTTAAATAAATCTTTTATGTTAAATTAATAATTGCAAATTATAAATTGAGGCAATTAAATTAAATCTTAAACCAAATCTTTTTCTACGATTACGATATTTTTCTGTCATAATTTTAAATTTTTTAAGAATAGCAAAAATATTTTCAATAATAATTCTCATTTTTGAAACTAGTCTATTATGTTGTTTTTGTGCTTTATTTAAATGGTTTTTCTTTGTTTTCTTTGTAGGTATTAGAACATTATTGTGAATTTTTTGTATTCCTTGATAACCACTATCAACTATTAATTTGGTATTTTTTAAAATTGAGATTTTTGATTCTTTAAATAAAGCATAATCATGTTTTTTCCCAAGTGAAAAACTTGTTGCAATAATTTTTCTGGTTTCTTGTTCGATAATTACTTGTGTTTTAATGGTGTGTTTTTTCTTTTTACCAGAATAAGATTGTTTTTGTCTTTTTTTGGGCGTTGGATTGGAGTTTCGGTAGCATCAATAATAATAGTTTTATCATTAAAATAATCATTTATTAGTGCTTTTTTACCAGCAAGTTGTTGAAAATCAGAGTTTTTAATTAAAATATCTTCAATTCATTTGATATTGCGATAACAATTAGCTTCACTAATTCCGAAATTTTTACCAAGATGAAAATAAGTCTGATATTCTCGTCAATATGATAAAGTCATCAATAATCTATTTTCTAGTGATAATTTATTAGTTTTACCACCTTTTTTAAATTTTTCTATTTCAGCTACTTGTAAAATATCTAACATTTTATTAAAAGTGGATTTTTTTATTCCTGTTAATCTTAACCATTCTTTATCATTAAGAGTATTAAATTTATTATTGTTCATATTTTGATATCCTCATAAATTATATTTTATAAGAATATTTTAATAAAAAAGGTATCGCAAGAAGTCTAATATATTAGTCAAAAATCAAATTAACATTGAACGATTATATGCAAAAAACATTTTATTTTCCCCTTTATTTTTTAGATATTTTTTTTACTTTCTTAACTCTTTTTTTCTTTTCTAAAATAAAATTAGGAATTGTCATTTTTATTTTTAAATTATCTTGTTGATAAATTTTCCATAACAAAATTGAAATAATAATTGAAAACACAACAAGAACAATAATTTCAACACTAAACACAATTCACTCACCAGTATTAGAAATAGCGCCCCCAAATAATGATGATTTATAATATGATATATGAAAATCAGGATATTTTTCTTTAAGTTTATAAAGCATATCATTAGCAACAGCAATTAAATTATTATTATTAGTTTGTGAATATGTAAAAAGAAATAAACCAGCAAAAAGAATTGGCAGAAAAAAAGTATAAAATAAAATTATTGAACCACGAGATAAATAAGATATCCTTTTAATAAGAACAAAAGATACACTTCAAATAATTATTAAAAATGTTAAACCTAAAATTGGCACAAATTGCACAACAAAAACAGTTGGTAAATTAGGATAATAATAAATTGGTGCTAAAATTTCAATCAAAAAAGTCTTACGAATAATTTCTTGTGGTTGTTCAGGAATTTCAAGAATATTTCCAGGATTATTATGACCATAAGGAAATTTTGATAACAAATCATAAAGATTTACTAAATCTTTATTCAGAAAATTAGCAATAATTA
The DNA here is from genome assembly GCF_964019525.1 of Spiroplasma endosymbiont of Eupeodes luniger. Classification (NCBI taxonomy): domain Bacteria; kingdom Bacillati; phylum Mycoplasmatota; class Mollicutes; order Entomoplasmatales; family Spiroplasmataceae; genus Spiroplasma; species Spiroplasma endosymbiont of Eupeodes luniger. Next base: position 1,009,493 of record NZ_OZ026453.1, read on the forward strand.
AAATAACTTCAATTAAAATAAATATTGAAATTAAAAAAATTGAAATTCGCAAAACATTTCAAATTGTTGGTTGTTTAAAAGAAACCCAAGTTTTTCGAAACCAATTTTGACCAAATAATAAAATTTTTTCCCGTTTATTAAAAACAAAAACCGGTTTCACTAAATGACTAGCATAACTAGTATAATCAAAAGCAACAATTAAAGAAACTAATGTTGCTTGAATAAGAAAAACTCATCAAATACCAACTTCACTAATTCAATCATTAGTATTTCCTTTTAAATTAATTAACTTTTGATAAAATTCTTTAAAAAGAAAATTTTTAAATCACTCAATAGCTTCAGAATGAATTTTTTTACCCGATAACACCACTAAAAATTCATGAAATTCTTCAATCGCAAAATGATAAGAATTGGGAATAATGCTAATATCTTTAGCATCCTTAACTTTTACTAGCGAATTTAAAGTTGTTTCATTAGTTCATTGATATTTATATTGCCCCAAAGCTAATAATCCAAAACCAACAATTGTTATAATTCAAAAAATTAATAAAACAACTACTAATGCCCTTGTGGTTTTTCACTTTTTATTTAAAAAAAATGCTCCCCCTAAAATAATAAAAATTCCTAAAAATACTAATGAAGTTCCCGTAATTGTATAAGCAAGTTGCGCATTTATACTGGAAATTATTTTAAAATCATAAAAATCAGATAAATATTGCAAAAGGATTTTAGTATTTTCCAAAGAAAAATTATAATCGTGTTGAAAATATTGTAAGTAATATTCTTCTCTTGTAAAAACATTAAGATCATTAGTAAAAGTTGTAACTAATGAATCATTAACCAAGACAATAAGAAAAGCAATTCCCGGTGCTAACAAAAGAATTAAAAAAAGTGATATTAACAATGGTTTTGTTGCTTTACCCTTCATTTCATTTCACCCAATTCTTTATTTTCTAATGTCATTATTTTACTATAAAATTATTTATTATTCATTGTAAATAAAAAGCATTCTTCATCGACCACTAATATCTTTAATAAATTCATATTCACTAGTTGCAAAATATTCCTTTACTAATACTTCTAAAGTCGCTTTTTGTGAATAACCAAATTCAAAGGCTAATAAATATTTATTATTCATTATTGTTTTTACTTGTTTAAAAATTAATTTATAGAAAAATAAACCATTATCAGTAGCAAATAATGCTAAATGCGGTTCATAGTCTTTAACCATATTTTCAATCTGTTCATCAATTCCAATATAAGGGGGATTACATACTAAAATATCAAACTTATCATCATTATTAACAAAGGACGCTAACAAATTACTATTAACAAATTTAATATTTTGACAATTAAGATTTAGCGCATTAGCTTTTGCAACTTTTAAAGCTTCACTACTAATATCACTAGCAACAACAAAAACTTTTGCTTCTTCTAACGCTAAACTAATAGCAATCGCACCACTACCCGTAGCAACATCAAGTACTTTAATTTGCTTTACATCTTGAAAATAGTCATCAACATAATACAAAAGATTTTCTACTAATTCTTGCGTTTCAGTACGCGGAATAAAAACATTGGGGTTAACAATGAAATCACGCCCCAAAAAATTTTGATAACCTAAAATATATGCCAACGGTTTTCCCTTTAAATTAATATTAATTAAAGCATAAAAGTCTTCTTCGCTAACTTTACTTTCAACATCTAAATTGGCATATAATTCTTGCAATGAATAGTGTGCTAAATGAGCTAATAATCATTTACAATGGTGACTACGATAATCAGCATATAATTTTTCACCCTTTTGTAATAACTGATGATAGGTCACAACTAATCTTCCATTCCCATTTTTCTTTTTTGCTCATCATCAATTAAAGCATTAATAATCTCATTAAGTTCACCCAACATAATTCGATCAAGTTTATTTAATGTCAAATTAATCCGATGGTCACTAACACGATTTTGAGGATAATTATATGTTCGAATTTTTTCTGCCCGCACGCCACTACCGACAGCACTTTTTCGTAATGTGCCCATTTCACTTTGTTGAGTTTCAAGTTTAGCTTCATAAATTTTAGCAAGTAACACTTTTAAAGCCTTATCCTTATTATCATGTTGACTACGACCATCTTGTGAAGTTGCCACAATTCCAGTTGGTAAATGAGTAATACGGACTGCTGAATCAGTAGTATTAACATGTTGCCCCCCAGCACCAGAAGCCCGATAAGTATCAATTTTTAATTCTGACGGTTTAACATCAACATCTAAAGCACTAGCTTCGGGTAAGACAACAACCGTAGCTGTAGAAGTATGAACTCTTCCTTGTGATTCGGTTTTAGGAATTCTTTGCACTCGATGACTACCAGCTTCAAATTTCATTTTTGCATAGACTTTTTCACCTTTAATCAAAAATGAAATTTGCGAAAAACCACCAGAATTTGATATTCGTGCATCCAAAAGTTCTGTTTTTCAATTTTGTGATTCACAATATCGTAAATACATCCGATATAAATCACCAGCAAAAATATTAGCTTCATCACCACCAGCAGCACCACGAATTTCAATAATAACATTTTTATCATCATTAGGGTTCGCCGGCAATAATGCAACTGTTAACTGCTGTTCAACAAATAATAATGATTCTTCATTACCTTTTAATTCTTCTTTTGCTAAACTTAGCAAATCAGCATCTTTTTCATTTTGAAAAATATTTTTAATTTCTTGAAGATTGCTTTCAATACTAAGATATTTCATATATAGCAATACTGTATCATTAAGTTTAGCTCTTTCTTTAGATAACCTAGTTAATAATTCAATATTATTATTAATATCGGATTGACTTAGTAAACTATTAATTTCATTATAACGATGTTTCATTGTTTCCAATCGTTCTCGGGTTTTGGCATTCATTTTTATTCTCCTTAATATTAGTTTGTGGATAATCATTAACAATATGACAATGACGACAACGCGCCTCATAAAATTCATTAGCACCAATTAAAACAATCGGGTCATAATAACTAGCAGGCAACCCATTAATTATTCTTTGAGTTCTTGTTGCCGGCGAATGACATTTAACACATATTGCTTCTAATTTAGTAACAAATTCAGCTCGCGTTAATAGTTCTGGCATACATTTAAAAGGTTCACCACGAAAATCTTTATCTAAACCAGCAACAATAATCCTCTTGCCCTGATCTGCTAATTGTTCTAAAACTATTAAAATATCACTTGTAAAAAACTGAATTTCATCAATCGCAATAACCTCGGTATCATTATCCAAAAATTCAATTAATTGTTGCGCATTACAAATTCTTATTGCTTTAATTTTTCTATTATTATGACTAACAATTTCTTCTTCTTCATAACGATTATCAATTAATGGTTTAAATATTTGAATTTTTTTATTAGCAAATGATAACATATTTATTCGACGAATTAATTCCTCAGTTTTACCAGCAAACATACAACCACTAATTACTTCAATTCATCCATCTTTATAACGCACATACATTATTTCCCCTCACTTTGATTAATATTTTTTGCTAACAAATTTAAATCATTTAATAAGGCATCAACAGTATGTCAAGAATTAGTTTTTACACCCGCTGCACGATGATGACCCCCACCACCATATTGTGCTGCTAAATCATTAATTTTCAAACCAGTACTCCGAATACTAATTTTAATAAACTCATCATTTTCATCTTGACTACAAAATGCTCATATATGTATTCCCAAAATCCTCCCTAAGAGATTAACTAAATTATTAGCTTTTTCTTTAGTAATTAAAAATTCTTTCAAAATATCTGGTGTTAACTTTAAAAAAGCAACACCATTATCAGTAACCGTAAAATTACTCAAAGCAAATGCTTGAAATTTAATAATATTCATTGGCCGTTGATACAAATTATTATAAAGTTGTTCAATATTAAAACCCGTTGTCATTAAAAAATTTGCCAATAAAAAAGTTTCTGGTCGTAAATTACCATAAAGAAACCTTCCCGTATCAGTTACCATTCCATGAAATATCGCTTTAGCAGCTTCCTTTGTAACTTGCAAGTTATTATCTAAAGCTAACTTTGCTACCATTTCACTTGCTGATGGTGCCACATCATCAATTCACTCTAAATCGCCATATTGTTCATAAAATGGATGATGATCAATTTTAATCTTATATTTTCCTTTTTCTCAACCAACACCATCAATTCGCTCGGCATTAGCACAATCACCAATAATTACTAAAGCATCACGATAGTCTTCTTCCTTAACATCATCACAGATACCAATATAATTCAAGTCTAATAAGCTAACACCCCCAGTTAAAACTCTAATATGAGGCAAATTAGCAACAATTAAATGTTTTAAACCAAATTGGACACCATACGCATCACCATCAGGACTAATATGGCGTAAAATTATTACCGTGGAATATTCTTTTATCTTATCTCAGATTTGCTTTGTCATTTTTTATTAATCTCCTCTATCATCTCTTAATTAATTGATCGGTTTTACTATCAAATAAATAAATACCCCCTAACAAAATATCAAATTTAATTTCTTCTTTTAAAAATTTTTTATTATTTGATGGTGGAATTATTACTTTAATAATTTTATTATCATTTAAAATTACATCAAGTAATCAATCACCTTTACGCATTTTTTTTAACTTAATAACTCATCCATAAAGGGGTTGCTTATTAATAACTTTTACTTTATGTTTGTAAAAATCAGGAACAATTTTTTCTGGTAAAATAGCAACATTAAAACTAAAATTTTTATTTTCCATATAAAGTGTCTTCAAACTGACAATATTAATATTATTAATTAATAATCATGATTCAGTATAATTAAAATACGCAAACCAATTTAAATGTGGTGAACTAATCGCCTGTAAAACATCCTTATTAAAAGGTTGAACAATAATATTTTCTTTTGTATCTTGCTGAACAATATCACCATTTTGTAAAATAATAACTTTTTGAGCAACATCAATAACACGATAACCATATTTACTAATAATAACAATCGTTAAATTATAATTCTTTTGAAGTTTTTCAATTAAATGACCAAACTCATTTTTATACTGTTTAGATTGTTTAGCTAAAGTATCATCAATAATAAGTAACCGTTTTTGTTGAATAAGAGCAATAGCAATTTGCAACTTAATGCGATCTCAACCCGTAAATTGTCAAATAAAACTAAACTTTAAGCCTTTTAACTCAATATCATCAATAATATTCTTTACTTGTAATCAAGCTTGCTGACGAACCCTAATAACTGCTCTACTAGCAGTATGAACTTCATTTTTAAACTTTTTTACACTAATTTTATCAAAACCATTTAAAAGCAATTGATGATAAATATAAGTTTCATTCATAATTTTTCCTTGAAGCATCTTAATTTCTGAAACTAAAATTTCACTAATAATTTGTCCTTGTTGAAAATAAAATTCATTGCGATATTCTCTTGTTGCCTGTTTTCACTGCTTAAACTTATTACTTTTTTTTAACCGAATAAAATCAGCATTTTTATGTTGATATTCAATGCTTTTAACTAACTTTAAAAAGTTTTTCGCATATGCTTTCGTATCAATTTCCGCTTGTAAAATATTTTTTCTTAACTCAGTAATTTCCCCATCTAAAGTTTCTAAAAACTCATTAGCAACAAATGTTACTTCTTTCATCTTAAATGAACGCTTATTTTCCTTATGCCCTTGATGACAATGACAACTTTTTTCCATTCTTGTTAAAATAAAAATTTTATCTCATAAAGCTTGTAAAAAAGTTAACCGACTATTTAAAATAGTTAATTTTTCCTCTTCTACAACTCAACTTTGAAATCTCTGCATTAAAATTGAAGTATTATTAGCATTAACATCATTCATAATTTGTTTAATTGCTGTTTGATGAAATTTGTTAATAAACTCATAATATTTATTAATCCGTGTTTCTTCAAGAATCCGACTATTTTTAAGAAAATTCTCATTAAAATCTCGTAACTGGTCTTTATATTTTTTCTTATCAAGATTAATACCATTATCAATTAAATCATTTAAATGATGTTTAGCATCACAATAATCTTGTTTAGCTTGTAAATAAAAATTTTTATTTTTTAAATATAAACTAGTTAATTTTCAAGGAATTGAAAAAATTGAAAAAAGAAATTTTTGTGGAAAAATTAATGCTAACGGGCGTTTTTTTGGTAATTGTGTTGTAATATTTTCTTCATTAAAAATTATTTGCCCAGTTTCTAAATTCTTACCATCTTTAAAAGCTTTAAATAAAGCACTTTTTTCTTCATAAGAATTAGTAAGTAAAACACAAACATCATTATTAGAAATATTAAAGGAAATATTTTTCAAAATAACAATATCTTTTTGTTTAACAACAATATCCCTAAGTTCTAATATCACAAAATCACCTATTTCTTAGTCTCATTACATTATACGATAAAGTAAAAATAATAGGAAAAAACTCACTAAAACAAATTATAGTGAGTTTTAAACTATTTGTTTAAAGAATTTTTCAAGTCTTCTAATGATACCTCTTTTAACTTATCACTTTTTTTACTTGCATTTTTAACGATTGGTTTTTGATTTTTAGCATCTGCAATTTGTTGCTTTAAAATTTCTTGTTGTTTTGCTTGTTGCTTAGCAAACTTTTCTACTTGGCCATCAGCACGCATTGATTGTTGTTGACCAGTATAAAAAGGATGGCATTTTGAACAAGCATCTACTCTAATTTCTTTTCCCTTAGTTGAACCAACAGTAAAGACATTAGAACATGTTATACAAGTAATTTCTGCTTCATAATAGTTAATATCATTCTCTTGACCTTTTTTATTCATTATTTCACCTCTAAAATATTTTCACTATAAAATAATAACATATATTATGTTAATTACAAAATCGGCGAAAGTATTTTTTAACCTATCTTTTTGGCAACAACATTATCGCTTACGCAAGCAATTTTGTTCCAATAACCTGATAATACTTATTAGGTAAGTATTCCAAGAAAAACTCATTGAGTATTGTTCAGCGAACTGATAATTGATCCCTTGACATACTAATCGGTTGTAACAACCATTGACTAAATAACTCCGCAAACTGTTCTTTTAAACTAACAAACTTACCATAGTTACTATCAACAAATAATTTTGATACTAAAACACTAATTTTTGTTTCTGAATTAGAAAAATATATTTTGTCATTTTTATCAATAAATTTAATCTTACTTGGAAGATACCCCAATTTACTAGCAATAAAACGAACAAATTCTTCGGATGCAGAAATTTTTGTTTTATTTAATTTTCACCCCATTTTATATCACGCTTGATTTTTATTAGTAGATTTTTGTAATCCATTTTTAAATCATTTATCTAAACGAACCTCATCAGCACCATTAATTTTATCTGGTAAAATATTAGTATTTAACTGTTCAGGAAAAAAATTTAACAAGTTTTCTAACGCATGGCCATACTCATGAATAACACCAGTAGTAACATTAATAGTTGAAAGTTGACCATTAAAATATTGGGGTTTAATATGATCTTCATCAACAATACTTGGTCGCAAAGCAATAAACTGATAACCATATTTTCAATTTAAAACCGTAACCCCTAAGGTACTTTCTGAATCAATCTGTGGATCAAAACTATTAGTAACCAAAAGGGCAACTAATAACTTAGCAACATTTTTTTTACCATAATATTTACTTAAATAATTATACATTGCTAACAAATACTTTGAATTATTACCAATTTTTTGTTCCAATAGTTTCAAATCAAGCATTGGTTTTTGTCCATCTCTTAAGTCAGTATTTTCAAGATTTTTTACTAAATCATCATAACTTGAATAATAATCTCTTAACAATAATGAACTTTGTTCATACTTATTATATTGCTCTCTACTTTTATTAGAAACTTTTAAAATCTCATTATAACAAGATTGTAATGCTGTTTTTTCAGCAATATTGTTTTTCTTTCTATTAATAGTTGCTAAATATTTCATATATTGTGAATCACCATCATCAAATGGTGATTCAAAATCTAAACTCCAACGATGCAAAGTATCTTCTAACTTTAACAGTTTACTTTTAAGATTAGCATTCTTACCCTCAAAAGCACAATTATAATTAATTAACGAATCATTATCATTAGATAATTGATAATCATAAAAATTAAAAGCGTTACATCCTACTAATAAAAACAATATGATAATAATATTAACAACTAATGGTGTTTTTTTAATCATTGTTATCCTCCCTAATTATCAATTATTTTAATTACTTTATTTTATCATAAAATCTACAAAATTTAATGTTTTATCAACTCAAGAAGTATTAAATTTAATATCATGACTAGTCAATAATACTGTTCCAGAATAATTGGTTATTGCTTCTAATAATGAATCCTTAGCTAAATCATCTAAATTATTAGTTGGTTCATCCAAAATTAACAAACTACAAGGAACTAAAGATAAAACTGCTAACCGAACTTTAGTTTGTTCTCCCCCTGATAATTTATTAAGGGATTGCATCGCTAACTCGCGCTTAATTCCAAAACTAGCTAATATTTTCCTAATTTCAGCATCATCCATTTCCGGATTTAATGATTTTAAATATTGTATTGGCGATAATTCAGGAAAATTATAAAACTGCTTAAAATAACCAATCGTAACATTATCACCAATCGTAATTATCCCTGATATTGGTTTAATATTACCAGTTAAAGTTTCTAGTAATGTTGTTTTTCCAATCCCATTATAACCTTGCACCAATCATTTTTCACCTTCTTTAATCGTAAATGATAATAGACTTCTTGCGATACTTTTTTTATTAAAATATTCTTATAAAATATAATTTATGAGGATATCAAAATATGAACAATAATAAATTTAATACTCTTAATGATAAAGAATGGTTAAGATTAACAGGAATAAAAAAATCCACTTTTAATAAAATGTTAGATATTTTACAAGTAGCTGAAATAGAAAAATATAATTTTAATTAATTATGTCTTTTATCTAAAAAATTAATATTTTGCCACAACAAAAAACGAATTTATTATTTAAATTCTTTAATTTTAAATAAATCTTTTATGTTAAATTAATAATTGCAAATTATAAATTGAGGCAATTAAATTAAATCTTAAACCAAATCTTTTTCTACGATTACGATATTTTTCTGTCATAATTTTAAATTTTTTAAGAATAGCAAAAATATTTTCAATAATAATTCTCATTTTTGAAACTAGTCTATTATGTTGTTTTTGTGCTTTATTTAAATGGTTTTTCTTTGTTTTCTTTGTAGGTATTAGAACATTATTGTGAATTTTTTGTATTCCTTGATAACCACTATCAACTATTAATTTGGTATTTTTTAAAATTGGGATTTTTGATTCTTTAAATAAAGCATAATCATGTTTTTTCCCAAGTGAAAAACTTGTTGCAATAATTTTTCTGGTTTCTTGTTCGATAATTACTTGTGTTTTAATGGTGTGTTTTTTCTTTTTACCAGAATAAGATTGTTTTTGTCTTTTTTTGGGCGTTGGATTGGAGTTTCGGTAGCATCAATAATAATAGTTTTATCATTAAAATAATCATTTATTAGTGCTTTTTTACCAGCAAGTTGTTGAAAATCAGAGTTTTTAATTAAAATATCTTCAATTCACTTGATATTGCGATAACAATTAGCTTCACTAATTCCGAAATTTTTACCAAGATGAAAATAAGTCTGATATTCTCGTCAATATGATAAAGTCATCAATAATCTATTTTCTAGTGATAATTTATTAGTTTTACCACCTTTTTTAAATTTTTCTATTTCAGCTACTTGTAAAATATCTAACATTTTATTAAAAGTGGATTTTTTTATTCCTGTTAATCTTAATCATTCTTTATCATTAAGAGTATTAAATTTATTATTGTTCATATTTTGATATCCTCATAAATTATATTTTATAAGAATATTTTAATAAAAAAGGTATCGCAAGAAGTCTAATAAATAAAATTATTAATTTAAACATTTTCTAAACCTACCTTTTTATTCGCCGTCCATGTTGGTCAACTCACGGTCTATTTTTAGGACTATTACCACTAAATTTTTTAATTGGACCACTAGATGATTGTTTCTTAGTTCCTCAATTAGCAACTGATTTTCGATATTTTTTACGAAAACCAACTTTTGGTCGTTCAATATGAATACCTAAAATACCACCAATTACAAGATTTATCACAAGCATAATTAGTGGAAAAATAATAATACGAATATCTGTTCCAGGAATGGTTAAAGTTCAAATTAAATCAAAAACTTTATAAAACATATCGCTGATCAAACTAGCCATTTTTTCTAAGTTTTCTATTTTTTAAACTCCTTTACTTGTTTTTCTTCTTCAGATTATTTTTTAACTTAGTAAGTATCTTACTGAATTTTTCCATTTTTAAATATTCTAATGCTTCAATAGACTTCTTGCGATACCTTTTTTATTAAAATATTCTTATAAAATATAATTTATGAGGATATCAAAATATGAACAATAATAAATTTAATACTCTTAATGATAAAGAATGGTTAAGATTAACAGGAATAAAAAAATCCACTTTTAATAAAATGTTAGATATTTTACAAGTAGCTGAAATAGAAAAATTTAAAAAAGGTGGTAAAACTAATAAATTATCACTAGAAAATAGATTATTGATGATTTTATCATATTGACGAGAATATCAGACTTATTTTCATCTTGGTAAAAATTTCGGAATTAGTGAAGCTAATTGTTATCGCAATATCAAGTGAATTGAAGATATTTTAATTAAAAACTCTGATTTTCAACAACTTGCTGGTAAAAAAGCACTAATAAATGATTATTTTAATGATAAAACTATTATTATTGATGCTACCGAAACTCCAATCCAACGCCCAAAAAAAGACAAAAACAATCTTATTCTGGTAAAAAGAAAAAAACACACCATTAAAACACAAGTAATTATCGAACAAGAAACCAGAAAAATTATTGCAACAAGTTTTTCACTTGGGAAAAAACATGATTATGCTTTATTTAAAGAATCAAAAATCCCAATTTTAAAAAATACCAAATTAATAGTTGATAGTGGTTATCAAGGAATACAAAAAATTCACAATAATGTTCTAATACCTACAAAGAAAAAAAAGAAAAACCATTTAAATAAAGCACAAAAACAACATAATAGACTAGTTTCAAAAATGAGAATTATTATTGAAAATATTTTTGCTATTCTTAAAAAATTTAAAATTATGACAGAAAAATATCGTAATCGTAGAAAAAGATTTGGTTTAAGATTTAATTTAATTGCCTCAATTTATAATTTGCAATTATTAATTTAACATAAAAGATTTATTTAAAATTAAAGAATTTAAATAATAAATTCATTTTTTGTTGTGGCAAAATATTAATTTTTTAGATAAAAGACATAATTAATTAAAATTATATTTTTCTATTACTGTCTTTTTACAAATATTTGTAATTTTTTTAATAGGTTATGCAAGAAGTCTATTTAAAAAAGGTGGTAAAACTAATAAATTATCACTAGAAAATAGATTATTGATGACTTTATCATATTGACGAGAATATCAGACTTATTTTCATCTTGGTAAAAATTTCGGAATTAGTGAAGCTAATTGTTATCGCAATATCAAGTGAATTGAAGATACTTTAATTAAAAACTCTGATTTTCAACAACTTGCTGGTAAAAAAGCACTAATAAATGATTATTTTAATGATAAAACTATTATTATTGATGCTACCGAAACTCCAATCCAACGCCCAAAAAAAGACAAAAACAATCTTATTCTGGTAAAAAGAAAAAACACACCATTAAAACACAAGTAATTATCGAACAAGAAACCAGAAAAATTATTGCAACAAGTTTTTCACTTGGGGAAAAACATGATTATGCTTTATTTAAAGAATCAAAAATCTCAATTTTAAAAAATACCAAATTAATAGTTGATAGTGGTTATCAAGGAATACAAAAAATTCACAATAATGTTCTAATACCTACAAAGAAAACAAAGAAAAACCATTTAAATAAAGCACAAAAACAACATAATAGACTAGTTTCAAAAATGAGAATTATTATTGAAAATATTTTTGCTATTCTTAAAAAATTTAAAATTATGACAGAAAAATATCGTAATCGTAGAAAAAGATTTGGTTTAAGATTTAATTTAATTGCCTCAATTTATAATTTGCAATTATTAATTTAACATAAAAGATTTTTTTAAAATTAAAGAATTTAAATAATAAATTCATTTTTTGTTGTGGCAAAATATTAATTTTTTAGATAAAAGACATAATTAATTAAAATTATATTTTTCTATTACTGTCTTTTTACAAATATTTGTAATTTTTTTAATAGGTTATGCAAGAAGTCTATTGAAATAATTTATAGTAAACAATTATTTTTTCTTTTTTTAAAAATACCTAAGAAAACTAAACGCGACCTATCTTGTTATTTAGTTTGACTTAATAAGGATATGTCTGTAAAATTAATTGGAACTATAATTACTTTTTTAAAGTTTTTTTATTTTAGTTTAAAAACAGTAACTTATTTTTAAAGAGGAGAATGACAATGAAAAGAACCTACCAACCATCAAAAGAAAAGACAAAAAAAGTTCATGGTTTCCGTTCAAGAATGGCAACAGTTGCAGGAAGAAAAGTTTTACAAAACCGACGCAGGAAACAACGCGCTAAGTTAACAGTATAAAAGGATTTAAATACACCTTGCAAAAGAAATTTCGTTTAAAAAAGAATTATGATTTTCAAAGAATTATTAATGGAAAACAAAAAATTCATAATAATTCATTTGTTATTTATTATGCAAATAATTCATTAGATCATTGTCGTTTTGGAATATCAGTTAGTAAAAAAAATGCGAATGCTGTTAATCGTAATCGGATTCGTCGCCAAATTCGCTCAATGTTACAAAAGGTTTGATGCTTAAAAAATAATAATAAGGATATTATTATTTTAGTAAGAGCGCCTTATTTAAAAAAGGAATATAGTAAAAATCAAAATCTTTTAGATATTTTATTAAAAAAAATTATTAAATAATGGAGAAAAATTATGGACTATAAAAAATATTTATTTGCACCTAATAAGCCACAAACTCCATGGTGAAAACAAGTTTGAAAATTTGGTAAAATTTTCATTTATACCTTTTTTATTGTTACCTTTTTATGAGGTTGTGGACAGATGTTTGATCCTAATGTGTCAACAAGTGGAAAAACTACGGGTACAGGTTCAATATTTGGTACTTATTTTGAATTACTTTTCGCTGGTGATGGCAATAAGACACATTTTATAAATGGTGAAGAAGAATTACCTTTTAATGGTATTTCTAGTTGAAGTGAAGCTTGAACGGTTACTAAATCACCATTTTTTGGTTTATTTGTTTATCCAATTGCTGCATTATTATGAGTATTACTAAAAGGTTTTAGTGGTGGAATTGCTGCTGAACCAACAGCAGCGGCAGCAATTGGAGCAATGTTTGTTACCGCTTTAATAATTAAATTAATTACTTTAGCCTTTTCTTGAAAATCCCAAAAAAATCAGGAGAAAATGCAAGCAATTCAATTAAAACAAGGCGAGATTCAAGCCAAATATAAAGGTTCAACTGATCCTCAAGCAAGACAAAAAATGCAATTAGAATTAATGGGATTATATAAAAAAGAAGGGGTTAAACCTTTAGCATCATTTGCAAGTTTATTTTTATCAATGCCATTTTTATATGCGATGTTTATGGTTGTTCGTTCAATGAGAATTTTGAAAGAACAAGAGTTTGGAGCAATTTCTTTTACAATAACGCCGTGAGAAGGATTAAAAGCAGGAGACTGATCATATTTAGCAATTGTTTTTGTTTATTTACCAATTCAAATTATTTCAATGTTATTACCAATGTATTTAAATCGTGGTAAGAAAAAAGTTTTTACTAAAGAATCGAAAGCAGCGCAAAAGAAACAATTAATTACACAGTTAATTATGACGGGGGTGTTTATGTTACTGGTCTTTACAATTGGTTCAGGAGTTGCAATATATTGAATTTTTTCTGGGGCATTGCAAATTGGACAAACAGTTTTATTTCATTATATAAATAAGAATGCTAAGTATAAAAAGAAAAAATAAAGTTGGAGTTGAATTAAATGGAAAAAAAAATATTTAAGAAACGCGAAGATTTAAAAACTTTTATTGAGCAACAAGATGAACCCCATTTTTACATTATTAAAGAAGAAATTAAAACATTTTTAAAAAAACAAGTAATTGCCTTAATATATAATATGAGTGATGTTAAAACCTATTTAGTTGTTGTTTTGCAAGGACTTTTAACAGAGTTAGACTTTAATGATATTGAAATTAAAATTTCACAAATTAACTATGAAATGATTAAAGTTAATATTAATTGTGATAATAATGCGTTATTAATTGGTAAAAATGGTTATGTATTAAGTTCTTTACAAAACTTATCTAACTGTTATTTATCAAGTAAGTTTCATCGTCGTTATATTGTTAAAGTTGATGTTAATGACTATTTTCAAAGACAAGAGAGTAATTTAATTAATTTAGCAAAAATCACTGCTAAAAAAGTATTGTTTACTAAAAATGATATGGCATTATTACCAATGCCTAATAATCAGCGAAGAATTATTCATAATGAATTAAAAAAATTCGATAAGGTTATTAGTGAATCTCAGGGTTCAGGTAATAAAAGACATATTGTTATTAAATATCTTGAAAGCAGTGAAATCTAGTCGTTAATGTCTAGATTTTTATTTTAAAAAAAGAAATTTGGTGATATTTATGATTAATGATACGATTATTGCTTTAGCAAGTGCTCCCCTTAAACAAGCCATTGCTATTATTAGAGTTAGTGGTCCAGAAACATTTTCACTTATTAATAAAGTATTTAGTAGAAATATTTTAAATTCTTCAAAAGAAAAATATTTCGGAAGGATTATTAATCCTAATACAAAGATAATTATTGATGAAGTAGTTTTAGTTTGCTACTATAAAAGTAGTTCATTTACTGGTGAAGATACTATTGAAATTAATTGTCATGGCAGTATGTTAATTGTTAATAAAATTATTCATTTATTATTAACAATTATGAAAAATGATAATATTCGGTTAGCAACTGCGGGTGAATTTACAAAAAGAGCATTTTTAAATGGAAAAATTGATTTATTACAAGCGCAAGCGGTTAATGATTTAATTAATGCGCCTAATGATGAAGCGTTAGCATTGGCAATGAACAGTTTAAATGGTAATAATAGCAAATTATTAAAAGAACTTGAAACAAGATTATTAGAATTAATAGCTAATATTAGTGTTAATATTGATTATCCTGAATATGATGGCGTTGAAAACTTAACTCAAAAATTAGTTTTAACTCGTACAAATGAACTTTATAGTGATTTATTAACGATTACTAAACAAAGTAGAATTGCTCAGGTTATTAATGATGGCATTGATACTGTAATTATTGGTAAACCTAATGTAGGAAAATCAACTTTATTAAATGCTTTATTAAAAGAAAATCGCGCGATTACTTCAACAATTGCCGGAACAACTAGAGATATAGTTATGGGAAAAATAAATATTGATAATATTTCATTAAACCTAATTGATACTGCGGGAATTAGAAATACTAATGATATTATTGAACAATTAGGAATTCAAAAATCAAAACAGTATTTAGAAAAAGCCCAGTTAATTTTATTAGTGCTTGATGGTAGCAATATTTTAGATGATAATGATATGGTATTATTAGAAATAGTTAAAGATAAAAATTGTATTATTGTTATTAATAAAGTTGATTTACAACAAAAACTATCTCTTTCGCTTTTGCCATTAAGTTCAGTACCCATAAGTGCTTTAAACAATGATTTTAATCCCTTAATAGATAAAATTAAAGAGATGTTTTTACAAGAAAAAATTAATTATCATAATAATTTAATTTTGACATCAACCCATCATCAAATGTTATTAGATAAAATTACAATGACAATTGATGAAGCAATTCAAGCTTTAAACAATAGTATGCCGTTAGATTTAGTAGTCCTTCATTTTCAAGAAGCGTGAGATTATTTACAAGAAATTAATGGTAAAATAATTAAAGATAATCTCTTAGATGAAATGTTTAGTCGCTTTTGTCTAGGTAAATAAGGAGTTTAATTAGTGAATGGTTTATTTGATACGCATTGTCATTTAGTCTCAGATTCATATCAAGATGAAGATATAAATAATATTTTAGAAGAAGCAAAATTAATTGGTGTTAATTTAATTTGTAATGTTGGTTATGATTTAAAAACTAGTAAATTAGCAGTTGACCAAGCATTTTCTTCACCCGATGTATTTGCCGCTGTTGGCATTCATCCTAACGATGTTAGTAATCATCAAGAACACGATCTTTATGAATTGGAAGAACTAATTAAAACAGGAAGTGTTTGTGCTATTGGTGAAATTGGATTAGATTACTATCGCAATCAAGATAGTAGCGATTTACAAAAAGAATGATTTATTAAACAAATTAAATTAGCTAAAAAATATCAATTACCAATTTTAGTTCACATTCGTGATGCTTTTGATGATGCTTATGAAATTTTAAAACAATATGATGTTGTTGGCATTATGCATTGCTTTTCAGCAAATACAAAAACTGCTAATAAGTTTATTGAATTAGGATATTATATTTCTTTTTCAGGAATTCTTACTTTTGAAAATGCTAAAGATTTGCAACAAGTTGCTAAAGAGATTCCCTTAAATAAAATTGTTTTAGAAACTGATGCTCCGTATTTAACACCTGTTCCTTATCGAGGAACAAAAAATTATCCAAAAAATATTATTTTTACTGCTAAAAAATTAGCAAGTTTAAAAAAAATATCCTTAAATGATGTTATTATGACAACAACAAATAATGCGAAACGAATTTTAGGAATTAAATAAAAAATGCTCTTAAATTTTATAAGAGAATTTTTTATATTTGTAGTTTTATTTTTTTATAAAAATCTTAGTAAGAATTTTGAATTTGTTCAAAAATATCAGTTTCAAATTTTTTAGTACCATTAATAACTGCTAATAAAGGATATTCACCAATTTTAGCCGGTAATTGTAACTTTTCTGTAATGTATTTAGCCATTCCTTTTAATAATGCCCCACCACCACAAATCGTAATGCCATTTTTATAAATATCACCAGATAGTTCCGCTGGAGTTATTTCTAATGTTTGCGTAATTACTTCAATAACTGGTAGCATAGTTTGTTGTAAAACTTGCCGAATTTCTTCTGGTTTTAAGATTGCTGCTTGGGGTCTACCATTAACATAGTGCCGACCATAAATTTCAAAATTATTTTCATCATCATATTGGGTTAAAGAACCAATTTTAATTTTAATATTTTCTGCTGTCGTGCTACCAATTTCAATTTCATATTGAGTACGAACATATTTTTGAATTTCATTATTAAAATAGTTTCCTGCAACTTTAATAGATTTAGATAATACAATGTCACCAGAGGCAATAACCGCAATATCAGTCGTTCCACCCCCCATATCAATAATTAGTTGTCCATGAGGATTATTAATATTTACTCCACCACCAATAGCTGCCATTTTTATTTCTTCTTCAATAAATACTTTTTTAGCACCTAAATTGTGACCAATTTGTTTTAAAGCTTTCTTTTCTAAATCAGTAACCGCTGAAGGACAAGCCAGTAATAATGCGGCGTCATTAATACGGTTTAAAATTTTTAAATTCATAAAAATATATTGTAATTGGGCTTCTGTAGCTTTAACATCACTAATAACCCCATTGATCATTGGTTTGATAACACGAATATTTTTATTACCTTTTCCTACCATTTTTCTAGCATCTTCGCCTACTGCAATAATTTCATTACGATTAATATTGTATGCAATGATTGAAGGTTCATTATAAACAATGCCTTCTCCTGAAATATAAATTAATGTATTTGCTGTGCCTAAATCAATTGAAATATATTTAGGTTTTTGCCTTTTTCCTTTGAAACTAAGTATGTTCATACGATTTATTTCCTTTCTTACGATCCATTTTCTATTAAAACTAAAATGCTATTTAATAGCATTTTAACCTAAATACATTTTAACAAAGTATTTAGTAATATGCTATTAGATTTGTGATATTACTAACAAGGGTATTATTATAGTACACTTATAGTAGTATTTTATTTTTAAAGGTAAGTTACCGCGAATAATAATTTTTTATAATTAAACTGATAAATAAATGAAGGCAATAAGTTGTAACTCATTGCCTTTTTAAAAATTAACTAATTTAAAATATCAAGTTTAAACTGCTACTAGTAAATATTTATTAGACTTCTTGCGATACCTTTTTTATTAAAATATTCTTATAAAATATAATTTATGAGGATATCAAAATATGAACAATAATAAATTTAATACTCTTAATGATAAAGAATGGTTAAGATTAACAGGAATAAAAAAATCCACTTTTAATAAAATGTTAGATATTTTACAAGTAGCTGAAATAGAAAAATTTAAAAAAGGTGGTAAAACTAATAAATTATCACTAGAAAATAGATTATTGATGACTTTATCATATTGACGAGAATATCAGACTTATTTTCATCTTGGTAAAAATTTTGGAATTAGTGAAGCTAATTGTTATCGCAATATCAAGTGAATTGAAGATACTTTAATTAAAAACTCTGATTTTCAACAACTTGCTGGTAAAAAAGCACTAATAAATGATTATTTTAATGATAAAACTATTATTATTGATGCTACCGAAAATCCAATCCAACGCCCAAAAAAAGACAAAAACAATCTTATTCTGGTAAAAAGAAAAAACACACCATTAAAACACAAGTAATTATCGAACAAGAAACCAGAAAAATTATTGCAACAAGTTTTTCACTTGGGAAAAAACATGATTATGCTTTATTTAAAGAATCAAAAATCCCAATTTTAAAAAATAACAAATTAATAGTTGATAGTGGTTATCAAGGAATACAAAAAATTCACAATAATGTTCTAATAATACCTACAAAGAAAACAAAGAAAAACCATTTAAATAAAGCACAAAAACAACATAATAGACTAGTTTCAAAAATGAGAATTATTATTGAAAATATTTTTGCTATTCTTAAAAAATTTAAAATTATGACAGAAAAATATCGTAATCGTAGAAAAAGATTTGGTTTAAGATTTAATTTAATTGCCTCAATTTATAATTTGCAATTATTAATTTAACATAAAAGATTTATTTAAAATTAATGAATTTAAATAATAAATTCATTTTTTGTTGTGGCAAAATATTAATTTTTTAGATAAAAGACATAATTAATTAAAATTATATTTTTCTATTACTGTCTTTTTACAAATATTTGTAATTTTTTTAATAGGTTATGCAAGAAGTCTATTATTACTATTTTAATTTTGTAATAATAAATTGAAAATGTCAATTATTTTGATATTTTTTAACCAAAACGACACTTTCGCCCTTGAAATGCAATTTCTTCACGAATTGAATTTTCTCAAGCTTTAGTACCTTCAATAACACATAGTAATGGATTATTAGCAATATTAACAGGAATAGTAAATAAAGCTTTAAAATGGTTTTCAATTCCTGGGATTAAAGCACCCCCACCACAAAAGTAAATCCCATTGCGGAAAATGTCACCAACTAATTCTGGATCAGTTTTTTCTAATACTTCAGCAATTAAGTTAGCAATATTGTTAAAAAATGGCAGTAAGATTTCTCTGATTTCACTATTATTTACACGAATTTGTTTTGGCATTCCGTCAACCATACCGCGGCCATAAACTTCTAAATAAACTTCAGTAGCATTTTTATCTAATGTGCCTAAGGCTCTTTTTAAGGTTTCACCAGTTTTTTCACCAATAATAATATTATGGCGAGCTCGTAAATATTTTTGAATTTCAGTTGTCATATGTCTGCCAGCAACTTTAATTGAACTAGAAACAGCGATATCTCCTGATGAAAGAACAGCACAATCAGTAGTCCCCCCACCAATGTCAACAACAAGATTACCTTCGGGATTACTAATATTAATACCAGCACCAACAGCTGCCATTTTTATTTCTTCTTCAATAAAGACACTTTTAGCACCTAATTTATTTGCCATTTCTTTTAAAGAATTATGTTCTAATTCTGTAACTGATGATGGAGCTGCTAATAAAATAATGGCATTTTTTCATATTTTAAATAATTTAATTTTCTCAAAAATCGCCTTTAATAGTTCTTGAGTTGCTTTTAAATCACTAATAACCCCATCACTAATCGGACGCACTAAGCGAATATTTTTATGTTCCTTACCAATTAAACTATAAGCATCATTTCCTAAAGCGACTAAGGATTTCTTTTTAATGTCATATGCCATTACTGAGGGTTCGTTAAAAACAATTCCACGGTTTGATGAATATATGATAAGGTTTTCTGTGCCGAGATCAATTGATACATAGTTTTTAATCATACAATTCTCCTTTTTTACTTATTTTTTAATTTTATCATTAAATAAAATTAAGTATATATTTTTGTAAAAACTATTTATAACCCTTGATAAATTTCTTTTTCAATCCGTTTTGTACCCTCAATAACACATTTTAAGGGGTCATTAGCAACTTTAACTTTAATATTAAACTTACTACTAAAATATTCATCAATCCCTGCTATTAGGGCACCACCACCACAAATTGTAATGCCATTTTTAATAATATCACCAGCTAATTCTGGTGGGGTTGATTCTAAAACTTCAGTTAAAACTTCTGAAATGCGATTAAATTGGGTAATAATTACAGGTCTAATTTCGTCAGCAGTAATATTAATTTCTTCGGGTCTTCCCGAAAGAACATTACGACCATAAGCAATGAATTTTTTATTTTCTTTCGTTTCACTTAAAGAACTAATTGCATGTTTTAATTCAATAATACTTTTAATACCAATAGAAATATTATATTGACCACGAATATATTTTTTAATTTCATCATCTAATAAGTTACCTGCTACTTTAATACTGCGAGAAATAATAACGCCTTTTGATGCAATAACGGCAATATCAGTAGTTCCGCCACCAATATCTAATACTAAGTTACCACTTGGCAAATTAATATTAATGTCAGCTCCAATGGCCGCCATTTTTACTTCTTCTTCAACAATAACAATTTTTGCTCCCATATTGTAAGCAA
This sequence comes from Spiroplasma endosymbiont of Eupeodes luniger, assembly GCF_964019525.1. NCBI lineage: Bacteria > Bacillati > Mycoplasmatota > Mollicutes > Entomoplasmatales > Spiroplasmataceae > Spiroplasma > Spiroplasma endosymbiont of Eupeodes luniger. The sequence goes on from NZ_OZ026453.1 coordinate 1,030,728, forward strand.
CTTTTTTTAAACCATCGCGCTCTAATTGTGTAACCCCTGATGGGCAAGCTAAAACAACAATGGCATTTTTTCACATATTTGATAATTGCAATTTTTTAAAAATAGCTTGTAGTAAATCTAAAGCTGCGTCTAAATCACTAATAACCCCATCAACTAGTGGTTCAATAATTTTAATATTGTCATTAGTTTTACCAATAATTTCAAAGGCTTTGTGTCCTAAAGCAAATAATTGGTTATTTTTTGATAAATCATAAGCAATCATTGAAGGTTCGTTATAAACAATTCCTTGTCCTGCTATATAAACTAATGTATTTGCTGTTCCTAAGTCTAAAGCAATATAATTACGCTTTGTGCTTTTAAAGAAGCGCTTAAATTTTTCTAAAATGTTTGTCATATGGATACTCCTTTTCTTCTGAATTTATTTTATCAAATTTTAAAGTAATTCTAACGAAGAAACGTCCTATTTTATAAAATAGGACATTCAAAACTTTTTAGACATTATTAATAATTTTGTTATTGTAATAATAAATTAGAAATATCAATTATTTTGATATTTTTAACCAAAACGACGATTTCTTTTTTGTGATACTTGAAATTCATTATCATTTTGGTTTTCTTCAATAATTGCTCTTGCTAAAGTATCAGTAAGTTTTTTTTCAAAACTTTTTGTGCCATTGATTACCGACATTAATGGATCATTAGAAATTCTTACAGGAAATTCAAAAATACTTTCAAAGTATTTATCAATGCCTTTGATTAATGCTCCACCGCCACAAATCGTAATACCATTTTTAATAATATCGCCAGCTAACCCAGGAGGGGCACTTTCTAAAACATTAATTGTTAAATCAATAACTTTAGAAAAAACATGTAACATTACATTGCGAATTTCTTCAGGATTAACAAGAATTCTTTTCGGTAAACCAGAAACAATATCACGACCATATTTTTCAGTTTTCTTTTCATTAGGAAATTTAATTAAAGAGCCAATTTCACATTTGATTTCTTCAGCAGTTTTTTCACCAATAACAACATTTTGTTCTGATCTTAAATATTTTTGAATTTCTTCATCAATGTATCTGCCAGCAACTTTAATAGAACCAGAAACAATAATGTCACCAGAGGCAATAACGGCAATATCAGTAGTTCCCCCACCAATATCTAATACTAAATTACCAACAGGTAAATGAATATTTATTCCAGCACCAATGGCCGCCATTTTTACTTCTTCTTCAACAAGAACATGACTTGCTCCCATTTCCGATGCAACTTTTCTTAAAGCTGCTCGTTCTAATTCAGTAACGCCAGATGGACAAGCCAATAGGACAATAGAATTTTTTCAAACATTAGTTAAACGAATGCGATCAAAGATGTAGCGCAGTAAATCTGTTGTTGCTCCTAAATCAGAAATAACACCATCAACTAATGGTGTTACCATACGAATATTGCTATGAGTTTTTCCCACCATTTCGTATGCGGCACTTCCAACAGCAATTAATTTATTAGTACGAACATCATATGCCATTACTGAAGGTTCGTTATAAATAACACCTTGTCCAGATACGTATGCTAATGAATTAGCCGTTCCCAGATCTAGTGATAGGAAGTTAGCTTTTTTTTGATTAAACATCAACTTAAATCCTCCTTTTTAAATTTAGATAATCACATTAATTATAGTATATAAAATTTATTTTTCAATAGACTTCTTGCATAACCTGTAGAAACCATATACATATGACAAGATTTTGTTTTCTACAAACTTTTAGGGGGTGTTTTCTTTTGGCAGTAATATTTTGTATTGAATGCGACAACGAAAGTTATGTTGTTGGTAATAAAAATACAGTTGGAATCTGTAATTCTTGCGATGAAAAGGGTTTTTAAATTTTGAAAGGAACGATAGATTATAAAATATGTCGCTGGTGTTTACATCTATTTAGTGATAAACGATATTTGCATGTTGCTTGTGAGAAAAAATTTATTAATCATATTAAAAAAATTTTAAAAAATAAAAGTAAAAGGAATTTAAAAAATAATGTTTAAAGTTAAATTAGTTAGTATAAAAAGAAAAATATTTAAAAATAAAGATGGCTCTATGATGTCAGGTTATTCTGCCGAATTTTTGCGTTATGAAAATGACTTATTTGAGCCTACCGGCGAACAAAAGGCTTTATGAATTGATGATAACAATCTAGAACAACAAGAAATTTATAAACTGTTAAAAGAAAATGTTAAATCATTTTTTAGTTGCGAATTAACTTTTGAAAAAACCCCCAAAATAGTTAACTTGCAAAAAATTGAATTATCAAAAAATCAAAAAAACTTGTCCAGTTAATTGATAATCACTTCGGTCTGCGAAGCGGTGCGGAAGGCGTATGCCCCGCCCGCTAGCGGGTTAGTCGGCGAAGCCGACTATTACTTGATTAAATAACACAACTGGCGAAAAACTAAAATGGGAGCATAAAATATGAATTTACAACCTCAAAATCCGACTGATTTTTATATGAAAACCATTTATTACGGTCAATATATTCGTAATGTTGTTATACCCTTAGAACGCATCAAAGCAAATACTCGTAATGCTAGCGGTTTAAAAAATAAGGGTAATTGTGATACAAAACTGCTTAATAGCAATATTCGTGCAAAATCTAATGTTATTCGGAAGGCATATCATAATTTTTGAGACTGCAAAAAACTTACATTCTTAACTCTTACTTATGCTGATGTTAATGAATTTGATATTAAAAAATGTAAGCGTGATTTAAATAAGTTTTTTAAAAAATTAAAATATTGATTTAAAGTTAAAAATAAAAATATTAAATACTTGTATACCTATGAATATCAAAAACGAGGTGTTATTCATTTTCATATTTTAATCACCGAAAAAATACCTTATAAAGTTATTTTACAATTTTGACCTTATGGAATTAATAAAAATATTAGAGTTCGTGAAAACACTAATGAAATGGTCGTAAAATATTGCTCTAAATATATAACTAAAAATGTCCTGAACGAAAAGTCATTAAACCAGTATGACTTAAATATCAAGGCTTATCAATTCTCATATAACTGTCAAAATCCTATTACTAGAAAACAAGTATTTACCGATACTTTGAATAATATTGTTAATCGAACTGTAAATTCTGAATTTGTAAAATACTTAAAATCAACAGTTAATAACTTTAAAACCAAAATGTGCGGAGCAATCTATGAATTTAAAAATATTAATTATATAGACTTTGAAAGTGCAAATTATGCTTCATTAGAAAGTTTAAGATTTAGAAATCAACTAAGAAAAATGAAACATTAGGAGTTAAAAAATAAAAGAAAAATTGCAATTTAAAATAAGAATTAAAAATTAGAAAATTAAGGAGAAAAGAAAAATGAGTATATTTGGGCTAGTGTTCTTTACGATTTTAACATTATTACTAGCATACTATATTGCGGTTAATATTTATCGGTTTTTTAAAGATAAAAAGAAATATGGTAGCGAAGCAAAACAGTTGCCAAAAGATTTTACTTATGCACAACGAATATTTATTGCAAAATTTAAGCGAAATTTATTAGAACAAGATGAAAAAGAAATTAAAAAGTAGGTTTAGAAAATGTTTAAAAAAATAATTATTGAGTTAATTGAATTAATTTATCCATCTGCCGATTTACCACCCCAAGTTGTATTTTTGTTTTCAATTTTAATAATTGTAATGCTGTTCTCGGCCATTATTTTTCTACTCTTTTGACCTTTTAAGGGGTAATTATTATGTTTTTAGTTGCTTGAAAAGATTTAGATTGAGAAATGACAAAATTGTATTTTTGAGATTTATTTATTCAAATTAAAATTATTCCAGCGTGAGTTTCTGGTAAAGAAATTGATTTAACTAAAGAACTACTTTGACTTTTAATAGCGAATATTGCCTTTTGAATGGTATTAGTATTCATTATCTTATTTATGGTTATTTTATTTTATAAGGTTAAATCATATTTTGTTTAGAAAGGGGGTGATTATATGATTAGAACTTTCTTAACAGAAGTGGTTACGCCAGTAGCTGTTACTGGTGAACAAGCGGTTACTAACTTATGAAAAGCATTAATTAAAGCGTTCGGTAATATTTGAACTGACATTATTGGTGGTAATATGCCAAATGTCGTTAATTTCTTTGCTACATATTGAGTTTTCTTGCTTGGGGTGATTATTGGTTTATTTTTAATCGCTTTCAAAATGTTTGAAAAATTAATGCCCGGCAGATAATAATAAAAATAAAGAAAGTGTGATTTAAGTGATGCTATTGTTTAAAAAAATAAATTTAAGATTATATGATTTTGTTGCTTTAAATCGCACTTTATTTATTATTACGTGATTCTATGGTGCGATTTTGCATTATTATAATCCTCAGAGTTGACGAATGCTATTTGATATTATTTATTTATTAATTGCTTTGTATATTTTATATACTAAAATTTCTCATTTCTTTGCTCGTCGTAGTTTTATTAATTTCTTATTAAATTCACCCTTAAATTTAGTCATTGGTGCTTTAGGGACGGGAAAAACCGCTTTAATGGTTTTAGCTTCTTACTTATTAAGTGGTTGAAAAACGATTTCTACTTTTCCGATTGCGGATAAACAAATGCTTTCATTAGGGCATATGTCTTTATTAGATTATAATTATCCAATTTTAGATGAAAAACATTTACTGTTATGAGATGAAACTAACTTATTTTTAGAAGGAACTGATTATAAAGAAAATGATAGAGTAACCCAAGGTTTACAAGAATATTTCGCTTCGGCTCGACAATTTACCCATATCGTATTAGCAAGCGGACAACGAGCCGAACATATATGAGTTAAAGTTCGTGATATTGCGAATTCAATAATTGTTGGCATTAGAAAAAAACCCGTTAGTATCTTTCGACCCTATTTACAAGTTATTTATGGCACTTTTAAATCGGTAAGCGAATACGAGCAATGACGATTAACGCTAATTAATGCTAAAAATGATAAAAAAGGTCGCAAAATTAAGTATCGCAGCATTCCGGAATTAGATATTTATTTCTTTAAATTGAAAATCCCAATGTCAATCTTAAATCTTTACGATAATAAATATTTATCATTCTTGCGTGAATTAAGTAATCGTGCTTTGAATGATAATTATCAACATAAATTTTGAAATGATAATGTAATGGATATTGAAGCATTAGAATATTTAAAAATGGAAAAATTTAGCAAGATACTTACTAAGTTAAAAAATAATTTGAATAAAAAAAAATAAGTAAAGGAGTTTAAAAAATGGAAAACTTAGAAAAAATGGCTAGTTTGATTGGCGATATGTTTTATAAAGTTTTTGATTTAATTTGAACTTTAACCATTCCCGGAACAGATATTCGTATTATTATTTTTCCTCTAATTATGCTTGTGATAAATCTTGTAATTGGTGGCATTTTAGGGATTCATATTGAACGACCAAAAGTTGGTTTTCGTAAAAAATATCGAAAATCAGTTGCTAATTGAGGAACTAAGAAACAATCATCTAGTGGTCCAATTAAGAAATTTAGTGGTAATAGCTCTAAAAACAGACCGTGAATTAACCAACACGGACGGCGAATAAAAAGGTAGGTTTTTAAAATGTTTAAATTAATAATTTTATTTATTCTTGTTGCTGTTTTTTCTATTTTTGCTTTAAATGACTTTTTGGGTTTATGAGCATATGTGCGTGAGGGTTTAGAATATTTTAATAAAGTTCTATCAAGTAATATTAAAATTTTAGATTTATTTAAACCAATGATAAGGTTATTTTCTCAACATCCGATTTTCCAAATTTTAGGAACGATTTGTATTTTATCAACAATATATTTAATTTTAAGGAGTTAAAAATGAAAAAATTAAAGAAAATATTAGGTATTAAATGATTTAAAAGCGTTTTAGGTTTTATACATTTTTTTATTATACTTCATACTGTTCTGTTATGGTTATAATTTGAATATTTTTAACGGTCCTTCAAATTAAAGGGGATAAATTTTTTAAAGATTTTATACCATTAAATTTTCAAAGTGTATTTTTTAATGTTTATATTTGATTATTAATTATTTATTTCTTAATAACTGGTATTAAGTTAATTATTAGGGGTTACTACTTTAATAAAATTTTTAGAAAGCATCAAATGCAAGTTGTTAATTGTGAATGTCCACAACATAATCAATATAAATTTTCTGATGCTTTTAAAGCGATAAAAAAGAGTTTTAAGGCGTGATGAGATGGATAAGATTATTTCTTGATTTATTATAATGTTTATTAGTTTGGTACCGTTAGGCGCTTTCTTTGATACAAAACAACCACCAAAACCTAATATGGAACAATCTTTTATGAAACGAGAAAAACGAGCCACAAATTCTAGTCAATGTGGTGAAAGTTGTGAATTAGAGTTTTCCAAGATTGGTAAAAGTGCTTGAGTAATTAGTGGTTATGGCCAGGGTTCATATCATTTAGAAATTAATGCTACTGATTTAAAACTTTCTAGTGATTTTGATATTCAAATAGGTAATGGCGATTTTGTTCAAAGACCAGCCCTTCAATTATTTGTTGACAAAGATACTGCTGGTTATAATCAAATTAATAACTTTTATCGTTCTAATGGTTCTTATAAGTCCAAGCCTTTTAAAGAATTTTATTTTATTGATAATTTAATTAATTTTAAAGTATTTCTTAATAAGAAAGTTCCACAAGGTCTTAACACGAAAATGTTTCATATAACTTCATTCTCGGCGGAAATGCCTCCTTTACCAGAAAAAGATAACGAACAACCATTACCTACGGAAATAACTAAAAATGATGGCGAATATCAATATACTCAGTTTCAAGATAAGCTAGATTATTTAATGATACAACGCCGAGATTTTGATAAATTTAATTATAGTTATTTATATTGAGTCCCAATTTTTAATTTCTTTGACGATAATTTTAAATATATGAGTGAAATTTCAATTAAATTAAATGGTTTTAAACAAAATAGTAAATTTAATTTAAGTCGCAAAAATTCATACCCGGCCGGTTTTATTGAAAAAGTTATTTTTAGAGAACTTTCCTTTTCTAGTTTTGGTGATGTTATTACTATAAAAACTGAGCATGGTAGCATTGTGGGCAATAATGAGTTTTTAGAAAATGGTAAATCGCTTTGAAAATCTGGCTCGCGAACAAGTTTTGGAATAGATTTTATCAATACCTTTTTTGGACAAATTAATTATTATGGTAATACTTTCCATTTTTTACGCTATGATGACAAATTAAAGACTGATTTTAAAGATTTTATGCTTCATTATCAAAAAGATTTAACCATTGATTTTATTAATGGGTTATTTAATAAACTTTATAAAGTTTTAGGTGATTTTTTTGTACAATTCTTTTATGCGAGTTTTGATATGGATGCCTTTACTTATGTAGAATTAGATTACAAAGGAATGCAACAAATTCCTAAAAATGTTTTACAAATGGGTTTTTTCTATCGCTCCTTAATTACCTTTTATCCCAAACAGTATTTAATTAACTTTGGTTCAACAATCGAAAATAGTAAGAATATGATTTTTCGTTCTTATTTCTTTGTTAAAGATAAACAAATTATCAATGGTTTTAATACTGGTAAAAGTTCTTATCAAATAGATTTTAATGTTTTAAAATCGTATGATAACCAATTATGAAATGCTGCTAGTAATAAACTGCATTTTTATAACGCTAAAGTTGATGTGATGTATGGGATTAATATTTTTACACTGACTTTTCCGCTATATAAAAAGAAAAATGAAAGTACTGAATATCATTATTCTTTATACGATTTTAACATTTTGAATTCAACGGCTTTTATTGGCGGTGGAATAAATGGTAATATGGACGACTTAATTCCAACACCCACCTGTTCTTATTGAGGTTTATTTAGTGCAATATCGTGTGGTATTCAGCACGCCTCTGTTAGTGTGTTGAATTGATTACTTGGTCTTTCAGGGATTAATCTTTTAATTCGCCCCCTTGCCGATATTGCTAAAACAACGATTAATTTTACCAAAACTGCCTTTCCGGTATTTGAAGTTATTCCGGCGTTTCAGATGTTATTTGAATTTGTAGTTCCATTAGCAATCTTATTAATGATATTAAAAAAGTTCTCTTAAATATTACCAATATTTTTTATAATATAATTCCTTTGAAAGGAGGATTTTTCTTTATGCGAAAATTTTTATCAGCTTTAAATTTAGTGTGTGTAATGTTTATTTTTGGATGTAGTAAAAATAACAATGATTTAAAAATATATAAATTACAATTTTCTAAAATTGGTAAAAGTGCTTTAGTAATTAGTGGTTATGGCCAGGGTTCATATCATTTAGAAATTAATGCTACTGATTTAAAACTTTCTAGTGATTTTGATATTCAAATAGGTAATGGCGATTTTGTTCAAAGACCAGCCCTTCAATTATTTGTTGACAAAGATAGTGCTGGTTATAATCAAATTAATAACTTTTATCGTTCTAATGGTTCTTATAAGTCCAGGCCTTTTAAAGAATTTTATTTTATTGATAATTTAATTAATTTTAAAGTATTTCTTAATAAGAAAGTTCCACAAGGCCTTAACACGAAAATGTTTCATATCACTTCATTCTCGGCGGAAATACTTAATAAAAAAAATTAGTAATTTAATAAATATTTTTGAAAATCGTATTTTTTGTAATGCGATTTTCTTAATTTAAGGAGTTTAAAAATGAAATATATTATTTCCCAAGCTGATTTAGCAGATTTAAAAGCAAAAATCCAAAGTTGATTAAGTGCTAATTGCCATAATCGTTATTACTATAAAACTAAAAAACGCATTACTGCCTATTTAAATTTATGTACTTATTTTTATGTTGAAGAAACTACCTTAACAAAACTTATTAAAAAATATTTTAAGAATGCAACGAAAACCTTTTATCGTTGGGCACAAAAAATTATGACCGCTTATTATTCTGATAATTTAGATTTGTTATTGTTTAAAACCACAAAACCACAAAATCTTAATTATCAATATAGTTTAAATTCTCGTGAAAAGGTATGTGATTTATATTTTGATTACAAAAATATCAAAGCCGGTGGAATATGGTCTTTGTTTAACAATTTAAAAATTGGTTTCCATGATGTTAAAAATTCAGAAGTTCCAAAAAATATCAAAACCTTTTATCGTTGAATTAAATCCGACCCTCGTTGAAAAGAATTAAAACAACAAATCAAACAAACAAAACGCCAGTTTAAGCGTTATGAAGTTTCTGAGATTGGTCTTTTACAAATGGATGCCAAAATTATTACCCCATCAAATTTTCCGGTTGATAAAAAATATTATATTTATGATTTCATTGACGAAATGACACGCATAGTATTTGGGTATGTTTATGATAGTTTAGGAACTAATAATGCAGTTAATGCCGTACAAAGAGCAATGAAAGATTTTGGTGAACTTGGTATACCCATTAAACGCCTTCGCACTGATAATGCTCCGGAATTTACCACTACTAATTGAAGTAATAAAAAATCATACAAAGTAAAAGAAAGGCCTTTTACAACCTTTCTTTCGAGGAACGGAATTGTCCATGAAACCACACCAATCCGTTCTCCGCAGAGTAACGGGAAGATTGAACGATTCCATCAACATTATACCAAATTATTTTATGATAATGATAAAAAATTAAATCAAAACGAACTTCAACATTATTTAAACAAATATTATTACTTTTATAACTTCGAACGCCGTCATTCGTCATTAAACACTAAAACTCCTTTTCAAAAATTACAAAAATTTTTAACAAAGTAATTTCTAGAAGTTTGAATAATTATTTTTTATATAATTCTCTTTATTAAATTTTAAAAGATTTATTTTTTGCTCTTACATAGGGAAACAAAAATTAACTTGAACTGCATACGGATTTCTAAATCAACAACTGTTGGTAGTAAAATACTATACTTAACTATTATTGAACCAGAGAATAATTATTTATATAAATATGATAATAGACTTCTTGCGATACCTTTTTTATTAAAATATTCTTATAAAACATAATTTATGAGGATATCAAAATATAAACAATAATAATTTTAATACTCTTAATGATAAAGAATGGTTAAGATTAACAGGAATAAAAAAATCCACTTTTAATAAAATGTTAGATATTTTACAAGTAGCTGAAATAGAAAAATTTAAAAAAGATGGTAAAACTAATAAATTATCACTAGAAAATAGATTATTGATGACTTTATCATATTGACGAGAATATCAGACTTATTTTCATCTTGGTAAAAATTTCGGAATTAGTGAAGCTAATTGTTATCGGAATATCAAGTGAATTGAAGATATTTTAATTAAAAACTCTGATTTTCAACAACTTGCTGGTAAAAAAGCACTAATAAATGATTATTTTAATGATAAAACTATTATTATTGATGCTACCGAAACTCCAATCCAACGCCCAAAAAAAGACAAAAACAATCTTATTCTGGTAAAAAGAAAAAACACACCATTAAAACACAAGTAATTATCGAACAAGAAACCAGAAAAATTATTGCAACAAGTTTTTCACTTGGGAAAAAACATGATTATGCTTTATTAGACTTCTTGCATAACCTATTAAAAAAATTACAAATACTTGTAAAAAGACAGTAATAGAAAAATATAATTTTAATTAATTATGTCTTTTATCTAAAAAATTAATATTTTGCCACAACAAAAAATGAATTTATTATTTAAATTCTTTAATTTTAAATAAATCTTTTATGTTAAATTAATAATTGCAAATTATAAATTGAGGCAATTAAATTAAATCTTAAACCAAATCTTTTTCTACGATTACGATATTTTTCTGTCATAATTTTAAATTTTTTAAGAATAGCAAAAATATTTTCAATAATAATTCTCATTTTTGAAACTAGTCTATTATGTTGTTTTTGTGCTTTATTTAAATGGTTTTTCTTTGTTTTCTTTGTAGGTATTAGAACATTATTGTGAATTTTTTGTATTCCTTGATAACCACTATCAACTATTAATTTGGTATTTTTTAAAATTGGGATTTTTGATTCTTTAAATAAAGCATAATCATGTTTTTTCCCAAGTGAAAAACTTGTTGCAATAATTTTTCTGGTTTCTTGTTCGATAATTACTTGTGTTTTAATGGTGTGTTTTTTCTTTTTACCAGAATAAGATTGTTTTTGTCTTTTTTTGGGCGTTGGATTGGAGTTTCGGTAGCATCAATAATAATAGTTTTATCATTAAAATAATCATTTATTAGTGCTTTTTTACCAGCAAGTTGTTGAAAATCAGAGTTTTTAATTAAAATATCTTCAATTCACTTGATATTCCGATAACAATTAGCTTCACTAATTCCGAAATTTTTACCAAGATGAAAATAAGTCTGATATTCTCGTCAATATGATAAAGTCATCAATAATCTATTTTCTAGTGATAATTTATTAGTTTTACCACCTTTTTTAAATTTTTCTATTTCAGCTACTTGTAAAATATCTAACATTTTATTAAAAGTGGATTTTTTTATTCCTGTTAATCTTAACCATTCTTTATCATTAAGAGTATTAAATTTATTATTGTTCATATTTTGATATCCTCATAAATTATATTTTATAAGAATATTTTAATAAAAAAGGTATCGCAAGAAGTCTAATATAAAAAAATATATTATGGTCTTACAATTAAACCAGTTTTAGCATTATCAGAATTTAAATTTCCAATATTAAAAACAGGATAAACTGAATTAAATGAAATTCAAACTCCAACATTTCTTGTCGCAATAGTTCCTGATAGTACTATTAAATCAATAATTTTTCTTAATACTTGTTTTTCTGATGCTTTAGTTCATAAAGCTCCCGTGGTAAGCCCCACCGTTGTAGCAGTTAAAGTTGGCCACTGGTAACCTAATTGTGAAAGATAATCTGTCCCTGCCGCACTAACAAGAATTCCTAAAATTATTGCAAATTTATTAATTTTATTTTCAGGAGAACTGGGGTCATTTTTTCATAAATTTAAAATAGTATTACATGAATTTGCACCAATCTTTAATATTCAATTTAAACCATAACTTGAATATCATTGAACATTAATATCATTTGATTGAAAAAGTAAATCATCATGACCTTCTATATCAATTACTATTTCATGATTATCTCTTTTACTTCTAATTAATTTTTCTAAATTAATTTCTTCTTTTTAATGAGGTGCTGTGGCAACGACTATCGGCATCGCCGTTCCAGTAATTGTTACTACACTTAATAAACTTAAAAGTTTCTTCATTTTTTATTTTTCCTTTCATTTAATTTTTAATTTTTAAAAAATTAAACTATTATTATGAGATTCATTAACTATTTTTGTGTATGAACCCCTCATCAATCATCACTATTATTTTCTACCCAATATGAATTTCTATTAGTACGAATTGTTACTCCTTTTGTTGTATCTTTTTCAAAAGTTTCTCTAATTTCTTTAAAATGATTAATCATAACATTTGTAATAATTGATATATCACTATTACTTATATAATCATCGTCTCCTACTGCCGAATGATTTTCTTTTTCAAATTGATTTATTGTTCTAAAAATTTTATTATGTAAAGCATCTTTATCATTTGGATGAGTATCTTTGAAAAAAACTATATCTTCTAATTCAATTTTATCAATTTGTAAAATTAAACGATTAGGGCATAAAAAACAATAATTATTTTCAACTTTATCAATAGTTCTTTTTTTCCCAGAAGTAAAAATTAAATCTTTTGACATAGTAATTTTACTTCTTTTCTTTCTTTTTAAAGTTTCTAAATTATTTGTTTGTGAATAATTAATTTCATTTTTTGCTGGGGCATTACCAACAAGTCCTGCCATACCACTTCCTGCTATTGTTATTGTTCCTAAAATTGATAGTAATTTTTTCATATTAATTAATTTCCTTTTCGTGAATTTTTAGTAATTAATAATAAAATTTATTCAAAAATCAACAACCTCTCTACCAAGAAACAATAGACTTCTTGCGATACCTTTTTTATTAAAATATTCTTATAAAATATAATTTATGAGGATATCAAAATATGAACAATAATAAATTTAATACTCTTAATGATAAAGAATGGTTAAGATTAACAGGAATAAAAAAATCCACTTTTAATAAAATGTTAGATATTTTACAAGTAGCTGAAATAGAAAAATTTAAAAAAGGTGGTAAAACTAATAAATTATCACTAGAAAATAGATTATTGATGACTTTATCATATTGACGAGAATATCAGACTTATTTTCATCTTGGTAAAAATTTCGGAATTAGTGAAGCTAATTGTTATCGCAATATCAAGTGAATTGAAGATATTTTAATTAAAAACTCTGATTTTCAACAACTTGCTGGTAAAAAAGCACTAATAAATGATTATTTTAATGATAAAACTATTATTATTGATGCTACCGAAACTCCAATCCAACGCCCAAAAAAAGACAAAAACAATCTTATTCTGGTAAAAAGAAAAAACACACCATTAAAACACAAGTAATTATCGAACAAGAAACCAGAAAAATTATTGCAACAAGTTTTTCACTTGGGAAAAAACATGATTATGCTTTATTTAAAGAATCAAAAATCCCAATTTTAAAAAATACCAAATTAATAGTTGATAGTGGTTATCAAGGAATACAAAAAATTCACAATAATGTTCTAATACCTACAAAGAAAACAAAGAAAAACCATTTAAATAAAGCACAAAAACAACATAATAGACTAGTTTCAAAAATGAGAATTATTATTGAAAATATTTTTGCTATTCTTAAAAAATTTAAAATTATGACAGAAAAATATCGTAATCGTAGAAAAAGATTTGGTTTAAGATTTAATTTAATTGCCTCAATTTATAATTTGCAATTATTAATTTAACATAAAAGATTTATTTAAAATTAAAGAATTTAAATAATAAATTCGTTTTTTGTTGTGGCAAAATATTAATTTTTTAGATAAAAGACATAATTAATTAAAATTATATTTTTCTATTACTGTCTTTTTACAAATATTTGTAATTTTTTTAATAGGTTATGCAAGAAGTCTAATATACAATCTTTTTACCTGGGAATTTAATTATAAACAATTTTTAAAAACTTCCTTATAATTTTGTCGTTATTTATAAAAATTTTAAATAAAAAAATAAATCCATCCCTTTTAAAAAAACTTCTTGTACTTGTCATAAGTATGTGGTATATTACACTTCTTGCATAACCTGTAGAAATCATATACATATGACAAGATTTTGTTTTCTACAAACTTTTAGGGGATGTTTTCTTTTGGCAGTAATATTTTGTATTGAATGCGACAACGAAAGTTATGTTGTTGGTAATAAAAATACAGTTGGAATCTGTAATTCTTGCGATGAAAAGTGTTTTTAAATTTTGAAAGGAACGATAGATTATAAAATATGTCGCTGGTGTTTACATCTATTTAGTGATAAACGATATTTGCATGTTGCTTGTGAGAAAAAATTTATTAATCATATTAAAAAAATTTTAAAAAATAAAAGTAAAAGGAATTTAAAAAATAATGTTTAAAGTTAAATTAGTTAGTATAAAAAGAAAAATATTTAAAAATAAAGATGGCTCTATGATGTCAGGTTATTCTGCCGAATTTTTGCGTTATGAAAATGACTTATTTGAGCCTACCGGCCAACAAAAGGCTTTATGAATTGATGATAACAATCTAGAACAACAAGAAATTTATAAACTGTTAAAAGAAAACGTTAAATCATTTTTTAGTTGCGAATTAACTTTTGAAAAAACCCCCAAAATAGTTAACTTGCAAAAAATTGAATTATCAAAAAATCAAAAAAACTTGTCCAGTTAATTGATAATCACTTCGGTCTGCGAAGCGGTGCGGAAGGCGTATGCCCCGCCCGCTAGCGGGTTAGTCGGCGAAGCCGACTATTACTTGATTAAATAACACAACTGGCGAAAATCTAAAACTGGAGCATAAAATATGAATTTAAAACCTCAAAATCCGACTGATTTTTATATGAAAACCATTTATTACGGTCAATATATTCGCAATATTGTTATGCCTTTAGAACGCATCAAAGCAAATACTCGTAATGCTAATGGATTTAAAAATAAGGGTAATTGTGATACAAAACTACTTAATAGCAATATTCCTGCAAAATCTAATGTTATTCGGAAGGCATATCATAATTTTTGAGACTGTAAAAAACTTACATTCTTAACGCTTACTTATGCTGATGTTAATGAATTTGATATTAGAAAATGTAAGCGTGATTTAAATAAATTTTTTAAAAAATTAAACTACTGATTTAAAGTTAAAAATAAAAATATTAAGTACTTGTATACCTACGAATATCAGAAACGAGGCGTTATTCATTTTCATATTTTAATTACCGAAAAAATACCTCATAAAATTATTTTACAATTTTGACCTTATGGAATTAATAAAAATATTAGAGTTCGTGAAAACACTAATGAAATGGTTGTAAAATATTGCTCTAAATATATAACTAAAAATGTCCTGAACGAAAAATCATTAAACCAGTATGACTTAAATATCAAGGCTTATCAATTCTCATATAACTGTCAAAATCCCATTACTAGAAAACAGGTATTTACCGACACTTTGAATAATAGACTTCTTGCGATACCTTTTTTATTAAAATATTCTTATAAAATATAATTTATGAGGATATCAAAATATGAACAATAATAAATTTAATACTCTTAATGATAAAGAATGGTTAAGATTAACAGGAATAAAAAAGTCCACTTTTAATAAAATGTTAGATATTTTACAAGTAGCTGAAATAGAAAAATTTAAAAAAGGTGGTAAAACTAATAAATTATCACTAGAAAATAGATTATTGATGACTTTATCATATTGACGAGAATATCAGACTTATTTTCATCTTGGTAAAAATTTCGGAATTAGTGAAGCTAATTGTTATCGCAATATCAAGTGAATTGAAGATATTTTAATTAAAAACTCTGATTTTCAACAACTTGCTGGTAAAAAAGCACTAATAAATGATTATTTTAATGATAAAACTATTATTATTGATGCTACCGAAACTCCAATCCAACGCCCAAAAAAAGACAAAAACAATCTTATTCTGGTAAAAAGAAAAAACACACCATTAAAACACAAGTAATTATCGAACAAGAAACCAGAAAAATTATTGCAACAAGTTTTTCACTTGGGAAAAAACATGATTATGCTTTATTTAAAGAATCAAAAATCCCAATTTTAAAAAATACCAAATTAATAGTTGATAGTGGTTATCAAGGAATACAAAAAATTCACAATAATGTTCTAATACCTACAAAGAAAACAAAGAAAAACCATTTAAATAAAGCACAAAAACAACATAATAGACTAGTTTCAAAAATGAGAATTATTATTGAAAATATTTTTGCTATTCTTAAAAAATTTAAAATTATGACAGAAAAATATCGTAATCGTAGAAAAAGATTTGGTTTAAGATTTAATTTAATTGCCTCAATTTATAATTTGCAATTATTAATTTAACATAAAAGATTTATTTAAAATTAAAGAATTTAAATAATAAATTCATTTTTTGTTGTGGCAAAATATTAATTTTTTAGATAAAAGACATAATTAATTAAAATTATATTTTTCTATTACTGTCTTTTTACAAATATTTGTAATTTTTTTAATAGGTTATGCAAGAAGTCTAATATAATTCCTTTGAAAGGGGGATTTTTCTTTATGCGAAAATTTTTATCAGCTTTAAATTTAGTTTGTGTAATTTTTATTTCGGGATGCAATAAAAATAGCAGTAATTTTAAAAAATATGATTTATCATTTTCTGAAGTTTTAAATAGTTCGCTTGTTTTAGATTTTGTTAATGGTTCTGTGTTTTCCGGGTCTCTTTCTTTGCCAAATTTAAATTTTCCTAGTGATGTTCATAGTAGTGTTTTTAACATAAATGATTTTGTTCTTTTTGAAACAATTTATTCTTTTTATAGAGATAATGGTGTTAAAAATGGTGAGATTTTAATGATTGAAAAACTACTTAAATTAGAAATTTCTCTTAATAAAATTGACTATGGCAGTTATGGATATGAAATTACTTCATTCTCAGCGGAAATGCCTAATAAAAATTAGTAATTTAATAGACTTCTTGCATAACCTATTAAAAAAATTACAAATATTTGTAAAAAGACAGTAATAGAAAAATATAATTTTAATTAATTATGTCTTTTATCTAAAAAATTAATATTTTGCCACAACAAAAAATGAATTTATTATTTAAATTCTTTAATTTTAAATAAATCTTTTATATTAAATTAATAATTGCAAATTATAAATTGAGGCAATTAAATTAAATCTTAAACCAAATCTTTTTCTACGATTACGATATTTTTCTGTCATAATTTTAAATTTTTTAAGAATAGCAAAAATATTTTCAATAATAATTCTCATTTTTGAAACTAGTCTATTATGTTGTTTTTGTGCTTTATTTAAATGGTTTTTCTTTGTTTTCTTTGTAGGTATTAGAACATTATTGTGAATTTTTTGTATTCCTTGATAACCACTATCAACTATTAATTTGGTATTTTTTAAAATTGGGATTTTTGATTCTTTAAATAAAGCATAATCATGTTTTTTCCCAAGTGAAAAACTTGTTGCAATAATTTTTCTGGTTTCTTGTTCGATAATTACTTGTGTTTTAATGGTGTGTTTTTTCTTTTTACCAGAATAAGATTGTTTTTGTCTTTTTTTGGGCGTTGGATTGGAGTTTCGGTAGCATCAATAATAATAGTTTTATCATTAAAATAATCATTTATTAGTGCTTTTTTACCAGCAAGTTGTTGAAAATCAGAGTTTTTAATTAAAATATCTTCAATTCACTTGATATTGCGATAACAATTAGCTTCACTAATTCCGAAATTTTTACCAAGATGAAAATAAGTCTGATATTATCGTCAATATGATAAAGTCATCAATAATCTATTTTCTAGTGATAATTTATTAGTTTTACCACCTTTTTTAAATTTTTCTATTTCAGCTACTTGTAAAATATCTAACATTTTATTAAAAGTGGATTTTTTTATTCCTGTTAATCTTAACCATTCTTTATCATTAAGAGTATTAAATTTATTATTGTTCATATTTTGATATCCTCATAAATTATATTTTATAAGAATATTTTAATAAAAAAGGTATCGCAAGAAGTCTATTTAGTATTTGGTAAAGAATCGTCTGGTATTCCAAAAACGATATTACAAGAGCATTTGCATCAATGTTTTCATTTACCAATGAGTATTAATACTCGCAGTCTTAATGTCGCTAATGTTGTTTGTACTGTAAGTTATGAGGTTTTACGGCAATTAGATTATTTGGATTTATCTTTAAATGAAATTCAGAAAGGTAAAGATTATTTACAAAATTAAAAAAACTGGTAATTGAATTACCAGTTTTTTGTTTAATTTAATGTATAAAAATCTTTAAAATCATTAATTATAAAGTCACGAGTTAGTCGTATTAAAGTACTACGGTTATATGCTGGTTTTTGTTTAAAATCGCTGTTGCTAGTTAACATATCATTAATACCATCAACAGCGTCACCTCATTTATTAATAAATCAGCGATATTCACCATTTTTAACAAAAAATATTGTGGGAATACCATTTCCAGGGAGATAATCTGGTTCAAATCCGTTCTTAATGTTTTCGTTGGTTGCTCATAAGTTTTTTTGTGATTTTTTTAATCATTCAAAAGTATTCTTAACTCACTTAGTTTCAAAAAAAGTTTTATTTCAAGTATTATCATTAGCACCTTTAAAGTCATAATCACTAACAAAAGCATAACGATTAATTTTTAAATTTTCATCTTTTAAATCCAAAATATCTTTGTCTCAATCTTTTTCTTGCATTCAAAGATCTCATTGTTTTGATAATGTTTGACATCCTGGACAATTTTCTGATCCAATATAACCAATAAATGTTTCTTTATTTTTAATTTTTAATATTATTTCATCATAATTGCTATTACACGCAGTAACAGATATTATAGGTAATATTGTTAAAATAAAACTGCTTTTAATACTCAATATTTTTTTAAATTGCATTTAATTCACCTCTATAAAAATAAAATCAAAACCATTATAACATAAAGTTATTATTTTCTTGTTATATATATGATAACTAAAATACAGGTATTTAATAGTTAGAATATTTATTAATAATAATTAGGTACCTTATATAATTATAGATTTTTAAAAATAATGATATAATTCAAATTATAGAAAAGCAAATGGAGGAAACTAATATGGAAATTATAAATAGTATCTTTATGGTGGGATGATTAATAATTGCAATTTCATTTTTAGTTTTTGAACTAGTATCATTAGACTTAACATCAATTTGATTTTCTATTCGTGCGATGGCAAGTTTATTTAGTGCTGCCTTTCAAATTCCATTTTATTGACAAATTTTTGTTTTTGCTGTTATTAGTGTTATTTGTTTGCTTAGTTTAAAACCATTAATTAGTAAAACAATGAAAAAAATTCAAATAACAAAAACTAATGTTGATTTATTAATTGGTCAAACAATAAAGGTTATTAAAACATTTGATGATGAAGGCCTTAATGGTGAAGCAAAAGCAGAAGGTAAATTATGAACAATAACTTCTAATGATAATGAACCTTTAAAAGTAGAACAATAGACTTCTTGCATAACCTATTAAAAAAATTACAAATATTTGTAAAAAGACAGTAATAGAAAAATATAATTTTAATTAATTAGACTTCTTGCGATACCTTTTTTATTAAAATATTCTTATAAAATATAATTTATGAGGATATCAAAATATGAACAATAATAAATTTAATACTCTTAATGATAAAGAATGGTTAAGATTAACAGGAATAAAAAAATCCACTTTTAATAAAATGTTAGATATTTTACAAGTAGCTGAAATAGAAAAATTTAAAAAAGGTGGTAAAACTAATAAATTATCACTAGAAAATAGATTATTGATGACTTTATCATATTGACGAGAATATCAGACTTATTTTCATCTTGGTAAAAATTTCGGAATTAGTGAAGCTAATTGTTATCGCAATATCAAGTGAATTGAAGATATTTTAATTAAAAACTCTGATTTTCAACAACTTGCTGGTAAAAAAGCACTAATAAATGATTATTTTAATGATAAAACTATTATTATTGATGCTACCGAAACTCCAATCCAACGCCCAAAAAAAGACAAAAACAATCTTATTATGGTAAAAAGAAAAAACACACCATTAAAACACAAGTAATTATCGAACAAGAAACCAGAAAAATTATTGCAACAAGTTTTTCACTTGGGAAAAAACATGATTATGCTTTATTTAAAGAATCAAAAATCCCAATTTTAAAAAATACCAAATTAATAGTTGATAGTGGTTATCAAGGAATACAAAAAATTCACAATAATGTTCTAATACCTACAAAGAAAACAAAGAAAAACCATTTAAATAAAGCACAAAAACAACATAATAGACTAGTTTCAAAAATGAGAATTATTATTGAAAATATTTTTGCTATTCTTAAAAAATTTAAAATTATGACAGAAAAATATCGTAATCGTAGAAAAAGATTTGGTTTAAGATTTAATTTAATTGCCTCAATTTATAATTTGCAATTATTAATTTAACATAAAAGATTTATTTAAAATTAAAGAATTTAAATAATAAATTCATTTTTTGTTGTGGCAAAATATTAATTTTTTAGATAAAAGATATAATTAATTAAAATTATATTTTTCTATTACTGTCTTTTTACAAATATTTGTAATTTTTTTAATAGGTTATGCAAGAAGTCTATTGAAAATATTTTTGCTATTCTTAAAAAATTTAAAATTATGACAGAAAAATATCGTAATCGTAGAAAAAGATTTGGTTTAAGATTTAATTTAATTGCCTCAATTTATAATTTGCAATTATTAATTTAACATAAAAGATTTATTTAAAATTAAAGAATTTAAATAATAAATTCGTTTTTTGTTGTGGCAAAATATTAATTTTTTAGATAAAAGACATAATTAATTAAAATTATATTTTTCTATTACTGTCTTTTTACAAATATTTGTAATTTTTTTAATAGGTTATGCAAGAAGTCTAATATAGAAATAAGTACATAAATTTAAATAGGCAGTAGTGCGTTTTTTAGTTTTATAGTAATAAGGATTACGGCAATTAGCACTTAGCCAACTTTGGATTTTTGCTTTTAAATCTGCTAAATCAACTTGGGAAATAATATATTTCATTTTTTAAACTCCTTAAATTAAGAAAACCGTATTTTTTGTAATACGATTTTCAAGAATATTTATTAAATTTTTAATTGATTAGATAATGGTTGTTTATTATCTTTTTCTGGCAAAGGGGAAGAAGTAAACATTAATTCTAATCAATCATATTGTCAATCAGCTCCAATGCCGGTCTCGCTTGTCCCGGTATTATAGCTATGAATTTTACCTTTAATATTAATTGCGTTAATCTTACCCGGTTTTGTTAAATCATAAACATTAGTTAACAAATCACTAATAGTTTTTTTCGTAAATCTAAAAGATGGATATCAAGTAATACTATAAATCATATTCTCTG
This sequence comes from Spiroplasma endosymbiont of Eupeodes luniger, assembly GCF_964019525.1. Lineage (NCBI taxonomy): Bacteria > Bacillati > Mycoplasmatota > Mollicutes > Entomoplasmatales > Spiroplasmataceae > Spiroplasma > Spiroplasma endosymbiont of Eupeodes luniger. Next base: position 1,052,367 of record NZ_OZ026453.1, read on the forward strand.
GCAAGTTTACTAATTCGGCCTTATTAAAATTTGAAAATCCGACAAGATATCTTTTGGAACTACTATTTTCTCAATTAATAGTTGCTTTAGATAAAGAAAATTCATAAATTCTACTTTTGACAAACCGAAAATCATTACTTTTACAAGCCGAGGCAAACATCACACTTGCTAAACTTGACACTAATAAACTCTTTTTTCACATAACAAAAAACCTCCTTTCTTTAAGAAGAAATTATACATTTAATAGAGTATTCTACCAAATTTAAGAAAACTTTTTAATTATTATTAGTAAAATTGCTAGAGGCACTATAAACTCAAACAACATCTGAAATGCCGGGATAACTTCAAACACCGGAAAGGCAGTTTTGGTAAAATTAATCGTTGTTTTAGCAATGTCAGCAATAGGGCGAATTAAAAGATTAATCCCAGAAAGACTAAGTAATCAATTCAACACACTAACAGAAGCGTGTTGAATACCACAAGATATTGCACTAAATAAACCTCAATAAGAACAGTTGGGCGTAGGAATTAAGTCATTCATATTAACACTTACTTATTCCGCCACCAATAAAAGCTGTTGAATTCAAAATGTTAAAATCGTATAAAGAATAATGATATTCAGTACTTTCATTTTTCTTTTTATATAGTGGAAAAGTCAGTGTAAAAATATTAATTCCATACATGACATCAACTTTTGCATTGTAAAAATGCAATTTATTACTGGTGGCATTTCATAATTGGTTTATCATATGCTTTTAAAACATTAAAATCTATTTGATAAGAACTTTTACGAGTATTAAAACCATTGGCAATTTGTTTATCTTTAACAAAGAAATAAGAACGAAAAATCATATTCTTACTATTTTCCGTTGTTGAACCAAAGTTAATTAAATACTGTTTGGGATAAAAAGTAATTAAGGAGCGATAGAAAAACCCCATTTGTAAAACATTTTTAGGAATTTGTTGCATCCCTTTGTAATCTAATTCTACATAAGTAGAAGCATCCATATCAAAACTGGCATAAAAGAATTGTACAAAAAACTCACCTAAAACTTTATAAAGTTTATTAAATAACCCATTAATAAAATCAATGGTTAAATCTTTTTGGTAATAAAGCATAAAATCTTTAAAATCAGTTTTTAATTTGTCATCATAGCGTAAAAAATGGAAAGTATTACCATAATAATTAACTTGTCCAAAAAAGGTATTAATAAAATCTATTCCAAAACTTGTTCGTGACCCAAATTTTAAAATTGATTTACCATTCTCTAAAAACTCAATATCACCCCACCCATAAGGTCAAAACCATTAGTTTTTATAGTAATAACATCACCAAAACTAGAAAAGGAAAGTTCTGTAAAAATAATAGCTTGTGCTATATAATCATCATACAAAGTCTTTCGACTTAAATTAAATTTACTATTTTGTTTAAAACCATTTAATTTAATTGAAATTTCGCTCATATATTTAAAATTATCGTCAAAGAAATTAAAAATTGGGACTCAATATAAATAGCTATAATTAAATTTATCAAAATCTCGACGTTGTATCATTAAATAATCAAGTTTATCTTGAAACTGATTATACTGATATTCACCATCATTTTTAGTTATTGCAGTCGGTAATGGTTGCTCGTTATCTTTTTCTGGCAAAGGGGAAGAAATAAACATTAATTCTAATCAATCATATTGTCAATCAGCTCCAATGCCGGTCTCACTTGTCCCGGTATTATAGCTATGAATTTTACCTTTAATATTAATTGCGTCAATCTTACCCGGTTTTGTTAAATCATAAACATTAGTTAACAAATCACTAATAGTTTTTTTCGTAAACCTAAAAGATGGATATCAAGTAATACTATAAATCATATTCTCTGGCAAGTTTACTAATTCGGCCTTATTAAAATTTGAAAATCCGACAAGATATCTTTTGGAACTACTATCTTGTCAATTAATAGTTGCTTTAGATAAAGAAAATTCATAAATTTCACCGTTACTAGGATTAGTAGCTCGTTTTTCTCGTTTCATAAAGGATTGTTCCATATTAGGTTTTGGTGGTTGTTTTATATCAAAGAAAACACCTAGAGGGACTAAACCAATAAAAGCAATAACTAACCACGACATAAATTTATACATATCTATTTATCCTTTCTTCTGTATTTAACTTCTTAAAATAAAGTATATTGTTGATAAAATGCAAATAGTCCCTAAGATTTGGAAAATTGGATGTTGAGAAAACAACCTTATCATTGGTTTAAAGAGTTCTAAAATTTTAATATTACTTGATAGAACTTTATTAAAATATTCTAAACCCTCACGCACATAAGCTCATAAACCTAAAAAGTCGTTTAAAGCAAAAATAGAAAAAACAGCGATAAGAATAAATAAAATTATTAATTTAAACATTTTAAAAACCTACCTTTTTACTCGCTGTCCGTGTTGGTTAACTCGCGGTCTGTTTTTAGCACTATTACCACTAAATTTCTTAATTGGGCCACTAGATGATTTTTTCTTAGTTCCTCAATTAGCAACTGATTTTTGGTATTTTTTACGAAAACCAACTTTTGGTCGTTCAATATGAATACCTAAAATGCCACCAATTACAAGATTTATCACAAGCATAATTAGTGGAAAAATAATAATGCGAATATCTGTTCCGGGAATGGTTAAAGTTCAAATTAAATCAAAAACTTTATAAAACATATCGCCAATCAAACTAGCCATTTTTTCTAAGTTTTCCATTTTTAAACTCCTTTACTTATTTTTCTTATTTAGATTATTTTTTAACTTAGTAAGTATTTTACTGAATTTTTCCATTTTTAAATATTCTAACGCTTCAATATCCATTGCATTATCATTTCAAAATTTATGCTGATAATTATCATTCAAAGCACGATTACTTAATTCACGCAAGAATGATAAATATTTATTATCATAAAGGTTTAAAATTGACATCGGAATTTTCAATTTAAAGAAATAAATGTCTAATTCTGGAATGCTACGATACTTGATTTTGCGACCCTTTTTATCATTTTTTGCATTAATTAGAGTTAATCGTCATTGTTCGTATTCGCTTACCGATTTAAAAGTGCCGTAAATAACTTGTAAATAGGGTCGAAAAATACTAACTGGTTTTTTTCTAATACCAACAATTATTGAATTCGCAATATCACGAACTTTAACTCATATATGTTCAGCTCGTTGTCCGCTTGCTAATACGATATGGGTAAATTGGCGAGCCGAAGCGAAATATTCTTGTAAACCTTGGGTTACTCTATCATTTTCTTTATAATCAGTTCCTTCTAAAAATAAGTTAGTTTCATCTCATAACAGTAAATGTTTTTCATCTAAAATTGGATAATTATAATCTAATAAAGACATATGACCTAATGAAAGCATTTGTTTATTGGTAATTGGAAAAGTAGAAATCGTTTTTCAACCACTTAATAAGTAAGAAGCTAAAACCATTAAAGCGGTTTTTCCAGTCCCTAAAGCACCAATTACTAAATTTAAGGGTGAATTTAATAAGAAATTAATAAAACTACGACGAGCAAAGAAATGAGAAATTTTAGTATATAAAACATACAAAGCAATTAATAAATAAATAATATCAAATAACATTCGTCAACTTTGGGGATTATAATAATGGAAAATCGCACCATAAAATCACGCAATAATAAATAAAGTGCGATTTAAAGCAACAAAATCATATAATCTTAAATTTATTTTCTTAAACAATGGCATCACTTAAATCACACTTTCTTTATTTTTATTACTATCTGCCGGGCATTAATTTTTCAAACATTTTGAAAGCGATTAAAAATAAACCAATAATCACCCCAAGCAAGAAAACTCAATATGTAGCAAAGAAATTAACAACATTTGGCATATTACCACCAATAATATCAGTTCAAATATTACCAAACGCTTTAATTAATGCTTTTCATAAGTTAGTAACCGCTTGTTCACCAGTAATTGCTACCGGTGTTATTGCTCCATCAAGAAAAATTCTAATCATATAATCACCCCCTTTCTAAACAAAATATGATTTAACCTTATAAAATAAAATAACCATAAATAAGACAATGAATACTAATACCATTCAAAAGGCAATATTCGCTATTAAAAGTCAAAGTAGTTCTTGGGTTAAATCAATTTCTTTTCCAGAAACTCACGCCGGAATAATTTTAATTTGAATAGACTTCTTGCATAACCTATTAAAAAAATTACAAATATTTGTAAAAAGACAGTAATAGAAAAATATAATTTTAATTAATTATGTCTTTTATCTAAAAAATTAATATTTTGCCACAACAAAAAATGAATTTATTATTTAAATTCTTTAATTTTAAATAAATCTTTTATGTTAAATTAATAATTGCAAATTATAAATTGAGGCAATTAAATTAAATCTTAAACCAAATCTTTTTCTACGATTACGATATTTTTCTGTCATAATTTTAAATTTTTTAAGAATAGCAAAAATATTTTCAATAATAATTCTCATTTTTGAAACTAGTCTATTATGTTGTTTTTGTGCTTTATTTAAATGGTTTTTCTTTGTTTTCTTTGTAGGTATTAGAACATTATTGTGAATTTTTTGTATTCCTTGATAACCACTATCAACTATTAATTTGGTATTTTTTAAAATTGAGATTTTTGATTCTTTAAATAAAGCATAATCATGTTTTTTCCCAAGTGAAAAACTTGTTGCAATAATTTTTCTGGTTTCTTGTTCGATAATTACTTGTGTTTTAATGGTGTGTTTTTTCTTTTTACCAGAATAAGATTGTTTTTGTCTTTTTTTGGGCGTTGGATTGGAGTTTCGGTAGCATCAATAATAATAGTTTTATCATTAAAATAATCATTTATTAGTGCTTTTTTACCAGCAAGTTGTTGAAAATCAGAGTTTTTAATTAAAATATCTTCAATTCACTTGATATTCCGATAACAATTAGCTTCACTAATTCCGAAATTTTTACCAAGATGAAAATAAGTCTGATATTCTCGTCAATATGATAAAGTCATCAATAATCTATTTTCTAGTGATAATTTATTAGTTTTACCACCTTTTTTAAATTTTTCTATTTCAGCTACTTGTAAAATATCTAACATTTTATTAAAAGTGGATTTTTTTATTCTTGTTAATCTTAACCATTCTTTATCATTAAGAGTATTAAATTTATTATTGTTCATATTTTGATATCCTCATAAATTATATTTTATAAGAATATTTTAATAAAAAAGGTATCGCAAGAAGTCTATTTAAAGAATCAAAAATCTCAATTTTAAAAAATACCAAATTAATAGTTGATAGTGGTTATCAAGGAATACAAAAAATTCACAATAATGTTCTAATACCTACAAAGAAAACAAAGAAAAACCATTTAAATAAAGCACAAAAACAACATAATAGACTAGTTTCAAAAATGAGAATTATTATTGAAAATATTTTTGCTATTCTTAAAAAATTTAAAATTATGACAGAAAAATATCGTAATCGTAGAAAAAGATTTGGTTTAAGATTTAATTTAATTGCCTCAATTTATAATTTGCAATTATTAATTTAACATAAAAGATTTATTTAAAATTAAAGAATTTAAATAATAAATTCATTTTTTGTTGTGGCAAAATATTAATTTTTTAGATAAAAGACATAATTAATTAAAATTATATTTTTCTATTACTGTCTTTTTACAAATATTTGTAATTTTTTTAATAGGTTATGCAAGAAGTCTAATATTTACTAAGTATTTTTTGGGATAAAAGGTAATTAACGAGCGATAAAAGAAACCAATTTGAATAAAGTAATCTTTGTTATAGTTGTCTACTCCTTTAAAAACAATTTCAGTGTAAGTTTTTTCATCCATATCGAAAGTGGCATAAAATAAACTAGCAAAGAAGTTACCAAGGATTTCATAGATTTCGTCAAAAATATTTTTGTAATCGCTGTTGTTAATACTAGGAATGTTGTTTTTAAAATAAATGTAAATGTCATTCCGCAAGTCAGGGTCGTATCTCAAAAAACTAAATCTAACATTGAGGTAATTTAAGGTACCAAAAAGATACTTAATTAAGTAATAATCGTTAGCGCTCGCAGGGTCATATTTTCAGATTTTCTTTTCACCATGTAATAATTGTAAATAGTTATTACCTGCAATTAAAGTTTTGTTAAATGCCTTAATTTTCAAAACATTCTCATTTACTACATTTTTATCACTAGAGGTCTTATGATAAAAATAGCTTTCATCTTTAAAGCCGTGATTTTTAATCATAAATTCTTTATAGTAACCTTTTTCTAAGGTGTCAATGAAATTAAATACCGGCGTTCAATAGAGGTAGGAGTAATTAAATTTATCAAAATCACCACGGTGAATCATTAAATAGTCAAGATTATCAATAACATCGTTATAGTTATGGTTACCGTCAAATTTGGTGTTTGTTGTTGGCAATTCAATATCAGTACTATCTTTTTCAATTTCAATTTCAAAATTATTTGTTTTGTTTAATCTATAATTGTTAGTATCATCATGTTCAAAAGTTAATAATTCTGTTCCTTGTGCTTTAATTCTAATTGTTTTATTGGGTATATTAATCATTCAGGTATAAAAATTTAAACCCGAAGTATCTATTTTTGTTCCATAAGTATTTGTTATTTTTTGAAAGTCTTTTTGTTTAATTATATTATTTACAAGCTCTGCATTAAACTCTAAACTAAAAGTTTTTACATTTTTTAAATTTGGTAATTGTTTATCTATATTTGCATTTATATTTTCTTCTGTTCTTATCTCAACTTTTAAAAGGTCATGGTCTTGCCTTTCTGTTAAAAATCTTACTTTTTCTAAGTTTCTAATTTCAAAATCATAAACTTTATTACCTTGTCTTTTATTTCTAATTAATGATTGTGTTGTTATTTCGTCATTGTTAATGTTTTGGGGAATAGTAAAAATGTTATTGAAACTAATAATTAACACGGTAAATATTTTCATAAACATTTTTATCATTCCTTTTTAAAATATTTTATTTTTCATTATTATTTTATTTTTAATCTTTTTTAATATAAAACGAATTAAGCAGTTTACTATTTCTGATATGGTTACTAATACTAATGAATAACCTATAATCATTAACTTACCAATTGCTCCAAAATTTTTAATAAATTGTTGCAAATTTTCAATATCTGTATGTAATAATAAAACTATACTTAAAGATATGAATATAATGTAATTAAGTATTATTCATCAATATCTTTTTAAAAAATTAATTAACTTGTTTATTTTCATTTTTTAAGGCTCTTTTTGCTTTAACTTTCTGAATAATCAAGCGGATTAATTTTTCAAATTTAATTGCAAAATATATTGCTCCGCCTCATCAGAAAATAAATATTCCTGCGAGCATAATGCCACTATTAAATTTGCCAAAGAATTTAACCATCTCTTCATTCATAAATTTATTAAATTCTTCACTTGTTCCGGTTATTCATTTAGTATTGATTGCTGTTAATGCACAAATTAATAAGCTTATAAAAATGAAAATGATACTTAATGCTATCTTTAACCACTGTTTTTTAAAAGAATTTTTAATTCTTAATTTTAACGGCAATTTTTCTTTTGAATTATCTTTTTTAAATAATTTTCTTAAAAGTTTTTTCATTTTAATTCTCCTTTCATATTTTTTACCGTCCTTTAATCACAATAAATAAAGCAATAAGTACACAAGTAACACCAAGAATGGTAAAGATTGGATGTTGAGAAAATGTCCGAGCCATTGGTTTAAATAGTTCTAAAATTTTTAAATTGCTAGTAATAAATTTTTGGAAATTGGCAAGGCCTTCGCTAATATAGTTAGTTAAAGTTTCAAAATGGCTACCAGCTAAAAGTCCAAGAACAGTTATTAAGATAAAAATAATAATTAGTTTAAACATTGTTAGTTACCTTGTTTTGTTTTTATTGGTTTTATTTGTTTTTTGACTTTTCCTCATGCACTTAAACGACCACTATTTTTAACCGCATATTGGCGTTGTTTTTCTAAATTAACTTGTTGACTACCAAATCCAAGAATAATTGCCATAAGAAATTCTACAGCCAGCGTTAAGAATAAAGGAAATATCAGTTGAATATTCGTTCCCGGAACTTCTAAACTTCAAATTAAGTCAAAAACTTTATAAAGCATTTGAGCGAGAAAGTCAGCCATTTTTGCAAGATTTGCCATTTTTTATTGTTCCTTTTCTTTCATTTTTCTTAAAAATTTGCTAAATTTATCCATTTTTAAGTATTCTAAGTCTTCTAAATCAATTGCGGTGTCATTATAGTATTTGTCTTTATAGTCAGGATTTACTTTTGAATTTAAGTAATCTCTTAAAAATGCTAAGTAAAAAGAATTGTAAGTGTTAAGTATTGGTAGAGGAATTTTTAGTTTAAAAAAATAAATATCAAGTTCAGGAATATCACGATATTTAATACGACGACCCTTTTTACTATTTTTAGCATCAATTAAGGTGTTTCGTCAGCGTTCATATTCTTCAATGCTCGTAAAGGTACCATAGATGACTTTTAAGTAGGGGCGAAAAATATTAACGGGCTTTTTACGAATGCCCACAATCACATTATTGGCAATATCACGAACTTTAACTCAAATATGTTTATCTCTTTGACCGCTAGCGAGCACAATATGACCAAAATGGCGTGCTAAGGCAAAATATTCTTGGATACCGGTTTCTTCGTTTTTGGCATTATTTTTTTCTCAATCGGTTCCTTCTAAAAATAAATTGGTTTCATCTCATAAAAGTAAGGTTTTGTCTGGCAATACCGGATAATCAAAGTCTAATAATCCCATATGCCCTAAACTTAATTTTTGGGTTTCTAGCAATGGAAAGGTTGAGGCGATGTGATATTTCTTCTTTTTTAGTAATTTTGATGCATATACTAGAAAAGCAGTTTTTCCAGTTCCTAATGAACCAATAACAATATTTAATGGTGAGTTTTTTAAGAAGTTAATAACTTTGTTAATTTGTGTTAAATTACTGATTTTAAAAAGAAAAATTAAAATACAACCCGCTAAAAATAAATAGCTCACAATGTTTTTAAAATAACCGTTGTAAATATATCAAATTGCTCCCCAATGTCATAAAATTAAAAATGAGGTGCGATTTAATTCAATAAAATGGTTATTTTTTTCTATTATTCATTTGCAAAATTTCATCTTTCACCTCACTTTATTTTTTTATTAGCGGACTGCTCCAAGTAATTTTTCAAACATTTTAAAGCAAATAAAGAATATTGCCAAAATAAATGGAAAAATGAATATTCAGTAGTCAGCAAAGAAGTTACCGACTTGTGGCATATTAACAGCAATAATTTCTCACATTTTAGTAAACGCCGTTATAATTGCATTTCACAATTTAGTCATTGCGTCACTAGCTGTTATTTTTTCTACTGTTACTGGTGTATCGGCCAAGAAAGTTCCAAACATATAATCACCCCCTTTCTTTTTAAAGCATTCATCATTTATATTCAAAGTTTTTCTTAAATTTGTTAAAACCACGGTTAACCTTAACACGACTGTATTTTTTCCTAATTAATTTTGAATTTCTTTGGAAATGCATCACAATATAACTTCTTGACATTAATTTTGTCTCTATCTAAATACTGATATGGTTTTTCAAAATAACATTAGAATAAATCACACTATAATCGCTGTTAGTAATCAAAAGGCAATGTTTACTATTAAAAGTCAAAGTGTTTCTTGGGTTAAATCAATTTCTTTACCACCACTAATATGAGCCGGAATAGTTGTAATTTGAATAAATAAATCTCAGAAAGTTTGTTTAATTTGTTCTCAATTAAATTCTTTTAAATTTACTGTCATTTTTTATCTCCCAAAAATCATTTTTATTGGTAAATACATAATTGAAATTAATGTGAAAAGAAAAGTAATGATAATAATTAATCCGGCAATAAACGCCACTTGTGCAGGCATTTTTTCTATCGGAACAAACAGTTTTAAGAATTCCATAATAATTTCTCAAAACATTATTTTTTGTTCTCATTATTTTCTTTTGAATTAGGAGCTTTAACTCATTCTTCAAAGCGAGCAATAAATACTTTTTCGTCTTTTGTAAAATTACCAGTATTATTTTTAATGGCATTTTTGTATTTAATTCGCGTTTTTATTTTTGCATAAATTTTATAAGCAAAATATGCCCGTAACATTATGCAAATGATTATAAATATTAGTCCAATTGTAGTATTCATTTTTAAACTCCTTTAAAATAGTTATAATTTGTATCTTTTTTGTTGTTTTCTTTTTCGGTAATGAAGAAACTTAATAATTCTTGTCCTTTAATTAACTTGGTTTCTTGCTCAGATTGATTAATTGAAATTACTTGGTATTCATTATTCTTGATTATTCCGATGCAAATGGAATTTTCATATTTTCCTTTATAAACAAATCGCTTTGGAAATCAAATACCGATTTGTTTATTAAATCAGGGAATTTTTGGTGCTTTGATTAAAATGGCGTTTTGAGTTTCTTTTAAGAGATATTTTTTAGTATTTAAGAAAATGTTTTCAATGTTTTTCATAGTAAATTACCTTTCTATAAAATAAGTTATTTAACTAAGTTTTTTAAACATTTATATATCGCAGATTTGAATGTTTAACAAGTTTTGTTAGTAAACTTCGTTTACTAATTAACTTAGTTTGATTTTATGGGTGCAAAAAAATATAAGACATAATTAAAAATAATAAGTGTTAATTTAACCTTATATTTCTTGCAATAAATAAATGAGCTCATATTTATTTATTGATTTTGTGTAAAACTAACATAAGTGTGTGCTTTACACAGTTTCTACAAAAATATGTAATATACCATAGACTTATGACAAGAACAAGAGGATTTTTAAAAAAGGGGTGGATTTAATTTTTTATTTAAAATTTTTATAAATAACGACAAATTCTAAGGAAGTTTTTAAAAATAGTTTATAATTAAATTCCAAGACAAAAAGATTATAGATTGTTTTTTGGTAGAGAGGCTGTTGATTATTGAATAAATTTTATTAGACTTCTTGCATAACCTATTAAAAAAATTACAAATATTTGTAAAAAGACAGTAATAGAAAAATATAATTTTAATTAATTATGTCTTTTATCTAAAAAATTAATATTTTGCCACAACAAAAAATGAATTTATTATTTAAATTCTTTAATTTTAAATAAATCTTTTATGTTAAATTAATAATTGCAAATTATAAATTGAGGCAATTAAATTAAATCTTAAACCAAATCTTTTTCTACGATTACGATATTTTTCTGTCATAATTTTAAATTTTTTAAGAATAGCAAAAATATTTTCAATAATAATTCTCATTTTTGAAACTAGTCTATTATGTTGTTTTTGTGCTTTATTTAAATGGTTTTTCTTTGTTTTCTTTGTAGGTATTAGAACATTATTGTGAATTTTTTGTATTCCTTGATAACCACTATCAACTATTAATTTGGTATTTTTTAAAATTGGGATTTTTGATTCTTTAAATAAAGCATAATCATGTTTTTTCCCAAGTGAAAAACTTGTTGCAATAATTTTTCTGGTTTCTTGTTCAATAATTACTTGTGTTTTAATGGTGTGTTTTTTCTTTTTACCAGAATAAGATTGTTTTTGTCTTTTTTTGGGCGTTGGATTGGAGTTTCGGTAGCATCAATAATAATAGTTTTATCATTAAAATAATCATTTATTAGTGCTTTTTTACCAGCAAGTTGTTGAAAATCAGAGTTTTTAATTAAAATATCTTCAATTCACTTGATATTCCGATAACAATTAGCTTCACTAATTCCGAAATTTTTACCAAGATGAAAATAAGTCTGATATTCTCGTCAATATGATAAAGTCATCAATAATCTATTTTCTAGTGATAATTTATTAGTTTTACCACCTTTTTTAAATTTTTCTATTTCAGCTACTTGTAAAATATCTAACATTTTATTAAAAGTGGATTTTTTTATTCCTGTTAATCTTAACCATTCTTTATCATTAAGAGTATTAAATTTATTATTTTTCATATTTTGATATCCTCATAAATTATATTTTATAAGAATATTTTAATAAAAAAGGTATCGCAAGAAGTCTATTATTAATTACTAAAAAATTTATGAAAAGGAAATTAATTAGTATGAAACAATTACTATCAATTTTAGGAACAATAACAATAGCAGGAAGCGGAATGGCGGGACTTCTTGGCAATGCCCCAGCAAAAAATAATATTATTTATCAACAAACAAGTAATTTAAAAAAATTTAGCAGAGTAAAAAGACAATATCAAACAGATATTTCTACTTATGTTACACAAACTGATTTGGGAACAATCCGTCCAGGAAGCAGTTCTGGGGGGAGAATATCTGATTTGAGGATTTTAAATGCATTTGTAAGAGCAAATCCAAATTTACCAAACGAATTAAGAGCTACAGCCGGAAGAAACAGAATAATATATGTTTCAGTAAATTATGGGGATAGAGCTATTATTGATGTTCACTCAGGAACTTCATATACGGGTAGTGTTCAAGTAACTTTTAATGGTGGACAAACACCAACACAAGATAATTATTCATTTGGTCTGCCTTCAAATTGAGGTAGTAGATTAAGTTTATCTACTTTACCGAATTTAAATAGAAATTTAGGTAATATTCTCGGTACAAGTGAAGAACGCATTATTCAAACATTTATGTTTAATAATCAACATTTGCCAAATGAACTGATAAATATTTTAAGAGTTCGAGATATAACAAATAGTAGTGCAAGACTTTATGTTCCAGCAGGAAATAACCGATATGAAGGCGATTTAGTTGTTTTCTTTAGTGGAAGAAGTAACACTACTTATTTGTGACCGGGTGAATATAGTTAACTATTAAAATTACTTTGTTAAAAGTTCTCGTAATTTTTGAAAAGGAGTTTTAGTGTTTAATGATGAATGATGGCGTTCAAAGTTATAAAAGTAATAATAGACTTCTTGCATAACCTATTAAAAAAATTACAAATATTTGTAAAAAGACAGTAATAGAAAAATATAATTTTAATTAATTATGTCTTTTATCTAAAAAATTAATATTTTGCCACAACAAAAAATGAATTTATTATTTAAATTCTTTAATTTTAAATAAATCTTTTATGTTAAATTAATAATTGCAAATTATAAATTGAGGCAATTAAATTAAATCTTAAACCAAATCTTTTTCTACGATTACGATATTTTTCTGTCATAATTTTAAATTTTTTAAGAATAGCAAAAATATTTTCAATAATAATTCTCATTTTTGAAACTAGTCTATTATGTTGTTTTTGTGCTTTATTTAAATGGTTTTTCTTTGTTTTCTTTGTAGGTATTAGAACATTATTGTGAATTTTTTGTATTCCTTGATAACCACTATCAACTATTAATTTGGTATTTTTTAAAATTGGGATTTTTGATTCTTTAAATAAAGCATAATCATGTTTTTTCCCAAGTGAAAAACTTGTTGCAATAATTTTTCTGGTTTCTTGTTCGATAATTACTTGTGTTTTAATGGTGTGTTTTTTCTTTTTACCAGAATAAGATTGTTTTTGTCTTTTTTTGGGCGTTGGATTGGAGTTTCGGTAGCATCAATAATAATAGTTTTATCATTAAAATAATCATTTATTAGTGCTTTTTTACCAGCAAGTTGTTGAAAATCAGAGTTTTTAATTAAAATATCTTCAATTCACTTGATATTCCGATAACAATTAGCTTCACTAATTCCGAAATTTTTACCAAGATGAAAATAAGTCTGATATTCTCGTCAATATGATAAAGTCATCAATAATCTATTTTCTAGTGATAATTTATTAGTTTTACCACCTTTTTTAAATTTTTCTATTTCAGCTACTTGTAAAATATCTAACATTTTATTAAAAGTGGATTTTTTTATTCCTGTTAATCTTAACCATTCTTTATCATTAAGAGTATTAAATTTATTATTAGACTTCTTGCATAACCTATTAAAAAAATTACAAATATTTGTAAAAAGACAGTAATAGAAAAATATAATTTTAATTAATTATGTCTTTTATCTAAAAAATTAATATTTTGTCACAACAAAAAACGAATTTATTATTTAAATTCTTTAATTTTAAATAAATCTTTTATGTTAAATTAATAATTGCAAATTATAAATTGAGGCAATTAAATTAAATCTTAAACCAAATCTTTTTCTACGATTACGATATTTTTCTGTCATAATTTTAAATTTTTTAAGAATAGCAAAAATATTTTCAATAATAATTCTCATTTTTGAAACTAGTCTATTATGTTGTTTTTGTGCTTTATTTAAATGGTTTTTCTTTGTTTTCTTTGTAGGTATTAGAACATTATTGTGAATTTTTTGTATTCCTTGATAACCACTATCAACTATTAATTTGGTATTTTTTAAAATTGGGATTTTTGATTCTTTAAATAAAGCATAATCATGTTTTTTCCCAAGTTAAAAACTTGTTGCAATAATTTTTCTGGTTTCTTGTTCGATAATTACTTGTGTTTTAATGGTGTGTTTTTTCTTTTTACCAGAATAAGATTGTTTTTGTCTTTTTTTGGGCGTTGGATTGGAGTTTCGGTAGCATCAATAATAATAGTTTTATCATTAAAATAATCATTTATTAGTGCTTTTTTACCAGCAAGTTGTTGAAAATCAGAGTTTTTAATTAAAATATCTTCAATTCACTTGATATTGCGATAACAATTAGCTTCACTAATTCCGAAATTTTTACCAAGATGAAAATAAGTCTGATATTCTCGTCAATATGATAAAGTCATCAATAATCTATTTTCTAGTGATAATTTATTAGTTTTACCACCTTTTTTAAATTTTTCTATTTCAGCTACTTGTAAAATATCTAACATTTTATTAAAAGTGGATTTTTTTATTCCTGTTAATCTTAACCATTCTTTATCATTAAGAGTATTAAATTTATTATTGTTCATATTTTGATATCCTCATAAATTATATTTTATAAGAATATTTTAATAAAAAAGGTATCGCAAGAAGTCTATTGTTAATATTTTGATATCCTCATAAATTATATTTTATAAGAATATTTTAATAAAAAAGGTATCGCAAGAAGTCTAATATTTATTTAAATAATGTTGAAGTTCATTTTGATTTAATTTTTTGTCCTTAGCATAAAATAATTTAGTATAATGTTGATGAAATCGCTCAATTTTACCGTTACTTTGTGGTGAACGAATTGGCGTAGTTTCGTGAACGATTCCGTTCTTCGAAAGAAAGGTTGTAAAAGGCCTTTCTTTTACTTTGTATGCTTTTTTATTACTTCAGTTAGTAGTAGTAAATTCCGGAGCATTATCAGTACGAAGGCGTTTAATGGTTATGCCAAGTTCACTAAAATCTTTCATTGCTCTTTGAATGGCATTAATCGCGTTATTAGTTCCTAAACTATCATAAACATAGCCAAATACTATTCGCGTCATTTCGTCAATGAAATCATAAATGTAATATTTTTTATCAACCGGAAAATTTGATGGGGTAATGATTTTTGCATCCATTTGCAAAAGACCAATCTCGGAGACTTCATAACGCTTAAAATGGCGTTTTGTTTGTTTTATTTGTTGTTTTAATTCTTTTCAACGAGGGTCGGATTTAATTCAACGATAAAAAGTTTTGATATTTTTCTGAACTTCTGAATTTTTGACATCGTGAAAACCGATTTTTAAATTGTTAAATAAAGACCACATTCCGCCGGCTTGAAGATTTTTGTAATCAAAATATAAATCACATACTTTTTCGCGAGAATTTAAACTATATTGATAATTAAGATTTTGTGGTTTTGTAGTTTTAAACAATAACAAATCTAAATTGTCAGAATAATAAGCGGTCATAATTTTTTCTGCCCAACGATAAAAGGTTTTCGTTGCATTTTTAAAATATTTTTTAATAAGTTTTGTTAAAATTGTCTCTTCAATATAAAAATAAGTACATAAATTTAAATAGGCAGTGATGCGTTTTTTAGTTTTATAGTAATAAGGATTACGGCAATTAGCACTTAATCAACTTTGGATTTTTGCTTTTAAATCAGCTAAATCAGCTTGGGAAATAATATACTTCATTTTTTTAAACTCCTTAAATTAAGAAAATCGCATTATAAAAAATACGATTTTCAAAAATATTTATTAAATTACTAATTTTTTTTATTAGGTATTTCACCTGAGAATGAAGTGATATGAAACATTTTTGTGTTAAGACCTTGTGGAACTTTCTTAATAAGAAATATTTTAAAATTAATTAAATTATCAATAAAATAAAATTCTCTAAAAGGCTTGGACTTATAAGAACCATTAAAACGATAAAAGTTATTAATTTGATTATAACCAGCACTGTCTTTATCAACAAATAATTGAAGGGCTGGTCTTTGAACAAAATCGCCATTACCTATTTGAATATCAAAATCACTAGAAAGCTTTAAATCAGTAGCATCAATTTCTAAATGATATGAACCCTGGCCGTAATCACTAATTACTCAAGCACTTTTATCAATTTTAAAAAATTGTAATTTATATGTTTTTAAATCATTACTATTTTTACTACATCCAAAAATAAACATTACACATATTAAATTTAAAGCTGATAAAAATTTTTTCATAAAGAAAAGTCCTCCTTTCAAAAAAGAAACTATATTATATAATAATATTTGGAACTATTTAAGAAAATTTTTTTAATATCATTAATAAGATTGCTAACGGCACTACAAATTCAAATAACATCTGAAATGCTGGAATAACTTCAAACACCGGAAATGCTGTTTTCGTAAAATTAATTGTCGTTTTGGCAATGTCGGCAATAGGGCGAATTAAAAGATTAATCCCCGAAAGACCAAGTAATCAATTTAACACGCTAACAGAGAAGCATGCTGAATACCACAAGATATAGCACTAAATAAACCTCAATAAGAACAGTTGGGCATAGGAATTAAGTCATCCATATTACTACTTATTCCACCACCAACAAAAACCGTTGAATTCAAAATGTTAAAATCGTATAAAGAATAATGGTATTCAGTACTTTGATTTTGCTTTTTATATAGTGGAAATGTTAGTGTGAAAATATTAATTACATACATCACATCAACTTTGGCATTGTAAAAATGCAGTTTATTATTAGTAGCATTCCATAATTGGTTATCATAGGATTTTAAAACATTAAAATCTATTTGATAAGAACTTTTACCAGAACTAAAACCATTGGCAATTTGTTTATCTTTAACAAAAAAATAAGAACGAAAAGTCATATTCTTACTATTTTCAATTGTTGAATCAAAGTTAATTAAATATTGTTTGGGATAAAAAGTAATTAAGGAACGGTAGAAAAAACCCATTTGTAAAACATTTTTAGGAATTTGTTGCATCCCTTTGTAATCTAATTCTACATAAGTAGAAACATCCATATCAAAACTTGCATAAAAGAACTGGACAAAAAACTCACCTAAAACTTTATAAATTTTATTAAATAAACCATTAATAAAATCAATAGATAAATCTTTTTGATAATAAAGTATAAAATCTTTAAAATCATCCTTTAATTTATCATCATAGCGTAAAAAATGGAAGGTATTACCATAATAATTAACTTGTCCAAAAAAGGTATTAATAAAATCTTCTCCAAAACTTGTTCGTGAACCAAATTTTAAAATTGATTTACCATTCTCTAAAAACTCGATATCACCCATAAGGTCAATACCATTAGTTTTTATAGTAATAACATCGCCAAAACTAGAAAAGGAAAGTTCTGTAAAAATAATAGCTTGTGCTATATAATCATCATACAAAGTCTTTCGACTTAAATTAAATTTACTATTTTGCTTAAAACCATTTAATTTAATTGAAATTTCACTCATATATTTAAAATTATCGTCAAAGAAATTAAAAATGGGTACTCAATATAAATAGTTATAATTAAATTTATCAAAATCTCGGCGTTGTATCATTAAATAATCTAATTTATCTTGAAACTGAGTATATTGACATTCGCCATTATTTTTAGTTATTTGCGTAGGCAATGATTGGTTCATTCTGATTTAATTTTTTATCCTTAGCATAAAATAATTTGGTATAGTGTTGATGAAAGCGTTCAATTTTTCCGTTACTCTGCGGAGAACGGATTGGTGTAGTTTCGTGAACAATTCCGCTCCTCGAAAGAAAGGTTGTAAAAGGACTTTCTTTTACTTTGTATGCTTTTTTATTGCTTCAATTAGTAGTAGTAAATTCAGGAGCATTATCAGTACGAAGGCGTTTAATAGTTATGCCAAGTTCACGAAAATCTTTCATTGCTCTTTGAATGGCATTAATCGCGTTATTAGTTCCTAAACTATCATAAACATAGCCAAATACTATTCGCGTCATTTCGTCAATGAAATCATAAATATAATATTTTTTATCCACCGGAAAATTTAATGGGGTAATAATTTTAGCATCCATTTGTAAAAGACCAATCTCAGAAACTTCATAACGCTTAAAATGGCGTTTAGTTTGTTTGATTTGTTGTTTTAATTCTTTTCAACGAGGGTCAGATTTAATTCAGCGATAAAAGGTTTTGATATTTTTTGGAATTTTTGAATTTTCAACATCGTGAAAACCAATTTTTAAATTGTTAAATAAAGATCACATTCCACCGGCTTTGATATTTTTGTAATTAAAATATAAATCACATACTTTTTTGCGAGAATTTAAACTATATTGATAATTAAGATTTTGTGGTTTTGTAGTTTTAAACAATAACAAATCTAAATTATCAGAATAATAAGCGGTCATAATTTTTTGTGCCCAACGATAAAAAGTTTTTGTTGCATTCTTAAAATATTTTTTAATAAGTTTTGTTAAAGTAGTTTCTTTCATATAAAAATAAGTGCATAAATTTAAATAGGCAGTAATGCGTTTTTTAGTTTTATAGTAATAAGGATTACGGCAATTAGCACTTAGTCAACTTTGGATTTTTGCTTTTAAATCCGCTAAATCAGCTTGGGAAATAATATATTTCATTTTTTTAAACTCCTTAAATTAAGAAAACCGTATTACAAAAAATACGATTTTCAAAAATATTTATTAGACTTCTTGCGATACCTTTTTTATTAAAATATTCTTATAAAATATAATTTATGAGGATATCAAAATATGAAAAATAATAAATTTAATACTCTTAATGATAAAGAATGGTTAAGATTAACAGGAATAAAAAAATCCACTTTTAATAAAATGTTAGATATTTTACAAGTAGCTGAAATAGAAAAATTTAAAAAAGGTGGTAAAACTAATAAATTATCACTAGAAAATAGATTATTGATGACTTTATCATATTGACGAGAATATCAGACTTATTTTCATCTTGGTAAAAATTTCGGAATTAGTGAATCTAATTGTTATCGGAATATCAAGTGAATTGAAGATATTTTAATTAAAAACTCTGATTTTCAACAACTTGCTGGTAAAAAAGCACTAATAAATGATTATTTTAATGATAAAACTATTATTATTGATGCTACCGAAACTCCAATCCAACGCCCAAAAAAAGACAAAAACAATCTTATTCTGGTAAAAAGAAAAAACACACCATTAAAACACAAGTAATTATCGAACAAGAAATCAGAAAAATTATTGCAACAAGTTTTTCACTTGGGAAAAAACATGATTATGCTTTATTTAAAGAATCAAAAATCCCAATTTTAAAAAATACCAAATTAATAGTTGATAGTGGTTATCAAGGAATACAAAAAATTCACAATAATGTTCTAATACCTACAAAGAAAACAAAGAAAAACCATTTAAATAAAGCACAAAAACAACATAATAGACTAGTTTCAAAAATGAGAATTATTATTGAAAATATTTTTGCTATTCTTAAAAAATTTAAACTTATGACAGAAAAATATCGTAATCGTAGAAAAAGATTTGGTTTAAGATTTAATTTAATTGCCTCAATTTATAATTTGCAATTATTAATTTAACATAAAAGATTTATTTAAAATTAAAGAATTTAAATAATAAATTCGTTTTTTGTTGTGGCAAAATATTAATTTTTTAGATAAAAGACATAATTAATTAAAATTATATTTTTCTATTACTGTCTTTTTACAAATATTTGTAATTTTTTTAATAGGTTATGCAAGAAGTCTAATATAGAAATAAGTACATAAATTTAAATAGGCAGTAATGCGTTTTTTAGTTTTATAGTAATAAGGATTACGGCAATTAGCACTTAATCAACTTTGGATTTTTGCTTTTAGATCTGCTAAATCAGCTTGGGAAATAATATATTTCATTTTTTACAACTCCTTAAATTAAGAAAACCGTATTACAAAAAATACGATTTTCAAACATATTTATTAAAATTGCTAATTAATTAGGTATTTTGGCATAGAAAGAAGTTATAATATAAGATAATCCTATTGATTTAGTAAATGTTATCTTAACCTTAATTATCTCAGAAATTTCATAACCAAAATCTGAATCTAAATAACTAAAATCATCATAATTTTTTTTAACACCGTTATTTTTATAAAAATTAATTCAATCTTTATTTTTATTTCCAAGAGATAAGCTAAAAATGCGAGTTCGTTTAATTTCAAGGGGCAAATCTATGTTATCTTGAAATTTAATTTTAGCACCACCACCAATTTTACTAGGAATTAAAAAACTATTATAAATGCCAGGAAACTCTAAATCATATTTTTTTAAATCACTGCTATTTTTATTGCACCCAGAAATAAACATTACACTTATTAAATTTAAAGTTGATAAAAATTTTCACATAACAAAAAATCCTCCTTTCAAAGAAATTATATTATATAAAAATATTAAAAATATTTTAAGAGAACTTTTTTAATAGCATTAGTAATATTGCTAATGGTACTATAAATTCAAATAACATCTGAAATGCCGGAATAACTTCAAATACCGGAAATGCCGTTTTCGTAAAATTAATCGTCGTTTTGGCAATGTCAGCAATAGGGCGAATTAAAAGATTAATCCCAGAAAGACCAAGTAATCAATTCAACACACTAACAGAAGCGTGCTGAATACCACAAGATATTGCACTAAATAAACCTCAATAAGAACAATTGGGCGTAGGAATTAAATCATCCATATCACCACTTATTCCACCACCAATAAAAGCCGTTGAATTCAAAATGTTAAAATCGTATAAATAATAATGATATTCAGTGCTTTCACTTTTCTTTTTATATAATGGAAAAGTCAGTGTAAAAATATTAATTCCATACATTACATCGACTTTAGCATTATAAAAATGCAGTTTATTACTAGTGGCGTTTCATAATTGGTTATCATATGCTTTTAACACATTAAAATCTATTTGATAATAACTTTTACCAGTATTAAAACCATTGGCAATTTGTTTATCTTTAACAAAGAAATAAGAACGAAAAATCATATTTTTACTATTTTCGATGATTGAACCAAAGTTAATTAAATACCGTTTGGGATAAAAAGTAATTAAGGAACGATAGAAAAACCCCATTTGTAAAACATTTTTAGGAATTTGTTGCATCCCTTTATAATCTAATTCTAAATAAGTAGAGGCATCTGTATCAAAACTCGCATAAAAGAATTGTACAAAAAACTCACCTAAAACTTTATAAATTTTGTTAAATAAACCATTAATAAAATTAATAGTTAAATCTTTTTGATAATAAAGTATAAAGTCTTTAAAATCAGACTTTAATTTATCATCATAGCGTAAAAAATGGAAAGTATTACCATAATAATTAATTTGTCCAAAAAAGGTATTGATAAAATCTCTTCCAAAACTTGTTTGCGACCCAAATTTTAAAATTGATTTACCATTTTCTAAAAACTCAATATCACCTATAAGGTCAACACCATTAGTTTTTATAGTAATAACATCACCAAAACTAGAAAAAGAAAGTTCTGTAAAAATAATAGCTTGTGCTATATAATCATCATACAAAGTCTTTCGACTTAAACTAAATTTACTATTCTGTTTAAAGCCATTTAACTTAATTGATATTTCATTCATATATTTAAAATTATCATCAAAGAAATTAAAAACGGGGACTCAATATAAATAACTATAATTAAATTTATCAAAATCTCGGCGTTGTATCATTAAATAATCAAGTTTATCTTGAAACTGATTATATTGATATTCACCATCATTTTTAGTTATTTCGGTAGGTAATGGTTGCTCGTTTTCTTTTTCTGGTAAAGAGGGCATTTCGGCATAGAAAGAAGTTATACTATAAGATAATCCTATTGATTTAGTAAATGTTATCTTAACCTTAATTATCTCAGAAATTTCATAACCAAAATCTGAATCTAAATAACTAAAATCATCATAATTTTTTTTAACACCGTTATTTTTATAAAAATTAATTCAATCTTTATTTTTATTTCCAAGAGATAAGCCAAAAATGCGAGTTCGTTTAATTTCAAGGGGCAAATCTATGTTATCTTGAAATTTAATTTTAGCACCACCACCAATTTTACTAGGAATTAAAAAACTATTATAAATACTAGAAAACTCCAACTCACAACTATTACCACATTGACTAGGATTTGTGGCTCGTTTTTCTCGTTTCATAAATGATTTTTGCATATTCGGTTTTGGTGATTGTTTTGTATCAAAGAAAGCACCCAGAGGGACTAAACCAATAAAAGCGATAACTAATCATGACATAAATTTATACATATCTATTTATCCTTTCTTTTGTGTTTAACTTCTTAAAATAAAGTATATTGTTGATAAAATACAAATCGTTCCTAAAATTTGGAAAATCGGATGTTGGGAAAACAACCTTATCATTGGTTTAAACAAATCTAAAATTTTAATATTTTTCGATAAAACTTTATTAAAATATTCTAAACCCTCACGCACATAGGCTCATAAACCTAAAAAGTCATTTAAAGCAAAAGTAGAAAAAACAGCAACAAGAATAAATAATATTATTAATTTAAACATTTTCTAAACCTACCTTTTTATTCGCCGTCCGTGTTGGTTAACTCACGGTCTGTTTTTAGGACTATTACCACTAAATTTCTTAATTGGACCACTAGATGATTTTTTCTTAACTCCCCAATTAGCAACTGATTTTCGATATTTTTTACGAAAACCAACTTTTGGTCGTTCAATATGAATACCTAAAATACCACCAATTACAAGATTTATCACAAGCATAATTAGCGGAAAAATAATAATGCGAATATCTGTTCCAGGAATGGTTAAAGTTCAAATTAAATCAAAAACTTTATAAAACATATCGCCAATCAAACTAGCCATTTTTTCTAAGTTTTCCATTTTTTAAACTCCTTTACTTATTTTTTTTATTCAAATTATTTTTTAACTTAGTAAGTATCTTGCTAAATTTTTCCATTTTTAAATATTCTAATGCTTCAATATCCATCACATTATCATTTCAAAATTTATGCTGATAATTATCATTCAAAGCACGATTACTTAATTCACGCAAGAATGATAAATATTTATTATCATAAAGGTTTAAAATTGACATCGGAATTTTCAATTTAAAGAAATAAATGTCTAATTCCGGAATGCTGCGATACTTAATTTTGCGACCTTTTTTATCATTTTTAGCATTAATTAGCGTTAATCGTCATTGCTCGTATTCGCTTACCGATTTAAAAGTGCCATAAATAACTTGTAAATAGGGTCGGAAAATACTAACTGGTTTTTTTCTAATGCCAACAATTATTGAATTCGCAATATCACGAACTTTAACTCATATATGTTCGGCTCGT
Source organism: Spiroplasma endosymbiont of Eupeodes luniger (assembly GCF_964019525.1). Taxonomy (NCBI): domain Bacteria; kingdom Bacillati; phylum Mycoplasmatota; class Mollicutes; order Entomoplasmatales; family Spiroplasmataceae; genus Spiroplasma; species Spiroplasma endosymbiont of Eupeodes luniger. The sequence goes on from NZ_OZ026453.1 coordinate 1,076,166, forward strand.
TGTCCGCTTGCTAATACGATATGGGTAAATTGTCGAGCCGAAGCGAAATATTCTTGTAAACCCTGGGTTACTCTATCATTTTCTTTGTAGTCAGTACCTTCGAGAAATAAGTTAGTTTCATCTCATAGCAGTAAATGTTTTTCATCTAAAATTGGATAATTATAATCTAAAAGTGACATATGCCCTAACGAAAGCATTTGTTTATCTGTAATCGGAAAAGTAGACATCGTTTTTCAACCACTTAATAAGTAAGAAGCTAAAACCATTAAAGCAGTTTTCCCGGTTCCTAAGGCACCAATGACTAAATTTAGGGGCGAATTTAATAGGAAATTAATAAAACTACGACGAGCAAAGAAATGAGAAATTTTAGTATATAAAACATACAAAACAATTAATAAATAAATAATATCAAATAACATTCGTCAACTTTGGGGATTATAATAATGCAAAATCGCACCATAAACTCACGCAATAATAAATAAAGTGCGATTTAAAGCGATAAAATCATATAATCTTAAATTTATTTTCTTAAACAATAGCATCATTTAAATCACACTTTCTTTATTTTTATTATTATCTGCCGGGCATTAATTTTTCAAACATTTTGAAAGCGATTAAAAATAAACCAATAATCACACCAAGCAAGAAAACTCAATATGTAGCAAAGAAATTAACAACATTGGGCATATTACCACCAATAATATCAGTTCAAATATTACCGAACGCTTTAATTAATGCTTTTCATAAGTTAGTAACCGCTTGTTCACCAGTAATTGCTACCGGTGTTATTGCTCCATCAAGAAAAATTCTAAACATATAATCACCCCCTTTCTAAACAAAATATGATTTAACCTTATAAAATAAAATAACCATAAATAAGACAATGAATACTAATACCATTCAAAACGCAATATTTGCTATTAAAAGTCAAAGTAGTTCTTGGGTTAAATCAATTTCTTTTCCAGAAACTCACGCCGGAATAACTTTAATTTGAATAAATAAATCTCAAAAATATAATTTTGTCATTTCTCAATCTAAATCTTTTCAAGCAACTAAAAACATAATAATTACCGCTTAAAAGGTCAAAAGAGTAGAAAAATAATTGCCGAGAAGAGCATTACAATTATTAAAATTGAAAACAAAAATACAACTTGGGGTGGTAAATCGGTAGTTGGATAAATTAATTCAATTAACTCAATAATTATTTTTTTAAACATTTTCTAAACCTACTTTTTAATTTCTTTTTCATCTTGTTCTAATAAATTTCGCTTAAACTTTGCAATAAATATTCGTTGTGCATAAGTAAAATCTTTTGGCAACTGCTTTGCTTCACTACCATATTTCTTTTTATCTTTAAAAAAACGATAAATATTAACCGCAATATAGTATGCTATTAATAATGTTAAAATCATAAAGAACACTAGGCCAAATATACTCATCTTTCTTTTCTCCTTAATTTTCTAATTTTTAAATTTTTAATTCTTATTTTAAATTGCAATTTTTCTTTCATTTTTTAACTCCTAATGTTTCATTTTTCTTAGTTGATTTCTAAATCTTAAACTTTCTAAGGAAGCATAATTTGCACTTTCAAATTCTATATAATTAATATTTTTAAATTCATAGATTGCTCCGCACATTTTAGTTTTAAAGTTATTAACTGTTGATTTTAAGTACTTTACAAATTCAGAATTTACGGTTCTATTAACAATATTATTCAAAGTATCGGTAAATATTTGTTTTCTAATAATGGGGTTTTGACAGTTATAAGAGAATTGATAAGCCTTGATATTTAAATCATATTGATTTAATGATTTTTCATTCAGGACATTTTTAGTTATATATTTGGAGCAATATTTTACAACCATTTCATTAGTATTTTCACGAACTCTAATATTTTTATTAATTCCATAAGGTCAAAATTGTAAAATAATTTTATGTGGTATTTTTTCGGTGATTAAAATATGAAAATGAATAACGCCTCGTTTCTGATATTCATAGGTATACAAATACTTAATATTTTTATTTTTAACTTTAAATCAATATTTTAATTTTTTAAAAAATTTATTTAAATCACGCTTACATTTTCTAATGTCAAATTCATTAACATCAGCATAAGTAAGAGTTAAGAATGTAAGTTTTTTACAGTCTCAAAAATTATGGTATGCCTTCCGAATAACATTAGATTTTGCACGAATATTACTATTAAGCAGTTTTGTATCGCAATTACCTCTATTTTTTAAACCGCTAACATTGCGGTTATTTGCTTTGATGCGTTCTAAAGGCATAACAATATTACGAATATATTGCCCGTAATAAATGGTTTTCATATAAAAATCAGTCGGATTTTGAGGTTGTAAATTCATATTTTATGCTCCCGTTTTAGATTTTCGCCAGTTGTGTTATTTAATCAAGTAATAGTCGGCTTCGCCGACTAACCCGCTAGCGGGCGGGGCATACGCCTTCCGCACCGCTTCGCAGACCGAAGTGATTATCAATTAACTGGACAAGTTTTTTTGATTTTTTGATAATTCAATTTTTTGCAAGTTAACTATTTTGGGGGTTTTTTCAAAAGTTAATTCGCAACTAAAAAATGATTTAACATTTTCTTTTAACAGTTTATAAATTTCTTGTTGTTCTAGATTGTTATCATCAATTCATAAAGCCTTTTGTTCGCCGGTAGGCTCAAATAAGTCATTTTCATAACGCAAAAATTCGGCAGAATAACCTGACATCATAGAGCCATCTTTATTTTTAAATATTTTTCTTTTTATACTAACTAATTTAACTTTAAACATTATTTTTTAAATTCCTTTTACTTTTATTTTTTAAAATTTTTTTAATATGATTAATAATTTTTTTCTCACAAGCAACATGCAAATATCGTTTATCACTAAATAGATGTAAACACCAGCGACATATTTTATAATCTATCGTTCCTTTCAAAATTTAAAAACCCTTTTCATCGCAAGAATTACAGATTCCAACTGTATTTTTATTACCAACAACATAACTTTCGTTGTCGCATTCAATACAAAATATTACTGCCAAAAGAAAACACCCCCTAAAAGTTTGTAGAAAACAAAATCTTGTCATATGTATATGGTTTCTACATCATTATCAAAAGTATGTAATATACCACAGACTTATGACAGGAACAAGAAGTTTTTTAAAAAAGGGGCAAATTTAATTTTTATTTAAAATTTTTATAAATAACGACAAATTCTAAGAAAATTTTTAAAAGCAGTTTATAATTAAATTCCAAGGGAAAAAGATTACAGATTATTTTTTTGGTAGAAAGACTGGTTGATTGTTGAATAAATTTTATTAATTTAGTAAAAATTCACAAAAAGGAATTTAATTAATATGAAAAAAATACTCAGTTTATTGAGTATACTAACAATTAGTGGCGCAACAATGCCGATGGTCATTGCTGCAGCTCCTTATCAACAAAAAAATAATTTAGAAACTTTAAAAAGAAATAAAAGACAAAATAATAATATATTTACAACAGGGACATTAAATTTTGATTTTGATGTTAAAGAATATTTTAAAAATTTATGTAAAGTTATAAAAGATTTATTAGAAAAAGGAATTATTCTGAATGTTTCAGATTCTTTAAGTGGGAACGAAACTGTTTGTAATTCAAATTATTTTTCTGTAAATTCAAATTCAAACTATAGATATTTTATTATACCCATTTTGTTTGAGGGAAGAGACATTCAGTTAGTTTTTAGATCAAGTGATTTTTACTTAGAGGGGGTTTCGGTTGTCACAAACAATGAAGTTCCTTTAAACTTGTATTATCATTTTTCTGACTCAACTATAACAGAATTAAGTGGATATTTTTCTAGAAGTTTTGGATTTTCTGCTAATTATAATAATCTTATGCCTATACCCGATTCAGGTGAAGCGGTAGTTAGATGAGACAATAATATAACTCAAGCATTTTGAGATATTATTAACTATGGAGATAATCCCAGCTCTTCAGGTAATGTTTCAGTAATTAGAGGTGCATTAGCTCGTGTTATTTTAGCTACATCTGAAAGTATTAGATTTAGAGTAGTGAGAAGTTCAATTATTAATTATAATCCAACTGAGGCAACATGAAGTTTTTTTCATAACCACATAACAAATTGAGATAATTTAACTAATCAAGCTATTGTTTATGTGGACCAACATGGAACTTTAAATGGATTTTTAGCAGCGGCTACTATTTTAATGTTTTCGGGTAGAATGGATGCTCATTTAAATAGTTGTAATAGAAAACAAGTAAGAGATTTAAATGGTAATGATGAATATTGTTTTAATATCCCAGAAAAGATTGTATATTTTAGAGATGATTATAAAGTTTCAAAGCACAATATTGATCAATGAATCGATGGTAATGCTCATACTTCAAAAGGTTTTTTTCATTATGATTTTTCTGAAACTGAAATAGGAGATATTTCCCCTTTAAAATATAATAAAATTGATTTTTTCGGTGAACAATTAACTAAATTTAGTTGGGGTAATGATCCATATTCTGGAACAAAAATAAACCAAAGCGATTTAAGAAAAAATTTTAAAAATTATATTGTAAATAAAAATTTAAGAGATTTCGCTGCAAGAGAATGATCAGATAAAATAAAATTAGCTACACTAAATGATAAATGTGATAAAGATTTTATTGCTGGAATGTGTTTTACTCAATCTGTAGGTATAACATTTTATTGAAACGAAAACACAAGAAAATGACATATACAAATTCCTTCTATTGTTTGAGTTGATATTTGAAATTCAAATTCTGGTGGTGCTAGTTGAATATGGATTGGTGAGGGAATAAAGCTTAGTTAATTTTATAATTCTACAAAATTTTTAAAAAGATTAAAAATTTTGTAATTTTTGAAATGGGGTTTTAGTATTTAATGATGAATGACGGCGTTCAAAGTTGTAAAAATAATAATATTGATTTAAATAATGTTGTAGTTCATTTTGATTTAATTTTTTATTCTTAGCATAAAACAATTTGGTATAATGTTGATGAAATCGCTCGATTTTGCCGTTACTCTGTGGCGAACGAATAGGTGTAGTTTCGTGAACAATCCCATTATTTGAAAGAAAGGTTGTAAAAGGCCTTTCTTTTACTTTGTATGCTTTTTTATTACTTCAGTTAGTAGTAGTGAATTCTGGTGCGTTATCAGTACGAAGGCGTTTAATGGTTATGCCAAGTTCGCCGAAATCTTTCATTGCTCTATGTACGGCATTAAGGGCATTGTTAGTTCCTAAACTATCATAAACATAACCAAATACTATGCGTGTCATTTCGTCAATGAAATCATAAATATAATATTTTTTGTCAACCGGAAAATTTGATGGGGTAATAATTTTAGCATCCATTTGTAAAAGACCAATCTCGGAGACTTCGTAACGCTTAAAATGGCGTTTTGTTTGTTTGATTTGCTGTTTTAATTCTTTTCAGCGAGGGTCAGATTTAATTCAACGATAAAAAGTTTTGATGTTTTTAGGAACTTCTGAATTGTTGACATCGTTAAAACCGATTTTTAAATTGTTAAATAAAGACCACATTCCGCCGGCTTGAAGATTTTTGTAATCAAAATATAAATCACATATTTTTTCACGAGAATTTAAACTATATTGATAATTAAGATTTTGTGGTTTTGTAGTTTTAAACAATAACAAATCTAAATTGTCAGAATAATAAGCGGTCATAATTTTTTGTGCCCAACGATAAAAGGTTTTCGTTGCATTTTTAAAATATTTTTTAATAAGTTTTGTTAAAGTTGTTTCTTCAATATAAAAATAAGTACATAAATTTAAATAGGCAGTAATGCGTTTTTTAGTTTTATAGTAATAAGGATTACGGCAATTAGCACTTAGCCAACTTTGGACTTTTGCTTTTAAATCTGCTAAATCAGCTTGGGAAATAATATATTTCATTTTTTAACTCCTTAAATTAAGAAAATCGTATTACAAAAAATACGATTTTCAAAAATATTTATTAATTTTTTAATTGATTAAGTAATGCTTGCTCATTATCTTTTTCAGGCAAAGGGGGAGAAGTAAACATTAATTCTAATCAATTATAAAAACTATGCGTTTTAATTATTTTACCTTTGATATCCACTACTTTTAAATTACCACTTCTTGCAAAATTACCAGTTTTTAATGTACTGATTCCTTCTTCATCTAAATAAATATAACTATTTTTCATAGCTAATGTATTTTTAAATTCAATTGGCAATTTACTTAATCCGCTTTCATTTTTATTAAATTCACTTAAGGCTATACTAAAGTTTTGCCTAAATCCATCTCACATTCAATTAATAGTTGCTTTAGATAAAGAAAATTCATATTCTTTAAAATTATCAGCAATTGAAATATTATTACTTTTACAAGCCGGGGCAAACATCACGCTTGCTAAACTTAACACTAATAAACTCTTTTTTCACATAACAAAAAACCTCCTTTCTTTAAGAAGAAATTATACATTTAATAGAGTATTCTACCAAATTTAAGAAAACTTTTTAATTAACATTAATAAAATTGCTAAAGGAACTACAAATTCAAATAACATCTGAAATGCCGGAATGACTTCAAACACCGGAAAAGCAGTTTTAGTAAAGTTAATTGTTGTTTTAGCAATATCCGCAAGGGGGCGAATTAAAAGATTAATTCCAGAAAGGCCAAGTAATCAATTTAACATGCTAACAGAAGCGTGTTGAATACCACAAGATATGGCACTAAATAAACCCCAATAAGAACAGTTAGGTGTTGGAATTAAGTCATCCATATTACCGCTTATGCCGCCGCCAATAAAAGCCGTTGAATTCAAAATGTTAAAATCGTATAAAAAATAATGATATTCAGTGCTTTCATTTTTCTTTTTATATAGCGGAAAAGTTAGTGTAAAAATATTAATTCCATACATCACATCAACTTTAGCATTATAAAAATGCAGTTTATTACTAGTAGCATTCCATAACTGATTATCATATGCTTTTAAAACATTAAAATTTATTTGATAAGAACTTTTACCGGCATTAAAACCATTGACAATTTGTTTATCTTTAACAAAAAAATAAGAACGAAAAATTATATTTTTACTATTTTCCATTGTTGAATCAAAATTAATTAAATATTGTTTAGGATAAAAAGTAATTAAGGAGCGATAGAAAAAGCCCATTTGTAAAACATTTTTAGGAATTTGTTGCATCCCTTTGTAATCTAATTCTACATAAGTAGAAGTATCCATATCAAAGCTGGCATAAAAGAATTGTACGAAAAAACCACCTAAAACTTTATAAAGTTTATTAAATAAATCATTAATGAAATCAATAGTTAAATTTTTTTGATAATGAAGCATAAAATCTTTAAAATCAGTCTTTAATTTGTCATCATAGCGTAAAAAATGGAAGGTATTACCATAATAATTAACTTGTCCAAAAAAGGTATTAATAAAATTTCCTCCAAAACTTGTTTGCGAGCCAGATTTTCAAAGTGATTTACCATTTTCTAAAAACTCATTATAGCCAACAATGCTACCATGTTCAGTTTTTATAGTAATAACATTACCAAAACTAGAAAAGGAAAGTTCTCTAAAAATAACTTTTTCCATCATATCAGGTTCAGGATATAAATTTTTACGACTTAAACTAAATTTGCTATTCTGTTTAAAGCCATTTAACTTAATTGATATTTCATTCATATATTTAAAATTATCATCAAAGAAATTAAAAATTGGGACTCAATATAAATAGCTATAATTAAATTTATCAAAATCTCGGCGTTGTATCATTAAATAATCAAGTTTATCTTGAAACTGATTATATTGATATTCGCCATCATTTTTAGTTATTTCGGTAGGTAATGGTTGTTCGTTATCTTTTTCAGGCAAAGGGGGAGAAGTAAACATTAATTGTAATCAATTATAAAAACTATGCGTTTTAATTATTTTACCTTTGATATCCACTACTTCTAAATTACCACTTCTTGCAAAATTACCAGTTTTTAATGTACTGATTCCTTCTTCATCTAAATAAATATAACTATTTTTCATAGCTAATGTATTTTTAAATTCAATTGGCAATTTACTTAATCCGCTTTCATTTTTATTAAATTCACTTAGGGCTATGCTAAAGTTTTGCCTAAATCCATCTCACATTCAATTAATAGTTGCTTTAGATAAAGAAAATTCATAAATTTCACCATTACTAGGATTAGTAGCTCGTTTTTGTCGTTTCATAAAAGATTGTTCCATATTAGGTTTTGGTGATTTTTTTGTATCAAAGAAGGCGCTTAGAGGGACTAAACCAATAAACATTACAATAAATCAAGAAATAATCTTATGCATCACATCACGCCTTAAAACTATTTTTTATCGCTTTAAAAGCATCAGAAAATTTATAATGATTATGTTGTGGACATTCACAATTAGTAACTTGCATTTGATGCTTTCTAAAAACTTTATTAAAGTAATAACCCCTAATAAATAACTTAATAGCAGTTATTAACAAATAAACCATTAATAATCAAAAATACACCTTAAAAAATACATTTTGAAAATCAAACAATATAAAATCTTTAAAAAACTCATCTGTATTAGTTCTAATTCTTGTTAAAAACACTCAAATCATAACCATAACAGTATGAAATATAATAAAAAAATGCATAAAACCTAAAACGCTTTTAAATCATTTAATACTTAATATTTTCTTTAACTTTTTCATTTTTTAACTCCTTAAAATTAAATATATTGTTGATAAAATACAAATCGTTCCTAAAATTTGGAAAATCGGATGTTGGGAAAATAACCTTATCATTGGTTTAAACAAATCTAAAATTTTAATATTATTTGATAAAACTTTATTAAAATATTCTAAACCCTCACGCACATATGCTCATAAACCTAAAAAGTCATTTAAAGCAAAAATAGAAAAAACAGCAACAAGAATAAATAAAATTATTAATTTAAACATTTTCTAAAACCTACCTTTTTATTCGCCGTCCGTGTTGGTTAACTCACGGTCTGTTTTTAGGGCTATTACCACTAAATTTCTTAATTGGACCACTAAATGATTGTTTCTTAGTTCCTCAATTAGTAACTGATTTTCGATATTTTTTACGAAAACCAACTTTTGGTCGTTCAATATGAATACCTAAAATGCCACCAATTACAAGATTTATCACAAGCATAATTAGCGGAAAAATAATAATGCGAATATCTGTTCCAGGAATGGTTAAAGTTCAAATTAAATCAAAAACTTTATAAAACATATCGCCAATCAAACTAGCCATTTTTTCTAAGTTTTCCATTTTTTATTGTTCCTTTCATAGAGTAAAATAATGTTGTGGTTGATTGCGTTTTTAGTAGCGACAATATTAGAAAGGAGGTGAAATATGATAAATAGTCCAACCGCCGAAGAAACTTCTTTACTTATTTTTTTTATTCAAATTATTTTTTAACTTAGTAAGTATCTTGCTAAATTTTTCCATTTTTAAATATTCTAATGCTTCAATATCCATTACATTATCATTTCAAAATTTATGCTGATAATTATCATTCAAAGCACGATTACTTAATTCACGCAAGAATGATAAATATTTATTATCATAAAGGTTTAAAATTGACATCGGAATTTTCAATTTAAAAAAATAAATGTCTAATTCCGGAATGCTACGATATTTGATTTTGCGACCTTTTTTATCATTTTTTGCATTAATTAGCGTTAATCGTCATTGTTCGTATTCGCTTACCGATTTAAAAGTGCCGTAAATAACTTGTAAATAGGGTCGGAAAATACTAACTGGTTTTTTTCTAATACCAACAATTATTGAATTCGCAATATCACGAACTTTAACTCATATATGTTCAGCTCGTTGCCCGCTTGCTAATACGATATGGGTAAATTGGCGAGCCGAAGCGAAATATTCTTGTAAACCTTGGGTTACTCTATCATTTTCTTTATAATCAGTTCCTTCTAAAAATAAGTTAGTTTCATCTCATAACAGTAAATGTTTTTCATCTAAAATTGGATAATTATAATCTAAAAGTGACATATGCCCTAATGAAAGCATTTGTTTATCTGTAATCGGAAAAGTAGAAGTCGTTTTTCAACCACTTAATAAGTAAGAAGCCAAAACCATTAAAGCAGTTTTCCCAGTTCCTAAGGCACCAATTACTAAATTTAAAGGCGAATTTAATAAGAAATTAATAAAACTACGCCGTGCAAAGAAATGAGAAATTTTAGTATACAAAATATACAAAGCAATTAATAAATAAATAATATCAAGTAACATTCGTCAACTTTGGGGATTATAATAATGCAAAATCGCACCATAAAATCACGCAATAATAAATAAAGTGCGATTTAAAGCAACAAAATCATATAATCTTAAATTTATTTTTTTAAACAATAGCATCACTTAAATCACACTTTCTTTATTTTTATTATTATCTGCCGGGCATTAATTTTTCAAACATTTTGAAAGCGATTAAAAATAAACCAATAATCACACCAAGTAAGAAAACTCAATATGTAGCAAAGAAATTAACGACATTTGGCATATTACCACCAATAATGTCAGTTCAAATATTACCGAACGCTTTAATTAATGCTTTTCATAAGTTAGTAACCGCTTGTTCGCCAGTAATTGCTACTGGTGGTATTGTTGCATCAAGAAAAGTTCTAAACATATAATCACCCCCTTTCTAAACAAAATATGATTTAACCTTATAAAATAAAATAACCATAAATAAGATAATGAATACTAATATCATTCAAAAGGCAATATTCGCTATTAAAAGTCAAAGTGTTTTCTGGGTTAAATCAATTTCTTTACCACCAGTAATACGAGCTGGAATAACTGTAATTTGAATAAATAAATCTCAAAAATACAATTTTGTCATTTCTCAATCTAAATCTTTTCAAGCAACTAAAAACATAATAATTACCGCTTAAAAGGTCAAAAGAGTAGAAAAATAATTGCCGAAAATAGCATTACAATTATTAAAATTGAAAACAAAAATACAACTTGGGGTGGTAAATCGGCTGTTGGATAAATTAATTCAATTAACTCAATAATTATTTTTTTAAACATTTTCTAAACCTACTTTTTAATTTCTTTTTCATCTTGTTCTAATAAATTTCGCTTAAACTTTGCAATAAATATTCGTTGTGCATAAGTAAAATCTTTTGGCAACTGCTTTGCTTCACTACCATATTTCTTTTTATCTTTAAAAAAACGATAAATATTAACCGCAATATAGTATGCTAGTAATAATGTTAAAATCGTAAAGAACACTAGGCCAAATATACTCATCTTTCTTTTCTCCTTAATTTTCTAATTTTTTAATTTTTAATTCTTATTTTAAATTGCAATTTTTCTTTCATTTTTTAACTCCTAATGTTTCATTTTTCTTAGTTGATTTCTAATTCTTAAACTTTCTAATGAAGCATAATTTGCACTTTCAAAGTCTATATAATTAGTATTTTTAAATTCATAGATTGCTCCACACATTTTGGTTTTAAATTTATTAACTGTTGATTTTAAGTATTTTACAAATTCAGAATTTACAGTTCGATTAACAATATTATTCAAAGTATCGGTAAATACTTGTTTTCTAGTAATGGGATTTTGACAATTATATGAGAATTGATAAGCCTTGATATTTAAGTCATACTGGTTTAATGATTTTTCGTTCAGGACATTTTTAGTTATATATTTAGAGCAATATTTTACAACCATTTCATTAGTGTTTTCACGAACTCTAATATTTTTATTAATTCCATAAGGTCAAAATTGTAAAATAATTTTATGAGGTATTTTTTCGGTGATTAAAATATGAAAATGAATAACGCCTCGTTTCTGATATTCATAGGTATACAAGTACTTAATATTTTTATTTTTAACTTTAAATCAGTATTTTAATTTTTTAAAAAATTTATTTAAATCACGCTTACATTTTCTAATATCAAATTCATTAACATCAGCATAAGTAAGAGTTAAGAATGTAAGTTTTTTACAGTCTCAAAAATTATGATATGCCTTCCGAATGACATTAGATTTTGCACGAATATTGCTATTAAGCAGTTTTGTATCACAATTACCCTTATTTTTTAAACCGCTAGCATTGCGGTTATTTGCTTTGATGCGTTCTAAAGGTATAACAATATTGCGAATATATTGACCGTAATAAATGTTTTTCATATAAAAATCAGTCGGATTTTGAGGTTGTAAATTCATATTTTATGCTCCAGTTTTAGATTTTCGCCAGTTGTGTTATTTAATCAAGTAATAGTCGGCTTCGCCGACTAACCCGCTAGCGGGCGGGGCATACGCCTTCCGCACCGCTTCGCAGACCGAAGTGATTATCAATTAACTGGACAAGTTTTTTTGATTTTTTGATAATTCAATTTTTTGCAAGTTAACTATTTTGGGGGTTTTTTCAAAAGTTAATTCGCAACTAAAAAATGATTTAACATTTTCTTTTAACAGTTTATAAATTTCTTGTTGTTCTAGATTGTTATCATCAATTCATAAAGCCTTTTGTTCGCCGGTAGGCTCAAATAAGTCATTTTCATAACGCAAAAATTCGGCAGAATAACCTGACATCATAGAGCCATCTTTATTTTTAAATATTTTTCTTTTTATACTAACTAATTTAACTTTAAACATTATTTTTTAAATTCCTTTTACTTTTATTTTTTAAAATTTTTTTAATATGATTAATAATTTTTTTCTCACAAGCAACATGCAAATGTCGTTTATCACTAAATAGATGTAAACACCAGCGACATATTTTATAATCTATCGTTCCTTTCAAAATTTAAAAACCCTTTTCATCGCAAGAATTACAGATTCCAACTGTATTTTTATTACCAACAACATAACTTTCGTTGTCGCATTCAATACAAAATATTACTGCCAAAAGAAAACACCCCCTAAAAGTTTGTAGAAAACAAAATCTTGTCATATGTATATGGTTTCTACATCATTATCAAAAGTATGTAATATACCACAGACTTATGACAAGAACAAGAAGTTTTTTTAAAAAGGGGTAAATTTATTTTTTTATTTAAAATTTTTATAAACAACTACGGGAGGATTTAATTTTGGTAGACATCTTGATTTAATTATTTATAATTATTTTGTATTAATTAAACTTTATAAATTTAAGAAAGGATGTTTGATTGTTTAGAAAATTTATTAATTAGACTTCTTGCATAACCTATTAAAAAATTACAAATATTTGTAAAAAGACAGTAATAGAAAAATATAATTTTAATTAATTATGTCTTTTATCTAAAAAATTAATATTTTGCCACAACAAAAAATGAATTTATTATTTAAATTCTTTAATTTTAAATAAATCTTTTATGTTAAATTAATAATTGCAAATTATAAATTGAGGCAATTAAATTAAATCTTAAACCAAATCTTTTTCTACGATTACGATATTTTTCTGTCATAATTTTAAATTTTTTAAGAATAGCAAAAATATTTTCAATAATAATTCTCATTTTTGAAACTAGTCTATTATGTTGTTTTTGTGCTTTATTTAAATGGTTTTTCTTTGTTTTCTTTGTAGGTATTAGAACATTATTGTGAATTTTTTGTATTCCTTGATAACCACTATCAACTATTAATTTGGTATTTTTTAAAATTGAGATTTTTGATTCTTTAAATAAAGCATAATCATGTTTTTTCCCAAGTGAAAAACTTGTTGCAATAATTTTTCTGGTTTCTTGTTCGATAATTACTTGTGTTTTAATGGTGTGTTTTTTCTTTTTACCAGAATAAGATTGTTTTTGTCTTTTTTTGGGCGTTGGATTGGAGTTTCGGTAGCATCAATAATAATAGTTTTATCATTAAAATAATCATTTATTAGTGCTTTTTTACCAGCAAGTTGTTGAAAATCAGAGTTTTTAATTAAAATATCTTCAATTCACTTGATATTCCGATAACAATTAGCTTCACTAATTCCGAAATTTTTACCAAGATGAAAATAAGTCTGATATTCTCGTCAATATGATAAAGTCATCAATAATCTATTTTCTAGTGATAATTTATTAGTTTTACCACCTTTTTTAAATTTTTCTATTTCAGCTACTTGTAAAATATCTAACATTTTATTAAAAGTGGATTTTTTTATTCCTGTTAATCTTAACCATTCTTTATCATTAAGAGTATTAAATTTATTATTTTTCATATTTTGATATCCTCATAAATTATATTTTATAAGAATATTTTAATAAAAAAGGTATCGCAAGAAGTCTATTATTAAAAATTCATGAAAAGGAAATTAATTAATATGAAAAAAATACTAGGAATCTTATGAACAATCACAATAGCTGGAAGTGGAATGGCGGGACTTGTTGGCAATGCACCAGCTCCAGCAAAAAATAATATTAATTATCAACAAATAAATAATTTAGAAAATTTAATTAGAAATAAAAGAAATAGTGCAGATATTGAATTATTAAATTGAGAAAAAATATCGGATAATATTTTTATAAATGAATATGGAATTTTTAAAAAAAGAGAGATTATGAATAATTCAGATAATGAAATATATAATTCGGGATATTTTTCAGGATCCATTCAAAATATCTGTGATATACTTTTTCACGGCGAGATTAAGAATTATCGTAGATCAAAAATATATATAGGTATAAATGGAATTTCTTTTCATTTATTAAATAGTAAAAAAATATTTTTATACCAAAAAAATAACAAAACTTTTCCTGGTGTGATTTTAGTTACAAATAACAATAAAGTTTATCATGGTTTACTAGAAAGAGGAGGGCTAGGCTTTGAAGGTATTGTTGAAAAAGATAGAAATCTTAAAGAATTATCAGAATTTAATAATAAAAATATAATTGATTCTTTTTACTTTGATGAAAAAATTTATTTAGTTTCTAATGATGGAAAAATTTATGAACATGATTTAAATAGCGGAAAAAATAATTTGTTTTTTAACATAAATTCTTCTTTCTTATATTATAAAATTTATGAAGATCATTTTTCTTTAATTATTGATGATAACAAGGTTTATGATTATTTTCTTATTAAATATTTAAATGATAATAATGTTGTAAATTTATTAAATGAATGAAAAAATGATTATAACAAATGAGAAAATGATGTTAACCGGCAAATTGAACAAGATGTCCCAAAGTTTACTGAAGCACAAAAAAGAACTTGAAAAGATGATAAAAATTTTCAATTAAGAACTCAAATTTCTCTTTTAAAGGATAAATTAAATATTATAAAAAACCACGATGAAATAAACAAAATGAATAATATTATTTTAAATTTAAAAAATGAAATTAATAAAATTTATGAAAATATTGATTCCTTAAATGCAAGAATAGATAAAACGAAAGAAGAATTAGATAAAAATCAATCTAAAACGTGTGAAGTGAATGAACTAATGGGAGATGTTAATGATGTATTTTCTCCAATTCCAGTATATTCAACAATAACAGGAGTTTTAAAAAGTATAACTGTAACTGGGTGCAAAATATTTAATTTATAAATTAATTAAGTAATGAAAAAAGAAATTAATTTTTTTGGTAACAATCACTTTAATTGGAACAAATCAACCAGTTTAGTGGGTTGTAATGATGTTCTTGCAATTGCTTCTGCTGTTTGTTCTATTGTAAATAGTTAATATTGATTTTGTAATCAATAAGTTTAATTTATTGTAAAAAGAAAATAACACAAAGTGTAAATAAATTATTTTATTGAAAATCCTTGTAATGTTTGAAAAGGAGTTTTATTATTTAAAGATGAATGATGGCGTTCAAAGTTATAAAAGTAATAATATTTGTTTAATTATCCTTAGCATAAAATAATTTATTATAATGTTGATGGAATCGTTCAATCTTCCCATTGGATTGAGGCGAGCGAATTGGTGTGGTTTCATGGACAATTCCGTTCCTCGAAAGAAAGGTTGTAAAAGGCCTTTCTTTTACTTTGTACGATTTTTTATTGCTTCAATTAGTAGTAGTAAATTCAGGAGCGTTGTCAGTACGAAGGCGTTTAATAGTTATGCCAAGTTCACGAAAATCTTTCATTGCTCTTTGCACAGCATTAATGGCATTGTTAGTTCCTAAACTATCATAAACATAGCCAAATACTATGCGTGTCATTTCGTCAATGAAATCATAAATGTAATATTTTTTATCAACCGGAAAATTTGATGGGGTAATAATTTTGGCATCCATTTGTAAAAGACCAATCTCGGAGACTTCGTAACGCTTAAAATGGCGTTTTGTTTGTTTGATTTGTTGTTTTAATTCTTTTCAACGAGGGTCAGATTTAATTCAGCGATAAAAAGTTTTGATATTTTTTGGAATTTTTGAATTTTCAACATGGTGAAAACCGATTTTTAAATTATTAAATAAAGACCAAATTCCACCGGCTTGAAGATTTTTGTAATCAAAATATAAATCACATACTTTTTTGCGAGAATTTAAACTATATTGATAATTAAGATTTTGTGGTTTTGTAGTTTTAAACAATAACAAATTTAAATTATCAGAATAATAAGCGGTCATAATTTTTTGTGCCCAACGATAAAAGCTTTTCGTTGCATTCTTAAAATATTTTTTAATAAGTTTTGTTAAGGTGGTTTCTTCAATATAGAAATAAGTACATAAATTTAAATATGCAGTAATGCGTTTTTTAGTTTTATAGTAATAAGGATTACGGCAGTTAGCACTTAGTCAACTTTGGATTTTTGCTTTTAAATCTGCTAAATCAGCTTGGGAAATAATATATTTCATTTTTAAACTCCTTAAATTAAGAAAATCGCATTACAAAAAATACGATTTTCAAGAATATTTATTAAATTACTAAATTAATGAGACACAACGGCGGAAAAGGATATTATATTTCATCTCTGTGAGTAATTTTGATTAGAAAATGTAATTTTAACATCAACGAGTTTATCAATATTATATCTCTCATAATAAGAACCGCCAGGAACATTGCCCTTAACAACTTTTGTTGCATTAGATTTATAAAAGTCTTGAACCGCTTTTTTAGTTGAAGAATTATCATATCTAAAACCATATTCAAAACCTTCAAAACCGGAATTAGGGACAACAATATCAGAGGGCAATTGATTTTTAACATTGCTAATATCTATAGCGGTTGAATTAAAACTAGGAACTATAGTTAAATAACTATTTGAAATCTCAGAAAATGAGAAATCATATTTTTTAAAATTACTGCTATTTTTATTGCATCCCGAAATAAGCATTACACAGACTAAATTTAAAGCTGATAAAAATTTTCGCATAAAGAAAATCCTCCTTTCAAAGAGATTATATTATACTAAGAATATTAAAAATATTTTAAGAGAACTTTTTAATTAACATTAATAAAATTGCTAAGGGCACTACAAACTCAAATAGCATTTGAAATGCCGGAATAACTTCAAACACCGGAAAGGCAGTTTTGGTAAAATTAATCGTTGTTTTGGCAATGTCCGCAAGGGGGCGAATTAAAAGATTAATCCCCGAAAGACCAAGTAATCAATTTAACACACTAACAGAAGCGTGCTGAATGCCACAAGATATTGCACTAAATAAGCCCCAATAAGAACAGTTGGGCGTAGGAATTAAAATCGGTATTACCATTTATTCCACCACCAATAAAAGCTGTTGAATTCAAAATGTTAAAATCGTATAAAGAATAATGATATTCAGTACTTTCATTTTTATTTTTATATAGTGGAAAAGTGAGTGTAAAAATATTAATCCCATACATGACATCAACTTTAGCATTGTAAAAATGCAGTTTATTACTAGTAGCATTCCATAATTGGTTATCATATGCTTTTAAAACGTTAAAATCTATTTGATAAGAACTTTTACCAGTTTTAAAACCATTGGCAGTTTGTTTATCTTTAACAAAGAAATAAGAACGAAAAATCATATTCTTACTATTTTCGATTGTTGAACCAAAGTTAATCAAATATTGTTTGGGATAAAAAGTAATTAAGGAGCGATAGAAAAAGCCCATTTGTAAAACATTTTTAGGAATTTGTTGCGTTCCTTTGTAATCTAATTCTACATAAGTAGAAGCATCCATATCAAAACTTGCATAAAAGAATTGTACAAAAAACTCACCTAAAACTTTATAAATTTTATTAAATAAATCATTAATGAAATCAATAGTTAAATCTTTTTGGTAATAAAGCATAAAATCTTTAAAATCTGATTTTAATTTATCATCATAGCGTAAAAAATGGAAGGTATTACCATAATAATTAACTTGCCCAAAAAAGGTGTTAATAAAATCTATTCCAAAACTTGTTTGTGAGCCAGATTTTCAAAGTGATTTACCATTTTCTAAAAACTCATTATAACCCACAATGCTACCATGCTCAGTTTTTATAGTAATAACATCACCAAAACTGGAAAAGGAAAGCTCTCTAAAAATAACTTCTTCAATGAAACCGGGCGGATATGAATTTTTGCGACTTAAATTAAATTTACTATTTTGTTTAAAACCATTTAATTTAATTGAAATTTCACTCATATATTTAAAATTATCATCAAAGAAATTAAAAATCGGAACTCAATATAAATAACTATAATTAAATTTATCAAAATCTCGCCGTTGTATCATTAAATAATCTAATTTATTTTGAAACTGATTATACTGATATTCACCATCCTTTTTAGTCATTTCAGTTGGTAATGGTTGTTCGTTATGTTTTTCAGGTAGAGGAGGAGAAATATATACTGTTGCGGAAAAGGATATTATATTTCATCTCTGTGAGTAATTTTGATTAGAAAATGTAATTTTAACATCAACGAGTTTATCAATATTATATCTCTCATAATAAGAACCGCCAGGAACATTGCCCTTAACAACTTTTGTTGCATTAGATTTATAAAAGTCTTGAACCGCTTTTTTAGTTGAAGAATCATCATATCTAAAACCATATTCAAAACCTTCAAAACCGGAATTAGGGACAACAATATCAGAGGGCAATTGATTTTTAACATTGCTAATATCTATAGCGGTTGAATTAAAACTAGGAACTATAGTTAAATAACTATTTGAAATTTCGGAAAACTCTAATTTACAATTATCGACACATTGACTAGGATTGGTGGCTCGTTTTTGTCTTTTCATAAAGGAATGTTCCATATTAGGTTTTGGTGGTTGTTTTGTATCAAAGAAGGCGCCTAGAGGGACTAAACCAATAAAAACGATAACTAACCACGACATAAATTTATACATATCTATTTGTCCTTTCTTTTGCGTTTAACTTCTTAAAATAAAGTATATTGTTGATAAAATACAAATCGTTCCTAAAATTTGGAAAATTGGATGTTGAGAAAATAACCTTATCATTGGTTTAAACAAATCTAAAATTTTAATATTATTTGATAAAACTTTATTAAAATATTCTAAACCTTCACGCACATAGGCTCATAAACCTAAAAAGTCGTTTAAAGCAAAAATAGAAAAAACAGCAACAAGAATAAATAAAATTATTAATTTAAACATTTTAAAAACCTACCTTTTTATTCGCCGTCCGTGTTGGTTAACTCACGGTCTGTTTTTAGAACTATTACCACTAAATTTCTTAATTGGACCACTAGATGATTGCTTCTTAGTTCCTCAATTAGCAACTGATTTTAGATATTTTTTACGAAAACCAACTTTTGGTCGTTCAATATGAATACCTAAAATGCCACCAATTACAAGATTTATCACAAGCATAATTAGCGGAAAAATAATAATGCGAATATCTGTTCCAGGAATCGTTAAAGTTCAAATTAAATCAAAAACTTTATAAAACATATCGCCAATTAAACTAGCCATTTTTTCTAAGTTTTCCATTTTTAAAACTCCTTTACTTATTTTTCTTCTTCAGATTATTTTTTAACTTAGTAAGTATCTTACTGAATTTTTCCATTTTTAAATATTCTAATGCTTCAATATCCATTACATTATCATTTCAAAATTTATGTTGATAATTATCATTCAAAGCACGATTACTTAATTCACGCAAGAATGATAAATATTTATTATCGTAAAGATTTAAAATTGACATCGGAATTTTCAATTTAAAGAAATAAATGTCTAATTCCGGAATACTACGATACTTGATTTTCCGACCTTTTTTATCATTTTTTGCATTAATTAGCGTTAATCGTCATTGTTCGTATTCGCTTACCGATTTAAAGGTGCCATAAATAACTTGTAAATAGGGTCGGAAAATACTAACTGGTTTTTTTCTAATGCCAACAATTATTGAATTCGCAATATCCCTGACTTTAACCCATATATGTTCGGCTCGTTGTCCGCTTGCTAATACGATATGGGTAAATTGTCGAGCCGAAGCGAAATATTCTTGTAAGCCTTGGGTTACCCTATCATTTTCTTTGTAGTCAGTACCTTCGAGAAATAAATTGGTTTCATCTCAAAGTAATAATGATTTTTCATCTAAAATTGGATAATTATAATCTAAAAGTGACATATGCCCTAATGAAAGCATTTGTTTATCTGTAATCGGAAAAGTAGAAATCGTTTTTCAACCACTTAATAAGTAAGAAGCTAAAACCATTAAAGCAGTTTTTCCGGTCCCTAAAGCACCAATGACTAAATTTAAGGGTGAATTTAATAAGAAATTAATAAAACTACGACGAGCAAAGAAATGAGAAATTTTAGTATATAAAATATACAAAGCAATTAATAAATAAATAATATCAAATAGCATTCGTCAACTCTGAGGATTATAATAATGCAAAATCGCACCATAGAATCACGCAATAATAAATAAAGTGCGATTTAAAGCAACAAAATCATATAATCTTAAATTTATTTTTTTAAACAATAGCATCACTTAAATCACACTTTCTTTATTTTTATTATTATCTGCCGGGCATTAATTTTTCAAACATTTTGAAAGCGATTAAAAATAAACCAATAATCACACCAAGTAAGAAAACTCAATATGTAGCAAAGAAATTAACGACATTTGGCATATTACCACCAATAATGTCAGTTCAAATATTACCGAACGCTTTAATTAATGCTTTTCATAAGTTAGTGACCGCTTGTTCACCAGTAATTGCTACCGGTGTTATTGCTCCATCAAGAAAAGTTCTAAACATATAATCACCCCCTTTCTAAACAAAATATGATTTAACCTTATAAAATAAAATAACCATAAATAAGATAATGAATATTAATACCATTCAAAAGGCAATATTCGCTATTAAAAGTCAAAGTAGTTCTTGGGTTAAATCAATTTCTTTACCAGAAACTCACGCCGGAATAATTTTAATTTGAATAAATAAATCTCAAAAATACAATTTTGTCATTTCTCAATCTAAATCTTTTCAAGCAACTAAAAACATAATAATTACCGCTTAAAAGGTCAAAAGAGTAGAAAAATAATGGCCGAGAACAGCATTACAATTATTAAAATTGAAAACAAAAAGACAACTTGGGGTGGTAAATCGGCAGTTGGATAAATTAATTCAATTAACTCAATAATTATTTTTTTAAACATTTTCTAAACCTACTTTTTAATTTCTTTTTCATCTTGTTCTAATAAATTTCGCTTAAACTTTGCAATAAATATTCGTTGTGCATAAGTAAAATCTTTTGGCAACTGTTTTGCTTCACTACCATATTTCTTTTTATCTTTAAAAAAACGATAAATATTAACCGCAATATAGTATGCTAGTAATAATGTTAAAATCGTAAAGAACACTAGGCCAAATATACTCATCTTTCTTTTCTCCTTAATTTTTTAATTTTTAATTCTTATTTTAAATTGCAATTTTTCTTTCATTTTTTAACTCCTAATGTTTCATTTTTCTTAGTTGATTTCTAAATCTTAAACTTTCTAATGAAGCATAATTTGCACTTTCAAAGTCTATATAATTAATATTTTTAAATTCATAGATTGCTCCGCACATTTTGGTTTTAAATTTATTAACTGTTGATTTTAAGTATTTTACAAATTCAGAATTTACAGTTCGATTAACAATATTATTCAAAGTATCGGTAAATACTTGTTTTCTAGTAATGGGATTTTGACAGTTATATGAGAATTGATAAGCCTTGATATTTAAGTCATACTGATTTAATGATTTTTCGTTCAGGACATTTTTAGTTATATATTTAGAGCAATATTTTACAACCATTTCATTAGTGTTTTCACGAACTCTAATATTTTTATTAATTCCATAAGGTCAAAATTGTAAAATAATTTTATGAGGTATTTTTTCGGTGATTAAAATATGAAAATGAATAACGCCTCGTTTCTGATATTCATAGGTATATAAATACTTAATATTTTTATTTTTAACTTTAAATCAGTATTTTAATTTTTTAAAAAATTTATTTAAATCACGCTTACATTTTCTAATATCAAATTCATTAACATCAGCATAAGTAAGCGTTAAGAATGTAAGTTTTTTACAGTCTCAAAAATTATGATATGCCTTCCGAATGACAGTAGATTTTGCACGAATATTGCTATTAAGCAGTTTTGTATCACAATTACCCTTATTTTTGACTCCATTAGCATTACGAGTATTTGCTTTGATGCGTTCTAAAGGCATAACAATATTGCGAATATATTGACCGTAATAAATGGTTTTCATATAAAAATCAATCGGATTTTGAGGTTGTAAATTCATATTTTATGCTCCAGTTTTAGATTTTCGCCAGTTGTGTTATTTAATCAAGTAATAGTCGGCTTCGCCGACTAACCCGCTAGCGGGCGGGGCATACGCCTTCCGCACCGCTTCGCAGACCGAAGTGATTATCAATTAACTGGACAAGTTTTTTTGATTTTTTGATAATTCAATTTTTTGCAAGTTAACTATTTTGGGGGTTTTTTCAAAAGTTAATTCGCAACTAAAAAATGATTTAACATTTTCTTTTAACAGTTTATAAATTTCTTGTTGTTCTAGATTGTTATCATCAATTCATAAAGCCTTTTGTTCGCCGGTAGGCTCAAATAAGTCATTTTCATAACGCAAAAATTCGGCAGAATAACCTGACATCATAGAGCCATCTTTATTTTTAAATATTTTTCTTTTTATACTAACTAATTTAACTTTAAACATTATTTTTTAAATTCCTTTTACTTTTATTTTTTAAAATTTTTTTAATATGATTAATAATTTTTTTCTCACAAGCAACATGCAAATATCGTTTATCACTAAATAGATGTAAACACCAGCGACATATTTTATAATCTATCGTTCCTTTCAAAATTTAAAAACCCTTTTCATCGCAAGAATTACAGATTCCAACTGTATTTTTATTACCAACAACATAACTTTCGTTGTCGCATTCAATACAAAATATTACTGCCAAAAGAAAACACCCCCTAAAAGTTTGTAGAAAACAAAATCTTGTCATATGTATATGGTTTCTACAGTTTCTACAAAAATAAGTATTGCATTTGTGTTAAAAACATATTATTATTATCTTATGCTATCAATAGTCTATAGACAGCAACGGGGAAGCCTTAATTATGTTGCCGAGGATTAAAAGGTATAGGATTTTGGATTACAAAAACTCTTTTAAACTCGGTATTACATACCGAGTTTTTTATGTAAGATAGATATTGATTTCAGGATTAAACGGTTATGTTTAAGAAATTAGGAAGGGGTGGATGAATGCGACCAGCAATAGAAATTAAAAGTAATATTGTTCAAGAGATTAAAACAAAGATTGCATCGTCAAAGTCAACAACTATTATTCATTATCATGGATTTTCTGTTAAAGATTTAACTAATTTAAGGTTACAGTTAAGAAGTGAGAATGTTAGTTTAAAAATTTATAAAAATACATTAGTAAAAAGAGCATTACAAGAGTTAAGTATTAATAATTTAGATGATGTCTTATTAGGTCCTAATGCATTAGTGTTTTCGGCAACTGATGAAATTGTGGCGCCAAGATTATTAGCTAATTTTGCTAAGGAATATAAAAATTTACTATTAAAAAGTGCTATTTTGGATGGTAAAGTAGTTTTATATGATGAATTACAAGTATTAGCCACATTGCCTTCAAAAAACAGTCTTATTTCAATGTTTGCTTCAGTAATTATTAGTCCATTAATTAATGTTGCTTTAGCAATTAAAGCCATTGCTGATAAACAACTAACAGAATAAACTGGTATATAAAAATAAAAGGAGAGAATTATATTATGGCAGAAAATAATCCAATAAAAAAAGATACACAAGAAGAAGTAGAAAATAAAATTAACGAAGAAAAAAAAATTAAAGAAAAAACTGATAGTGTTAAAAAAGGTAATAAAATAACAAAGCAAGATATTATCGCTTCGCTAGCAGAGATGAAATTAATTGAACTAAATGAATTAGTAAAAGCAATTGAAGAACATTTTAATGTTACTGCTAGTGCACCAGTGATGATGCAAGCAGCTTCACAGGGTGATGGTAATGTTGTACCGACAGAGGTAAATGTTATTTTAACTAAACTTGGTGATTCTAAAATTGCAGTTATTAAAGCAGTAGCAGAGATTACCGAAAAACCTTTAATGGAAGCTAAAAAATTAGTTGAGGGTGAAAATCCAGTAATTAAAGAAAAAGTTAAACCAGAAGAAGCCGAAAAAATTAAAGAAAAACTTGTTGCTGCTGGTGCTGGGGTTGAAATTAAATAAATTTTAAAAATAACTAAGAAAGTATTTACATCTTATATTAGAATATGTTACTATAGAAGTGTCGTATTCAAGGACATTCTACACAAAAATGTCCGATGACTAAGATAAAGGCTTAGTCCTGTGCGGTATTGGGGTATCCGAAATGTTCCTCACTAAAATCTAGCAAATATACCTTTGCTAGATTTTTTGTTTGTCAAATAATGGGCGGATTATCGTTATATTGAAAAGATGTTTCAACTTTAAATATTAGACTTCTTGCATAACCTATTAAAAAAATTACAAATATTTGTAAAAAGACAGTAATAGAAAAATATAATTTTAATTAATTATGTCTTTTATCTAAAAAATTAATATTTTGCCACAACAAAAAACGAATTTATTATTTAAATTCTTTAATTTTAAATAAATCTTTTATGTTAAATTAATAATTGCAAATTATAAATTGAGGCAATTAAATTAAATCTTAAACCAAATCTTTTTCTACGATTACGATATTTTTCTGTCATAATTTTAAATTTTTTAAGAATAGCAAAAATATTTTCAATAATAATTCTCATTTTTGAAACTAGTCTATTATGTTGTTTTTGTGCTTTATTTAAATGGTTTTTCTTTGTTTTCTTTGTAGGTATTAGAACATTATTGTGAATTTTTTGTATTCCTTGATAACCACTATCAACTATTAATTTGGGATTTTTTAAAATTGGGATTTTTGATTCTTTAAATAAAGCATAATCATGTTTTTTCCCAAGTGAAAAACTTGTTGCAATAATTTTTCTGGTTTCTTGTTCGATAATTACTTGTGTTTTAATGGTGTGTTTTTTCTTTTTACCAGAATAAGATTGTTTTTGTCTTTTTTTGGGCGTTGGATTGGAGTTTCGGTAGCATCAATAATAATAGTTTTATCATTAAAATAATCATTTATTAGTGCTTTTTTACCAGCAAGTTGTTGAAAATCAGAGTTTTTAATTAAAATATCTTCAATTCACTTGATATTGCGATAACAATTAGCTTCACTAATTCCGAAATTTTTACCAAGATGAAAATAAGTCTGATATTCTCGTCAATATGATAAAGTCATCAATAATCTATTTTCTAGTGATAATTTATTAGTTTTACCACCTTTTTTAAATTTTTCTATTTCAGCTACTTGTAAAATATCTAACATTTTATTAAAAGTGGATTTTTTTATTCCTGTTAATCTTAACCATTCTTTATCATTAAGAGTATTAAATTTATTATTGTTCATATTTTGATATCCTCATAAATTATATTTTATAAGAATATTTTAATAAAAAAGGTATCGCAAGAAGTCTAATAATAATTCTCATTTTTGAAACTAGTCTATTATGTTGTTTTTGTGCTTTATTTAAATGGTTTTTCTTTGTTTTCTTTGTAGGTATTAGAACATTATTGTGAATTTTTTGTATTCCTTGATAACCACTATCAACTATTAATTTGGGATTTTTTAAAATTGGGATTTTTGATTCTTTAAATAAAGCATAATCATGTTTTTTCCCAAGTGAAAAACTTGTTGCAATAATTTTTCTGGTTTCTTGTTCGATAATTACTTGTGTTTTAATGGTGTGTTTTTTCTTTTTACCAGAATAAGATTGTTTTTGTCTTTTTTTGGGCGTTGGATTGGAGTTTCGGTAGCATCAATAATAATAATAATAGTTTTATCATTAAAATAATCATTTATTAGTGCTTTTTTACTAGCAAGTTGTTGAAAATCAGAGTTTTTAATTAAAATATCTTCAATTCACTTGATATTGCGATAACAATTAGCTTCACTAATTCCGAAATTTTTACCAAGATGAAAATAAGTCTGATATTCTCGTCAATATAATAAAGTCATCAATAATCTATTTTCTAGTGATAATTTATTAGTTTTACCACCTTTTTTAAATTTTTCTATTTCAGCTACTTGTAAAATATCTAACATTTTATTAAAAGTGGATTTTTTTATTCCTGTTAATCTTAACCATTCTTTATCATTAAGAGTATTAAATTTATTATTGTTCATATTTTGATATCCTCATAAATTATATTTTATAAGAATATTTTAATAAAAAAGGTATCGCAAGAAGTCTAATGAAAGAATTAAACTTAGTTACTAAGGTTAGTATGTCATATAGATGAAACTCTTTTTTATTACTATTAATCAAAGAAATTTTTGACTTATTAATTTTAGAAATGAAAGAATTATTATTCGTTTACCTAATGATATTTTGAAATTAGAAAGTTATGATATTAAAAAACTAATTAATTAAGATTAATTTTAATAGCAATTACCAACATCTAATTAACAAGTAATTAACAAGTTTTTAGTTATTATTAAATTTTGTGGAAAACTATTAAAAATTCAATATTTATAAAGGAAATAAATGGGGATAATAATGTGGATAACTATAGTTATCCACATTTATTTATTTTTTATGGATAACTTTTTCCACTTTAAAGTTATGATATTTATAGGAAGTAATTCAAGGTGTGATTT